>NZ_JACJVR010000005.1 GCF_014212175.1 Cohnella xylanilytica | reverse complement strand
CCGCAGCTCCGCGAGCGGCCAGCGGAGCACGCCGCCGACGACGACGGCGTCGGCGCCGGCCGCCTCCCGCGGGCCGAAGTAGCGCGAGGCCGGCACGACCTTGCCTTCCGGGGAGAGCATCACGAATTCGGGGTCCGCCCCGAGGCTCACCCGAGCGCCGCCCTCCTCCGACTCGCGCGCCCAATCCGCCGCGAACGCGGCCGCCCCGGCGCGCAGCCCGGCATGCTCCGGCCCGGCGCCCAGCCGCAGCCGGCCGTCGATGGCGACGATGACTCCGGTCCGTCCGGCGCGATCCAGCCTCCATTTTACCGTTCCCATATCCAGCCCGAGAACATAGAGCGCCCTCGCGGAAGCCCGCTTCAATCTTCGCTCGAGAGGCTCGAGCTTCGGATAGCCGTCCAGCGCGGGACGTACGGCGGCCGCGGTCAAGCCGAACGTCTCCACCGCGTATTCGCGCCCGCCCGGCCCGATGGGCGCCCCTCCGGCCCGCGCGCGGGGCCGGAAGCCGTTCTTCCGGTCCGCCTCGGGCACCAGCTCGACCCGGAACCCCTCCCGGCGAAGCCGCCTCGTCGTCTCCGCGTCGCCGAGCGCGCGCGCCTCCCCTGCCTTCGCGTTCCAGATCCAGGCCTGTCCCGCCCGCTCCGACAGCCCGGGAAGTCTGACGCCTGCGACGAGAACGGCGTCGTTCGGCCCGACGGCGCCGGCTCCGACCAGCCGCTCCGTGCCGGGAATGCCTAGCCAGCCGCTGTCGTCGTCCCTCGCCGCGATCCATACTTTGCCGGACAACCGTTCTCCCCCCTCTCTCCCGCCGCAGCCTGGCGACTCCCCCTAAGCTCCGCCTGCAAGGCCGCAGCCGCCGAGGGCGCCGAAGCCCGCCATGCGGCCCGGTCGCGATCGAACGGGCGCGTCTCCCGCGCGGACGCGCCGCGGCCGCCCCGCGAACGCGAAACGGGAAGGGCCGTCCCGCCGGCGGATGAACGCCAAAGCCGAATGACCCTTCCCCATGAGAGCCTTGACGCGGCCCCGGGGCCGCCTCGCGCAAAATAGGCTGCTATCGATGTACCGACAGGGCATTCGCCCTCGAATGTTCTCCCGCTTCGGCATAAGCTTAAGTACCGACCGCAACCGGGCCGCTTACAGATCGTCTTCGATCAGATCCGAATCGAGATCGTCGAAGGCGTCGTCCTCAAGTCCGAAGTCGGCATCCTTGGCGTCGTCGTCGTACCCGGCCGGATCCACGACGACCGTCACCTTCGTCTCCGCCACCATCTCGACGGCGTATTCCCTCTCTACCCGGATGAGCACCGAAGTCCCGTTCGAGCTCACCGTCGCTTCCACGCAGTTCGGTTCTTGCGTCGCTTCCGCGGACACTTCTTCGGTCGAAGCGCGGTGACGCGGGTCTACATACGACAGGGGCACGAGCTCCACGTAGGAGATCGTCTCTTTGGCTACGTCGGTTTGCGAATTCTTGTCGTAAGAATACCAGATGTTGATATCGTAAGAACCGATGACCTCGACCCCGCTCCCCGATTTGGCCGCTTCGTATTGATGGTTGATGATCCACGCGCCCAGAATGCTGGTCGGGTGGTGCGGCGGCGTCACGGTGTGGGTAACCGTCGAGAATTTCCGGCCTTTGCCGCATACTGCCTTCGTGATGATCTCCCTGCGTTGCAGCCGCTTATCCGCAATAGCCATACGGTAGACCTCCTCCATACGATCAAGTCAATTAAGTCTATGCAGGACATTCGTCTAGAGTGACAAAAAAGTATCCGTGCACAAGCGCTTCCGATTCATTCTATGACTTGTCGCGAAGAAGATGACCGCCGTTTTTTCTCCCGCTTGGCGATCGACAGGAACCTCCTGAGCTCCCGGCACAGCTGGAACAGGGCGGCTCTCGTCTCGAATTCGTCCCGGGTGGCCGGCAGCGGCATGCCGCGGAATTCCGCCTCCAGCTTGTCCAGCCGAAGCTCCGTCTTCCCTTCGTAAAATTCCGACCGCACGTCCTCCGCGAGCCCGTCGAACAGCCGGGCGATGTCGAGCGCCTGCGGCACGCGCTGCGACGCCAGGGCGACCGATTCCATCATGAGCTGAATGGAATCGAGCTGCTGCCGCCGCATATGGAAGTATAACAGCCAAGGCTCCGTCTGCGGAATGAGCCGGTTCTCGCGCGTTCGCTTCGCGACGACGATGCCTTCCTCGATGGCGGCTTCGGCCTTCAGCATCTCGTCCCCGCTCCACACCGTGCCGGGGTCGCGCAGGAATCGCGCCAGCTCTCCGAACACCGCGGCGAAGCCTTCCTCCGTCGTCCGCCGCAGCGCTTCGAGCGTCTTGCCCTCCTTCGGCATGTAGACGAGGTTGAAGAACGTCGCCCAGCCGAGGCCGATGAGCAGCAGGAGCACCTCGTTGCCGATCGTCTTCGCGCCGATCTCGCCGCTGGAGAACAGATGGAAGACGACGACGGCGCCCGTCACGACGCCTTCCTTGAACCCGAACCGGGCGATCAGCGGGAAGGCGATCAGGATGTAGACCGACAGAACCCAAATATGGAAGCCGCAAAAATAGAACAGCAGCGACGCGACGGCGAGTCCGACGAGCGAAGCCCCGAAGCGCGCGAACACGGTTCGAAGGCCTCTCCAACGGGTCGTATCCACGCCCATGATGGCCAGAATGCCCGCCGAGAGCGGATTGTCCACCTGCAGCAGGATCGCCGCGTAGATGGCGGTCAGCGCCGCTACCGCCGTCTTGATCACCCGAAATCCCATCATCCCCACTCCCCAACGGCATCCGAAGCGGACAAAAGCGGGACGAAGCGGCATCCGGTCTTCGGACCGGCCGCATCTTCCCGCTTCTATCCCGTTATCCTAACCGATAAATGTCTCTGTATTTGCCTTCCAGATAATCGCACAGATACGACGACCGGAGCGGTTCCCCGCTGATCCGCTCGATGATCTCGGCGGGCTGCAGCAGCTTGCCGTGGCGGTAGACGCCTTCGGTCAGCCATTCCTTCAGCGGCAGCAGATCGCCCGCGGCGATGCTCTCTTCCAGCTTCGGCAGCTTCTTCTTCGCCGTGTTCATGATCTGCGCCGCGTACATGTTCCCGAGCGAGTACGACGGGAAGTAGCCGAACGAGCCGCCGGACCAATGGACGTCCTGGAGCACGCCCTCCGCGTTCGAGCCCGGAACGACGCCGAGCGCTTCCTTGTACTTGGCGTTCCAGACTTCGGGCAGGTCCCTCGCCGGCAACGCTTCATTAAAGAGAAGCTTCTCGATCTCGTAGCGGATCATGATGTGCAGGTTGTACGTCAGCTCGTCGGCCTCGATGCGGATGAGCGAAGGCTCGACGACGTTGATGCCGCGGTAGAACGCCTCCGCCGACACGCCGTCCAGCTGCCCCGGGAAGTGCTTCTGCAATTCCGGGAAGTAACGCTGCCAGAAGACGCGGCTGCGTCCGATCATATTTTCCCACAGGCGGGATTGCGATTCGTGAATGCCCATCGACGTGCCGGTGCACAGCGGCGTTCCGACCAGCTCCTCCGCGATGTTCTGCTCGTACAGGGCGTGGCCGCCTTCGTGGATGGTGCCGAACAGCGCGCTCGTCAGATCGTTCGGGAGGTAGCGCGTCGTGATGCGCACATCGCCCGGGCTGAGGCCCGTCGCGAACGGGTGCACGCTCTCGTCGAGCCGGCCGGCCTCGAAGTCGTACCCCATCTGCTTGAGCGTGTACAAGCTGAACTTCTTCTGGGCGCCGATGTCGAACGTCCCCTGCAGGAACGACGTGTCCGGCTTCTCCCCTCTCGACGCGATCTCCTCCGCCAGCGGCACGAGCCTCGCCTTCAGCTCGCCGAACAGCCGGTCGAGATCGGCCGTCGTCATGCCCGGCTCATACATGTCGAGCAGCGTATCGTAAGGCGTCCGCTTCGCTCCCCACAGCTCGATGAATCGGCGGTTGTATTCGATGATTTTCTCCAAGTAAGGCGCGAATCCCGGAAAATCGTTCTTCTCCTTCGCCTCTTCCCAGGCGGATTCGGCTTGGGACGTCAGCACGACGTACTCGCGGTACGTCTCGGGCGGAATCTTCCGGTTGCGGTCGAAGTCCTTGCGTCCTTCCTCCACCATTCTGCGGTCGATCGCGCTTAATTCGGCGTATGTATTCGGCTGCTCCAGCGCCTCGAGAAGCTCTCCCATCTCGTCGGAGGTCGACAGGCGGAACACCTCGGAAGAGAGCGTTCCGACCGCTTCGGACCGCTGCCCGATCCCTTTGCGCGGCGCTCCGGTTCTCATGTCCCAGTAGACGACTCCGAGAATCTCCTCGTACTGCTTCAGCGTCCGCGTCAGCTCGCGGAACCGGCTCAGGGCCTGCTGCCCGTTCGAAGCCGAGCTCGTCATGTCGAACCCGTCCTTTCGCTTGTGGAATAATAGCGTCCTCTTGATCATACCCGCCGCGAAATCTATAATCAACATAATGGCTGGATAGGAGCGGCGAATGCGGAGGGAGAGATCGAAGATGAAGATGGAGTGGAGCGAGGAAGCGGCCAGGGCGCTTCGCGGCCGGTTCGGGGCGGAGCCCGGCCCGCTCAAGCTGGTGTACGACGCCGAAGGCTGCGGCTGCGCGGTGAGCGGGGTTCCCGCCCTCTGGATCGTAGACGAGCCTCTGCCGGACGATGTCCGGGCCGAGAGCGGCGCGTTCGAGCTCTGGTACGAGAAGCGACATGAGATCTTTTTCGACGAGACGCTGCGGATCGGCTATTTGCCGGATGTCCGAAGCTTCTCTCTCGTCAGCGACGCTCAGATCTACACGAACAGGCTGGCCGTCCTGGACCGCAGGTCGACCGCCGCCAAAGCTTGAAGAAGGAGAGAGACTGGCATGAGAAGAGTAGACGAGATCATGGAGCACAACAAGGCCTTCGTGGCGGATCGGGAGTTCGAGAAGTACTTGCCCGGGAAGCCGCAGGACAAGAGGATCGTCATCGTGACGTGCATGGACGCCCGGCTGACCGAACTGCTGCCGAAGGCGTTCAACATCCACAGCGGCGACGCGAAGGTCATCAAGAACGCCGGGGCGATCATTACCGCGCCGTTCGGCAACATCATGCGGAGCATTCTGGTCGCGCTGTACGAGCTTAACGCGAACGAAGTCATCATCTGCGGCCACCACGATTGCGGCATGACCGGTATCGACCCTCGCCGCGTCGTCGGCCACATGGTGGAACGCGGCGTTCCGAAGCACGTCATCCATACCCTTCATCATTCCGGCGTCGACTTCGACCGCTGGCTGACCGGCTTCGAGAACGTCAAGACCAGCGTCGAGAAGAGCGTCGACATCGTCCGCCAGCACCCCCTTCTGCCTCCGGGCACCCCGGTTCACGGCATGATCATCGATCCGCACAGCGGCGAGCTGGAGTGGGTCGTGGACGGCTACAAATACCTGGAATCTTCCGCCGTCGTCGAATTATAAGAAGCTTGGGCCGGCCCTCGTTATCGGGGGCCGGTTTTTCGTTGCCCCTCTTCCGCCAGCTGCACCGTTTATCCTCAAATGCAGCTTCCTTCGTATGCCTCTCCCCGCCTGCCGGCTCTTACTTCCGCGCCTGATTGGCCGAGATAGCTCGGAATCACGCAAAAGCACGTTCAGAAGCTGAGCCAAATGGGCGGAGAAGCGCGGGAACGTGTAAAAGCAGCTCTATGGCCGAGTCAAATCGGCGGAGAAGCGCGGGAACGAGCAAAAGCAGCTCAGCGGCTGCGAGTGTTGAGGAAGGTCTTTCGGCAAGTTCCCCTTAAAGCCGCTCAGCCTCGTCTCTATTCATCCGAAGATGCTCGGCTTCGGACTGCCGACAATTTCCGCCCATTCCGCCGCCAATGATCCAAAGCTGCTCTCTCGCCGGACATCTTCAACCGCTCGCCCGCTCTCCCTGCGAAATTGCTCACTCGCTAAGCAGCTCTCGTACATCTCCCTCTACTCAGCCGAACATGCTCATTCCTTGAACCGCTTCAGCTCGCTCCGCCGCTATCTGGCTAATCGGGCTCGCTCTCCGAGCCTCATTGTTCCAACGAGCCGCTTCAGCCAGGCCGACTCCTTGCCCTTGCCTTCGCTCGCGCATCGGCCGCTTCCGCCCGGGCGGCGATCACTTCGCTGCGATCGCGGGTCGCGTGGCGATGCACGACCTCGGACGGGATCGCTTCAGCCGGAGCGCCCCATGCCCAGCCTCTGGCCGCGCAGAGCTCCCGGGCCAGCCGCAGCAGGAGCGGATCGGCGATCGGCAGCTCGAGCTCGGCGTAGAAGACGCCGTCCGGACTGCCCCAAGCCTCGACCCGTTCGCGAAGCATCGCGGCGAGCCGGGCTCCGTCAAGGCCGATCCGTCCGAGCTCGCCGGGATCGGCTTCCTCCGCCGCCTTGGCGAGCAGCTTGTAGGCGCCCCGCCCGTTCCCCCGGCGCGCATGGTACTGCGCCACCGCGATCCGAACGAGGACGAGCCAGCTTCCTTCGCTCGGCGAGCCCTTCTCTTTTTTCCACAATTCCTCCATCAGCTCGTGGCATTCGAAGTAATCCCTCGACCCGAAATATTCCGCGAGGTACGAGATAAATTCCGGAGGATAAGGAGATAATGTCATCGTATCCGACTCCTTCTAACTATCCGCTTCCTCCAGCATAGCCGAATCCGCCGATTTCGGCATCTATTAAATCTTTGAAACCGTTCGCTCGGACGCCCGTATATCCTTATTGTAAGTACCTATAGACAAACCAGGAGGAGTCACGACACAATGTGGAAAAAAGCTTTGCTCTTGTTCAGCCTGTTCACCTTCACCCTCGCGGTGGCCGTACCGGTCGATTTCGCCGATGCCGCGCGCAAAGGCGGCTACAGCTCCGGCAAGAGGTCCTACACCCAGACGCCCAAGAAATCCCAAGATAACGTGCAGAACAGCACGAGCGGCACGAAGACCGGCACCGGCGCGGCGGCCGGAACGACGCAGAACCGCGGCTTCTTCAGCGGCGGCAGCCTGATGAAGGGACTCATGATCGGCGGCATCGCCGGCTTGCTCTTCGGAAGCATGTTCAGCGGTATGGGCTTCATGGGCGACTTCCTGGGGCTTATCGTGAACGTATTGGCGATCGTCGTCCTCATCGCGGTCATCCGGGCCGTGTTCATGGCCATCCGGCGCAACCGCGAGCAGCGTCGCCCGAACGATTCCCGCCGTTGGTAATCCGCCATGCGATTGACCATGGACGAGATCGTCAACGCCGTCTGCCTGCACCTCTCCGAGCGGCATGAAGTGCCTCCGTCCGCGATCGAAGTCGAGCTTCTCTGGGACGAGGAGCAAGGCTTCAGCGCGGAGGTCTGGGTGCAGGGCCGCAGCCGCTTCCTCGTAGAAGCGAACCTGAAGGAATCGATCATGCGCTACATGCTGACCGAATACCAAGCGCGCGTCTACCCTTCCCAGATCAAGCTGGAAGTGGACGACGAGATCTGGGCGGACATCTCCGCCTGACAACCGAGAATACGAAGAGGCAGGCCCATGCTACCCAGCATGGGCCTGCTTTTTGGGATGGGAAGGTGGCTAGCCTCCCTCCTGACCCGACATCGTCGGGTTACAACCTCGCCGCATAGGCCGGAAGATCGCGCGAAGCCGAACGCCGCTCTTATTCAATCTCCCGCTGACCGCGACAGGCCCGCGCTCCGCTAGTCGTCCCGAGCCGTAAGCGGCGGGCTCGCTCAAGCCTCCATCGACTCCGCCCCGCCGCCCGCCGCGTTGCGGCGGAAGTCGGTCGGCGTCTGCCCGAAGTGCTTCTTGAACATCCGGTAGAAGTACGACGAGTTCGTGAAGCCCGTCAGCTCCGCGATCTCCGCGATGGAGCGGTGGGTCTGCGAGAGCAGCTCGAGCGCCTTCTCCATGCGGACGCTCGCGATGACGTCGACCGGCGCCTTCATCGTGATCTGCTTGTAGACGCGGCCGACGTAGCTGGGCGACAGGTCGAGCTCGTCGGCGAGCCAGTTGAGCGACAGGTTCGGGTTCGCGTAATGAAGCTGGATCAGCTCGTTGATCCGCCGGATCAAATCCTCGTGCTTCATGCTTCTCTTCTCGGCCAGCTTGGCGTGGATCTCGTCGAACAACCCGTAGAAAATCGCGTCGATCTCGGCGATCGTCTCGAACTGCTCGATCGGCGGCATCGTCAAGTCGCTGCCGTATTGGAATTCGAGGGAGTGATTCCTCCGCAGCGTGTGCAGCACCCCGTTCAACGTCATCGTGAGGTGCGAGAGAGCCGACTGCGCCACATGGAACGGGTAAGACGCCGTCTCGCCGACGATCTGCGCGTACGCCTGCTTGGCGTCGGCCGTCCGGCCCGACAGCAGCGCTTCGACGAGCTTCTTCTCCTTCTCGGCGGGGAACACGTAATTTTTCGCTTGCAGCAGCGTAATGTCCTGGGCCCGGATCATCGAGCAGTGCCCGATGAACAAGCGGTGCATCGAAGCGTCCCGCACCTGGCGATACATGGCATGCAGATGAAGCGCCTGGTGGTCCGGGCCCGAATACGTCACCGAGATCTCCGTCTTGAGGTGCTCCCGGACGGCTCTCTGGATCTGAAGCAGAATCGAGCGAAGCAGCTCCTCGTCCCCCTGCTCGCCGGTCGGCTTCGTCCCGAGCAGAAGCAGCAGGCTGTCGCCGTCCATGTCGATCGTCTCCGTCTGGAACGACTGCATGCATAGCTCGGTCGCGATGTTCATGATGGCGTATTTGTAGACGCGCAGGTCGCTCCCCTTCTCTTCCGCGAATTCCTTGAAGCGGTCGATTCGCAGCAAGGCGACCCGGTAATCCTGCTGGAAGTTGAACTCGATGCCGAGCTCGGCCATCTTCCCGCGCAGCGTCTTCGGATTAAGAGCCTCGACTCCGAGCACGAGGCTGCGCAGAAGCTGCTGGCGCAGCGTGAACAGGTTGTTGCGCTTGTCGTTCTCCAGCTTCCGCATGCGGCTCGCCATCTGCCCGATCGGCTCGTACAGCCGCCTCGAGAGCAGCCAGGACCCGAACAGGCCGACGACGAGAATGCCGAGCGCGATCAGGATCGTGAGCTCCCGCATCGAATTGACCTTCTCGGTGACGAGCGAATACGGGGTGACGCGCACGTACCGCCATTCCAGCGGGTCCGGCTTCGTGTAGGAGACGAGCGACCGCACCCCGTTCACCTTGCGGACGAAGTAGCCGGCTTCCTCCTTGGCCGCGATCGTGCGGATAAGCTCGTCATCGCCGCTTTTCTCTCTGCTTTTCCCGCCGCTGCTCTCGCCGTTATTCTCGCCGTTCGCCGCGCCGCCTCTCGGCCCGATCCCTTCTCCCGAGACGACGGTCCCCTCGCTGTCGATAATGAAGGAGTTGCCTCCCTTATCCGCTTGATGGTTGCCGATGTCCTTGTTGATCCAGGAGGACGAGATGTTGACGATGACGGCCGAATTGAGCTCGTTGTTCGTCCCGATGGCGTCGTAGCACAGATACGTATATACTTCCTTGTCCGCCTCTCCTTCCGCCGTCCGGTACGTTCTCGGAATCGGGGAGAACGGCTTGTAATCCCGGAAGCGGTCGAGCAGGCGCAAAATATCTTTATCGTTCAGCTCGCCCCGGGCGAGCATCCCGTTCTGTCCGGAATTGGAGGATATGTAGAAGTAGGCCGAATTCGGATTGTACACGTAGATCGATTCGATGTACGGCATCGAGTTCAGATAGTTCTGAAGCTCGCCCATCGCCGCTACCTGATCGTAAATCGTCGGTTCCGCGTAGAACAGAAGCTTGGCGACGCTGCTGTTCCGGTACAGCTGGAACGTGAGCGATTGCGCGCTCTCCGTCATGTTGACGACTTCCCGGCTCGTCTGCGTCAAGTTGCCGAGATCGGACTGATAGACCTGGTTCAAGGCGATCCGGTTGAAAATAAAAAATAAAATGGTCGACGAGATGACCAGCGTCAGCACGGTGCACAGAACGATTCCGAGAAGCAGCTTCGTATACAGCTTCCTGCTGTCCTCCTTCATCTTCGGCAGCAATGGAATCCCTCCTCCGATCGATCCGCCTGTAGCGTTCCTTGACTATACCTTCGTAAGCGCTTACTGTCAATGAGGCGAAGCGGCCATGAAGCGCCGTTCGCCCGCGACGAACCGGGCATCCCCTGCGGGATGCCCGGCCTGCCGGCGAGGACCGATTACTGAATGCCGTTCGCCGCCGTATACTCGAGCCATTGCTTCTTGTAGCCTTCCTGCACCTTCTCGAGACCGGCCTGCTTCGCCTTGTCCATCGCCGTCTTCATGCCCTCGTCGACGTTCTTGACGAGTCCGGCGTACAGCGGGTAGAAGTACTGCTTCTCGACCTGCTCGAGAGCCGCCCTCTCCGCCTGGTAAGGCGTGTAGTCTTCCGCGAAGCCCGTGAAGATGTCCGGCTTCTGGATCTTGTCCAGCTCGGCGAAGATCTCCTTGACGCCGTCGAAGCTCTTGTCGAACAGCATGAACTCCGGATTGCGCCAAGCCCAGCCGTTCATGCCTTCGCGGCCGAACCCGTTGGACGTGCTGTCCCCGATCATTTTGTAATAGCCGTCTTTGACCGTGTAGTTCTTCCCTTCGATGCCGTACTGCGTCAGCTGGTTATATCGCTTGTCGGTGACCATCTTCTCGTAGAACGCGAGCGCGCGCTCGGGGTTCTTGCTGCTCTTCGGAATGGCGAACCCGTTGTGGATCGGGTGAACCGGCGTCGCGAAGCCGCGCGTGAGCGGGAACGGATAATAGCCGAGCTTCCAGTCGGGATGCGACGATTGCATCTTCAGCTGCGTATCGTTGAAGCGGTTCGGGTTGTCGCCGAGCATCGCCGCCGCCTTGCCGCTGACGATCGGGGCTTGCATCGTGTCCTTGACGTTCAGCACGTTCTTCGCGAAGAAGCCCTTCTGCTGCCAGCGCTGAATGACCGTGAGGTCGGCCTTCATCTCGTCCGAGCCCCAGTAGGAGTACACTTCGGTCGGCTTGTTGTACTTGATGCCGATGCCGTAAGGCAGCGGGCCGCCGACGGTGTCGTCGTTGATCTCGCGGAAGACGTCCATCAGGTTCGTCTTGACGTCGGAGTTCATCGACAGCGGCTGCATGTCCGGCTCGTTCTTCTTGATGCCGTCCAGGTACGCTTCGAACGAGGCGATATCCTTCGGCACCGGCAGGTTGTACTTCTCGCGCAGGTCCTCGCGGTAGACGAAGCCGTTCGTGACATACTCCTTGAACGTGGCCGGCACGGTGTAGATCTTGCCGTCGATCTTGACTGCGTCCCACATGTCCTGCGGCACGAACGCTTGCAGCTTCGGAGAAGCCTTCGGCAGCAGCTCGTCGAGCGGCAGGAACGCGCCCTTCTTGGCGTATGCCTGGTACTGGGTCCAATCCGCGGTGAAAATAAGGTCGATCGGCTGCCCCGACGACAGCAGCAGCTTGTACTTCTGGTCCCAGTCGGTCCAGGACGTGTAGTTGAACTTGACGGTGGCGTTCAGCTCGCTCTCCGCCATCTTGTTGATCTCCGCCTGAATGATGCCGAGATCCTTGGGCGCGTCGCCGAGCATGTAGAACTGAAGCTCGACGTGCTTGGAGGTATCGAGCCCCGACGGGCTGGCGGAGCCGCTCGCCTCCGGGCTCGCGGAAGCGCTCTCGCTCGGCTTCGCGCTGGCGCTCGGGCTGGCTCCCTGGCTGGCTTCCCCGTCGTTCTTGTCTCCCGATCCGCTGCAGCCCGAGAGCGCGGCGCCGACCAGCAGGACGGTCAGCAAGAGGGATACGGTCTTCTGTGGTTTGTGCATTCGAATCCTCCCTTTATGAACTATAAATATATGTTAGCCGCCTTGGCGTCAAGCCCGGGACGGGCGGCGCCGGCGGTTCTAACCGCGGTTCAGCCCTTGACGGCGCCGATCGTAAGGCCTTTGACGAAGTAACGCTGCACGAACGGATACAGCAGCAGGATCGGGCCGGTGACGACGATGGCCATCGCCATCTTGGTCGATTCGGTCGGAATGTCCTGCCCGAGCGAGACGCCGGTCCCCGCTCCCATCTGCATGATGAATTGGATGGTGTTGACGATGTTGTATAAGTAGAACTGGAGCTGGTACATCTTCTGGTCGTTAATGAACAGCGACGACAGGAACCAGTCGTTCCAGTAGGCGAGCGCGAGGAACAGCCCGACCGTCGCGATGCCCGGAAGCGACAGCGGCAGCACGATGCGGTAATAAATCTTGAAATCGTTCGCGCCGTCGATCTTCGCCGATTCGTTCAGCTCTTCGGGGATCGCCGACCGGATGAAGTTCTTCATCAGGATGATGAGGAACGGCGTCATCAGCCCCGGATAGATGAGCACCGTATACGTGTCGGTCAGCTTCAGGTACTTGGTGATGAGGATGTACCAGGGAACGAGTCCGCCGCCGAACAGCGTCGTGAAGTAGATGAAGAACGAGAAGGCGTTGCGGTATTTGAAGTCGCGGCGCTGGAGCACGTAGCCGGCCATCGTGATGAACAGCAGGCCGAGAAGCGTGCCGACGACGGTCGTGATCGTCGTCACCTTGTACGCCGAGAGCACTTGCTCGGGGAATTTGAACACGAGCCGGTAGCCCTCGAAGGAGAACTCCTTCGGGATGAAGCGGTAGCCGTACTTGACGATCGCTTCGTTCTCGGTCAGCGAGGCCGAGATGACGAGCAGGAACGGCAGCAGGCAGGCGATCGTCAGGACGATGATGACCGTATAGGAGATCGTCTTGAACAGGACGGCGTATTTGTCCTCTCTTATAGCCATGGGAATCACTCTCCTTAGAACAGGGCGTAGTCTTCGTTGATTTTCCGAATGATGTAGTTGACGGTCATGACGAGCACGAAGCCGAATACCGATTGGTAGACGCCGGCCGAGGTCGCCATCCCGATGTCGAAGGTCACCTTCAGCGAGCGGTAGACGTACGTATCGAGAATGTCGGTCGTGTTGTACAGGACGCCGTTGTTCCCGATCAGCTGGTAGAACAGGTCGAACTGCCCCTTCATGATGCTGCCCAGGGCGAACAGCAGAAGCACGACGAACGTCGTCTTGAGCATCGGGACGGTGATGTGCCAGACGCGCTGGAAGATGTTCGCTCCGTCGATCTTCGCCGCCTCGTAATATTCGTCGCTGATCCCCGTGATCGCCGCCAGGTAGATGACCATGCTGTAGCCGAGGTTCTTCCACAAGTAGAAAAGAATGATAAGCGGAATCCACATCCACGGCGTGTTGTATACGTCGATCGGTTCCATGTTAAGGCCCTTCAGCAGCGTGTTCAGGAAACCGCTCTCATAGTTGAACAGGTTGTACACGATGACGCTCAGAATGACGAACGAGATGAAGTAAGGCAGGAACAGAATCGATTGGGTCAGCTTCTTGAACCACTTCAGCTTCAGCTCGCTGAGCAGAATCGCGGCCGCGATGGCCAGCGCGTTGCCGAGCACGATGAACGCCAGGTTGTACCCGAGCGTATTGAGCGTCAGCTTCGTCAGGATGCCGGACTTCCATAAGAACTTGAAGTTCTCGAAGCCGACGAACTCGCTGTCGAACAGGCTGGTGTTGAAGTCGAACCGGGTGAACGCGTAGTAGATTCCCACCATCGGCAAGTACGAATTGATGAGGAAAAAAACGATGACGGGAAGCAGCATGAGGAACATCAATCGGTTCTTGGACAATTCGTGAACGAATCCGCGTCTCGTTCGCATAAGGCTTCTCTCTCCTCCTTGGGTCGGTTGCGCTTGAATCGCTTGAACCCAGTGTAGGCCGCCCCCGGTTCGTCCGGATAGAGAACCTTCGCGAAAATCGTGAACATATCGGGCGTTCGCGGTGTGAACAAATACGCGATTCGTGAACAATTCGGCACTTCATGCCGCTATTCCGGGCACAAAACCTTCACTCGAGATCCTTCGGCGGGATCGTTCACAGAAAATGAAGCGAATTCATTGACTTCCCCTCGGCCAAGTGGTAGTTTATTGGTGTTGGATTGGTATTGTATTGGTTCTATATGAATTCCACATCGAAAGGGGACGTTCATGGAAGAGAAGCCGCTGCTTAAGGACCGTATCACCGAGGAGCTGAGAGAGCGAATCGACAAGCTGCAGGCGGACGTTCCCGTCCGGATTCCGTCCGAGAGGGACCTGTCCGAGATGCTCGGAGTGAGCCGGATCAGCGTACGGGCGGCGATCAAGAACCTCGTTCAAGAAGGACGGCTCGTCCAGGAGCAGGGCCGGGGCACGTTCATCACCCCGAGAGCGGCCTCGATCAAGAGCCTGCACATCCTTTGCTCGCCCGACATCAAGCAGAACGACCCGTTCTATAACGAATTTCTCGTTCAATTAACGAATGAGGCCGCCAAGCGGTCGATCCACCTGTTCATCGTCCATCCCGACCGGCTTCCGGATCGGCGCCAGGACTGCCCGCTTCTCGCGGTCGGCCAATGGGACGCCGGGTCGCTGGCGACGTTCGCCGGCCTGTATGACCGGGTCGCGATGCTGCTTGGGGATGCCGTCTCCGCGCCGAACGTGACGCAGCTCGTGTTCGACGACGAGCGCATCGGCCGCGAAGCCGCCGATCGGCTGCTCAATCTCGGCCACCGCGAGCTCGTCCTGCTCGCCGGCCCCGACCGGTACCGCTCCGCGCGGCTGCGGGCGCAAGGCTTCGCGGACCGCGTGCGCGAGCGCGGCGGAGCGTTCGCGATCCGCGCCGCGAAGATGAACTGGCAAGGCGGCTACGAGTCGGGAGACGAGGTCGCCGGCTGGCTCCGGGACGGAAGCCCGGGAAGCGGCGCCGTCCCCACCGCCCTGTTCGCCGCGAACGATTGGATGGCGGCGGGCGTCATCCAGAAGCTGAAGGAGTGCGGCTTCCGGATTCCGGAGATGCTGTCCGTCGTCGGCTGCGACGACATCCCGCTCTCCTCCCAGTTCGAGCCGGCGATCACCACGTTCCGGCTGGACATGAAGGCGATGATCGCCCGCACGTTGGAAGCGCTTCAGGAGGACGAGCCGCCGGAGCGCGATGCCGGAAGCGAGATCAAGCTGGCGGCAGACTTCGTCGAACGGGATTCCTTGATTCCGCTCCGTTGATTCCGTTTCTATTGAACATTCGCTCCATTCATCTATCCGATTCATTCATGAACCGAAGGGAGAACGAACTTAATGACGATCGCATTGAGGATCCGGGCGAACGCCCCCAAGGGCACGATCAGCCGCAACATCTACTCGCACTTCTCCGAGCATCTCGGACGGTGCATCTACGAAGGCTTCTGGGTCGGCCACGATTCGCCGATTCCGAACACGGACGGCATCCGCAACGACGTCGTCGAAGCGCTGCGCAAGATCAACGTGCCGGTTCTTCGCTGGCCGGGCGGCTGCTTCGCGGACGAATACTTCTGGAAGGACGGCGTCGGGCCGTACGAGAGCCGGCCGCGGATGATCAACACGCACTGGGGCGGCGTCGAGGAGAACAACCACTTCGGCACGCACGAGTTCATGCGCCTGTGCGAGCTGATCGGCGCGGAGCCGTACATCAGCGGCAACGTAGGCAGCGGCACCGTGCGCGAGATGCAGCAGTGGGTCGAATACATGACGTTCGACGGCGAATCGCCGATGGCGAACTGGCGGAAGCAGAATGGGCGCGAGGAGCCCTGGAAGCTGAAGTACTTCGGAGTCGGCAACGAGAACTGGGGCTGCGGCGGCAACATGCGGGCGGAATACTACGCCGACGTCTATCGCCAATACGCCACCTACGTACGCAACTATGGCGACAATAAGATCTACAAGATCGCCTGCGGAGCGAACTCGGAGGATTATCATTGGACCGAAGTGCTCATGCGCGAAGCGGGCAAGCATATGGACGGTCTCAGCCTCCACTACTACACGCTGCCGACGGGCAACTGGGGCGACAAGGGCGCGGCGACCGGCTTCGGTCCGGACGAATGGTTCTCGACGCTGAGACGGACGCTGTTCATGGAAGAGCTGCTCGTCAAGCATTCCGCCATCATGGATAAATACGATCCGGAGCGCCGCGTCGGCCTCATCGTCGACGAATGGGGAACGTGGTACAACGTCGAACCGGGCACGAACCCCGGCTTCCTCTACCAGCAGAACACGCTTCGCGACGCCCTCGTGGCCGGGGTCAACCTGAACCTCTTCCACGAGCATAGCGACCGCGTCAAGATGACGAACATCGCGCAGATCGTCAACGTGCTGCAGGCGATGATTCTGACCGAAGGCGAACGGATGCTGGTGACGCCGACGTATCACGTGTTCGACATGTACCAGGTGTTCCACGACTCCACCCACGTTCCGGTCGAATACGACAACCCTTCGTACCGGTTCGGCGAGGAGAAGATCGGCCAGCTGAGCGTCTCCTCCGCGATCGGACAGGACGGCAAGCTGCACCTCGCCGTCTGCAACCTGAGCCACGAGGACGCCGCCGACCTGCGCGGAACGCTGGAAGGCTACGAGTGGACCTCCGCGAAGGGGCGTATTCTGACGAGCTCCAAGCTCGACGCGCACAATACGTTCGACGAGCCCCAAGCGCTGGAGCCGACGGCCTTCGAAGCCGTCCGGGAAGAAGGCGGTTCGCTGCGGGTGAACCTGCCTCCCGCTTCCGTCGCCGTACTGACTTTGAGCTAAGCTCATAAGATCGCCCATAGAAGCAAATAAGATCGGTTGGCGGAGAACTATATCCGTCAACCGATCTTTTTATACGTGCTAATGTATAGATAAAAGGTAACTTTAGCATTGGTAAATTCCGATACAATTATGAAAGTCCATGGTTTGTAAGCGCTTTTCCGTAATCATAAAATAAAGTCTACCTGCATCCCCCCACAACATCCCGTTTCCTCGATCGGAATCTACCTGCAACAATAAACGCCAATCCATCGGTTGCGTTTTATCAGCATGATTTGCATTCCAAATTTGGGTTGCGGCAGACTGCAGATCTCCTTGCAATTGATCCGGATAACCAAGAATTCTATTTAATCGATTATCCTTGATATAAAGCGATTCACGAACCATATTCAAACCTGTTATATAACCTATTAGATCTTCGGAGTTATTTTCATAGGTCATCCCAAAAGAGCGTATAATACTGGATTCAGATGGAGGCAATGTTAACTCTGGGATGAATTTTACACTTGATGAATGATATCTCCATTCAGCTTCCAACGCCTCAGGAAATGGAATCCTGTCCAAATATCCGGAACCCTCGGAATGAAATACATAGGTTTCAGCCAGTAATGCTTCTCCCCCTTCATCGAATACGGATTTTGAGGAATAGAAAAAATATAAAATCCCTTTGCTTGGTAAACCCGCCAGTCTTAAATCACTACAATTGATCTGACATATAAAAGATTGAAGAAGACATTTGGAAATAGAACCCCATTGTTTTTCAAGTCCGACACCATCCAATATGAACTTGATTCTATTCATCATAACAATCAACCCCTCATTTACTTTCATATCCATATCAGGTGTATTATAGATGCGTCCTGAGTGATTCTTTCGCGAACTATTAATGAAGGAGGAGGGATAATTTAGAATCGTTCCATACGTTATCTTCGGTTTGCTTTCGTCAATTTCTCTAGCCAACGCAGAATCGCTAAACCAATCATACGCCAGAAGTGATAATTGGGTTGGAAAATGGAATTACACATTTATCCCCATTATAGAGAATTCGGACAAATTTTCAATAATACCCAACAAATTACCAACATCATTTAGCGAAAATTCAGATTATAATTTGCATGACCCTATATTATCACGTTCAGTGAATGGTATTGGCGTAGCATTTCAGTTTTCTCAAGTAACGAGTTGGTGGACAAATTACTAACAGACAGAGGACACTTTTAATATCATTTGCTAGTAAAAGCAGAGGGATAAACACCCCTCTGCTTCTTTTATTTGATTGCTACACCCGGAATTGCCCCGCCAGCTGCCGCATGCCGTCCGCGACGCCGGACAGCTCGCCCGAAGAGCGGCGGATCTCCTCGCACGAGGCGAGCTGCTCCTCGGTTGCCGCGGCGACCCGCTCGGCCATCCCGGCCGTCCGCACCGCCAGGTCTCCCATCGTCTCGACCGAGGCGGCGACCTCCTCGGAGCTGGCGGACAGCTGCTCCGCGGCGGCCGCGGTCTCCTGGAGCCTCGCCGACACCTCCGCGGTCGATCCCGCGATGACGCCGAACGCCTCCTCCGCGTTCCTCACCGCGGCCACCGACTCCCGGGCCTCCTCCACGTTGCCGCCGATCGTCCGGGCGACGAGAGCGGTGTCGCGCTGAATCGCGTGAATGAGATCGATGATGCTCTTCGACGATTCCTCCGTCTGGGCAGCCAGCTTGCGCACCTCTCCGGCCACGACGGCGAAGCCCTTGCCGTGCTCTCCCGCGCGCGCCGCTTCGATCGCCGCGTTAAGCGACAGGAGATTCGTGCGCGTCGCGATATCGCCGATCAGCGATGAGATCTCTCCGATCCGGTCGGTCTGGGACGCGAGCCGGCGAATCGTCTGTGCCGTCTGCGCAAGCGACGAGGACAACCCTTCCATTTTCCTCGAGACTTCCCGTATGACCTCCGAGCCGCCGCCGGCCGAATCCGCCGCCCCCTTGGACAGCTCCGCCACTTCCGACGTATTGTGCGCGATTCTCTGCACGCCTTCCGCCATCTCGTCGATGACCTTCGAGCATTCGGCGGCGTACCGGGCCTGCGAATCGGACCCGCTCGACACCTGCCGGATCGATTCGGCCACTTGCTTCGCGGCCTCCGCGTTCCGCTCCGCCCGCTCGCTGAGCTCCTTGGACGAGCCCGCGACGGCGACGGACGATTGCTGCATCCGATTCACCGAATCTTGAAGCCGGCCGAGCATCCGGTTCGCTGCCGTCATCATCGTCCCGAATTCGTCCTTCCTCTTCACGGCCAGCGGCTTGAGCGTCAGATCCCCGTCCGAGATCCGATCCAGCGCCGATGTCGCCGTCTTGAGCGGAACGGTAATGGCGCGGATCAGGTAAAAGGCGATCAGCCCGATCGCCGCGAGCGCGGCGGTTCCCCATAGCGCGAAGACGGCGAGCGCGTTCTTGTAGATCTCCTTCGACCGCTCCGTGCTCTGCACGGCTCCGTTATGGTCGAACATCACCATCAATTTGAGCAGGCTGCGCATGTTGTTGAAGTACATCATCGCTTCCCGCGTCGCCTTCGTCTGTTCTTCGCTGCCTTCCGGGGCTTCCGCGATCAAGTCGAACCGCTTCCGGAACATTCCCCAATTGTTGGTCAAGCTATCGTAATTGCTACGGTCCGTCTCGTCCGTAATCGTCTTCTCGTACTGCGCCAAGCTCTGCTCGATATTCCGAACCAGCGTGTCCCGCGCGGTGGTCAGCGGCTTCCTCTCGTCCGCGGAGGAGGTCAGCTCCAGCTGATAGTAGTTGCCCATGTACTGCTCGACGAGCTGCGCGATCGTGTTGATCGTCTCGATCCCGAACATCCACTTGTTCGTCACTTCCGAGGAATTCGTCTGCACCTGCTCGATCTTCGCGATGCCGTTCCAGCCGATCCCGACCGTAAAGAGAAGCACGACCAGAAACGAGAACAAGAGCTTGCTGCGCACGGACCCCATCGTCCATTCCTCCTATGCCGATTCTCCTGCGGCGAGCGGTTCGATCGGACCGTCTGGATGGGACTAACCGGGTGCGCGTCCGACTCGTCAAGAGTAACCCGCCAATATTAAGCCAGTATAAATGTCATATTTGATCGCGTTCAAGAAGCGCCGGCCAATGATTGTCATCATACCTAACAAAGGATACTCGGATTCGACATGGCGCATGGGACGTAGGAGTCTTCGCGGCGAATACCGAGCGGGAAACGGGGCAGGCTACTATTTTGATCTTGAATATCGGGGAAAGGCGTGTTCGGGTTGGATTTCTTCAAAGGCCAGGAATCGTTGACGATCATGGATTGGATTTTAAGAAGCGTAGTCAGCTTTGTTTTTTTGCTCGTCGCGGCCAAGCTCATGGGACAGCGCTCTATCTCCCAGCTCAGATTCGTCGACTTCCTGATCGCCATGACCCTCGGCAACGTTATCGCCCACCCTCTCTCGGACGAGAAACTGGGACTCGCGGGCTCCATGATCACGACGATCGTTCTTATTCTGTTGTACATCGTCGCGACGTGGACCGGTCTCAAATGGCCGTTCTTCAAACGCTATCTCGATCCCCACCCGCTCATCCTCGTGAAGAACGGGCAGATCTCCTTCCGCAATCTATCGAAGGCGAGAATCTCCATCGAGCACTTATTTTCCGAGCTTCGCAAAGAGAAGGCGGCGGATATCCGGAAGGTGTCTCTCGCCTTGTGGGAACCCGGAGGGACGATATCCGTGTTCATGAGCGCCCCGAATCAATCGGTTACCCCCGCCGATCTGAATTTGAATCCTCCCCCCTTCCAACTGCATAGGCCCATCGTCATCGACGGCAAGATCGACGTCTCCCTGCTTCGCGAGATCGGCAAAGACAAGGAGTGGCTGGAGAAAAAAACGGCTCCCTACGCGGCCGATCTCCGCGAAGTGCGGTTGGCGACCGTCGACGGCAGCGAGCAGGTCACGGTCCACCCGGTTCCCGATTCCGCCAGGTAGAGGACGAAGCGGCGCGTTGCCCGCCCTTCTCGTTCGTCGGAATCCCCCCCAAAAAAAAGCAACCGGCCGGGCCCTGAAGGCCAGACCGGTCGCGGTTCATGCATCTTATTCTATTCGACATTCGACGGATCAAGGATTACCAGGCGTACGCCTTCGGAGCGGAGCCGCCCGGTCCCGGGAAAATCTCGTCCAGACGGGCGAGCGTCTCGGCGCTCAGCTCGATCTCGACGGCACGCAGCGATTCCTCGAACTGCCCGAGCGTGCGCGGCCCGATGATCGGAGCCGTCATCGCCGGACGGGTCAGCGTCCAGGCGAGCGCGACGTTCGCTTCGCTCTCTCCGAGCTCCCGGCACAGCTTCTCGAACGCTTCCAGCTGGGCGCGGTGCTTCTCCACGCGCTCCGGATTGTTCGCGCGCTTCGAGCCCTCGACCGGCCGCAGCGCGTTCCCGCCGAGCAGGCCGCCGTCCAGCGGACTCCAGGCGATGACGCCGATGCCGTGCTCTTCGGCGGCCGGAAGCACTTCCAGCTCCGGCAGGCGGCACAGCAGGCTGAACTTATGCTGTTCGGAGACGAGGCCGAGCAAGCCGCGGCTCTTCGCTTCGTACTGCGCCTTGACCAGGTCGCGCCCGGCGAAGTTGCTGGAGCCGACGTACCCGATCTTCCCCTGGTATTGCGCGATGCGGAAGCCTTCCCACAGCTCGTCCCACGAGACGTTCCGGTCGACGTGGTGCATCTGGTACAGCTCGATATGATCGGTCTGCAGGCGGCGAAGCGATCCTTCCAGGTGACGGCGAAGCTTGTAGGCGGACAATCCGCCTTCTCCGTTCGGCCCGTCGGCCTTGTCGCTCATGTCGCCGTAGAACTTGGTCGCCAGGACGACCTTCTCGCGGCGCGAGCCGCCTTGGGCGAACCAACGGCCGATAATCTCCTCCGTCCGCCCCGCGTTCTCGCCCCAGCCGTAGATGTTGGCCGTGTCGAAGAAGTTGATGCCCGCGTCCAGGGCCGCGTCCATGATCCGGAAGGCTTCCTTCTCGTCCGTGGAGACTCCGAAGTTCATCGTTCCGAGGCACAGCCTGCTCACCTTCAGCCCCGACTTGCCCAGATAAGCGTACTTCATCCTTCCTCTCTCCTCTCATCGATTAGGCGTTCCTCCTTCATTGTAACGAATGGAAGAGGAGGAGAAAAGCGGACGGGCATGACGGCCGAGCCCGAACCGCGGCGTCAACGCAAAATATCCCCGGCCAGCCTCAGATAGCCCTTCTTGAGAACGAGCCGAATCTCTTCGGCGATCCTATCGGGCGATCCTTCCCGGAGCACGCCGGTAAACTCTTCTTCGACCAGCGCCACGCTGATCTCGCTGATCAATTGATAGATTTCCTGCGGCGCGCCCGCGGGTCCCATCATCATGAGAACGGAGCGAATCGGGACGAACTCGCCGTTGTCCCCGTCCGAAGACCAGTCGACGTCGCGGTCGAGCTTCAGCACGCAGACGGCCGTCTCCGCGATGCCGGCGCTTCGGCAATGAAGCATGGCCACCTTCTCGTCCTCCAGCATAACCGGGCCGAGCTCCTCGCGCTTCTCCAGGTCCCGCTTGAGCGTATCCCGGTCGGGAACCTCATAATGGGCTTCGACGAGCCGCAAGCCGAGTTCGATCAGCTCGCGCTTATCGCCGGGCGACACCCCCTCGAAGACCATGATGCCTGGAATCAAGCTCTCCAGCGCCTTGCGGTACCGCTCCACCTTCGCCACCGCTTCGTCGATGTCCGTCGGTTCGTCCCGGTACGATCGGGTTCTCTCCGGAAGGCGCTCCAGCCTCTTCTCGACGAGCCGGACGTCCTCTTCGGACAGGAGAGGGCTGACGACGAGCACCCGGTCGTCCGAACGATGAACGTCCATCGTCGAGAGGATGAGATCGACCTCCGGATGGGTGCGGAGCCAATCGTCCATATGGAACAGCGAGATCGTATCGACGACGTGCAGATTCGGGAACCTCCTCTCGAGCTGAACCGAGAGCAGGCGGGAAGCCCCGATGCCGCTGGAGCAGACGAGCAGCGCGCGTCGCCGCTCGTGCCCCTTGTCCCGCATCCGCAGAATCGCCGTCCCGAAGTGCATCGCCAGGTAGCCGATCTCTTCTTCCGGGACGGGCTTGCCGATCTGGCGTTCCAGGTAGCGGGAGGCGATCCTCGTCGCTTCGAAAATATCGGGATACTCCTGCTTGACGTGCCCGAGCAGCGGGTTGCGGATCGCCATGCCCAGCTCGATGCGCTGCACCGCGGAAGTCAGATGCGTCGTCAGATTCTCGCTCAGCGCCGTATCGCTCCCGAGATCGAGCTTGAGCTCCCGCTCCATGGCGGAGATCATGCCGGCGACGTAGTCCCGAATGGCCGAATGGGGATAATCGGCGGCGAACACGTTGCGGGAACGGGCCCCCAGCAGGTGCATCGTAATATAGCCGACTTCGCTCTCCGGGATCGCGAGCCCGAGCTTGTCGCCGAGCGCGGCGGCCAGCTCCTCGGCCATGGCGTATTCCGGCGTCGCCTTCAGCTTCTCGAGAATCTCGCTCTCGAGTCGGATCTCCTCGTCCTTGTGGAACCTCTGGACGGCCAAGGCCAAGTGCACGACGAAGCCGACGTAGGCGGTGTCGGCCATCGCGTAGCCCCGCCTGCGCTCCAAGTCCTGGATGACCTGCTCGATCTTGAACAGCCATTGCGGATCGATGAAGTTCAGCAGCCGGCCGCGGATCGAGCCCTCCAGCTTGCCCCGCTCCTGACCCGCTTGCAGGTGCAGCAGCTCCATCAGCTGGTCGCGCGTGACCGCCTCGTACAGCAGGTCCGCCATCGCCGAGCGGATCTTCTTCTCGTCGCCTTCGATATAGACGCCGATGCCGGGCTTGCGCTCCAGCCGGATGCCGTATCCCGCAAGCCATGGCTCGATCCGGTTCAGATCCTGGCTGACCGTCGATTCCGTCACGTTCAGCATGCGGCTGAACGAGTAGAGCTTCTCCGGCTCCTTGCTCGACAAGACGAGCCGCTTCATGACGAATTGCCGCTCCTCCGGGCTGTACGTCTTGTCGGCGGCATCCCGCTCCAGCTCCGCCCGCAGCTCCTCCCGGTCGCGCGGGTCGCCTTCGAGCTTCAGGCCGACGCCGGACTTCTTGTCGAAGCGAAGCCCCCACTGCAGAGCCGCCGGCTCCAGCTCGCCCAGCTCGCGCTGAAGCGTGCGCACGCTGACGCCCAGCCGGTCCGCCAAGTCCCCGAGCGTGCCGTAGCCGTCCGATTCGAGAAAAAACAGCAGAATCTCCCGTTGTCTGGAGCTCCATTTGATCTTCGGCTTTTTCTCCAATCGTATCACGTCCCTATCGGTATAAATAAGCTTGCATCGACGGGCGGCTCGTCTTACTCCAGATTGGTATGCCGCTTCTCCATCTCCTCGGGCGCCGGGCGGAGCAGATCCATCAGCCGGATGACGCACAGATCGAACAGCAGCAGCTGCGTCTGCTCGAACAGCGAGCCCATCGGCTGGATCGACCGCTCGGCGTCTCCTCCTTCCCTCATCGTCTGCGCCGGAATATGGACGACAAGGTCGGCCTGACGCGGCAAGGGCGCGTCGGGGAACGCGGTGAAGAAGACGACTCTCGCCCCGGCCGGCTTGGCGATGCCCATCAGCGCTTCGACGGTGGCGAGATGTCCCGTCCCCGAGCTCGTGATCCACAGATCGCCGGCCCCGATCGCCGGCGTCGTGACGTCGCCGACGACGTGCACCCGCAAGCCGAGGTGCATAAGCCGCATCGCGAAGGCGAGAAGCATCGTCCGTTCCCGGCCCAAGCCGTAGAAGAAGATCCTCTTCGCCCCGGCGATCTCCTTCGCCAGCCCGTCCAGCTGTTCCTCCCGGACTTCCGTGAAGCTTCTCGTCAGCTCCCGGAGCATCTCCCGCCTCGTCCCGCTCCAATCGAACGTCCCGTTCATCTCCGTTCCTCCTCTTCCATCCTTCTCTCGCAATCCCGAATCGCATCCCGCCAATAGGCCACGCTCGCTTCGACTTCCTTCCGCACGCGGTGGTCGTTCTCTTCGAACGGATGGCCGACCTCGAGCAGCAGAAACGCCTCCTTGGCCCGCGACCGACGAAGCGCGTCCAACACCCGTTCCGCTTCGATGATCCCTCTTCCGTTGTTCTCCTCCGTGAACGTCCAATGCCGGTCGTACCGCCCGTCCGTCTGCTGCAGATGGACGATCGGCGAATAGGGAGCCAATCGCTCCAGCCAGACGTACGGGTCGCGGTCTTCGCCGGAGGCGTCCTCGCAGATCGCGTGCCCGACGTCGAGGCAGAGCGCGAATTCGGCGCCCTTCCCGCCCCGCAGCCTCTCGACGCGCTCCAGATGCGCGAGCGTCGGCCCGATCCCGACGGGACCCTCGCGCCTGATAGGCGTCTGCTCCCAATAGAACGTCCGGATGCCGTAGACCTCTTCCGCTTCCCGCAGCAGCCCGACGAGCGCTTCCTCCGCGAGGCGCGTCGCCTCCTCCCGGAGCTCCGGGGAGCGGAAGGTCGCCGCGTCCATGCCGCCGTACGGGCCGCCGATCGCGTCGGCGCCGAGCTCCCGCGTCATCGCGAACGCGTTCCGGAACCAGTCGATGCCGTCCTCCCGCCCTTCCGGCAGCGGATGATAGAGCAGGTTATGCGGATAGATCGACAGTCCGGTAAACGTGGAGTGAATCTTCGCGCCGTATCTCTCGCAAGCTTCGCGTACCCGTTCGGCATAGGCTCTTCTAAGCTCGGGCCGGCTGCGCGGATCGAATTGGTCGAACGAGAATTGAATCCGCCCGATCCCCAGATCCCGCGCGATCAAGCGGACCCAATCGTTCGGATCGGCCCACCGCTTGATCGCGAAGTTCGCGCTGATGCCTAATTCAAGCTTCATCTAGTTACCCTCCTATCCGTTAGTTCCCCTTAGGCAATCCGTTGAATATCCGTTGACTATCCGTTGGCGGTCGCGGGTTCTTCCTCGAATGGAGCCCGCTCGGCCATCATTCTCCGGACGCCGTCCAGCAGCTCTCTCTTGCTTCTCGTCGCCAGAAGACGCTCCGGCGGTTCGGGCTCGCCGCTTCGTTCTTGTTCCGCGTCGGGTCTCTCCGCCGCCCATTCGAAGATCGGCTGCCCGGAGCCGGCGATGCCGATCAGCGCGTACAGCCGGCCGCCTCCGTCCAGCGGAACGCCGTCGGGGAACTGAAGCACGACCGCCCCGCTGGCCGCGGCGGCATTCGTGCCGCCGCCTGGCCGCAGCTCGGCCAAGCCGATGCCCAGGCTTCGGTCCAGTCGGACCGCTCTCGTCCGCTCCCCGGCATCCGGTCCGGCCAGCGCCGCTTCCGCCGCGAAGCCGAGCCGGACGAGACGCGCCGCCGTCTGCCGAAGCGCGTCGGCGAGCGTCGCCGCTTCGCAGCCGAGGTAGACATGCTTCTCCTCCAAGGCGAAGGAGGAGGAACGCCCGCGAAGCCGGTCCACGATCTCGTCGTAGACCGGCGAATTCGTATACGATTCCAGCGCCAGGTACTCCCGTCCCGGCGCGCTGGCCATCGCTCTGCGCAGCAAGTATCGGTGCGTGATGATCAGGTCGGCTTCCGGAGGAATCCGGTCGAGAGACGAATGGACGACCTTGACGGCGTCCGTCCATCCCGCGGCCTTCAGCTTCTTCCGGAGCATGGCGGCGCCCATCGCGCTGGAGCCCATGCCGGCGTCGCAGGCGAAGCAGATCGTCCCCGGCACTCGCTTCGGCTCGCTCTCCCGGCCTCCTCCCGCGTCTTCAGCGCGGGAAGGCGCTTCCGCCTCCCCCTCCTGCCCAGAGGACGGGGACGGGGACGAGGCCGGCCGGTCGGCGGACTCCGCCGCCCCGTTCGCCCGCTTCTCCGCCCCGGGCCGGCCCGGCGAACGCCGGACTTCCCGCACCGGATGCGGGGCCGCCCTCAGATCGTCCCATTGCTGCACGTGCTGAAGCCGCTGGACGACGTTCAGTTCCCGATGTCCCATCGTCTCTCCCGGAATTTCCGGCAGCGCTTTCACCAGCACGTACGACAGGACGAAGGAGACGGCCGACGACGCCGCAATGCCGGTCAGAATCGGCACGAGATCGTCCCGGGGAGCGAGCGCCGCGATCAGCAGCAGGCTGGACGGCGAAGCCATAGCGACGAGCCCGGCGTCCAGGAATTGGAAGATCCAGATGCCGGCCATGCTGCCCCCGATAAGGGGGACCAGCAGCACGGGCCTCATGAGCACGTAAGGGAAGTACACCTCCTGGATGCCCCCGAGCGCGTGAATGGCGAGCGTCGCCCCGGCGTGCCTCTTCCGCTTGCCGCGGGATTTGACGACGTAGGCGAGCAGAACGCCGATCGCCGGTCCCGGGTTCGCCTCCAGCAGGAAAAAGATCGATTTGCTCAAATCGTGCAATTGCGAAATGCCGAGCGGCCCCATCAGGCCGTAATTGACCACGTTGTTCAGGAACAAAATCTTGGCCGGCTCGATCAACGCCGCGGCCGCCGGCAGCCAGCCGGAATTGACCACCGCGATAAGCCCTTCGTTCACTTCGCGGATCCACGCCGACAGCGCCTGGCCGAAGTAAGCGAACGAGAAGACGGCCAGCGCCGCCGCGATGGCCGCGTGCAGGAAGTTCGACATCAGCAATTCGAAGCCGGAGGGCAGCCGGTTCTCCATAAGCCGGTCGATCCGGCTCACGAACCAGCCGATGGCCGGGCCGACGAGCATGGCGATGAAGATCATCGACACCGAGCTGGCCAGCACCAATGCGAAGAGGACGATCGCCGCGACGACCCCTCCTCTTTTCCCGCCCATCAGCTGCCCGCCGGTATACCCGAGCAAGACGGGGACGAGCCAGTTGAGCATCGGGCCGACGAGCAGGTGCAAGCCGTCGTCCGGGAACCAGCCGTACACGCCGAACAGAGCCCGCAGAATCCCGACGACGATCAAGACGGAGACGTTCTGGGAGACGATCGCGCTTAACAAGCGACCGAGCTTATACATGGCGTCCACCCGACTTCGTTAGAAAATAGACTTGATCCGGAGGACAACCCCCTCCCGGGTCTATTACGTTACCAAACCGTATATCCGCCGTCAATGGTGAAGACGCTTCCAGTCGCATAGGACGAGGCGTCCGATGCGAGGTAGACGGCGATGCCTCCGAGCTCCTCCGGCACGCCCGGCCGTCCCATCGGGGTCATGTCCAGCCACTTCGATACCATTCCTTCCCCGGCTGCGAAGTAAGGCTCCGTCAGCTTCGTCTTCATGTATCCCGGAGCGATCGTATTGACCCGGACGCCGTACGGGGCCCATTCGGACGCCAGGCTCTTCGTCAGCATGATGACGCCGGCCTTGGAGACGTTGTAGGCGACCTGAGGCTGGGGAGTGTTCACGATCATCCCCGACATCGAGGAGATATTGATAATCGAGCCTTTCTTCTGCTCGATCATGACTCGCCCCGCCGCCTTGGACAGAAGGAACACGGCGTTCAGATTGACGTTCAGCACCCGGTTCCAGGTCTCGAGCTCCAGCGATTCCGCCCGATCCAGATGGGTGATGCCCGCGTTGTTCACGACGCAGTCGAGACGCCCGTAGCGCGCCGTCACCCGGCCGACCAGCTCGTTCACCTGCCGCTCGTCGGTCACGTCGACCGTCTCTACCGTCGCCTCTACGCCGGTCTCCCGAATCTCCTTGGCGGTCTCCTCGGCCGTATCCGGCTTAATATCGGCGATGACGATATGCGAGCCCGCCTGGGCCAGAGCGAGGCTCATCGCCTTGCCCAGCCCCATTCCCCCGCCGGTCACGATCGCGACGCGGCCGTCCAGCCGGAACCGTTCCATGACGTTCATGGCGATCCTCCCTCTTTTCTCGAGTCTGCTTGAGATTGCATTCGCGTCGGAATCGGGGGCTTCATCCTGGCCCCTCTCGCTTATTCGATTCCGTTCGGATAGACCATCACTTTAAGGCTGCCGCTCTTGTTCGTGCGCGCCCTCTCCAGCGCCTCCCCCGCCTTCTCCAGCGGATAGCGGTCGGTGATGAGCGAGGCGACGTCGGCGATCCCCGAAGAGAGGAACGCGATGCCTTGCGGGTACGTGTTCGCGTAGCGGAACACGCCGTAGATGTCGACCTCGTTGTCCGCGATGAACGGGACGTTCAGCTCGATTCCGTCCTGCGGCGGCAGACCGACGATCGACAGCTTGCCGCCGCGCTTAAGCGACAGGAGCGCCGTCTGCAGCGCCTTCGGATTGCCCGCCGTCTCGAAGGCCGCGTCGACGCCCGCGCCGCCGGTCAATCGCTTGATCTCGGCCAGCGGATCCCGCTCGCGGATGTTGATCGCGTGGGCTGCCCCGAGACGCAGCGCCGCCTCCAGCCGGATCGGCTCCAGATCGGCGACGATGATCTCGGCGACGCCGAACGCCTTGGCGGCGACGACCGCCATCAGGCCGACCGGCCCCATCCCCATGACGGCGAGCGTCGTGCCGGGCTGCAGGCCGGCCCGCTTCGCCGCATGGATGCCGACGGAGAACGGCTCGTTCATCGCCGCTTCCTCGAACGACAGCGAATCCGGGATCGGGAACAGGAAGTCCTCGCGCATCGCGATATATTGGGCGAACGCCCCGTGAACGGGCGGCGTCGCCAGGAACTTCACGCTCGGGCACAGGTTGTACCGCCCCGACTTGCAGGCGTCGCAGCGGCCGCAGACGACGCCCGGTTCGATCGCCACCCGGTCTCCCGGGCGGAACCGGGTCGCCTTCTCCCCGGCGGCCGCGACGATGCCCGCGCATTCGTGCCCCAGTATCAGCGGGGCTTCCACGACGTACGGGCCGATCCGGCCGTGCTCGTAATAATGGACGTCGGAGCCGCATACCCCGACCGCCATCACCTTCACCAGCACTTCGTCCGGCCCGATCTCGGGCATCGGAAGCTCGATCGTCTCGACTTCCATCGGACGGTTCAGAATGGCGGCGCGAATCGTCTTCGGCAGCCCGGGCAACGCTTGTACGGACATGATGGTTCCTCCTCGTCTTCCGCAAGAAGCGGTTGTTGTCTATTTTACGGCACCCATGGACAAACCTCTAACCAAATATTTCCTCACCGCGAGCCCGCAGACGATCATCGGCGCGATAATGACCGTTCCCGTGGCCATCGCCTGCCCCCATTGGATGCCGTGCTGGGAGATGAGAAGCGACGCGGCGACGGGCACCGTCTGCGTGCCCCGGCCGGAGAACACCGAAGCGAACGCGAAGTCGTTCCACGAGAACATCAGGCACAGGATCGAAGTCGCCACGATGCCGGGAGCCGCCGTCGGGACGGCGATGCGCCGGAACGCCTCGAACTTGCCGCAGCCGTCGATCATCGCGGCTTCCTCCATGTCGACCGGGACGTCCTTGAAGAACGTCGCCATCATCCAGAGCGCGAACGGCAGGTTAAACGTCGTATAGGCGAAGATCAACCCCGTCGTCGTGCCGATCAGGCCCGCCTTGGCGAACATGAGATAAAGCGGCAGAATGACGGCCGGAATCGGCGCCATCCGGGTGCTGATGATCCACGAGGAGATGCCCTTCTCCTTCTTGAAGTTGCCCCGCGCGAGCGCGAAGCCGCCCATCAAGCCGAGAACGACGGAGATGAAGGTCGTCGACAGCGAGACGACGACGCTGTTGGTCAGGAACTCGCCGAAGTTCCCCTTCGCGGAGAACATCTCGCGGTACGTGTGGAACGTCGGGGCGAAGATGAACTTGGGAGGCATGGAGAACATGTTCACCTGCGTCTTCACCGACGACAGCGCCATCCAGACGATCGGCAGCAGCGCCCACAGCATCGCGGCCGCGAGGACGACGTACAGAACCGCATAGACCGACTTGCGCCTCAGAGCCATCTCACCCCTCTCCTTTCTTCATCATTTTCACGAAAATATTGCCCATGACCATCGTCACGAACAGCATCGTCAATCCGAGCGCGGCCGCGGTCCCCATGTCCTGGAAGCGGAACGCGACCTGCATCAGGTAGTAGCCGATCGTCTTCGTCGAATCCGCCGGTCCGCCTTCGGTGGCGATCGTGATCGTGTCGACGTACCGCAGAATATCCATCGAGCGGATCAGCAGGGCGACGACGATCATGCGCCTCACCATCGGCAGCAGAATGAAGCGAATCTTCTGGAAGCCGCTCGCCCCGTCGACTTCGGCCGCCTCCAGCGGCTCCTGGGACACCGACTGCAGCCCCGCCAGCACGATGATGGTGATGAGCGGAGTCCATTCCCAGACGTCCATCAGAATGACCGCCGGCATCGCGGTGGAGATGTCTCCGAGGATCTGCGTATGGATGCCGATTCGCTCGAGGAACCAATTGTAGAGACCGTACGTCGGGTCGAGCAAATATTTCCACAGCAGGCCGGACACGACCGGAGCGACGAACAGCGGGAGCATCCACAGCGTCATGATCAGGTTGCGGCCCTTCGGCGCGTGGTACAGCAGCAGCGCGACGGCGACGCCGAGCAGCAATTCCAGCGCGAGCCCGGCGACGCCGAAGATCGCCGTCCGGCCCCACGACTGCCAGAAGGTGTCCGATTCGAACACCCGGCGCCAGTTGTCCAATCCCGTGAACGACGGCGCGTCGATCGACAGGCTGTAATCCATGAAGCTCGCGTAGATCAAGAATAGAAAAGGAAAGATGCTGATGATCGCCAGCACGACGATGGACGGGAGCAGCATCCAGAACTCCGTTCGGCTCCCCTTGGCGCGCCCGCGAGAACGAGCGGCGGCGGTGGCCTGCTCGGGTCGGTCGAAGGTCTCGGTAAGCTGCGGCATGACGGCCGCCTCCTCTCTGACGGGAACCGGGCAATCGACGGTTCGGCGCGGGGCCGCCGCCGATTGCCCGCCGCCCTATGCAGCGGAAGTTCTCCGCTGCCGGGCGCTTGTTAGTTCCCGGTAATGTCGTCGCTCTTCTTCGCGATCGCCTTCATCGTCTCTTCCGGCGTCTGCTTGTCGAAGAGCATCTTGGACAATTCGGTATAGATGATCGTGTCGACCTGCGGCCATTGCGGTACCTTCGGCCGCATGTAGACGTTCTCCAGCTTCCATGCTTCGAGCACGGCGTTCATCGGCAGCAGGTTCGGCATCGCCTTCGCTTCCTCCGTCCCCGGCTCCATCCCCTTCTTCACGTCCGGCAGGTTGTAGACGGAATGGCGGGTCGGCGTCGAGCCGGCCTCTTCGGACTTCAGAATCATGTATTGCGCCTGCGGGGAAGTCGCCCAGACGAGGAACAGCCACGCCGCCTTCTGCTCCTTCTCGCTCGCGTACTTGCTGATGCCGATGCCCGTGCCGCCGAACAGGTTGGCGCTGCGCTTCGTTCCCTTCGGCAGAATCGACCAGGCCACCTTGCCGACGACTTTCGATTTGTTCGCGTCCTCGAACATGGCGTTGTTCTCGTGGAAGATCGGGGCCATGGCGAGATCGCCGGCCGCGAACGCTTCCGCCACGCCGGTCCAATCCCAGGTCTTGCTTCCCGGCGCCGCGATATCGAGCAGCTTCTTGTACATCGTCGCGGCTTCGACCGCTTCCGGCGACGTCAGCAGCGACTTGCCCGGACGGGCCGCGCCCACGCTGCCGAGATTCTCGCCTTCGAAGTAGTCGGCGCCGTAAGCTCCGAGCACGTTGCTGAAGTCGGCCTGCAGCGAGTCGTGCTGCTTCGCCTCGTGGCCGGAGCCGTACTTGACCTCCGAGATGGCGCCCGACTTCACCTTGTCGTTGATCCACGAGGAGATCTCGTAATATTGATCCCAGGTCATATTGGCGGAAGGAGTCCAGTCATACCCCTTCTCCTGTTGGAATTGATCCTTGTATTTGTCGAATACGTCCTTGCGATAGGCCAGCACCATCGTCGGGCTGTCGTACGGCAGCGCGTACAGATGCTCGGTGTCGCCCATGTAGCCGTCGGCCTGCAGCTGGCTCTCGATGAAGTCTTCCAGACCTCCGGGAATATGAGGCAGCGACGGGTCGTTGTTGAAGTCGTTCAAGTCCGCCAAGTTCTTCGACTGCTTGGACAGAATCTGGTACGGATCCGCGTAGATCAGCTGGTAGTTGGCGTTCCTCGCGTTGAAGTCCAGCCCGACCTTCTCGGCTACGATGTCCAGGTTGCTCTGCTCGATGTTCACTTGGATGCCGGTCGCCTTCTCGAAGATCCCGATATTGGCGGCGAGCGCGGAAGACGGCGGCGTGTTCTCGGAGATGAAGTTCAGCTGCGTTCCGGAGAACTGCTTCCAATCGAAGCCGGCGGGAGCTTCGATCTTCGGGAGCCCCTCGACCCAGCCTTCGAACGGCCCTTCCGCCATTCCCCCGAACGCCGCGGCGCTGCCGGCGGGAGCGGATGTGTTAGCGCTTGCAGAAGCGGACGGCTGGCTGTTCGACGGATTCGTTGTGTTCGAAGAAGAAGAACAAGCGCTTAACGCCAGCAGGACGCCGGCCATTGCGACGGAGACGATAGGTACCGCCGAAGTTGTGCGATTCATTGACGCATCCCCCTCTAGGACATGTGATGAAAACGCTTCGAAAATTAAAGAGGAGATCCGGCCGGATTTCTTTAATTCGTAGTTTTATTATAGTAGGCCCGCTCGGCCCGGGGCTATTCAAACATCCGTCGGTCCTGTCGCGCGGCGTTCGCGACAAAATTGAATAGCGAAAAAAATAGAACATATGTTTGCCAACCGAAGCGGGAGTATGCTACAATTTGGACGAGATCCCCAATTCCATTAAAGGAGTGTATTGGCATGCCCTTGAACGCGTATTTGAATTTCAACGGCAACACCCGCGAGGTCGTCCTGTACTACGCGCAGGTGTTCGGTCTTCCCGAACCGCAGCTGATGACGTTCGGCTCTAACCCGGATCACCCGCTTCCTCCGGGATCCGAAGATCTGATCATGCACGCCAAGCTCACGATCGCGGGCAGCGATCTCATGTTCTCCGATACGTACCCCGGGCATGCCGTACCAACAAGGGAACAACTTCTCTCTCGCCTACGTGAGCAAGGACGAGAACGCGATCCGGGATGCCTTCGGCAAGCTGAAGGAAGGCGGGTCCGTGGACATGGAGCTGCAAGAGATGCCTTGGAGCAAGTGCTACGGCCAGTTGACGGACAAGTTCGGCATCCATTGGCAGTTCAGCCATGAGAGCGAATCCTAAGAGCGGACGACGTGAATGAACGATAGCGGCCCCGGGACAACTTCCCGGGCGCCGCTATTTTTGCTTGTCGCCGCCCGTCGACGATGAGGGGTTAAATTTTGGAAGCCGGGGAATGTTAAGGCAAGACCTCGCAAAGGAGTCTGCCCGATGGGAACGGTACACGATTACGCGGCGCTGCTTCCGGCAACCGAAGAATTCGTTCGCCGGAGGATGGACGTCCCGGGGAACATCAGCCTCTATTATTTCCAACCCGTATGCGACGCGGACAAGATCGAGAGGCTTCTGATCTACCCGATCGCGACGGCCCCCGAACCGGCGAGCTACGTCGAGTCCATCTGCCGGCGCCGCGAGCTCGGCTCGTCCGAAGAGCTCTACGGCGAATTGATCCGCGGGAATGTGCTGGTCGCCTTGGAAGCGGAGAGCTACCTGTTCGACGCTTCCAAGACGTGGAACGACAAGCCCGGCGAGGCGAATATCGAGACGACCGTCCAAGGGCCCCAATCCACGCTAAGCGAGAACGCCGCGGCGAACGCGGGCATCATTCGGCACCGCTACCCGGCCCCGGGCTTCCGGATGGAGTCGCTGCAGCTCGGCGCCGTCACCCGGACGCCCGCGTTGCTTCTCTACGATGCGGACAAGGCCGACCCCGCCGTCCTGGCCGACGTCAAGAGCCGAATCGCCCGCGTCGAAGCCGACGTCGTCCAATCGACGGGACAGCTGGAGAAGCTGATCAATAAACAGAAGCGCAGCTTGTTCCCGACGATGATTCTGACCGATCGTCCCGACCGGATCGTTCTGAACTTGGCCCAAGGCAAGGCGATCCTTCTGATGGAAGGAACTCCGTTCTCCCTCGTGTTCCCGGCCGTGTTCTACGACTTCATGTCCGCGATGGACGACCTGTATCTTCCCCACTGGGTTACGAGGATGCTCGTCTTCTTCCGCTACATCGCCTTGTTTATCGCCATCACCTTCCCGGCGATATACGTCTCCGTCATCTCGTTCAACCCCGAGCTGTTCCGGGTTCAGATGACCCTCTCGCTGGCGGGAAGCCGCGCGAACGTCCCCTATCAGTCCTATGTCGAGGTCTTGTTCATGCTGTTCATGGCGGAAGCGATGACGGAGGCCAGCATCCGGCTGCCCCGGTTCATGGGATCGACGGCGACGACGGTAGGCGGATTGATCCTGGGCCAAGCCGCCCAGCAGGCGGGGCTCGTGAGCAGCGCGATGATCATCACGACTTCGGCCGTCATTATCAGCAGCTTCGTCATTCCGATCAATACCATGAGCTTCGCGATTCGGGCCGTTCGTTATCCGCTCTTGCTCATCTCCAGCATGTTGGGACTATTCGGCGCAGTCGTCGGCTTGTTCTGCATCGTCTGTTATCTCGCCAGCCTGAGAAGCTTCGGCTATCCCTACTTGAAGGGCTTCGTCGGCGAGCCGTCCGTGAGCTTCGGCAGGCGCAAGGGGCAAAGGGGAACTTCGAATTGAACCGTTACTTCTACTATTCGATCTTGATGTGCATGATGATCAACACGATTATCTTCGTCCCGCACATCCTGCTGAACAATCAGAGGAACGGGCTGGTTCCGGGATTACTGCTGAGCACGGCGGTGAGCACCGGGTTCACGGTTCTGTTCGCGAACGCCATGCGCACGTTCGAGAATCAATCGCTGTCCGATATTTTGAAGGCTCGACTTCCGAGATGGATCTCCGCCCCGCTCTTGATTTATCTGGGGTACAGCTGGTTTATCGCGGGCGGAATCGTTCTGATCTCCTTCAGCAATCTGATGAAGCGCTATATCCTGCCGGACATGCCCGTCCAGACGATCGCCTTCGTCATGGTGGCCGCCGCCGGCTGGTGCGCTTCCCAGAAGACCCGGACCGTGTTGTACTTGCTCGAGATCGTCATCGTCACGAACATCCCGTTCATCCTGCTGATTCTGTACAAGTCGATCGGGACCCCTTTTATGAATTGGTACGCCGTATGGGATGCCGTCAGCGATTACTTATGGCGTTGGCCCAATATGGAAGTCGTCTCGGCGGCCACTTACCTGTTCACGGGCTACATTAACCTGGCTATCTTCAACAAAGAATCGGAGGGTACGTTCCGTCCTCGCCTGCTGGGGCTCGTACCCGTTATCGGTTTGCTTACGCTGATGACTACCGCCCTGATTCCGATCGGGTTCCATGGAGAGCACGGAGCGATTCGCTATGTCAACGCCTGGGTATCTACGGCCGACTCCATTCGGATCGAATTCGGGGTCGTCGAGAGGGTTATTTATGTGTTCCTCCTTCTCTAACTGAATCTGTCCTTGTTGTTCGCTACGGTCACCTGGCATGTCGGGAGCCGACTGATCTCCGATCTGTGGAGCCGGGATTGGAGAATGGGCTCCATCGGATGGAAGACCCCCTTCGTCCTCGCTTCCTTCGCGGTCCTGACCTTGATCGCCTCGTTCTTCGCGGACGACAAACGCAATCTGATCTTCGCCAAGATCTGGTTGACCAGCCGATTCTGGAGCGAAGCGGGGCTTGTCCTTCTCGTCTATATTCTGGCCAGGACGAGAAATCGCCGATGACGAGAGCTTGGATCTTCGTTCCGATCGTCCTTGCCTTGCTCTTGAGCGGCTGCATGAACCGCAGCTTCAAAGATATCGACAAGCGCTTGTTCGTCACCGCTATAGGCGTGGATCGGGCCGAGGAGAACGGGCCGTACAAGATCTCGCTGAAGCTTGGAATCCCCTCGAAGGGATCCGAGAAGGGACCGGGCCAGGCGGAAGTGGTCAGCGAACAGGCGGAATCCATCCCCGAGGCTCTTCGGCTGCTCAAAGCGAAGTTCGACAAGGAGCTCGACTTCAATCATACGAAGATGCTCGTCTTCGGAGAGCCCGTCGTCCGAAGGAGCGTCGACCCGTTGATCGACTACTTCAGCCGAAGAAGGGACATTCAAGGCATCGCCTTCGTCGCCGTCGGTTCCCCGATCGCCGAAGAAGTCCTGAAGGTCACGCCCAAGTCGGAGACGTTCCCGGGCAACTCCTTGTTCCTGACCTTCGAGGAGAACGGAACGAGCTCGGCCTACTCGGTGACCGCTTATTTATTCGATTGCTTCCGGAGGTTGAACGAGGAAGGGCTGGATCCGTATATGCCGGTCATCGAGCCCGAAGGGGATCGCTATCGGATCAACCGCGTCGCGTTGTTCGACAAGACCAGACTCGTCGGCATTCTGTCGCCCCGGGAGACCAAATCGTTCAAGGAACTGCTTCAATCCTACCGCAAGATGGATATGATCGTTCGTTCGCCGCGGCTGGACTTCACCTTGTTCGCGGAGAAGTACGACCGCGACTTCTCCATCCGATCCGGGAGTCGGGATCGAATCGCCGTTCGCGTGAAGATAGCCGGCATCGTGGAGCAGACGAAGGCGCCCGTATTCGAGCAGGATTGGTCCAAATTCGAAGTCGCGGCCGGACAGGAAGTCAACGAGCAGTACCTGTCTATGCTTCGCCGGCTCCAGAGCTGGAAGGTGGACCCGTTCGGATTCGGCTTGCTGTACAAGGCGGCCCGCTATCGGGGCGATGCCGATTGGAAGAGGTGGCAGCGGATCTACCCCTCGATCGAATTCGACGTCCGTACGAAGGTGAAGATTACCGGGACGGGAATTCTCAAGTAGAAGGCGGGCCGCCGTCCGTAACGCGGCCTCGCGGCCTCAAGATCGGATCTTGGCCTTCGGCCACTCTCCGGTGAACTCGATGTCGGCGTAATTGTAGTAATCGTCCAGAATGTCCTCCTTATCGTCGAGGAACAGCTGATCCGCCACCGCCGATACGATCTTCGGTATCGCGTACTTCATGCCGGACAATGCGGAAGCGGACAGGCCGCAGCTGATCATGGCGCCATAATTGAAGGCGAACAGGCCGTGCAGCAGGCTCTCCCCTTCTTCGTCCCGGCTCGTGAAGGCGAAGCCGGGCGTCAGGTAGGGATGCGCGTCCAGCACGGGACTCGCGATCTCCTTCGGAGCCTCGTACCGGTCGCCCCATCGGGCGATGCGGCTCTCCACGAGCTTCAGCTCCGGCCGCAAGCCCGGATCGGTGAGCAAGCCCGTGCTGACGATGAGGAAGTCGAAGTCGAACCTTCCTTGCGGCGTCGTCACGGACGCTTGCCCGCCCTTCTCTTCCACGTCGAGCCAAGGCGAGCCCAGATGCAGGCGGAAGCCGGGCCATGATGCGGCGCGGTCGTACGTGTCGTTGGTCGGAGGCTGGTTGTGCTTGAAGAAGTGCGCCATCACGGCGTACTTCTCGGCATCCGTCAGAGAAGGGAATCGCTCGATCATGCCGGACCCTTCCATCTGGCGAATGGGATTGATGCGCGGCAATTCCTTGCGCCGCACGAAGACGTGAACCTCGGCCGCTCCGGCGGACAGGGCGAAGTTGGCATTGTCGAAGGCCGAAGCGCCGCCGCCCAGAATCGCGATTTTCCTCCCCTTCAACGATTCGATCTCCAACGGGCCGGACGTATGGGCATAGAGGCGGGACGGCAGCCGGTCTTGGATGAGGGGCGGCACGTGCCATTCCCCCCCGCCCTGGATGCCGGTCGCGAGGACGACCTTGCGGGCCAAGAGGGGCGTGGACGGAGCGCCGTTGCCCTCCACGTGGAGACGGTGAAGCCCTTCTCCGACTTCCGGCTCGATGAGCTTCAGCTTCGTCTCGTTGAGGACGGGCAGCTTAAGCACCTCGCGGTACCATCGCAAATAGTTCATCCATTCGCCCCGCGGGATCTTATCGAGGCTCTCCCAGCCGGCCGGCCCGAACCGCGCTTCCCACCACGAACGGAACGTTAACGACGGAATCCCCAGGTCGATCGACGTCAGATGCTTCGGAGTACGCAGCGTTCTCATTCGGGCGTACGTCTCCCAAGGCCCTTCCAAGCCTTCCGGATTCTCGTCGATCACGAGAATGTTGGACACCCGCTCCCGCAGCAGCCCGAAGGCGATGCCGAGACCGCTCTGGCCTCCGCCGACGATAACGACATCGTAGACGTGCCCCTCCGGATGCCGGCGCGGCCTTACCCAGTTCGGACCGCCATAGGCGAGATAAGACAGGTCGGTGTAGACTCGCTCGTTCAAGGCTTCTAGGCTCATGACTATCATCCCTTTCCCCGGAGACGCGAAGAGCTTCTCGGATTCATCGAAGGCTCAATTGCGATATATTATATTACGCAGATCGCCGTTTCGATGATCTATCTCAATTTTGCGTCATAAAATATTACATAACCATGACTATATCCTACCTTTTCGTCTCCGTAAACGAAAGAGCCGGTCTCTTATTTTGTCATGGCGTCTAATTGGGGAGGGCGGGCGTTGTTCATAATCACGAGCGGACAGCCGGGAACGCCCGAAGAGCTTCCGGCTCCTCGGCTTCGGAAGCCAAGGACCGCGGCGGGTGACGTTATGGCGCGTTATTCCAGGGCGGCCAACTTCTCTGTGAGCACTTCCTTGACCTCCGGCAGCAGTTCGAGCCAATGGATCCCCCATAAGGCGGCTTCCAAGGCGTATAGAGCGTTTAAATTCACCTTCCCCGGATAGCGCCCCCCGGAGCCGGCGATACGCCTCGACGGACCCGATCCGGTTCAAAGACTCGTAGCCGTCCACTCCGATCTCGAGCAACATCCCTTCGGTTCGGGCTCCGATGTTTTTCAAATTCAGCTTTTTGGAGGATCGAGCCATTCGTCCGCCTCCTCCTTATATAGGTTGGATAGTTGCCGGACGGTCTCCCGAATTCGGTCGACGACCTGCCTAGGCTGGATCACGCGCGCATCCTCGCCTAACGAGAGCATGTACGATGCGACCCAGTCGACGTACGACTCGCTCATCGTGCGGTCCAGGTAGCCGGTGCCGTCTTCGTTCAGCGCGACGTCTATTACCAAGACCGTTCGAAGCGCTGGATCGAAGTGATCGCTTGGGAGAACGAGGAGCTCGCCAAACAAGCCGAGAAGACGTTAATGTCTCATCCCGCTTGCAAGCAAGGCTTCGCGCTTATCGATGGCAGCACCGTCACGCTCGAGCATTATTCGCATCAAGCCGGAGTATCGACCGTTCGAAGTTAGACAAAGAAAAATCGCCGGACCGTCGATTTAACGTCGACCGTTCGGCGATTCGCGATTCGCTTCGCTATCGGTTCTCAAGATTCGACCCGGGCCTTCGTCGGATCGCAGTTCGGCGAGGGGACCGCTCCGGATTGCGCCAGCTTCAGAAGATAGTAGCACTCTTCCCTGGCCATATGGTCCGGCATGAGCGGGCTAATGATGTCGAGCGACTCCGCCTTCAGTTCCAGCTCCTCCAGCTCGTGCAGGAACTTGCGGAACAGCGCCATCTCGAGATCGATCTGTTCGTGGAATCGGCGCATAGGCGGAAAATCCTGGAGCCGGGTTCGCAGGTAACCCGCCATCTCGACCGCCTTCAAGTAGAGGGCTTGGAAGTGCTTCTCGAATTCGACGCTGCGGTGCAGCAGATCGGCTTCGACGCGATCGAGGCCGGAAGCGATGGAGCCGGCGTGTCCGTAAGCGTCTTGTAGCCAGAGGAGATCGTGGTGCAGAGGATGATAGATTGGAACCGGTTGACCCGCCAGCAGGGCGGTCAGAATCCGGCCATATTCCTCCAGCTCGTTAAGCATATGATTCAGGAACGTCGGCGGCAGCGAGATCGTGATCTTTCCGAGCAGCGATCGGGAGAGCAGATCCAGCTTGAAGTCCCTTAACGCCATCGTCTCCGCGTTGGCGGCTTGATTCAAGGCGGTCAAATCCGTCGCCGCGGTCGCCTCGCGGGCTTGCCGGAGAAGACGGTCGAATCCCGCGATGAAGCGCTGCGCCTTGGCGATGTCGTTCGTCTCCTTCGGAGACAAGCCGTTCAAGATAAATCGGGCGTGATCGCCCAGAATCTGAAGCCAGAACCGGTGCTCGAACAAGGCGTCCGAAGGGGCGTGTCCTTGCAAGCTCAAACCGAATTCCCTCCTTCGCTTATCGTCATCGTCTTCCGATCGTGCTATCGGGTACAATGATACATATGAGCGAGGGCAAGGGATGATTCTAGGCGATTCCGGAGGCCTCTTGCCGCTTGCGCCTCGCCGTCAGCTCTCCGCGACCGTCTCGGCGATCTGTCTGACGGCCTCTTCGATCGTCGACCGTTCCGCTTCCTCTCCGGTCAGCTTCCATTCCTTCGCCAGCTTCTCCGGGTCGTGCTTGCCCCTTAAGGCGAGCAGGAACGTATTCATGGCGAAGGTTCTCTTGCGGTACACCCGAAGGATAAACGCTCTCTCCCGCTCATCCCAGATGAATCTGACGAGCCCCGTCGCGTTCTCGAATACGGCATAGCCGTTCCCGGCGCCGGTCGATTGCGGCAAGCTCTGGTGTCTCTTCTTCTCGTAACCTTTGAGACGCAGGCGATCGTCCAATTCCGCGACCAGCGTCTCGAACCACTCGGATGTTTGTGATGGATTCATGCATCTCTATCCTTTGCTAAATGATGATGGCAGCAGCTCTCGTTCGAACCGGGCTTCGGCATCGCCTAACTCCAGCCGGAATAGATCCGGATTCGTGAGCCGGCTCCATTCCCGGAAGCCGATCTCCGGTTGGTAATGCTTCAGCATGAGCGACAACAGCGCCCCATGGGTGACCAGGACGAATCGGGATTCCGGCCGATTCCGAAGCTTCTCCAGCACGGAGATCCCCCTCGCCATGGCCTCCCGCGAAGATTCTCCGCCTTCGTAGCGCAAATCCAGGTCGGCGTAAACGGCCTCCAGCTTGGCGACCCAATCCTCGAGCGGGGCCGAGCTAAGCACGCGTTCCTTCAAGCGGTCGTCGATCTCGATCTCAAGGCCGAGCGCCTCGGCGAGCGGCCGAACGGTGGCGATAGCCCGGGCGTAAGGGCTCGACACGATGGATTCGATGCTCTTCTTCTCGAAGTAGGAGGCCAACCGCAGCGAAGCTTCTTCGCCTTGCGGCGTCAGGGGAGCCTCCGGCTCCTGCCCGGCCGCTTCGCAATGGCGGACGAGATAGATCGTTATCAAGTTGAAGCCCCCCATTATCGAATATAAGCAATGACGTTATTCACTCGCTCCAGGTCGGCCGGTCGGATCTTCAACGTCACATTGGGATTCCCCGTCCCTCCGTATACATGGGAGTATCGATTCAACTGCCTGTCCAGCACGGTAGGCAATCGATGCCCGATCAAGGGGACGCTGCCGATCGCGAACCCTGTCGCCTCTTCGACCTCCGAAGGCTTGGCCAACCTCAGCGAGCTGCGATCCAGCCTCTTCTTGAGATCGTCCAAATCGATGCGTCCATGATCTCCGCAGATCGTAATCGCGAGATAGTCCCTGTCGGACTTCAGGATCAGAGTCGGGGCCGTCTGGCCGGCTTCGATTCCGAAGTAGTCCGCCCCGTCCTGCGCCGATAAAATCGGATGGCTGTGGGGAATCCATTCGTGTTCGATTTCAGACTCGGACAATATCGATACAAGATTGTCGTTTTCCCCTGCCGTCTCCTGATGCTCGTCGTTCTCCTCCGCCTTCAGCCATCCGAACCGGACTCTTCTCGGCAGGTTCTCGGACTGCATCAATCGATACATCTTCTCGATGTCGGGCACATGCTCCTGCGTAAGACGCATTCCGCTCTGAACCCGTTCGTCCAGCGTTTCGATTTTCCATATGTCGTTGCCGTTTATCTTGGTAGTTGTTCCTTTCGCGTATTTGGCCAATGGGCTCATGGCGACTTGAACAACGAACGCCTTCCCTTCCTCTTCCTCCGAAGATGTTGGCCGAATCGGCTCGCCGATAAACCACTCCTCTTCGCTTACGTAAACTTTAATGAGCTGACCGTAATAGGGTTCGAGATTCATTCCTCCACCCCCTTATCGCTTCCTTCGGAGCGTTCAACTTTCTCGCCTTGCGATTCCTTGGATCGAAGCTCCTTGAGCAGCTCCTTGACCTCTTCCAGGTTTCGGTTCAGTCCGGATTCATCGATCGCGGTGCGAATGACATAATATAAGAGGAGAAAAGACACTAACGCGACAATAATCCATATAACGATCGCCTCTCCCATAGTCCCCCTCCTAAACCTTCCGGCTCATCAAGATGTGCCCGGTCGCCCTATTCATCCTGCTTAGGTGAAAGTCCGAACGCGACTCCGAATAAGCAACCACGGCGAGCGCCTCATCGACCAGATAGAACTTGCCGGGCCACGTATCCGCGAAAAAAAAGGTCGTACCGGCGCTCCGAATTCGCTTGGATAAATTCGCCTCCGTCCGCGACTACGAACTCGATTCGCTTATCGCGCTCCAGCGTCTCCTTGGCGACTTGGCGGTAAACCCGTTCTCCTTCGCTCGTTGGACGATCGTCGGCACCGCGCCCGGAATGCGCAGGTTAACCTGGAGTTCCGGACATGCCGTTCCTCGACGCGGCCGAAGTACTCGAAATAATAATCGAATCCTTTGTTATCGATGAGATCGTCGACGGCTTGCTCGATGCGCTGCCGGCTAACGTTATCGACAATAATAACCGGGGTCGATGGACACCAATAGGCGCCGTTTAAACATCCGCCGCTTATGGCGTAACCCTTCCTTATCGACTCGATGCATTTGAAGGTGTAAAAGTCGCAGATCCATGTCGTCGAATCCGGAAAGGTGACGACCACCGTCTCGTGAGCATCTTCCGAATCGTCAGCCCAGCCTTCCGAGGCGATATGGATATGTCTCTTCTTATCGATCATCCCCTTCTCCTCCCGTATTTAATTAACGTAATTAATAAATATAACCTGTTAAAGATAGCGTCTGATCCTACTCGGTTCGGTCAAACTGAATCTCGAATTCGCTGCCTTTGAAGATTAACGTCTTCTCGTTCGTCTCGATTCCATACGTTTGACCTTCCATTACGATTTCATTTTTGGATTTCCGTTCGTAGGAATGTCGAGCCGCCGGAACATCGCCGGAATCGCTTTTATAAAATCGGATTTCTTTCTCTTCTACGATCCACTTGGTGTAATCGATCCATTCAAAATGCTTCCCTTCGACTTGAGAGGCCTGTCTCGACTCCCATTCGCCGATAAAGCGATCTTGGGTCGATGAACAAGCGGTTAGGAGGACCAGAATGCCGGCCAGCAATAACATACGACTAATAATACGCGAACCTCCACTCCTGAAATTTAATATCATTAAACAAAAGCCGATCGATGCTCCATCGTTCGTTTATAATCGACATTTTTTAATCTCATTAAATAAAACCGTGTGCCCTTATTCGACTATTTCAGATAAATTAACCACATTAACGACAATAGCGCCTGCCTTCTGCCCGCCGAGAGAAGCTTCTAATTGCCATCTTCCTGCCGAAGACCAACTCGATTCGTTAACGCTCCAGCCAACCTCTTCAAGCCATCTTCCACACGATTCAGAATCTCCGTCTGCCATCCGCCTCTCATCTCGACGATTCGCGCGCCTAACGTGGGCAGCATCCAGCTCTCGATCTCGTCTTGCCCGATTCCGGTCAAGATCCGATACTCGGCCATATACTCCCGGTAAAACGATTGTCGGTAACTCCCTTCCGCCAACCAGGCAGGCGCTCCCGGGGGAACGGCCGTCGACTGGAACATCATGGCCGTGCGGGCCGCGTCGGCGGCCGGATCTCCCACTAGCACGTTCATCCAATCGATAACGACAGGTCCTCCGGGAGATATGACGATATTATCGGGGTGAAAATCATAATGGCAAAGCGAACGGCCCACGGGCATCGTTCCCGCAAGACGAAGGAGAGCCTCCTTCTGCACGTCCGTAAGGCACGAAGCAGCCTTGATCTTGCGCGTCAATTCTTCGATCAGATTCGGCTCGAGCTCGTGTTCGACGCTCTGAATCTCGACTTGAAGAGAGGCCATCAACCGCGCATTCCGGGCGACGCTGGCTTCGTTCGGGTCGATCGAGCGCAGCATCGTAGGCCCGTCAACCCGTTCGTATACGATCCCAAGCCGTCCTTCATATTCGACGACGCCTCCGAATGCCGGGGTTCTTAATCCGAGCCCGCCGATCCGCTCCGCGTTGCGCGCTTCCTCCAAGGCCCAATGCCGTTCGTGAAAAAGCTTGAGGACTTCATGGGCGCCCCACTCGAATACGTCCGCCGTATTGCCTTGGCCGATGCGTTCTCCGGCTCTCATCGCATCCCTCTTCTCCCATGACTTCATCTATTCATCATACCAAACAAACCCATTAATGGGTATGAAAAAGAGCCTGCTCGTTCGCCGCCGATGGTCGGAACGAAGCAGGCTAAGTTATTAACCACATTAAGTATATCCCCGCAGAATCCGGACAAATCCCTGTTTACCGGGATTTACCGATCATAAGGAGCTCGAGCAAGCGGCGGATTCTCGTCGGCGAAGGCCGAACGAGATAACGACGATCCCGAGGACGGATGCCGCGATCGGCACGATTAACGCGGCGCGGTACCCATCCAGCAGCGATTGCGGGGACGAATCGGGGCCGGTGGCGGCGATGTTGACGGCCGTGACGATAGCCAACCCGAGAGCGGCGCCGAATTGGAACGAAGCGTTCAACAAGCCGCTGGCCAGTCCTTGTTCTTCTTCGGCGATTCCTTCCGTGGCGGCGATCGTGAGCGGACCGTAAGTCAGCGAGAAGGCGAGCCCGGTCAGGATCATCGTCGGGAACATGGCCGCATACGTCCAATCGAGTCCGAGCGGCAGGAATAGCGCGTATGCCGCGGCTGCCAGGCAGAAGCCTCCGACGATAACCGGGAGATTGCCGAATCGCTGCACCAGCTTCGGAGTTAACGTGGGGGCGAGCACGGCATCCGCCCCGACGGCCAGCAGGGCGAGCCCCGTCTCGAGCGAAGACCAGCCGCGCAGCTCCTGCAGGTAGAGGACGGCTACGAACTGGAAGCCGAAGAAGGAACCGGCGAACAGCATCGCGCCGAGGTTGGCCCGCACCAGCGATCCCGTCGCGAAGATGCCGAGACGAACCAGCGGAGAAGCGGAGCGTCGTTCGATCGCGACGAAGAGGCCGAGAAGCGCGGCGCTGCAGGCGATCGCGATAAGCGTCCGGCTCCAACCCAGGTTGGGGGCTTCTACCACCCCGTAGACCAGAAGCAGCATCGCCCCGGTAACGCTGATCGCTCCGGGCAGATCGAAGCCTTGTCCCGATCGCTCCGGCCGGCTGACGGGCGGGATGAGGCGAATCGCCGAGAGAAGGAGGACGAGCGACAGGAGAACCGGACCGAAGAAGACCAACCGCCAGCTGAATTCGCTTAAGATCCCTCCTACGACCAGCCCGAGAGAGAAGCCGGCCGCCGCCGTCCCGGCATACACCAGCAGCGCCCGGTTGCGGGCCGGACCTTCCGCGAAGCTCGTCGTGATGATGGACAAGCCGGCCGGTGTCATGAACGCCGCGCTTATGCCCGTCACGAACCGGGCGACGATCAGCATCCACCCTTCGGTCGCCAGCCCTCCGAGCCCCGAGAAGACGAGAAAGACGGCGAGCCAGAACAGGAACATTTTCCTCCGTCCGAACAAATCCGCCGCGCGCCCCCCCAGAAGCATGAAGCCGCCATACCCGAGCACGTAGGCGCTAACGACCCATTGAAGCGATCCGGTCGACATGTCGAGCTCGGAGCGGATCGAAGGCAGAGCCACGCCCATCATCGAGACGTCGATCCCTTCCAGGAAGATCGCTCCGCATAATACGAGCAGCAGCCCCCATGAAGGACGGACGGCCGTACGCGTGTCTGGATTGCTTTGAATCATAATGAGATACCTACCTCCTCGCTATCATTCGCCAACGGCGGAGACGGCTCTTCGGAGAATCCGCATCCGTATTGGCACAAGGAGATTATCTATCATATAATCAGAAACAAAAAGTACGTACTTTAAAGTGTCATTAACACCTAAAAGTACGATAGGAACAAATAAGTACCTATAAATTCGGGAGAGCGGGAGGAAAATCCCCTTGAAAACGACCTTGCAGCAAATGTATGAGTACCCCGTGGAAGCCACGTTGGAAGTTATCGGCGGAAAGTGGAAAACGCTTATTCTGTGCCACCTAACCTATGGACCTAAACGGACGAGCGAGCTCAAAAAATTGATTCCGGAAATCACGCAAAAAATGTTAACCCAGCAGCTCCGGGAATTGGAGGAGGACGGAGTGATTCTGAGGACCGTCTATAATCAAGTGCCGCCGAAGGTCGTCTACGAATTGAGCGAGCTGGGCGAATCGCTTCGGCCGGTCATCGACGTGATGTGCGACTGGGGGGAGCGTTACATTCAAGGGAAACTCCCGGAGCGCGGCGATTCGGGCCTATAAGGCTGCGGTCGTGACAAAGCTATGTATAAAGCCAAGTAAAAAAAGCCTTCCTCCTTCATTGCAAGGGAGGAAGGCTTGCTGTTGTCCGGAACCCGTCCGTTAACCCGCTACCCTCCCCACCGCCACAGCAGCGCCGAGACAGCGAGCGAGATCAGGGACAGCGCGAGGTCCCGCTTCCGCCAGCGCAGGACGCGAGGGACCGTCGGATAGCGGCGGCGGCCGACGCCCCGGCTCTCCAGCGCCGCGGCGATCTGATCTCCGAGGCGGAACAGCGACAGCATGAACGGCATCGTCGTATGGATGACGCGCCTAGCCGCGGCGAGGGGCCCCCGACTCGTCTCCTTGGAACGGGCGACGGTCAGCCGGGCGAACCTCTCCCATTCGCCGACGAGAACCGGGATGAACCGGAGCATAAGCGTGACCGTTAAAATGAATTTTGGCATCGGCCCCGCCAATCGCCCTCTGAACGACAGCAGCTGCTCGAGCGACCGGCGCAGGCGCAGCGGAGTGATCGCCGTCGCCAGACCGAGACCGAGCAGCATGACGAGCAGCGTGCGCGTCAAGGAATGGAGAGACTTCAGGAACGCGTCCGGATCGAACGAACGCCCGCCTCCCCATCCGGCCACGAGCGACACGACCGCCGAGAAGAGAATGAAGCCGGCGATCGGAAGACGCCATCTCCAGACCGGAATCCGCGCGAGCGCCGTCGCCGCGAGAGCGGCGATGGCGGACGCGGCGATGCCGGTCCAGGAACGGATCGAGAAGATGGCGAACGACAGCAGAACGTACGAGAGCCAGACCGATCGCGGATCGAAGGCGGCGAGCGGCGTGGATCGCGAGCGGCCGGAGCGGTCGGTCCGGGGGCGGAACTTCGTTCGGATGGAGGACGCTTGGCTGACGCTGGCGACGGACGTACGCCGGCGTCGCTCCGGTTCGCGCTCCAAGCGTATCCACTCCGCCGCCAATGCGGAAGGATTCCATAGAAGCTCGGGCGGTACTCCGGCTTCGAGCAAGGGGTTGACCGTTCTTAACCAATCCGGGACGGTCATTCCGGCCTCTTCCCACCATTGCGGGTTGCGCAGCAGCTCGTCCCGGCCGCACGAACGAAGGTCTCCGTCCGGAGACAGCAGGAGAACCCGATCCGCCAGCGCGAGAGACCATTCGCTGTCATGGGAGACGAGCAGCACGCCGACGCCGGACTCCTTCATCTTCGTGAGTTGGCGGGAGACGAGCCGCTGGCCGGGCGCGTCGAGTCCGGCCGCCGGCTCGTCGAGCAGCAGCCAATCGGCCGGAGAAGCGAACAAGCAGGCGAGCGCCAGCCTTCTTCTCTCGCCGCCGCTCATCCGGAACGGGTTGCGGGACGCCCAGGAGGCGTCCCAGCCGACCGCTTCGAGCCCGCAGGCGATTCGCTCGGCATGACGCTCCGCCGTTAAGCGGTACGGCTTCAGCGCGGCTTCCAGCTCCTCCTGCGCCGTGCGGGCGAACAGCTGCTCCTCCGGCGCCTGGGAGGCGTATGCGTACCGGCGCAAGGCCGATGCGTTCAGGGAGCGGCGACCTCTGCCGCGCTCCAGCCAGAGCGGCTCGTCCCCGTACGAGACGCCAAGATCCCCGGGCTCCCGCAGGCCGGCCGCGATCTCAAGCAGGCTCGTTTTCCCCGCGCCGTTCGGTCCGAGCAGGACCGCGATCTCTCCTTGCCGCAGGACGATCTCCCGCTTGTCCGCTCCGACGATCCGCAAGGGCGCGGCTTCCATCCCGTTAAATGGCTTCATCGGTTCCCGCCCTCCCGCGAATGCCGCTCCATTCCGACTCGTTCATCGGCAGAGGGGCGTCGAGATGCCCCGACCGATAAAGTTCAAGCGCGAGCGAAGCGAGATACGGCAGCCGCAGACCGCAGCGAAGGCACGGCGGCTCCTCCCGCAGCGGATGCCGGCCGTAGATAAACTCTCTGCCGCTCCCGTCGAACGCGATCCGGCCATCCGCCATGGCGACGACGCGCCGTTCAGGCTCCAGCTCCTCGAGCCGCTGGGTCACCCAGACGACGGCGGTTCCCGCAGCGTGAAGCTCTCGGGCTATCGCGCGCACCCGGGCGGCGGCGGCCCCGTCGAGCATGGAAGTCGCTTCGTCGAACACGATCAGACGGGATCGCCCCGCCGCGGCGGCCGCGACGGCGAGCTGCCGCTGGCCCCCGGACAGTCTCGCCCACGGCTCGTCGGCGAAGGCGCTTAAATCCGCGCGCGCCAGCATCCGTTCGGCCGTCTGCGGAAGCTCCGACGCCGGAACGCCCTGCCACTCCAGGACGAACGCCATCTCCTCGCGCGGCGTCTGTCCGAACAGCTGCGTATCCGGCTGCTGCATGACGTAGGCCGCCGGCTCCTCCCCGGCGAAGCCGCGCCGCATCGAACCGACGGCTCCCGCCTCCGGCAATCCGGCCAGCACGCGGGCGAGCGTCGACTTGCCGCTGCCGTTGACGCCGACCAGGTTCAGCCACTCGCCGCGCGATAGCTTCAATTCGACTTCCTCAAGCCTTGACCGATCCGCGCCGTCTACCGCATCCGTATAGACCGATAGACCCGACACGATCAGATCGTCGGCCTCCTGATGGTCAACCATCGATTTTCCCTCTTCCCAATCCGGTGATCCCATGTTAAAATGCCAATTGTTAACCACCAACTCATACATAGGTTAACATTTGAAAGGGGTTTTTGACAATGCCGACTTCGACCACGCCTCACGCAACCGAATCCGCATCCGCAACGAGAAACGAAACGAGAAACGAAACCGCAACGGCATCCGAATCCGAATTATCAGCCGCCTCCGCATCGGCGGGAACCGATAATACGGAGGTTAAAACCGGAGGAATCGCGGAACCTTCGACGAGCCGGGGGGCGCCGAACGGTTCCCCGCCATCCCCGCGGCAGCCGGCCGGCACCGTCGCCATCGCATCCTCCCCTTCCGTCGGGTGGCTGCGGGGCGTCGTCTTCACCGCTTTGTTCGGCGCCCTGTTCATCGCCTTCAGCTCCCTCTCGGTGCCGCTCGGCTTCTCCCCGGTGCCGATCACGCTGCAGACGCTGGCCGTCATGCTGGCCGGAGGGCTGCTCGGGGCGTTCTACGGCTTCTGGAGCATCGCCGTCGTCATTCTGCTGACCGCGACCGGGCTGCCCCTCATCCATGGCAATGGCGGACTCGCCGCGCTCTACGGCCCGACAAGCGGCTTCATCTGGATGTTCCCGTTCGCGGCGCTGTTCATCGGATGGGTCAGCGATCGCCTGTTCCGCGAACATGGGCGCCGGCTCGCTCCGGCCCGGCTCGTCGCGCTGGCGGTAACCCTCTTCGTCGGGGGCGCCCTTCTCGTCTATGCCGGAGGAGTCCCTTGGCTCGCCTACAAAGCGAATTTGTCGTTCGCCAAGGCGATGTCGCTGGGCTGCTACCCGTTCCTGCTGGGCGATTCGATCAAGACGGTCGTCGCCGCCCTGCTGATCGGCGCTCTTCGCCCGTTCGTTCCGCCGCTCCGGCCGGCTTCCCGGAAGCGTCCGGCCAAGTGATTCGCTTCCCTGCCATTCTGCTCTCTTCAAGGGCTTCCGCCCGGCGCTCTCCGCCGGGCGGAAGCCTTTCGTCTTGGCCGGCGCGCCGCCGCCAACGTCCCGGGGACGAATGTACAAGCAAGCGGATACCCCTGCGCATAAGGTAGAGGGTAGCTTTTATTTGGCATCGATTCCTCAATGACCGGCCAAGCGCCATGGGAGCGTGATCGAACGTCATGGCAAGCGGACGCGTAGACCTGATCCTGTCCCCGGTTCCGGCGGACGTCGTCTACTTGACGGCGAACGGACTCGGCGACGACAAGCACGACCTCCATGCGATCGGAGCCGGCGCCCGCGTCGTCCTTCGTCACGGAAGCTTGCGTCATACGGTTACCGTTCAATTCAGGGAAGACGGGGAGAGCTTCGCGAACTATCTCGAGCTGAACGCCCGATTGGCGGGAAGGCTGCGGCTTCGGGATTCCCGGCGATATCGGTTCGATTACAACGAACGTACGAAGGTGCTCAGCGTCGCGCCTTCGCCGGTCAGCTCGGCCAGAGCCTCCGCGATGAGCTCGGCTCGGCTCAACCCGAATACCGTTCATATCGGCTACGAGCTATCGTCCGTCCTCGGCATGCCGGAACGGCGGCGAATGCCGGTCCAGCTGCGAATCGGACAGCGGACGGCGAAGTTCGCGGTGTTCACCCCGTCCAACCTGCTGGACCGGACGATCCGATTCGCGCCGGCCGCGCTTCGCTCGCTTAAGCTGACGGCCGGAACCCCTCTCGCGTTATCGTATAATCAGAATACGCAGACGCTGACGATTGCGTGGGCGACGGAGAAGCCGGCTCCGGCCGCGGACAAGGGAACGGGCGACGCCTGAAGCTTCGGCGTCGCCCGTTCCGTTTATTTCGATTTCTTCTTGGCGGCGGAGCGGCCCTGCTTCTTCGGGTCTTCCGGCCGCGGGGCTCTCGTCTGAGAGTTCGGAATGCCTTCCGTCATCGTCATCCGGCCTCCTGGCAGCGAATTCGCCTTCGCGGTGGGCGAAGGCGCCATTAGCTTGCGGACCGAATGGCGACTTTATGCAATTCAGTCGCAGCTCTCCGGCACTTCCGCGGGCGCCGCCGCTTCCACGTCGAGCTTCTCCGCGACGGTGTCGCGGATGATGCCGACGATCGATTGCAGCAAATAGTTGACGTCCGTCTGGCTCTGCTGGAATTGCTGCACGACCGGCATCTCGTCGAGCTCGTCTTGAAGAGCTTCGATCTCCTTCTCGATCTTCTCGACCATCTGCTCGTTCTTGAACGTCGTCTGGAAGGCGACGAGCTCCTTCTGCTTCTTCTTGATCTGGGCGATCAAGGCTTGTACGCGCTCGTGGCCTTGAATAAGCTTCTCCGCCTTCTGGTAGATCGACACTTCTTCCGTCGTCGTGATCAGCCGCGCCAGCTCGCGGGCGCGCGCCAGAATGTCTTCCCGCACGATCAGGTCGCGGTTGTCGAAGCGGGGAATCTCGTATTCGCCGTCGACGAGAACGTGGCGGCGATGATCGTGATGCTCGTGCTCAGCGGCATTGTGAGTAGCCGACATGGGTCGATGTCTCCTTCGTGGGCGTAGACGGGCGCGGTCTTCGCCGCCATCGTCTCGCCTCGCATATGGTCGTTGCGCTAATACGGGGTAGCCCGCTTGCGGACGAATCCGCCGCTTCTCGGATCAGGCGCCGTGCGACAGCGCCTCGCGAACGGGCGGCTCCGCCGCTTCCGCGGTGATGTACCAGGTCTGCGGCTTCGTCACCCGCACTTGCATGAACTGGCCGATCCATTCCTTCGGGCCTTCGAAGTGGATCAGCTTGTTCGAACGGGTCCGGCCGGACAGCACGTTCGGGTTGTTCTTGCTCTGGCCTTCGACGAGCACTTCCACCGTCTGCCCTTGAAGCTCCTGGTTGCTCTCCAGGCTCAGCTCGGCGATCAGGTCGTTCAGGCGCAGCAGCCGCTTCTGCTTGACCTCGTAAGGCACGTTATCTTCCATCGACGCGGCGGGAGTCCCTTCGCGCGGCGAATAGATAAACGTGAACGCGGATGCGAACTTCGCTTCGCGCACGAGCGACAGCGTCTCCTCGAACTGCTCCTCGGTCTCGCCCGGGAAGCCGACGATGATGTCCGTCGTCAGCACGACGTTCGGAATCGCCGCGCGGATGCGGCGCACGAGATCGAGGAAGTGCTCGCGCGTATACTTGCGGCTCATCCGCTTCAGCACCTCGGAGCTTCCGGACTGCATCGGCAGATGGATGTGCTCGACCAGATTGCCGCCCTTCGCGAGCACCTCGATGAGGTGATCGTCGAAGTCCCGCGGATGGCTCGTCGTGAAGCGGACGCGCGGGATGCCGATGCCGCGGATCTCGTCCATCAGGTGCCCGAACCGGTATTCGCGGTCCGTGAAGTCCTTGCCGTAGGCGTTCACGTTCTGGCCGAGCAGCGTGATCTCCTTGTAACCATGGCGCGCGAGCTCGCGAACTTCGGCGATGACGTCCTCCGGAAGCCGGCTCCGCTCCTTGCCGCGCGTATAAGGAACGATGCAGTACGTGCAGAACTTGTCGCAGCCGTACATGATGTTCACCCATGCGCGCAGGCCTTCCCGCTTCTTCGGCAGGTTCTCGATGATGTCGCCTTCCTTGGACCATACCTCGACGACCATCTCCTTGCCGAAGTAGGCGTCCTGCAGCAGGTGCGGAAGACGGTGAATGTTATGCGTCCCGAAGATCAGGTCGACGAACGCGTGCTTCTGCATGATCCGGTTCACGACGGCGGCTTCCTGCGACATGCAGCCGCAGACGCCCAGAATGAGGTCCGGCTTCTCCAGCTTGAGGGCCTTCAGGTGGCCCAGCTCGCCGAACACCTTGTCCTCCGCGTTCTCGCGGACGGCGCACGTGTTCAGCAGAATGACGTCAGCCTCGGTCCTCTCCTCGGTCGCCTCGAAGCCCATCTCTTCGAACAAGCCCCTCATCACTTCCGTGTCGTGCTCGTTCATCTGGCAGCCGTACGTGTAGATCAAATATTTGCGACCCAGCCCGAGAGTCCGCAGCTCGTCCGGGACCGCGTTCTCGTAATGGATGCGGATCTCTTCCTTGCCTCGCTGCTTCTCCTGCCGGTAATTCGGCTCGGACCGGATGAGAATATCGCGACCGCCCAGGCGGATCGTTCTGCCGTGTTCGTCCTCGGAAATGAGCTTGGCGCCGGAGAAGTCGAAGTACTTCCCGTAATCTTTGCTCTCGCCTGCCACTCCATTTCCCCTCCCTATGACGCGTGATAATAGCCGTTCATCCAGCCGCGAATGGGCGCGGCATGGCTAGAATGGGCTTGAATCGACATGAATATAGGCGTATCGGCGCGAACGGACGTGCGCCCATCCTTCACATTATACCATGATCGGAATCAGCCGACAATTTCGCCCTTATCGCCGGTCGCGACGCCGGCCGCGTTCCCTTCGTCGGTATCGATGTGCATGTCCAGCGCGAACTGGTCGGACACTCTGGCGATGACGTTCTCGAACACGACGCCGCGTTCGCCGCCGACCCGGACCTTGAGCAACTGCTTGTCCCGGATGCCCCAGCGCTCGGCATCCGACGTATGGAAGTGGATGTGGCGGGCGGCGACGATCACTCCCTGCTCGACCGTCACTTCGCCGGCCGGTCCGACGATGCGGATGCCCGGCGTGCCGTCGATCTTGCCGGATTCCCGCACCGGAGGGTTCAGCCCTAACGAGAACGCGTCGGTTCTCGATACTTCGAGCTGGGTCGCCTTCCGCGCCGGCCCGAGAATGCGAACCTTGGCGAACGAGCCCTTCGGCCCGTGAACCGCGACCGTCTCGTTCGCGGCGAACTGTCCCGGCTGCGACAGCGGCTTAAGAACCGTCAGCCCGGCGCCGGCTCCGAACAGGATCTCGATATGCTCTTGCGTCAGATGGATGTGGCGCGCGGAGACGCCGACGGGTACTTCGCGAATCTCGCTCATGGGGGTACCGCCTCTCTTCCTCGCCTGTCCCGGCGAATCTCTATAGTCTGCAATTCTCGGCGAATTGCCTTAATCTCCCGTTTATTATAACGCAACGCGGCAAAAGAGGCACACGGTTCGCCCGCGTGCCTCCCAGGAAAAACGCCTTTATTTGAATTCCGCCAACAATTTGTCGAATTCTTCCCGGCTCAGCCGCAGATCCTGCTTCGCCAGAGCTTCCGGCTTGAAGCCGACGGCCAGGTCCTCGTACGACTTGCGTCCCTTGTCCTGATAGATCAGGCCGGTCAGCATGCCGTTCGTCTCCATGATCTTGTTCATGGCCGCCACCCGGTTCGAAGGATCGTAGTCCGGGAATTGATCCAGGTTGACGATGTTCTCCTTGAACCAGTCGTACGTGTTCACCTTGTTGAAGGTGACGCACGGGCTGAACACGTTGATCAGCGAGAAGCCCTTGTGCTGCAGGCCCGCTTCGATCAGGCCGGTCAGCTGCTTCAGATCGCTCGAGAACGATTGCGCGACGAACGTCGCGCCCGCGGACAGGGCGATCTCGAGCGGGGACAGCGTGCTCTCGATCGAGCCCTCCGGCGTCGACTTCGTCTTGAAGCCTTCGGCGCTGCGGGGCGACGTCTGGCCCTTGGTCAATCCGTAAATCTGGTTGTCCATCACGATGTAGGTGATGTCCAGGTTGCGGCGAATCGCGTGGACCGTGTGGCCCATCCCGATCGCGAAGCCGTCCCCGTCGCCGCCGGAGGCGATGACCGTCAGCTCGCGGTTGGCGAGCTTGACGCCCTGCGCGATCGGCAGCGCGCGGCCGTGGATGCCGTGCAGGCCGTACGCGTTAATGTAGCCGGAGATCCGGCCGGAGCAGCCGATGCCCGAGATAACGGCCAACTGTTCCGGCTCGAGACCGATGTTCGCCGCGGCGCGCTGGATGGCGGCTTGGACGGAGAAGTCGCCGCAGCCCGGGCACCAGTTCGGCTTGACGTTGTTGCGGAACTCCTTGAACGTTGCCATGGGTTATCTCAGCTCCTTGCAGGCTTGGTGGATTTCGGAAGGCAGGAACGGCGTTCCGTCGTATTTGAGCAGGTTCTCGATCTTGTCGTGATACCCGGCGTTCTGCTTGATCAGGTTCGCGAGCTGGCCGGTCGCGTTGTTCTCCAGAACGACGACCTTCTTGGCGCTCTTCAGATGCGGCTCGAGCAGCTCGGTCGGGAACGGATGCAGCTGGCGGACCGTGACGTGGTTGGTCGTCACGCCCTCCGCGGCCAAGCGCTTGCGAGCCTCGTCGATCGTGCCGCCCGTGGAGCCCATCGCCACGATCACGAGATCCGGATTCTCGTTCGGCGCGTCCGCCTTGACCGCGTTCGAGATGCGCAGCGAATCCAGCTTGCGCAGCCGCTTCTCCATCATGAGCTTGCGGTTGACCGCGCTCTCGGACGGACGTCCCTCCTGATCGTGCTCGACGCCCGTGACGTGGTGAATGCCGTTCTTGGCGCCCGGCAGCACGCGCGGGGAGATGCCGTCCTCGGTGAATTCGTAGCGCTTGAACAGCTTGTGCTCCTCCAGCGGCGGCAGCTCTCCCGTCATCAGCTTGCCCCGTTCGATGACGATCTTCTCGAAGTCGAGCGGTTCGCACGACTGCTTGCCGAGGGAGAGCTGGAGATCGGTCGCCACGATGACGGGAACCTGGTACGTCTCCGCCACGTTGAACGCTTCGATCATGTCGTAGAAGCATTCTTCGATCGTGCTCGGCGCGAGGACGACCTTCGGAATCTCGCCGTGCGTGCCGTAGATGAGCGCGTTAATGTCCGACTGCTCCTGCTTGGTCGGCAGGCCGGTCGAAGGGCCGCCGCGCTGCGTGTCGATGATGACGAGCGGCGTCTCGGTCATGCCGGACAGGCCGATCGCCTCCATCATCAGGGACAAGCCCGGACCGGCGGAAGCGGTCATCGTCCGCACGCCGGCGTAGTTGGCGCCGATCGCCATCGTCACCGCGGCGATCTCGTCCTCCGTCTGCACGACGGTGCCGCCGAACTTCGGAAGCTTCTTGATCAGGTATTCCATGATCTCGGAAGCCGGCGTGATCGGGTACGCGCTCATGAGGCGGCAGCCGGCGGCGATGGAGCCGAGGCCCAGCGCTTCGTTGCCGATCATGAACAGCTTCTGCTTGCCGTCCGCCTCCTCGAGGCGGAATTCCTCCAGCGGCCCTCCCGCCTGCTCGAGCACGAAGTCCGCGCCGCGCTTCACGGCCTCGACGTTCTTCTCGACGACGGCCGGTCCCTTGCGCCCGAACTCCTCCTCGACCGCCTTGTTGAACACCTCGAGCGGCAGCCCCAGCAGCGCCCAGGAGGCGCCGGAGGCGACCATGTTCTTCATGAGGGAGGTTCCCAGCTCTTCCGCGATCGCCGTGATCGGCACGGCGAACAGGCGCGCGCCGACTCCGTCCGGAACGGTCGGCGAGAACTTGGCGTCCGCGACGATGACGCCGCCCGGGCGAAGCTCCTTCGCGTTCAGATCGATGCTCTCCTGGTCGAACGCGACCAGAATGTCCAGATCGTCCGAGATCGCGCGAATCGGCTTCGTGCTGATCCGAATCTTGTTGTTCGTATGCCCGCCCTTGATCCGAGAGGAGAAATGCCGATACCCGTACAGATAATAGCCGAGCCGGTTGAGAGCCGTGGAGAAGATCCGGTCCGTACTCTCCACGCCTTCCCCCTGCTGCCCGCCAATCTTCCATGACAATTGACTGATCACAGTGAACATCTCCTCTTAACTGCATCCGCGATTGACGCGATTGAATGGGTATATGGGATAACGATAGAAGCGCGAAAAGAAGCGTAAAGAATGAAGCGTAAACTGGAAATCTATCTTGTCGGCCACCTAAATTTTATGATCGCGCCATGCAAAATGCAAGCTTTTCCGCCCACGGAGACCGATAGCCGTTCGGAATGAAACCGTTTCGATCTCGAGATCGATCGAGCTTGCCACAGGGTCATCAAGGCAAGTAGGCGCCGAGGAAACGCCGGGCGTTGCCCCCGAGGAAACCGCTTGCCAACGACTCGGGGTACCGGGCCAGCAGAGCTTCGGCCAGCCGGGGATATTCGCCGGGATGGGAGAGCCCGTCCACGTGCCGGTCGATCCCGTCGAAGTCCGAGCCGAACGCGAGATGGCGCTCTCCGCCGAGCTCGCAGACGTGCTCGACGTGCCGGAGCACGTCGTCGATCGCAGCCGGTTCCCTCTCCGTCAGGAACCATGGCACGAACGTGATACCGACGAGGCCGTCCACCGCGACGAGAGCGCGGATCTGCTCGTCCGTCAAGTTGCGCGGATGGTTCCTCAGCGCCCTCGCGTTCGAGTGCGAAGCGAAGAACGGGCGCCGGGCGAGCTCGGCCAGATCCCAGAAGCCTCTCTCGGACAGATGGGAGACGTCGAGCAGAATGCCCATCTTCTCGCACTCCGCGACCAGTTGCCGCCCCGCCTTCGTCAGCCCGCCGCCTCTCGGCTCCATCGCTCCGTCGCAAGCCCAGTTCGAATGGTTCCAGGTGATGCCCAGGAGCCGCAGCCCGAGCGTGTGCAGCAGCCGGAGCGCCCACCATTGCCCCCTGAGGCTGTCGACTCCTTCGAGGGAGAGGATCGCCGCCGTCTCTCCTCGCGCGGCGGCTTCTTCCAGATCCGCCCCGCGGCGGATCAGCCTCATTCCGGGCGCCGACAGCACGCCGGTCCAGAACCGTTCGGCTTCGCGAAGGGCGGACTCCGGCTCCATCGGCATCTCGCCCGAGATATAAATCGCGAACACTTGCAGATCCACGCCGCCCGCCGACAGCCGCTCCCTCGTCACGTCCAGCTCGCCCGCTCCGCCTCCCGAGAACGCCGTTTTCTCGTCCTGCAGCATTTTCATCAACACGTCGCAATGAAGATCCGCTATCCGGAACATGATTCGCCTCCTGACGCCGTCGTGCGTGCAACAAAAAACCTGTCATCACCGGCTCAGTCCGGATCGCGAGAGGCTCGGATCGCGGACTGATTCCACGAGAACAGGTTAGGTATGGCAATAGCCGGTTATCTGGGCTCCACGATCAGCTTGATAGCCGTTCTGTCTTCTCCGTCGATTACGATATCCGTAAAAGCCGGGATGCAAATGAGATCCACCCCGCTGGGAGCGACGAACCCGCGTGCGATTGCGACTGCCTTGATCGCCTGGTTGAGCGCCCCTGCGCCGATGGCCTGCAGCTCCGCCGCACCGCGTTCGCGAAGCACGCCGGCCAAAGCGCCTGCAACAGAGTTTGGATTGGACTTTGCTGATACCTTTAAAACTTCCATGACCAGTTCCTCCTCAGGGATCAAAGGATGGGCCCACTAAGGGATACTTATTCGGTGGACCGTTCAATAATTCCTGCTGCCGCCGGAGGAGGATGGCGCCAAATCGCGAAAAATTCTGAATTATTTTGTTAAAGGAAAGAAGATTGTCCGTTATAAGGAAGGGTCGATGGGGATTTTATCCCTTTACCGCCCCGATCATGACGCCTTTCTCGAAATATCGCTGAAGGAATGGGTACAGAACGAGAATCGGCAACGACGATACGATGATGACCCCGTACTTGATCTGGTCGGCGTAGCGCTGCGCGTAGCCGCCCGCGGCTCCCCCGGTGCCGGCCCCGTTCTGGAACACCTGGTTCGAGAGCAGAATGTCCCTGAGCACCATCTGAAGCGGCTGCAGCTTGTTGTCCCGGATATAGATGAGCGCCGTGAAGAAGTCGTTCCAATGGCCGACCAGGTAATACAGCCCGATCACCGAGATCAGCGCCTTCGACAGCGGCAGCGCCACCTTCGCGAAGAAGGCGAAGTGCGTGCAGCCGTCCATGACCGCCGCTTCGTACAGCTCCGGCGGCAGAGAATTCTCGAAGAACGTGCGGGCGATGATCAGGTAGAAGACGTTGACGCAGAACGGCAGAATGAACACCCAGAACGTATTGGTGAGGTGCAGATCCTTCATGAGCAGATAAGTCGGAATGAGCCCGCCGTTGAAGAACATCGTTACGACGAAGAGCAGCATGATCGGGCGCCGCGCCTTGAACTCCTTCCGCGAGAGGACGTAGGCGGCCGGCATCGTGAACAGCATGTTCACCAGCGTGCCGAACAGCGTATAGAACACGGTGTTCCGGTACCCGGTCCAGATGCGGCCGTCGCCGAAGATCTCCTTGTAGCCGAACAGGCTGACGCCTCTCGGGAAGAGCAGCACCTTGCCGGTCGAGACGAGCGTCGAATCGCTGAACGAGGCGATGACGATGAAGTAGAGCGGATAGACGATAAGGAGGAAAATGAGCGCGCATGCCGCCCCGAGAACGATGCGGAAGGCCAGTTCCCTTCCGTCCGCGCGTTTTAGCGTCACGTTGGACACCCCTTTCTTCCCTCGAACGGACAGAGATCGAGAGAGAGCGAGAGAGATTGAGAAAGAAAGTGAGATTAAGAAAGAAAGTGAGATTAAGAAAGAATGATTGAGATTAATATAAGCTCGTATCGGACACCCGCTTCGAGATCGCGTTCATCGCGAGCAGGAAGACGAAGTTGATGACGGTGTTGAACAGCCCGATCGCCGAGGCGTAGCTGAACTGGTTCGAGATGATGCCGATCCGGTATACGTACGTCGAGATCACTTCGGAGACGGGCAGGTTCAGCGAGTTCTGCATCAGGAAGATCTTCTCGAAGCCGGTGCTGAGAATGCCCCCCATGCTGAGAATGAACAAGACGATAATCGTCGGCACGAGCGCCGGCAAGTCGACGTGGCGAATCGTCTGCCAGCGCGACGCTCCGTCCATCTTCGCCGAGTCGTACAGCTGCGGGTCGACGGCGGACAACGCGGCGAGGTAGATGATGCTGTTCCAGCCGCAATGCTGCCAGACGTCCGACAGCACGTAGACCGGAATGAAGGTGCCGGTCGACGCGATGAGGTTGATATGGCCGAGGCCGATCGACTTCATCAGGTAGCCGACGGCGCCCGTCTCCGGCGAGAGCAGGACGTTGAGCATGCCGACGAGGACGATGACGGAGATAAAATGCGGCAAGTACACGGTCGTCTGCATCAGGTTCTTCAGCCGCTTGCGCCGGATCTGGTTCAGGATCAGCGCCAGCACGATGGGAGCCGGGAAGCCGACGACGATCGTGACGAGGCTGATCAGGAACGTGTTGGTCATCAGGTCGGCGAACAGGTAGCTGTCGATGAACTGCTGGAAATAGTGAAGGCCGCGCCACTCTCCGCCGGTAAGCCCCTTCGAGAAGTCGTAGTCGCGGAACGCGAGCTGGATGCCGTACATCGGAATATAGTTGAAGATCAGGACGACGGCGACGGCGGGCATGATCATGATCCACAATTGATAGTCGCGCCTTAGAAGCCGCAGTCTTCCCTGGGTTCGCATGGACTCCTCTCCTTTCGATGCGGCGGGAAGAAGGGAGCCGGCTCTTCCTTCTCCGACTCCGGGCAGCTCCCTCTCCCCTTCAGGTCTCTATTGCTTCTTCTTGTACTCGTCGTAATACTTCTGCATAATCTCGAGATTCTGCTTAAGCCCCGCCTTCTCGCTCTCCTTCACGTAGGAATCCCACTCCGCTTCGACTCCGCCCTTCGTCACCCACTTGGCGAAGCTCGTGTTCGCGAGATTCATCAGGTTCGTGTTGTTCAGCCCGAGCGTGCTGTTGTCCGCCGTCGTATACTTCAGGAAGACGCCCGGCAGCACGTCGTTGTCCACGTCGATCGGAATCGACTCGATCGGCTTGGACTGCTCGAGCACTTCCTGCATATCCTTGCCGAGCGTCAGCTTCAGCGTGTCCGGGATGTAGAAGGCGCCGTTGTCCGCCATCGTCGACGTCCACTTCCACGTGCCCGGATCCATCGCGGGATCGGCCGGCGGAAGCACGGCGTAGCTGCCGTCCCCGTTGTCCTTGATGTTCGGCCCGAGCGAACCGAACAGCACCTGCATGCCGACCGTCGGCGAATACATCTCGTTGATGAAGCGCATGGCGGCTTCCTTGTTCTTCGACTTCGCCGACATCACGATGTGGTTGGCGCCGTAGTTCAGCGAGTTGTAATCGTAGCTCCACGACACGGGGCTGTCCGGCGTCGCCTTCGGCGGCGAGATCGACGCGTATTGAGGGGCGAGCGTCTCCCCGAAGCGGTCGGAGGCGACCCAGCCGAGCGTGAAGCCGACCTTCGCCGTCTCGCCCTCGCCGCGCGCGACCGCCTGATACTTCGTATAATCGTGCGTGAACACTTCCGGATTGATGAGTCCGGCTTTGTACAGCTTGTTCAGGAAGGTTACGAGCTGCTTATAGCGTTCGTCGGTCAGGAAGTTCTTCACTTGCCCGTCCTCGACGAAGTAGCCCTGCCCGCTTCCGTCGGTCAGCGTCATTCCGGTGCCGCCGAGCAGGTAGGCCGCGTTGAAGTAGCCGCCGATGCCGCCCGGCCAATCCATCGGGATCTCGTCGTTCGGGTCGCCGTTGCCGTTGGCGTCCTTCTCCTTGAACGCGACCAGAACGTCGTACAGTTCGTCCCAGGTGGTCGGGACCTGGAGGCCCAGATTGTCGAGCCACTTCTGGTTGATATAGAGGCGGGACGCGGAGCTCGGCCAGAACCGCTGGTACTTCGGCAAGCCGTAGATCTTCCCGTCCGGCTGCGTCGCGATCCGCTTCGTATCCGGCTTCTCCTCGAACATCGCCTGCACGTAGGGCGCCTGGTCCAGCATGCCGGACAAGTCCTGGAACAGTCCCTGGAACTGCGCCATGTCGGCGTCGGTGATGACGTTCGGCCCGACGAACAAGTCCGGCACGTCTCCGCTCGCGAGCATCGTGCCCTTCTTCTGATCCCAGTCGGCCGTAATCTCCTGCCATTGGATATCGACGCCGGCCGCGTCCTCCACCTTCTGCAGCCACTCCATCTCCGCCAGCGGCTTCGTCAGCGGATGCTTTGTCATGATGGCCGTCAGCTTCACTTTCTTGGCCGTGCCTGCCGAACCCGCGGGCGCGCTTCCTTCCGCGTTGCCATCGCCTCCGCCCGAGCTGCACGCGCTCAGAACCATTGCGGCGCCGACCAGGACCGAGATCGCGGTTCCCGCTCTCCTTCGAATGCCTTGCTTCATTCCGTTACCCCCTCTTCGTTATTGGAAAATCGTGTCGGCCCCGTCCGATAACGCCTCGGACGGACGACCGCCGCGAACGATGTCCGTTCGCTGTTCCCACTCTAAAGGCCGGGACGCCGGGCCGTAAACGGACAGTTTTCAAGCGGTTCGCATTAATTGAAAGCGCTTCTACGAGAAGGGACGGAAAACGCTTCCGAAGCCTTGCCGAGCCGGCGTTTCAACAATTGCATACGTTCAAATAATGCCTCTTGCGGCCGCATAAGACGCGAAAAGCCGCCGCGGAACCGCGGCAGCTCCCCTGCCCCACTCGTCGACTCTTCACACGGCCTTGTGCGTATCCCGGTACTGTCCGGGCGTCGTGCCGACGATCTTCTTGAACGAGCGGATGAAGCTCGACGTGTTGGCGAACCCCGCCTGCCGCGACACTTCGTCCAGCGTCTGGTTCGTGTCCCGCAGCAGCCGGGCCGACTTCTGGATGCGCTGCAGATCGATATATTCCTTGAAGTTCTGCCCGAACGTCTTCTTGAAGTAATGGCTGAAGTTGGACGGCGACATGCCGAAGCGGTCCGCGATGCGCTGCAGGGAGAAGTCGGGGTCCATCCCCCGTTCCTCGATGAAGCGGACGATGTCGTCCCGCGAGGCGCTTCGCGACGGCGGCGACGCGCTCCGGATGACCTCGCACAGCTTGGCGCAGCTGTCCCGAACGATATCGGCCATCTGCTCGATCGTATACCGGTGCCGGAACGCCGCGTCCGTCAGCCGGAGCAGGCTGGCGTCGTCGTGGCTGAACCGCTGCAGGCCGTTCAGAATGGCGCTGACCGTGTTCAGATAGATTCCGCGCACGAGATGCGGCGGAATGCCTTCGCTGCCGATATGGGCGAGGATCCGCTCCACGACGGCCGCCACGGAATCGGCGTCGTTCTTCAAGATCATAAGCTCCAGCGATTGGAGCAGCTCCGCGCAATACGAGACCGTACCCGCCTTCGGCGCCTCCACCTCGTCGAAGAACAGCACCTCGTATTCTCTTCGGAGGCGCAGATGCTCGGAAGCCCGAAGCGCTTGCAGGTAAGCGAGATGGACGGCTTCCGACGATTCGGGCTTGCCGGCGATGCCGGCTCCGATCAGCGCCCGGGCTCCGATGCTCGCCTCCAATTCGCGGCGGACGGACTCCAGGTACTCCCTCAGCGGATAATCGGGCCGGTAGGAGCCAACGAAGATCATCTCTTGATGGTAGATGCTTCGGAAGAAGCAGCCCCGCAGCCCGTCGGCCGGCCTTCTCTCGACGATCCGCAGAATGTTCGCGGCGTCCTTGACCGCGCGTTCTCCCGCGTCCTCGCCTCCTTCCGCCCCGCCCGAATCCCCCGCTTCGATGCAGAGGACCGCCACCGCCGTGCCGGAATAGGGGAACGAGATCCCGTACGCCTTCGCTTCGGCGAGATAGTCGGCCCAGGCCGGCGCCTTTCCGCTGACGAGCTCGAACAGCAGATGGTCTCGCAGAATCGGGAGCGTTCGCTTCACCTTCGCGTCCAGCGTGCTGTTGACGGACACCAGCTCTCCCAGCGCATAGCGGATCGTCTCGATCTCGCTTAACGCTTGGCGTTCGGGCGGTTCGAACAGATGAACGGCGAGGTCGACGAGCCGTTTGATCGGGTGGTAATTGCGCCGGATCGAGACGTAGATGACGAGCATCTCGAGCAGCAGCATGAGCCCGATCAGCACGATCGTATTGCGCTGAACCGTCTGGATGCCCTGCAGCGTCTCCGTCACGGGAAGCACGCTGACGTACTGCCAGCCGTTCGCCTCCGACACCGAATAAGACGCGATATAGGACCGTCCGTTTAACGCGTGGATGCCCGGCGCGACCTTGCCCTCCTTCATGCCGGACACGATCGCGCGGAACTCGCCGGTTCCCCCGTATTCCGTCTGCTTGGTAGCCAACAGAGGCTTCCCGTTCTCGTCGAAAATAAAGAAGTCCCCCGTGTACTTCTCGGACACGGAATCGAGCATGCGCGCGATCGTCTCTTCTCGCACGAGGATCAGCACCGCTCCCGGCGAATCGTATCCCCCGATCGGCAGCGGCAGCGCGAACGTCAGCATGCGCACCCGGTTGCTCCCCGGGATGACGACGTTCTCCACCGGGCGAACGAGAGGCGCTTCGAGCCCGCGCAGCGTCCGGAACATCTCCTCGTGCGGCCAGCTCTCGTAATAGAAGCCGATGCCCGGCTTGGCGAAATCCTCCACCTTGTAAGCGCTTCCCGTTTTGGCGAACAAAAAGCCCATTTTCTCGACGTACAGCAGCGTGTTGTCGATGAAGCCGTCCGTGGCGTTATACTTGCGCATCTCGCCCGCGATCCGGACCCTCTCATAGTCGCCGTCGTCGGTGTCGTACAGCTTGATCTCGCGGTTCTGCACGATCTCGTACGGCAGATGATAGACGTAACGGGTGAAGGTGTCCATCGACGTCATGAACTGCTCGGTGACGTGGGCGTTCCAGTCGGTCTCCTTCTGCTTCACGACCTCCGTCGAATGGGGATAATAGTAGACCAGAATGACCAGGATTGGGAAGGCAAGGACAAGGACGTAGGAGATCAGGTATTGGATCAGCAAGCGACTCCGGCTTCTTCTCAAGGACAAGCCACCTCTCACCGTTTGCTTCGCAAGTCCCCTCTATTATACATCGCCGCCCGCAAGGCGAACAGCGCGGACCTTGTCGCTTCGGATACGGAAAAAGCCGCTACGCGAGGCTTGGGAAGTCGCCCCGCGAAGCGGCTGATCGGAATGGGGGTCGCGGCCCGTTCAGCTCGCGATCCACGAGTCTTCGTCGACCCGGATCGTCTGCACTTTGACGGCCTTGCCCGTCGCTTCGTCGATGTCGACGAAGACGCCGCTCAGAATCCACTTCGTGTCCGCCACCTGGAACCGAGCCGGCAGGCCGGTCATGAACTTGCGGATGACGGTCTCCCGCTCCATGCCGAGCACCCCGTCCCTCGGTCCGGTCATGCCGGCGTCCGTCACGTAAGCGGTCCCTTCCGGGAGGATGCGGTCGTCGTTCGTCTGCACGTGCGTATGCGTGCCGACGACGAGCGATGCCCGGCCGTCGAGATGCCAGCCCATCGCGATCTTCTCGCTCGTCGCTTCGGCGTGGAAGTCGACCAGGATGCAGCGGTGCTTCCGGCGCAGCTCGTCCACGATCTCGTCCGCGGCCCGGAACGGGCAGTCCGACGGCGGCAGGAACGTCCGCCCGATCAGGTTGACGATGGCCAGCTCCTTGTTGCCGACCTTGATGACCGCGCTGCCGGCGCCCGGCGTTCCCGGCGGCAGGTTGGCGGGACGGATCAGCCGAGGCTCGTCGTCGATGAACTCGAAGATGTCCCGGTTATCCCATGTATGATTGCCCATCGTGATGCCGTGAACGCCCCACTCGAACAGCTCGCGGGCGATCGCGGCGTTGATGCCGCGTCCTCCGGCGGCGTTCTCGCCGTTGGCGATGATGACGTGCGGCTGGTATTTATCCTTGATCCAAGGCAGCAGGCGCTTGACCGTATCGCGTCCGACGTTGCCCACGATATCTCCTATGAATACGACTTTCATCCAGTTGGCTCCTTTGTCGCGGCGGCCGGACGGCTCGCCGCGTCTTGCTTCGATGCTTCCTCCGGGAAAGGGAAGAAGTGGCCGCGCTATGCTGCCGCAGCCACTTCTTAAGCTTCCCGAAACTTATTTGGCGTACTCCACCGCACGAGTCTCGCGGATGACCGTGACCTTGATATGCCCCGGATAATCCAGCTCGTCCTCGATTTTCTTCGTGATGTCGCGGGCGAGGCGGAACGCTTCCGCGTCGTCGATCTTCTCCGGCTGGACCATGACGCGAACTTCGCGTCCGGCCTGGATCGCGTACGACTTGTCGACGCCCTCGAACGATTCCGAGATCTCTTCCAGCTTCTCGAGCCGCTTGATGTAGGTCTCGAGCGTCTCCCTCCTCGCTCCGGGGCGCGCCGCGCTGAGCGCGTCCGCCGCTCCGACGAGCATCGCGATGACCGAAGTCGCTTCGACGTCGCCGTGGTGGGAGGCGATGCTGTTGATGACGACCGGATGCTCTTTGTATTTCTTCGCCAATTCTACGCCGATCTCGACATGCGAACCTTCCACTTCGTGGTCGAGCGCCTTGCCGATATCATGCAGCAAGCCGGCGCGTTTGGCGAGCGATACGTCTTCTCCGAGCTCCGCCGCCATCAGTCCGGTCAGATAAGCCACTTCCATCGAGTGCTTGAGCACGTTCTGGCCGTAGCTCGTCCGGAACTTCAAACGTCCGAGAATCTTGATCAGATCCGGATGCAGGCCGTGCACGCCAACCTCGAAGGTGGCTTGCTCGCCGTATTCCCGGATTCTCTCGTCCACTTCCTTGCGGGACTTCTCGACCATCTCTTCGATGCGGGCCGGATGGATGCGTCCGTCGGCGACCAGCTTCTCGAGGGAGGTGCGAGCGATCTCGCGGCGAATCGGATCGAACCCGGACAGGATGACCGCTTCCGGCGTGTCGTCGATGATGAGGTCGATCCCCGTCAACGTCTCGAGCGCCCGGATATTGCGGCCTTCGCGGCCGATGATGCGGCCCTTCATCTCTTCGTTCGGCAGCGACACGACGGATACCGTCGTCTCCGCCACGTGATCCGCGGCGCAGCGCTGGATCGCGAGCGAGATGATGTCGCGGGCGCGTTTGTCCGCTTCTTCCTTCGCTTGTTGCTCGATGTCCTTGATCAGCTGGGCGGTCTCGTGCCGCACTTCCTGTTCGACGGTCGTCAGGATGAGCTGCTTCGCGTCTTCCATCGTGAGGTTCGAGATTCTCTCCAGCTCGCTGATTTGTTGCTTATGAAGCGTCTCGATCTGATCTTGGATCTCTTCGATTCGTTTCTCCTTGTTGGCGACTTGCTCCTCTTTGCGTTCCAGCGCTTCCATCTTCCGGTCCAGCGATTCTTCCTTCTGCACCAGACGACGCTCTTGACGCTGAATCTCGTTGCGCCGGTCGCGGATGTCGCGCTCGGCTTCGTTACGGAGCTTGTGCACCTCGTCTTTGGCTTCCAGAACCGTCTCCTTGCGAGTGGCGTCCGCTTCCTTCTTGGCGTTCTCCACAATTTGACGGGCAGCCTGTTCGGCGCTGGATATCTTCGCTTCCGCAATGGACTTGCGTACCACATAACCGATCCCAAAGAAAAGCGCGCCAACAACGATTACGATCAAGACCCAAATCCAGGTGGCCATGGTCTTCACCTCCTCGTTGCATCGCCAAGGCATCGCTTGGGACACTTATGAAATTGTTTGCCGGTCTCTAAACCGTCTCATTTCTGTCGTAAAAAAGTCGAAAAATCGGATTCCGAATCGTTTTTTGGAAGGAAAAAGGGTTCGGAATGAAAAGATGGAATACAGGATCATTGTATCTGTTATGAAAATGGATTGTCAAGCAAAGCAACCCGGCTACTCCTCGTAAGCTCCGTACATGCCGGTATCCATCGCTTCATCGATCCCGTCCCAATCCGATCCTTCGCTTCCCCGCGAATCCCCCGCCTCGTCGGCGGCCTTCTTCACCGCTTCGAGCGCCACTCCCGCGGGGTAGCCTCTCCGCTGCAGCACCGCCATCAGCCTGTATTCGCGTTCGCGGCGGGTGTCGCCCTTCGTCGAGGGCCACCGCTTGCGGGCGAGCTCGAGAGCCGATCGCCTCTCCGCCTTGGCGTCCAGAGAAGAGATCGCCTGTTCGACATCGTTCTTCTTCACGCCGCGCTGCAGCAGCTCCTGGCGGACGAGACGGCTGCCTTTGCGCTGGTTCGCGACCTTCTGCTCCGCGTATCGCTTCGCGTAGGCCGTATCGTCCACAAGGCGGTGGGAAGTTAGTCTGTCCAAACAAGCCGCGATTGCTTCAGGGGAATGCCCTTTGCGCTTCAAGGCCGTCTCCAGCTCCTTCTTCGTTCTCGCCTTGCGGTCGAGCATATTCAAGGAAGCCCGGTACGCCTGTTCGACCTCCTCGGTCTTGCGCAGGGCCGCCCATTCCTCCGTCGTCAGCGTTCGCCCCTTGAGCAGCCTCCATTCGATCAGCGTGTCCTCGTGTACGCTCAGCAGCTCGGGCTCTGCGCCTCCGGCGACGGCGACCGTAATCCGGTACATCGCCCGTCGCTTCGGATCGGCCTCGACGGCCGTCACGACCGCGCCATCCGCTTGCAAGCCGGCTTCGGAGGCCGCCACGACTGCGCCAACCGCTTGCAGGCCGGCTTCGGAGGCCGCGGAATCGAGGTCGCTTCGGCCGTCGCCGGATTCGGTCGCCGCTCCGTCCCATTCCTTCTTCTGCTCTTCATCCCGCCGTCGCATCGGCCTTCGCCTCCTTCAAATGGAAAGGGTATCCGCACGGATGCGGATACCCTATTGCCGTAACGTGTCAGGTTCGGTTCCTCTCCCGAATCGACGCCTCTCAAGAGACGCGGAACGGTTATTCCAGCTCGTCGGCGAATTCGCTGTCGTCTTCGTCGTCGTCCGGTTGAGCGGCGGCCGCGGACTTGCTAATGGCGTCCGCGCTGAGCGTCGCTTCCCGGATCTGCTGCTCGATCTGGCCGGACAGCGCAGGGTTGTCCTTCAGGAACTGCTTCGCGTTCTCGCGCCCTTGACCGAGACGTTCGCCGTTGAAGGAGAACCAGGCGCCGCTCTTCTGCACGATATCCAATTCCGTTCCGATATCGATGATGCTGCCTTCCTTCGAGATCCCTTCGCCGTACATGATGTCCAGCTCCGCTTGCTTGAACGGAGGCGCCACCTTGTTCTTCACGACCTTGATGCGGGTGCGGTTGCCGACCACGTCGTTGCCTTGCTTGATCGACTCGATGCGGCGAACGTCCAGCCGTACGCTGGCGTAGAACTTCAGCGCGCGTCCGCCCGGCGTCGTCTCGGGGTTGCCGAACATGACGCCGACCTTCTCGCGCAGCTGGTTGATGAAGATCGCAATCGACTTCGACTTGCTGATCGCGCCGGACAGCTTCCGCATCGCCTGGGACATCAGGCGCGCCTGCAGGCCGACGAAGGAGTCGCCCATGTCGCCTTCGATCTCGGCCTTCGGCACGAGCGCCGCGACCGAGTCGACGACGATGATGTCGACGGCGCCGCTGCGCACGAGCGCTTCGGCGATCTCCAGTGCCTGTTCGCCGGTGTCCGGCTGGCTGAGCAGCAGCTCGTCGATGTTGACACCCAGGTTGCGGGCGTAGATCGGGTCGAGGGCGTGCTCGGCGTCGATGAACGCCGCTTGGCCGCCGGCCTTCTGCACTTCCGCGATCGCGTGCAGGGCGACCGTCGTCTTACCGGAGGATTCCGGTCCGTAGACTTCGATAATCCGTCCCCGCGGGAATCCGCCGATCCCGAGGGCGATGTCCAAGGCGAGGGCTCCGCTCGAATACGTCTCTACTTGCAGTTGAGCGGTCTCTCCCAACTTCATGATAGAACCTTTGCCGAATTGCTTCTCAATCTGGCGCAAAGCCATCTCTAATGCGGCGCGACGATCGGACAACACACCCACATCCTTATCTTTATTATAGTTTAATCATACCTTCTTTTGGTGCGTTTGCCAAGCTTTTTGCGAACATTCGTTCGATTGACTTGTATAAAAAAACCGCAGCAAAGTAATCTTCGCTACGGTTCTTCCGCAACTTTCATAAAAACTTTACCATATGGCCGTAAAGTTGACAAGCCTTTTAGCGAATTTTGTCACAAAGTCGCCCCAATTATGCGCAACGATTGGCGATAAGCGACGTCTCTTCTCTATGGGGTTATGGATGAGGGCCGGTCTAGCGAACGAAGAGGGTAATTCCCGGCGCTCCGGCTCTGCTAACCACCAAAACGGCGGTTGCAGCGGGCTCTACCCGGCATTCCTGGCTCTCTAACCTCCAAAATGGCGGCTGCAGCGGGCTCTACCCGGCTCTCCGGCTCTCTAACCTCCAAAATGGCGGTTGCACGGGCTCTAACCGGCACTCCTGCCCTCTAACCACCAAAACGGCGGTTTCAGTCGCACCGAGGGTTACGGAGCCTAAATGGAGCCCGTTCCCGGTACTCCGACACTCTGCACACCTTTAGCGTTCACCCGGCACTTCGGCGCTACGAGACGCACCCCGCATCCGCGACGCGGACCCGCACAATCAACCGCAAAAAGCGGCAGTTCCCCAAGAACTGCCGCTCGAATAGACCAATTAGACCCACAGCTACGCGAAAAACCGAAAGGCGTTCTGGCCGCCCTCTTATGCCCACGGCCCTGCTCTCTTGCTCCTGCCCGCGTTCCTCTACTCCTGCCCGCTCAGCGACTGCCACAGCAGATGCAGCGCCCGCTTCGTCGCGCGAATGCGGATGCCTTGCCGGTCGCCCGACAGCTGCAGCTTCTCTACGCGCGTCGGCTTCCCTCGCTCGGCGAGGCCGACGTACACAAGGCCGACCGGCTTGCCTTCGGAGCCGGCCGGGCCCGCCACGCCGGTCGCCGACAGCGAGAAGTCGGCGTCCGCGATCGCGCGGGCGCCTTCGGCCATCGCGGCGGCCGTCTCCGGGCTGACGGCGCCGGGCGCGCCCTCGCCTTCCAGCAACTCCATCGGCACGCCGAGCTGCCTGTGCTTCACCGCGTTGCTGTAGCTGACGACGCCGCCCAGGAACGCGTCCGCGCTTCCCGGCACCGTCGTCAGCGCCGCGGCGATCATGCCGCCCGTGCAGCTCTCCGCGACCGTCAGCGTCATCCGCTTCTGCTCCAGCAGGCGGACGACCGCCGCCTCGAGCGGGATGTCCTCTTCCGCGTACAAGTATCCCTTCGTGCGCGAACGGATCTCCTGCAGCGTCGGCTCCAGCTTCCTCGCCGCTTCCTCTGCGTTCCCCGCCTTCGTCGAGACGCGGATCGCGACCTCCCCTTCCTTCGCGTAAGGGGCGATCGTCGGGTCGTTCTGCTCGCGGATGAGGTCGATAAGCAGATCCTCCAGCATCGATTCGCCGATCCCGCTGAACTTGAGCATGACCGAATGAAGCGCGTTCGCCTCCCCGAGCGCGCCCCGCAGCCACGTTCTGCCGTCGTTCTCGAACATCGGCTTCATCTCGCGCGGCGGTCCCGGCAGCAATAGATAATGAGTCCCATCGACGGACAAGGCGTTGCCGACGGCAAGGCCCGTGTCGTTGCGCAGAGGGGTCGCCCCTTCCACGAGGTGCGCCTGCCTGCGATTGCTCTCCACGAAGGCCGTGCCGCGTCCCATGAACAGCTCCTCGATCTTGCGCATCGTCGGCTCGTGCGTGACGATGGCGCGCCCGAGATAGGCGGCCAGCACGTCCCGCGTCAAGTCGTCGAGCGTAGGCCCGAGCCCGCCCGTGAACACGAGCAGGTCCGCCCGTCCCCGCGCCGTCTCGATCGCCGCCCGGATCCGATCCGCGTTGTCTCCCACGACCGTCTGGTAATAAACGTCAATGCCCAGCTCTGCCAGGCCTTGCGACAGATACTGGGCGTTCGTGTTGACGATCTGGCCGAGAAGCAGCTCCGTCCCGACCGCGATAATCTCCGCTCTCATGCGTCGCGCTTCACCTCTTTGGAACCGGAACCCGGTCCCGAATTCGAAGATTCGATAATCAGAGTCTTGTTCTTCACGAAGTAGTCGATCCCCGAGTAGACGGTGATGATCGCGGCCGCCCATACGACGATCGTATCGACCGGAACGTGGATGAATTCGAACGGCAGGTTGTTGAGCAGCAGCACGACGATCATCGCGATCTGGATCGTCGTCTTCCACTTGCCCCATTTGCTCGCCGCGAGAACGACGCCTTCGAGCAGCGCCACCTGGCGCAGGCCCGTCACCGCCCATTCGCGGCTGATGATGACGATGGCGACCCAGGCGTCGAGCTTGCCCATCTCGACGAGCGAGATGAGCACCGCGCCGACCAGCAGCTTATCCGCGAGCGGATCGAGCAGCTTGCCGAGATTGGTCACGATCTTGCGCTTGCGGGCGATATAGCCGTCCAGCCCGTCCGTGCTGGCCGCGAGAATGAACAGCAGCAGCGCGAAGATCTGGTTGTAGGAGATCGAGTAGCTGCCGATGTTCAGCGGCGAGACGTTCAGCTTAATCAGCAGGAAGAACGCCACGATCGGGACGAGAAAAATGCGCGCGAGCGTAATCCGGTTCGCCAGATTCAAGCGATTCCCTCCCCCGACAAATCGTACTCGTAGGCATGGGTGATGCGGACCTTGCGAATCTCGCCGATCTCCGGGCGGCAGCCGGTGATGAACACCTCGCCGTCCACTTCGGGCGCGTCGTATTGGCTCCGGCCGATGAACACGTCGCTGCGGCCGTCGTACTTCTCCACCAGAACGTCGATCGTACGCCCGACGTACTTGGCCGAATTCTGCTGCGCGACCTCGCGTTGAATCTCCATCAGCGTATGCGCGCGGTATTGCTTCACCTCGTCGGGGAGATGGTCCTCTTCCGGAAGACGGTCCGCCGGAGTGTCCTCTTCCCTGGAGTACGTGAAGACGCCGAGGCGGTCGAACTTCATCTCGCGGACGAAGTCGCACAGATTGGCGAAGTCCTCCTCCGTCTCGCCCGGGAAGCCGACGATCATCGAAGTCCGGAGCGCGACGTCCGGAATGCGGGCGCGGATCTTGGCGACGAGCTCGCGCACGTCGCGCTGCCGGCCGGGACGGCGCATCCGCTTCAGAATGCGGTCTTCGCTATGCTGAAGAGGCATGTCGATATAGTTGCAGATCTTCGGGTTGCTCGCGATCGCGTCGATCAGCTCGTCGGTGAAGAAGCCCGGATACGCGTAATGCAGCCGCACCCACTCGACGCCGGGCACTTCGCTGACGCGGTTCAGCAGCTCGGGCAGCTTGAAGCCGTCGTACAGATCCGTTCCGTAGTTCGTCGAGTCCTGGGCGATCAGGCTGATCTCCTTGACTCCCTGCGCGGCGAGCTGGGCGGCTTCGGCGACGATCGATTCGATCGAGCGGCTGCGGAACTTCCCGCGCATGATCGGAATGCTGCAGAACGTGCAGGCGTTGTCGCAGCCTTCCGCGATCTTCAGGTACGCCGTATGGCGCGGCGTCGACAGAAGACGGGGATGGTTCTCCTCGTACGTGAAGACCGGATTGCCCACGTAGACGGGCTTGCGGCCGCCGAGCGCCTCGTCGATAATATCGTTGATCTTGTAGAAGTCGCCCGTTCCGACGATGCCGTCGATCTCGGGCATCTCCTTCATCAATTCTTCCTTGTACCGCTGCGTCAGGCAGCCGGAGACGATAAGCGCCTTCAATCGGGCCGTCTCTTTCAATTCGGCGAGATTTAGAATCGTATTCACCGATTCTTCCTTCGCCGCGTCGATGAATCCGCACGTATTGACGATAACGACCGTCGCATCCTCGGGTTTGTCCACGAGCGAATACCCGCGCTGGTGGATGAGCCCCGACATGATCTCGGAATCGACCAGATTTTTCTCGCAGCCCAGTGTCACGACGCTGACTTTCTCGATCATCGCTGCCTTCCCCCATATGTTCGTCCGAACTTTCCAAATTTAACTGCAATCAGTATAAACGAAGCCCCGTAACGTGTCAAAATACCGCAAAAAGCTTCCTTCCGGCTCCGAAGCCTCGAGGAAGCGGCGTCATCGGCGGCTCGCGCCGGAAATTAACGGTAATTGACGAATTGCAGGTCGACCGTCAGATCGGCTCCGCGCAGCAGCCCCATAACCGCCTGGAGATCGTCCTTGCTCTTGCCGGTGACGCGCAGCTGGTCGCCCTGGATCTGGCTCTTGACCTTCAGCTTGGAGTCGCGGATCAGGATGTTGATCTTCTTCGCGTTCTCCTGGTCGACGCCCTGCTTCATCTTGATCGTCTGCCGAACGGTCTGCCCGGCGGCCGGCTCGATCTTGCCGTAGTCGAGATTGCGAATCGGCACGCCGCGCTTGATCAGCTTGGACTGGAGAATGTCCAGCACGCTCTTCAGCCGGTATTCGTCGTCCGAAGCGACGACGAGAGATTCGCCTTCCAGCTTGATGCTGCTCTTGCTGCCCTTGAAGTCGAAGCGCGTCTCGATCTCCTTCAGCGCTTGGGTGACCGCGTTGTTGACTTCCTGCATATCCACCTTGGAGACGATATCGAAGGAATATTCGGATGCCATATTATGTACTCTTCCTTTCCTAATAAAGCTATTCCATCCTATTATAAACGGATTCGCCCGCGAAAAAAAGCGAAAGGCCCTCTTGGCAAGGGCCTTCGCGAACGAAGAAACGGCCTCATCGCGCTCTCGCCGGGTCCCGGAACATGTCCAGAATGCCGAGCACGACCCAGGCGAGACCGAAGCCGAGAATGCCGTAACCCCAGGCGCTCGGGGTCAAGTACCAGCCCAACAGGCTGACGATGACGCCGATCGCGGTCACGATCCAGCTTGTCGCCATCTAAGCATAACCTCCAGCTAAGGGAATGAGCGTGCTTCCTCATTGTCCCCGCGGCGAGAGGCGGCTATTCTACGGCTGCGTAACGGTCTCGCCGTTCGCCTCGTTCGCGCCGGCCGTTCCCTCGACCGGAGTAAAGACGAACTTGCGGGAGCCGGATACGTCGCCGTCGTCGACGACCACGTCGTCGATGGATACGACGGCGTTCTTGGCGTTGCCGAGGTTGACGTAGATCGGACCGTTCAATGGGAACGTTAACGTGTTGTCAGGCGTACCCTGATACAGATACTTCCCCTTCCGACTGTTCTCCTGCACGCCGACCCAGCTGCCGGTCGAGACGACCTTCAGCGTATGGGCGCCCGCGGGACCGACGTCGTAATACGTCGTGCTGCCCGACTTGCGGGTCTCGGTCAGCGTAACCGGCTCCGGCGAAGGCGAATTCGCGGGGGAAGAAGCCGGCGGGGCCGTAATCGTCGGCGTCGACGAAGGGGACGGACTGAGGGACGGAGACGCGGTGTCGGTCGTAATCGGCGTCTCGGGATCCGCCTTCCCCGCCTTGGAGGGCAAGTTCTGCACGACGTAAATGTAGACGACGACGAGGATCAGCAGCGGGAACAGCCACATGAGCAACGTGACGGCCAGCTTGCCCCAGCGGTCGTTGTGCTGGACGGATCGGCTCTTCGGCTTGATCACGTTCTCCGGAGCCGCCGTCTCCGGCGCGGCCGGCTTGGGCAGCTCCTTGTGGTACAGCCGCAGAACCTCCTCCGCGTCGAGACCGACGGTCTCCGCGTACGTCTTGACGAAGGCCCGGACGTAGAACGACCCGGGCAGCACTTTATAATCGCCTTGTTCGATCGCTTCCAAATATCTTTTGCGGATTTTGGTCGCTTCCTGGATGTCATCGAGCGTGTAACCGCGCTGCTCTCTCGCCTTGCGCAGCAGCAATCCCAAATCCGACATCGGCCTCACCTCCGTTCTTGTTCATCGTTCGTTCATCCCCGTCCTAGAATCCGTCGTCCAGACCCGCGGTCGTGAAGTTCTCGTATGTAATCTCTTCCTCCGGCGTGTTGCGCAGTTCGATAATGCAGTCGAACACGTCGTAATCGAATTCGGATTCGCGCACGAAGATGTCCGGATGCTCGATCACCTTCGTGGACGGCATGGCCATGATCTCGTGGAGGAGGCTGTAATGCTTCTCGTTCGAGCGGATCGTGCTGACGATCCCGTCGATGATGAACACGTTGTTCGGGTTCATCTCCTCTTCCGACAGCTGGCTCCGAACCGTCTGGCGCAGAAGGGTCGAAGAGACGAACGCCCACCGCTTGTTCGCGCACACGCTTCCGGCGATAATCGACTCCGTCTTGCCGACGCGGGGCATTCCCCTCAGCCCGATCGTCTGATTGCCTTCCTTCTTAAACAATTCCCCCAAAAAGTCGACCAGCAAACCTAGATCGCTGCGGGTGAACCGGAAAGTCTTGCCGTCGGACGAATCCCGCTCGATGTAAGTGCCGTGCCGGATCGCCAATATATCGGTAAGCCGCGGAGGCCGGAGCGTAATCAGCGAGATGTTCTCGACCTTGGACAGCATCTTGCCGAGCAGCTCGATCTTCTCGTCGTCGTCCGTCTGCAGCAGCAGCCCGCGCGTACGGTCTTCGACGCCGTTGATCGTAATGATGTTCACTTCCAGCATCCCGAGCAGGGAAGCCAAATCCCCGAGGAGGCCGGGGCGGTTCTTATGAATCTTATATTCCATGTACCATTGCTTCTTCTCCATTGAACGCACCCCGATAACCGGAACCTGTATGATAAAAAAATAAGCCTGAAACGGTCCCTTTCTTGTATTCTACAAAACTCCCCAAACTCCTGCAAAAAAGATCGACAAGAATCAGGTCTTAAGTCCTAAATTCTTCTTCATGCCCAAACGGCCCCGCCTATGGATGGCGGAGCCGTTCAAGCGTATGGAAGCGCCCGTCAACGTTGCCGGGTCCTGCCAGGCGCCGTCCGTACCCGGTTAAGCCCTTAGAGCCGGAAGGGCTTCTCAGACGCGGTCCGCCAGCTTGACCATCAGGCGGGCCATCGTCTTGCGCTCGGACTCGTCGCCGACGTCCCACAGCTCCTTCAGGATGCGCTCTTCGTCGTTCTGCGGGTCGACCTTGTTGTCCAGGAACTCCCCGATCTCGTAGGCGAGCTTGGAGATCGCTTCTTCGCTGATGCCCATCTTCTTGGCCGCTTCTACCCGATCGCCCAGAAACTTTTTCCAAGTATCGAAGTTGCTCAGTACCGTCGACATCGTTCGCAGCCTCCTGCCGGTTAGAATTCATGCTACAAACGATAATATGTCCCGGTCTTCGCCCCGCTATCCGCCCGACGCTCTAGACGCGCCAGCCGCCGGTCAGGCCGATGACCTGCCCGGTGATGTAGCCCGCCCTGTCGGAGGCCAAATAAGCGACGAGCTCCGCCACCTCCTCCGGCTTGGCGAACCGTCCGAGGGGAATCTCCCGCAGCAGCGCTTCCTTCTCCTCTTCCGACAACGAACGGAGCATGTCGGTGTCGACGGCGCCGGGCGCCACCGCGTTGACGGTGACGCCGGAGGATGCCAGCTCCCGGGCGAGCCCCTTCGTGAAGCTGTTCAAGCCTCCCTTGGCGGCCGAATAGGCGACTTCGCCGGCCGCCCCGACCATTCCCCAGACGCTGGAGACGTGGATAATCCTCCCGCCGCGGTTCCAGCTCATCGCGGGCGCGAACAGCCGGGCGAGCCAATACGCGGACTTGAGATGGACGCGGAACAGATCGTCCCACTCGTCCTCCCCCGTCTCGTCGAGAAGCCCGTAATGGGCCGTCCCGGCGCTGTGAACGACGATCGACGGCATCAGCTCCCGGCGCTCCAGCTCCGCCTTCAGCTCGGCCAGCCGCTCGCCGGAGCGAACGTCCGCGCGGATGGCGCAGGCTTCCTCCGCCCCCGCCGCCAGGCACTGCCGGGCGACCTCCTCCGCCTCGCGCCGCGAAGATCCGTAGACGGCGACGACGGCCGCGCCTTCCTCGGCCAGCCGCCGCGCGACCGCGGCCCCGATCCCTCTGGAGGCCCCGGTCACGAGGGCGACCCGCCTCGCGAGGCGGGCCGCCGACGGATCGGTCACGCGCCGCTCCCCCGGACGACGGAGACGGCGAGACGGGAGGGATCGGCATGTTCGCGCAGGCGGGCGTTGATCTCCTCGAGAGTAAGGCTCTCGTACAGGTCGACGACGGCGAACAGATCGCCTCCCTTAAGCCGGTAACGGGTGAACTCTCCCGCGATGGCTTCCGGACTGTTCAGCATCCGCAGGTAAGCGCCGATCTTCTTGCGGCGGGTTCTCTCGAACACGCTCTCGGCGATGCCGCTCTCCGCGGCGGCGCGGAACGCGTCCGACACCCGGCGCAGCAGTTCGTCCGGGTCCTTCGTATCGCCGCCGATGACGGAGAACGCGTAGCCGGGACCCGTGTTGTACTCGTGGCCGAAGCTGTCGGAGATCAGGTTGTCGTCGTACAGCTCCTGGTACAGAGGGGAGCTCGCGCCGAGCAGAGCGTCCAGCATGAGCTTGGTCGCGAGCTCGCGGCGGATGGCGGCTTCGCCCGAGGCAGCGGCCGGCTCTTCCTTATAGCCGAACAGGCACTTCGGCAGCGAGACCGGAAGGTCGATCTCGATCTTCCGCTGACGAACCTCCGCCGGCTCCGGCTCGAAGAACCGTTCGATCGGGCCGGCGGGCTCGAAGGTCTTCGCCGCCTGGTTCGCCTTGACCCGCTCGAGCATCGCTTCCGCGTCCACGCCGCCGACGATGAACAGCGACATGTTCGACGGATGATAGAACGTGCGGTAGCATTCGTACAGCATATCCTTCGTGATCGACCGGACCGATTCGGCCGTGCCCGCGATGTCGATATGAACGGGATGCTTGCTGTACAGCGCCTCGATCAAGCCGTAGTAGACGCGCCAATCGGGATTGTCGCAGTACATGTTGATCTCCTGAATAATGATCCCCTTCTCCTTCTCCACGTTCTCGTCCGTGAAGTAAGGATTCTGCACGAAGTTCAGAAGCGTGTTCACGTTCGCCTCCACCGATTCGGTGGCCGAGAACAGGTAGACGGTCCGGTCGAAGCTCGTGAAGGCGTTGGCCGACGCTCCTTGGGAAGCGAACGTGGAGAAGATGTCGCCCTCGGGCTCTTCGAACATCTTGTGCTCCAGGAAGTGCGCGATGCCGTCGGGCACCCTTACTTCCTCTTTGCCTGCCGCGCGGAAATGGTTGTCGATGGAGCCGTAGCGGGTCGTGAACGTGGCGTACGTCTTCGTGAATCCCGGCTTCGGCAGGATGAACACCTCGAGCCCGTTGTCCAGCTTCTCGTGCAGGAGCGTCTCCTGAAGCTTCGGATATTGTTTGACCGCCATATCAGCCCTCCCCCTTCCGATCCCGCAGGAAATAGACCGTGTCGAGGCCGATCCCGCGGGCCGCTTCCGCGATCGCGTCCGGGGTCACCGCCTGAACGTCCGCGAGCAAGCTCTCGCCCGTCCGCTCGGCTCCGGACAGTACGTTGTTGAAGTCGAACGAGATTCTCTCGTACGCCGAGTCCTGGATCTCCCTCAGCTGGTTCGACAGCATCGCCTTCGTCCGCTCGATGTCCTCCGCGGCGAATTGCCCTTGCTTCATCGCCTCGAGCTGCTCGCGAATGATGCCGAGGGCCTTCTCGTAATTGTCGATCTCGATGCCGGACTGGATCGTCAGCAGGCCCTTGTGGCCGTCCAGCCGCGAAGAAGCGTAATAGGCGAGGCTGGCCTTCTCCCGGACGTTGACGAACAGCTTGGAATGGGGAAAAGCGCCGAGCACCCCGTTATAGACGAGAAGAGACGGATAACGGGAATCTCCGTAGCTGATGCCGGTCCGCAGCCCGAGATTAAGCTTCCCTTGGGCGACGTCCAGCCGCTCGACGATCGTCTGCGGCTCTTGGCGAGGCGCCTTCAGTTCGGGAGGCGAATAGCTCTGCGGCGAGCCGGCCGGCAGCTTGAAGGCCGATTCGGCGAGAGGCAGCACCTCTTGAAGGGACGTATCCCCCGATACGTACAGGTCGATAACCGCGTTAGACAGCCAATCTTGATAATCCCGGTACAGCGAATCCGCGTCCACAGACGCGAGATCTTCCTTGCGCCCGATCGCCAGCAGGCGGTACGGTTCGTCCTTGCACATCTCTTCGACGCAGCGCTCGGCGGCGTACCGGATCTTGTCGTTGACGATCGCTTCGATCCGCTTCGCCACCGTCGTCTTCTCCGCTTCCACGTAGCGGGTCCGGAAGCGTCCGTTCTCCAGCGCCGGCGAGGTAAGAGCCTCTCCGAGGAAGGCGACGGCTTCCCGCAGCAGCGGCTGCTGCGACGATACGAAGCGGTCGTTAATGACGTCCAGGCGAAGCTGGACGATCTGGTAATCCCCTCTTTTGTACAGATCGAAGCCGAAGCCCGCCCCGTACAGGTCGTCGAGACGCTCGCGGAAGGAGATCGTCTCCGGGTAGGAAGAAGTGCCCCTTCTCAGCACGAAAGGGGTGAGCGCAACCGGCGTCACCCTGGATTCGGTCAAAGGGATTCCTACGAACAGCGAGAGTGCGAAAGTCTTGAATCGCTTGGTCGGCAGCACGTTGATCCGCATTCTGCCGATGGAGCCGCGCTCGAATTGTTCGCTAGTCAAGGTATCATTCCCCTTAGAGTCTATTTCCAATTCAGCCCCATTCTAACCGATGGCCAACCGCGAAGCAAATGCGCGAGTCTCCGCGGCGGCGATTTTTTTTATGGCGAGGGCGTCAATAGCAGAAAATGTGCTTGCCGATCGTCTTGTACTGAGGCCGGCTCCAGATCCACTTGGAGGTCGCGGTCTCCGGGTTGAAGTAATACAGGCAGCCGTCCGTCGGATCCCAGCCGCTCAGCGCGTCCTTGACCGCCTTGGACGCCTTCTCGTTCGGGGTCAGCCAGATTTGGCCGTCGGCGACGGCCGTGAACGCGCCCGGCTGGAAGATGACGCCGGAGACGGTGTTCGGGAACTCCGAGCTCTTGACCCGGTTCAGAATGACCGCCGCCACCGCGACTTGGCCTTCGTACGGTTCGCCCCGGGACTCTCCGTAGACGGCGTTGGCCATCAGCTTCATGTCCTGCTGCGAGATGCCCATATGATTGGAGGCCGGCAGGTTGTTCCCTCCGCCGGACGTCTCCCCGCCTCCGGCCGCCTCGCCCGTCTGCGGCAGATCCTCGGCCGTCGGCCTCCAGTCCTGCGTCGCTTTCCAGAGCATGAGCTTCGTCTTGCCGCCGACGATGCCGTCCGCCTTCATGCCGAACTTCCATTGGAACCACTTGACCGCGTTCAGCGTCGACGGGCCGAATTGGCCGTCGACCGGACCGCTGAAGTATCCGAGCGCCTTCAGGCGTCCCTGCAGCTCGTAGACGTCCTTGCCCGCGGAGCCTTGCTGGAGGATGGCTTCGCTGAACGTCGATCGCGAATCTTTGGTCCGCTCCAGCGAATACAGACCGAGCAACCCCAATACCAGACAGACCGAGAGGATCACAAGCCGATATCTCACGTGCGAGTCACGCCTTTCCCAATCGATTAATGGGCTTGGATAAAAGCCGCATTCATGTCCATTAGTATGAGAAAGGTCTTCCAGACTTATTCGCGAATCCGCCCGCTTCCGGGCGTCGTCGGCCGAACTTCGACCGCGGCCTTCGACCGCGGCGCGATCGCGTCGGCGCGCCCGGACGCAACAAGACCGCCGTTGCCGGCGGTCTTGGGCTGCGGTCAAGAGGAGATCCGATGACCGGCTTGGTATTGCTCCAGCGTAACGAGAACTTCCCGCGGCTTGCTGCCTTCGTACGGGCCGACGATGCCCCGCGCCTCCATCGAATCGATCAGCCGGGCCGCCCTCGTATAGCCGATGCGCATCCGCCGCTGCAGCAGCGACACGGACGCCTGCTTCGCCTCGAGCACGATCGTGACGGCTTGATCGTACAGCTCGTCCAGCATCTCGTCCGAGGCGTCGTCCGATTCCTCGCCCACCTCGGGCACGAGCTCTTCGTTGTACTCGGCTTCCGCCTGTCCCCGGACGTGGGAGACGACGGCCTCCACCTCGTTGTCCGACAGGAACGCGCCCTGCACGCGAATCGGCTTCGACGCGCCCATCGGCAGGAACAGCATGTCTCCGCGCCCGAGCAGCTTCTCGGCCCCGACCATGTCCAGAATCGTCCGGGAGTCGACCTGGGAGGAGACGCCGAACGCGATCCGGCTCGGGATGTTCGCCTTGATGACGCCGGTGATGACGTCGACCGACGGTCGCTGCGTGGCGATGATGAGGTGGATGCCGGCGGCGCGCGCCATCTGCGCGAGGCGCATGATCGCGTCCTCGACGTCGCCCGCGGCGACCATCATCAGGTCGGCCAGCTCGTCCACGATAACGACGTAGTAAGGCAGGACGCCGTCCGGATTGTCCCCGCTCATCATAAGCGCGTTGTAGCCCTCGATGTTGCGCGTGCCCGACTTGGAGAACTTCTCGTAGCGCTTCTCCATCTCCACGACGATCTTCTTCAGGGCGAGCGCCGCCCGGCGGGGATCCGTCACGACGGGAGCCAGCAAGTGCGGGATTCCGTTGTAGACGTTCAATTCGACCATCTTCGGGTCGATCATGAGGAACTTCACTTCGTCCGGCTTCGCCTTGTACAGAATGCTCGTGATGATGCCGTTGATGCACACCGACTTGCCCGACCCCGTCGCGCCCGCGACGAGAAGGTGGGGCATGCGCGCCAGATTGCCTACGATCGGCTGGCCGGAGATGTCCCGTCCGAAGGCGATCGACAGCTTCGACTGCGCTTCCTGGAACGCCTGCGTCTCGAGCACCTCGCGCAGCGTGACGACGCTCACCTCGGAATTCGGCACCTCGATGCCGATCGCGGACTTGCCCGGAATCGGCGCTTCCATCCGAATATCCTTCGCCGCGAGGGCGAGCGCGATATCGTCGGTCAGGCTGACGATCCGGCTGACCTTCACGCCGACGTCCGGCTGCAGCTCGTACCGCGTCACCGCGGGACCGCGGGCCACGTCGAGAACCTTCGCGCGGACGCCGAAGCTCTCGAGCGTCGCTTCGAGCTTGCGGGCCGTATCGCGGTTGTCCGCCATCGAGCCGCCCTTGCCGGCGCCTTGCGGCTTGGCGAGCAGATGGAACGGCGGCGTCCGGTAAGGCCGCTTCGGTCTATGTATCGGCTTGGGACGAGCCGCGGCGCCTTCGCCGCCGGGCTCCGCGCCGGATCCGGCTTCGGCATCCCCGTCCGGTCCGCCTTCTCCCTCCAGCCCTTCTTCCTCCGCCTCCGGAGGCCATTCTTCCTCTCCGGGATATTCGTCTCCGGCCGGGTCAACGTCGTTCTCGCCGCCGTAACCGTCCAGCGGATCGCCGTCCGTCCAGCCGAGCCCGCCGGAATCCGCGGCCGGTTCGTCGGCCGCGGGCGGCGGCGCCTCCGGCTCGCTCTCGCGGACGGGCGGCTCTCCCTTGCCGAACAGCCGGCCGATGACGCCGTTGTCGCGCTCCTTCTTCTCCGCGCGCGAACCGAGATGAACCTTCGGTCCTTCGGCGGCCGGATACAGGATCGGTCCGCCCAGCTGGTCGTCGTCCTCCTCCCAGTCCGGCGCCGGCGAAGCCGCTTCCCGCCCCTCGTTGCCGTGGAACAGCTGGAAGAAGATCGGCTTCTTCTTCGGATCCGCGGCCAGAGGCGGCTCTTCGTCCAGCTCGTCCATTCCCGCCGCGGCGAGAACCGGCGCCTGCGCCTTCTTCTTGGACGGCTTCACGGGAACGGCCTTGGCGGAGATCGCCTTGCGCCCGGACGTCAAGCGGGCGAAGAGCATCGGCGCGATCCGCTTGACGAGAGCCCGGAAGCCCCGGATCATATCGACGTAAGAGCGGTTCGTGATCAGCATGACGGCGATGGCGAATTCGACGAGCAGGACGAACTTCGAGCCGTAGCTGCCGAACAGCCAGTACAGGATCGAATATTGCACCGCGCCGACGAGCCCTCCGCCGATGTCCTTCTCCCACATGCGGACGCCGGCTTCGACCGGACCTCCCCAGATCTGCTCGTACAACTGATGAAGCGTCTGGCTGAAGATGCTGGACGGAGTCACCGCCCCGAGCGGAGCCAGACGGCTGTCGACGAAGCTCATGCCGCTCCACAGCGCCATTCCGCAGCAGAGGAGCACGAAGCCGCTTCGCCTCGACGTCCACCCGCGGGGCCAGGCCCGCTTGATCATGACGTACAAGCCGAGCCAGATGCCGGCCAGCGCCAGCAGGAAATAAAATTTGCCCAGCACGTAGCCGAACAGCTTGGACAGAGAACGTCCTCCCGCCGCCTCTCCGTACATCGCGATGACCGAGAAGGTGATCAGGAGGATGCCGTAAATCTCGTATTTCAAACTCGCTCCGAGCGAGGACTTCTTGCGTTTGCGCTTGGCCAAATCGACCGCCTCCCGGATCAACATTATACCACAGTCGGTCCGGGTTTACATGATAGAGGATGGCTGGTTAACGCTCGGAACGGGCTTCTCCTCCAGGCCGGGAGTCCCATAATAGACGAGGCTGCCCGGCGAATATTCGGGAAGGAGGTAAAAATCCAGCGGAGCCGACACCAGCCGGACGACGCGGCCGACGCCGGGCGCGACCGGGGCGAGCAGCATCGTCAGCCCGCCCCGGCTCACCTCCACCATCGGCGCGGGCTCGTTGCCGATGCCGTCCAGCACGAGCTCCAGCGGCATGCTCGTGTACAGCGTCATGAGCCGACCACCGCCTCCTGAGCCTGCTTGCTCTTATGCTCGGCGATGCGGCGGTTCAGCTCCCGCAGCGCTTCCCCGATGCCGCCGACGGCGTTGATGAGGCCGTGGCGGACCGCTTCCTGGCCGATGACCGTCGTCCCGATGTCGCGGGTCAGCTCGCCGGTCCGGAACATGAGGTCCTTGAACGTCTCTTCGCTGACCTGCGAATGGCTCGTAACGAACCGGACGACTCTTTCCTGCATTTTCTCCAAATATTCGAACGTCTGCGGCACTCCGATGATCAGCCCGTTGAGCCGGATCGGGTGAATCGTCATCGTGGCCGTCTCGGCGATGAACGTGTAGTCGGCCGACACCGCGATCGGCACCCCGATCGAATGGCCGCCGCCGAGAACGACCGCCACCTTCGGCTTCGACAGCGACGAGATCATCTCGGCGATCGCGAGTCCGGCTTCCACGTCTCCGCCTACCGTGTTCAGGATGATGAGCAGCCCTTCGACCTTCGGATTCTGCTCGGCGGCCACCAATTGAGGAATGACATGCTCGTATTTGGTCGTCTTGTTCTGCGGGGGCAGCATCAGATGCCCCTCGACCTGTCCGATGATCGTCAGGCAGAAAATATTCGATTCCGCCGGCGGGACCGTCACCTGGCCGAGCTGGACCAGGCTGTCCGTCGCCGCGGAAGCTCTGCGCGCTTCTTCGCCGGGAGCCGGCTGCTCCGCCTTCGTCTCCGGCTTGCCGCTATCGCTCATGGGTTCGCTCCTCCGTTCCGCCCCTGTCGCTGCGGGGATTGGCATAGTATGAACGGGGCCCGCCCGATTCATCCGCGCGGCGCCGGAACGCGGGAAGGCCGCCCTCTCTTCTTCCCGAAGAGGGGCGGCCTTCCGAATGCGCGAGTGTGGGGTGATGCTTCGATTCTTCGTTCTATACTTCCATAATGATCGGCAGAATCATCGGTCTTCTTCTCGTCTGCTCGTACAGGAAGCGGCCGAGCGCGTCCTTGACGTTCGTCTTCAGCGACGCCCATTCGTTCACGTTCTCGCTCATCAGCTTCTGCAGCGTGCCGGAGACGATCTTGTTCGCTTCCTCCAGCAGGCCTTCCGATTCGCGGACGTAGACGAAGCCGCGCGAGATAATGTCCGGGCCGGACATGATGGCCCCGTCCTGCTTGCTAAGAGTTACGACGACGACCAGAATGCCGTCCTGCGACAGCAGCTTGCGGTCGCGGAGCACGATGTTGCCGACGTCTCCGACTCCGAGCCCGTCGATCAGCACGTTGCCCGCCGGCAGCTTGCCCGCCTTGCGCGCCGAGCCGTTCTGGAACTCGACCGTGTCGCCGTTGTCCAGCAGGAAGATGTTCTCCTTGTCGATGCCGACGGCTTCCGCCAGCATCGCGTGATGGCGAAGCATGCGGTATTCGCCGTGGATCGGAATGAAGAACTTCGGACGGATCAGGTTAAGCATCAGCTTCAGCTCTTCTTGGCTGCCGTGGCCGGAGACGTGCACGCCCGACACGGAGCCCGGCCCGTAGATGACGTGGGCGCCGAGGCGCATCAGTTCGTCCACCGTGCGGCCGACGTAACGCTCGTTGCCCGGGATCGGCGTCGCCGAGATGACGACGGTGTCTCCCGGAAGAATGTCGACCTTGCGATGGGTCGAACGGGCCATGCGGGTCAGCGCCGACATCGGCTCGCCCTGGCTGCCGGTCGACAAGATGACGACGCGGTCCGCCGGGAGCTTGTTCACTTCCTCCGGCTCGATCAGCATGCCTTCCGGAACGTGAAGGTAGCCGAGCTCGGAAGCGATGCTGACGATGTTGACCATGCTTCGGCCGACGACGGTCATCTTGCGGCGCGTCTCCATGGCCGCGTCGATGATCTGTTGGATCCGGTGCACGTTCGAAGCGAACGTCGCGACGACGACGCGCTGCTTCGCGTTGCGGAAGATATCGATCAATTCCTTGCCGATATTGCTCTCCGACGGCGTGAAGCCCGGGCGCTCCGCGTTGGTGCTGTCCGACAGCAGGGCGAGCACGCCGCGCTTGCCGATCTCGGCGATCCGTTGCAGGTCCGCGTATTGATCGTTGACGGGCGTATGGTCGAACTTGAAGTCGCCCGTATGCACGACGCTGCCTTCCGGCGTGTCGAGGCTGACGCCGACGGAGTCGGGAATGCTGTGGTTCGTCTTGAAGAAGCTCGCCCGGATGGAGCCGAGCTGCACCTCCGAGTCCGCATGGATCAGAATCCGCTTCGTGTCGCCGAGCAGCCCCGCTTCCTTGAGCTTGTTCTCGATCAGGCCGAGCGTCAGCTTCGTGGCGTACACGGGCACATTCAGCTGCTTCAGGACGTACGGCAGCCCGCCGATGTGGTCCTCGTGGCCGTGCGTAACCAGAATGGCTCGTACCTTATCGCGGTTCTCGAGCAAGTACGTAATATCCGGGATGACGACGTCGATGCCGAGCATCTCTTCTTCCGGGAACTTCAGGCCTGCGTCGACGACGACGATGTCGTTGCCGTATTGGACGACGTACATGTTCTTCCCGATCTCGCCGACGCCACCCAGCGCGAAAATAATTAATTTGTCTTGGTTGTTCTTCTTGGACAAGTCTAGTACCTCCTACATTGATTCGACGATCCCGCTCCTATGGAATTGTCAAGTTGCAATTATTTTTTTGGCCGCACCCAATCACTCAGTTCTCATTATACATGAAGCAAAAGCTGGAATTCAACCGGATCGATCTGGGGGAATCCGCCCGCAAGCCGTCCCGGTTAAGGTCCCCATAACGAAGAAAACCGATGCCTAGGCGCAGGCATCGGCATGACGAGTTCGTCCCGTTGGAAGCGCCTTAGCCGAGCAGCTTGCGGATGAACGCCGCTTCATCTTCGGAAGCTTCCACGAGCGGCAACCGCACTCCTCCGACCGGAAGGCCCTTCTGGGTAAGCGCGTATTTGACGGCGACGGGATTCGGTACCGGATGAGGGCAATGGAACAATCCTTTGAAGAACGGATAGCAGCGGGCGTTGATCTTCGCCGCTTCCGCCACGCGTCCTTCGGAATAGGCCTCGATCAGCTTCGCCATGTCCGCGCCGACGACGTGGCTGGCTACGCTGACGATCCCCTGGGCGCCGACGGCAAGAGCCGGCAAGGTTAACGCGTCGTCCCCGGAGTAGAGGACGAAGCCTTCCGGCGCGTCCTTGACGATCTCCGTCATCTGCTCGACGGACGCGCATTCCTTCGTCGCGAACACGTTCGGCAGCCGTGCGAGCCGAAGGGTCGTCTCCACCGACAGGCTGACGCCTGTCCGTCCCGGAACGTTGTAGAGCATGACCGGAAGGCTTGTCGACTCGGCGATCGCCTTGAAGTGCCGATAGAGCCCCTCCTGGTTGGGCTTGTTGTAATATGGCGCCACCAGCAGCACCCCGTCGACCCCGGCCTCCTCGGCCAGGCGGGTCAGCTCTATCGAATGCGCGGTGTCGTTGCTCCCCGTTCCCGCGATTATCTTGCAGCGCCCTGCCGCCCGATTGACCGCGAAGCGGAACAGCGCCTCCTTCTCGTCGTCCGTCAGCGTCGGGGACTCCCCCGTCGTCCCGCTGACGACGAGGCTGTCGGACTTCTGTTCGTCGATCAGATAATCGATCAGTCGGCCCGTGACCTCCCAATCGATCTCAAGCTTCTCGTTGAAGGGAGTAACCATCGCCGTAATCAAACGACCAAAGCTCATTGACCTTTCCTCCTCGTAGTTGCGCGAAGCGTTCCTTGAGAGCGTCCGGACCTTGTGCCGCTTCTCGTTCAGGGAGCGAGATGCAGTCCGAACGCCGTGTGCAGCGCTTGAAGAGCGGGCACCATATCGTTCTCAGCCACCAACACCCATATCGTCGCGTTGGAGTCTGCCGATTGCAGAATGGGGATATTCCTGGCCGTCAGCGCTTCCACGATTCGGGCCATCACGCCCGGCTCCCCGTTCATTCCCCCGCCGATGACCGATACTTTGGCGCAGCCGGATTGAACGCGCGGGCTGAACCCCATCTCATGGAGCAGCCTGACGGCGTGAGGAGCGTCCGAGTCGCCGACGGTATAGAGCACGCCCGCCGGCGTGACGTTGATGAAGTCGACGCTGATCGCGCTCTTCGCCATGGCGCGGAAGACGCGAAGCTGAAGATCCGAAGGACCGGCCGACGTCTCGACCGCCAGTTGGGTCACTCCGCGGACGTGGGCGAGCCCGGTCACCGTCCGGTCGGTCCAGCCGATCCGGCCGCGGACGTCTTCGGCGTTCGTGACGAGCGTCCCTTCCCCGTCGGAGAAGGTCGACCGCACCCGGACGGGCACGCCCGCCCGCATGGCGATCTCGACCGCCCGCGGATGAATGACCTTGGCGCCGTTGTACGCCATGTTGCAGATCTCCTCGTAGCTTACGAACGGGAGAGGACGAGCATCGCCGACGAGCCGCGGATCGGCCGTCAGGATGCCGTCCACGTCGGTGTAAATCTCGACCGCGGACGCCCCGAGCGCCGCCCCGAGCGCGGTGGCGGACGTATCGCTGCCGCCCCGGCCGAGAGTCGTGATCTCGCCGTCCTCGGTTCTGCCCTGGAAGCCGGCCACGACGACGACCCGCTCCTCCGCGAGGTACTCTTCGATCCTCGAAGGCTCGACTCTGAGAATTCTCGCGAAGCCGAAGCGCCCGTCCGTGACGATTCCCGCCTGCCCTCCGGTGAGGACGACGCTCGGGATTCCTTCGTTGTTCAGCATGCTGCACAACGTCGCCGCGGAGATCAGCTCGCCGCAGCTGAGCAGAAGATCCTTCTCCCGCTCCGGAAGCGAATTGCCGTTCGACCCGATCCATTCGAGCAGCGTATCGGTGGCGTACGGCTCGCCTCTTCGGCCCATCGCCGAGACGACGGCGACGACCGAACGGCCCGCTTCGCGTTCGCGGGAAATATGACGGAGGACGTGCCGCCGACCCACCTCGTCGGACAGCGACGTCCCTCCGAATTTCTGCACCGTGATCATGCCGCCATTCTGCCTCCATCCTATGAATTCGTGGAAGGATGTACGTTAAGGCGTATGAAGTGGGATCCTTGGTGCATCTTCGATTCTCTCAACGACTCGGGGACCGACCTGTCGTCGCCCGGGTTCGGCAGCCGCGGGAAGGCATAGGGAAGAGACCCCCAAATCCCGGGTCGGCGGTACAAAAGAACTCAAGCGTATAAGTAACGCTCTATGAGCATAGGCTGCAGCTGCTTGCCCTGCAGGGCGGCTTCGCACGCCTCCATGACCAGATCCATTCTCGCCACGAGCGAATTCGGCTTGCCTTCCGGATTGTCCTGGCCGAACGGGACGAAGTAGATGTTCTTCGCCACGAGCAGCTTGGCGATATTGGCGGCGTTCAGCCCGAGCCCGTCGTTCGTGGAGATCGCCAGAACGAGCGGCCTTCCGTTGCGCATCTGCGCCTTGGCGGCCATCAGCACGGGGCTGTCCGTAATCGCGTTGGCCAGCCGGCTCGTCGTATTCCCGGTGCAAGGAGCGATGGTCAGAACGTCCAGCTTCTTGGACGGCCCGAGCGGCTCGGCGTCCACGATCGTGCTGATGAGCTCGTTCCCCGTCAGCGCCCGAAGCTCCTTCTGCCAATGCTCGGACGTTCCGAAGCGGGTGTCCGTCGTCATGATCGAAGGGCTGACGATCGGGATGACGTTGGCGCCCGCGTCCGTGAATCTCTTGATCTGCGGCAACACTTCCGGCAGCGTGCAATGAGAGCCGGATAACGCGTAGCCGACGGTGACTCCTTGCCAATTCATGTCGCATTCCCCCGTTGTCGGTTGTCTTCCAGAAGCATCTGGATGAGACCGCCCGCGATGATCCGACCTGCCGTCTTCGGGGCGACGATTCCGGGAAGCCCGGGAGCGAGCATCGCCTTGATTCCGCGCTTCTCCGCGAATCGAAAGTCGGTGCCGCCCGGCCTCGATGCCAGGTCGATTATTACCGCGCGCAGGGGGAGTCCCGCGATCACTTGTGCTGTGACTATCATATTCGGAATCGTATTAAAAAGCAAGTCGATATTCCCCGTCTGACGCGCCAAATCGGGCATGTAGAAAGGCTCGAATCCCATCTCGTAAGCGCGCGCGAACGTCTCCTCGCGCCTCACTCCCGCCTTGACGGACGCTCCCAATCCTTGCAGCGTCCGGGCCAGCGTCAAGCCGGTCCGGCCGAGCCCGAGAACCATGCAATTGGAGCCGTGGATCGTAATATCGGTGTTCTGGATCGCCATCATGACCGCGCCTTCGGCGGTCGGTATCGAATTGTAGATGGCCACGTCGTCTCTCTCGAACAGCTCCACGAGTCCGAGATGATGCTTGTCGGCCATTTCGCGCAAATACGGCTTCGCCATGCCGCAATAAATTTTGCTCGTTTTGGGCAGCGCCGCCAAATAATCGTCGGTCAGCTTCATCTCCTCTTCCGTGAAGATGGCGGCGATGCTGCCGTCATCCTCCGTTCCGACCGGGGGCAGCACCAAGGCGTCGGCCTGGCGAAGCACGTCGGGCGTCCATTCCCCTCTCACCACCCCGGAGAACGGCGTATCGAGACGATCGAACCCGACGATCGTAACCGACGCGTCCATCTCGGTCAGCCTTCGGATAACCTCCAATTGCCGGGCGTCGCCGCCCGCGAGAACGACCTGCACGCCGGTAAGCATGACGCATCCCTCCCTTCGGCATCGAGTCGCATAGCACATCTTATGCAGCCGCCTAGCTTCGGGTGCGGGATGAACGATTCCCGCCTTCGCCGCGGAAGAGGACGATGCCCTCGAAGCGAACGGAAGCCTTCGCCCCGGTCCGGGACACCGGACGGGACGAAGGCTTCGGATGAATCGGGCTATCAGGGCCGCGGTCAGCGGCCGCGGAACTTCTGGGCATGGGCGCGCGCCTCGTCGACGTTCTGCACGCGGTTGCGGCTCCATTCCAGCAGGATGCGGTCGATGTAGCGGAAGTGCAGCTTGCCGGCGAAGACGGATTCCTTCAGAGCGAACAGGATCAGCTCCTCGGGATATCCGTCCGCGTCGAGCCATCCCGCGATGGTCTCGCATTCCATCGGAGTGAGCGGCCTTCCGAATTCTTGCTCGAACACGGAGTAGAGGTTCGGCAGGGCGGGCGCCGCGGCGAGCCCTCCTGCCGCCGCGGCCGGAACCGGAATCGCCGGCCCTTCGCGGCCGAAGGCGTCCGCCCTCGCCCCGCTGCGGATCGGCACCTCCTCCGCCGCCAGCAGCGCCGCGATCTTCTGGAACAGGCCGGAGACGTTGTAGCGCTCCGACTGCACCCCCGTGATCGGATCGAACGCTTCGTCGATGGAGACGAAGCCGTTCTTGACGAGCTTCTGCATCGCTTGCCCGACGACAGCCGGGGAGCAGCCGAGCCTCTCCTGAAGCTGCTCCATCGTCGGGAACTCGTTCTGCTCCAGCTGGCGGAACGCCAGCAGCTGGATGACGAGCATGCATTCGGTATCGGTCAGCTTCAGCGCCCGGTAGCTGCGCAGCAAGGCGTAGGGCAAGCTGACCGCCCCGTCCATGTAAGCCTCCGCCAATCCCCTGGCGACGGCGTTGCGGTCAAACATGTCCATCCTCTCCTCTCTTACGCTTCCGGAACGGAATTACGGATACAGCCGGTACAGCATCCGCGGGAACGGGATCGTCTCCCGGACGTGGTCCAGCCCGCAGATCCAGGCCACCGTTCGCTCCAGGCCCAGGCCGAACCCGGAATGGGGCACCGAGCCGTAACGCCGCAAATCCAGGTACCATTCGTACGCTTCCTTCGGCAGCGTGTGCTCCGCGAAGCGGGCCTCCAGCAGCCCGGGATCGTCGATGCGCTGCGAGCCGCCGATGATCTCGCCGTAGCCCTCGGGCGCGATCAGGTCCGCGCACAGGACGACCTCCGGCCGCTCCGGATCCGGCTTCATATAGAAGGCCTTGATCGCCGTCGGATATCGGGTGATGAACACGGGGCGGTCGAACTTCTCCGCGATCGCCGTCTCGTGCGGCGCTCCGAAGTCTTCGCCCCAAGGCAGCTCCATCCCCGCTTCCTTCAGCAACCCGATCGCCTCGTCGTAGCTGATCCGCGGGAACGGAGGCTTCACCCGTTCGAGCGCGGCGACGTCCCTGCCGAGCGTCGCCAGCTCCGGCCGGCAGCGTTCGAGCACTTGAGCGACGACGTAGGAGACGAACTGCTCCTCTACCCGCAAGCTCTCCTCGTGCTCGACGAACGCCATCTCCGGCTCGATCATCCAGAACTCGATCAGGTGGCGCCGCGTCTTCGACTTCTCCGCCCGGAACGTCGGTCCGAACGAGTACACCTTCCCGAGCGCCATCGCGGCGGCTTCCATGTACAGCTGCCCGCTCTGGGTCAGATAGGCGTCCTCGTCGAAGTACTTCGTATGGAACAGGTTGGTCGTCCCTTCGGCGGCGGACGGGGTCAGAATCGGCGGATCGACCCGCGTGAAGCCCCGCTCGTCGAAGAACCTCTGGACCGCGGCAATGATCTCCGCCCGGATCCGCAGAATCGCCCTCTGCCGCGGGGCACGGAGCCACAGGTGCCGATGGTCCATCAGGAAGTCGACGCCGTGCTCCTTCGGCGTGATCGGGTAATCCTTCGCGATCTGCAAGATATCGATGCCCGTCACCGCGATCTCGAAGCCGGAAGGGCTGCGGGGCTCTTCCCGGACGACGCCCGTGACGTACAGAGAAGATTCCTGCGTCAGCTTGCCGGCGGCTTCCCAGACGTCCGGCGCGGCTTCGTCCTTCGCCAACACGCCTTGGATGAAGCCGGTTCCGTCCCTTAGCTGCAGGAACTGGATCTTCCCGCTGGAACGCTTGCGGGCGAGCCAGCAGCCGATCGTTACCGCCTTGCCCGCGTGCGCTCCCGCGCCCGCGATATCGGTCCTCGTCTCCGATGCCATGGCCATCCTCCTTTGCAATTGCGCTGCTGTCGACGTAACTCCAGCCAACTTGCGAGCTCGCCGTACTTGTCGTACCGGCCGGCTTGTCGAACTTGTCGAACTTCCTGTGCTTCCCGAGCTTCCCGAGCTTCCCAAGCTTCCCGAGCTAGCCGGTCTGCCGTGCCTTCAATCTCCGAGCGTGTCGGTCAAGGCCCGATTCCGCGCGAGCCGGTACGTGTCCCGCGCGATAAGCAGCTCCTCGTTCGTCGGCACGACGAGCACCTCCACCCTGGACCTGTCCGCCGAGATCCGCCGCGTCTCGCCGGAGCGGACCTCGTTGCGGTTCTCGTCCAGGTCGATGCCGAGGAACGTCAGCCCCTCGCAGACCCGCTTGCGCAGCACGGCGGAATTCTCCCCGACCCCTGCCGTGAACAGCAGGACGTCGATGCCGTTCATCGCCGCCGCGTAAGCGCCGACGTACTTGCGAATGCGGTACGCGTACATCTCGAACGCGAGGCGGGCCGAATCGCTGCCCTCTTCCATCGCCTGGACGACTTCGCGCATGTCGCTGCTGATGCCGGAGACGGCCATCAGCCCGCTGTGCTTGTTGAGCATCGAATTGACTTCGTTCAGCGTCAAATCTTCCTTATTGATCGTGTACGGGACGATCGCCGGGTCCAGGTCGCCGCTTCTCGTTCCCATCATCAGCCCTTCGAGCGGCGTCATCCCCATGGACGTGTCGTACGACTTGCCGTTCAGAATCGCCGTGCAGCTCGCCCCGTTGCCGATATGGCAGCTGACGATCTTGAGCGAATCCAGCGGCCGGCCGAGGAACTCGGCCGCCTGCTTGCTGACGTAGTCGTGCGAGGTGCCGTGGAAGCCGTACCGCCGGATCTTGTGCTTGCGGTACAGTACGGTCGGGATCGCGTACAGGTACGAGGACGGCGGCATCGATTGATGAAACGCCGTGTCGAAGACGACCGCCTGCGGCACGCCGGGCAGGTTCGCTTCGACCGCCGTAATGCCCATCATGTGGGCCGGATTGTGAAGAGGCGCCAGGTCGAACAGCTTGCGAATCTCCAGCTTGACCTCGTCGTCGATCAGCACCGACTCCCGGAACGACTCCCCTCCGTGCACGATCCGATGGCCGACGGCCTGGATGTCCTCGATGTTGCGGAGAACGCCGAACTTGCGGTGCGTCAGCATGTCGAGCACCTTGCGCACGGCGGTCGTATGCTCGAGAATCTCGCTTACTTCCCGAACCTCCGCCTGGCCCTCGACCTCGTGCGTCAGAATGGAAGACTCCATGCCGATTCGTTCGACGCGCCCCTTGGCCAGCACCGATTCGTTGTTCATGTCATAGAGCTGATACTTGAGCGACGAGCTTCCCGCGTTGATGACCAGCACGTTCATGAGACGCGTTCACCGTCCTTGTCGTAGCCGAAAAATCCGATGCCCGTCTTGACGCCGAGCTGGCCGGCTCGTACCTTCTTCTTCAGCAAGATGGACGGACGGTACTTAAGCTCCCCGTATTCGCGGAACATCCGCTCCAGCGCCGCGAGCACCGAATCGAGGCCGAAGCGGTCGGCCATCTCGAGCGGGCCGTGCTGGAACGAATAGCCGATGCGCATCGAAGCGTCGATATCCTCCGCGGAAGCGACCCCTTCCTCGAGCAGATGCAGCGCTTCGTTGATGAGCAGGCAGATCAATCGCGTCGTGACGAAGCCCGGCGACTCGTATACCATGACGCCCTTCTTGGCGAGCACCTGCTCGATGAAGTCCTTCGTCGCGCGGAACGTCTCGTCGGACGTCTGCAGGCCGCGAATGATCTCGACGACGTCGATCCGAATCGCGGGATAGACGAAGTGCATGCCGATGACCCTCTCCGGATGGCGGGTCGCCCCCGCCAGCTCCGTCAAGCTGAGCGTCGACGTATTGCTCGCGATGACCGTCTCCTGCGGCAGGATCGCGTCCAATTGGGCGAACACCGACTGCTTGCTGTCCAGATCCTCGCTGATCGTCTCGATGACGAGATCGCATTGCGCGAGATGCTCCAAGGAAGGAGCGGTATGGATTCGGTTCAGAATGAGCTTCTTCTCGGCCAACGTGATGGCCCACTTCTCGATCTGGCGGTCCAGGCTCGTCTCGATCGCCTGCAGCGCCGCCGACAGCCGATCCGGCGTCTTCTCCGTCAAATGCACGTCCAGCCCCTTGACGGCGAGCATCTCGGCGATGCTCTGCCCCATGGTGCCTCCTCCGACTACCCCAATGCTGCGAAACATCCGGATTCCCTCCACTGCCCGTCCTGCGGTGCGATATCTCTCGGTTTAATCCCCTTCATTTTAACATACCCGGTATCGGCCTTAAAATCGACGATAATATGAAGAATGCGAGGGGGATCAGCCGTGCAAGCGCGCGAATTCGTTCATGAATTCGGCGAGCGCGCCGCAGCTCTCCGGGGACACCGCGTTGTACAGGGAAGCCCGCATCCCGCCTACGCTCCGGTGTCCCGCCAAGCCTTCGAACCCGTTCTCTTCCGCCATCGCAAGGAAGCGATTCTCCAGCTTTCGATCGGCGATCCGCCATATGACGTTCATCATAGACCGGGCGGCTTCCTCCACCGCTCCTTCGTAGAAGCCCCCGCTTCGGTCGATCGCGTCGTACAGCCGCTTCGCCTTGGCGGCGTTGGCCGTCTCCAGCGCGGCGACGCCCCCCTGCCTCTCGGTCCAGCGGAGCACGAGATTCATCATATACACCGAATGCACCGGCGGCGTGTTATAGAGGGAATCGTTCTTCAAGTACGTGGCGTAGCGGAAAATAAGGGGCAGCCCCTCTCCGGCATCGGCCAGGATCGATTCCTTCGCAATGACCGCCGTCACGCCGGCCGGTCCGAGATTCTTCTGCGCTCCCGCGTAGACGAGCGAGAACTTCGACAGATCCAGCCGCCTGCCGAGCAGGCAGCTCGTGACGTCGCCGACGAGCGGCGCGCCGCCCGTCACGGGAAGGCCGTTCCATTGCGAGCCTTCGATCGTATTGTTTACCGTAACGTGAAGGTAGGCCGCCCCCGGCGTCGACCGGACTTCTTCCGGAACGGGGGCTCGCCGCCAGCCCGATTCCTTCGAGCTGAACGCGATCTCGGCCCGGCCGACCCGGGCCGCTTCCTCGTACGCCTTCTCGGCGAAGCTTCCGGTCAACGCATAGGCGGCGAAGCCCCCGCGCGGCAGCAGGTTCATCGGAACGAGGGCGAATTGAGCGCTCGCGCCTCCCCCCATGAAGAGTACCCGATAGCCCGCCGGCGCTTCCGCCAGCGAGAGCAGCCGTCTCTCCGTCTCCCGGAACAACTCCTCGACGGCGGGACTGCGGTGGGAGGCCTCCATGATCGACATGCCCAGCTTGCCGTGCGAGACGAGACTGTCCCTCGCCTCCTCCAGCACTTCGAGCGGCAGCGCGGCCGGTCCCGGATTGAAGTTCATCTTGCGCGTCTCTATCGTCCCCATCTCCTTCGTTCATTCGGTTATCGCCAAAAATACAAAAAAACGCTCCGCGTCCGATTGGGACGAGGAGCGTTCGCTCGCGGTGCCACCCAACTTGACCGGCCGCAAGGGCCGATCCTCTTGGTTCCGCGGTAACGGGCGGGGCCGGTTGACTTCGACCGGCGATCCGCATGGCGCGGGATCGGCGGCTTGACGGGAACGCCTCCGAGTTGGATGCTCTTCATCGGCATGATGTCGGGATGAAATTAACGTTAGAATACCACGCCCCGCCGCGAACGGCAAGAGCGATTCTCCGTTACGATTGGCCGAGGATGGCGGCGACCTTCGTCCGCCACTGATCGGCGTAATTCTTCGTCTCCGACTGGTTGAGCGCCCACTCCACCATAATGATGGATTCGTTCGGCTCCAATTCGAGCGACAGCGGATTGTTCAGGCCGTTCTTCTGCTTGTAGGGATAGATCCTGATCTCCCGGTCGACGACCGCGGCCAGCAGCTCCTGGAACATATACGCGTCGGTGGCCGACGGCTCGATCTTGCGGATCTGGTCCCAATCGAGCAGCAGCCGGTCTTCCGGCACGACCGCGTTCGGCATCGTCACGGGAACTTCCTTCTCCGTATTCACGTCGAGGGCTCCCAGCTCCGCCGATTGGGCGTACGTAACGCCGGTCCATTGACCCGGCTTGCGGACGATCGCCCACTGCTCCGTCCTGCCGCTCGAGATCGTCACCGCGGACGCGTCGCTCCACAGGTCGACGTTCGCCGTCGGCTCGCTGCTCGCGACGGCCTCATCCTTCAGGACGGTCTCGAGATCGACGTGAGGCTCCGTCCGGGCGTCGAAGTCGGTTCCCGCGGAGGCGGCCAGCTGCTTGATCGTCTTGACGAAGCGGTATTCGCCCGGCACGCCCTTGGCGTCGACCTCCTGAGCGACCGACACGTACTCCTTGCCGACGTACAAGATTCTCTCGGTCGCGAGTCCCTCGCGCGGGTTGGCGACGGTGGACGCCGGTCTCTCGGTCAGCGCCTTGCTTCCGTACGCCTGGTAGGCGATCAGGCTCTGGGACTCCGTGCTCCCGTCGTCGGCGGTCGATTCGATCTTCCAGAACGTCTGCTTATACGGCATGACGATGCCGGGACCTTGGGCCGCGACGGCGAGCTTCCCGTCCTGCGGGGCGACGAGAACGGTCCGGTACGTGCTGACGATCTGTCCGTCCGGTACGGTCACGTCCTTGCGCAGCCCGAGCAGCAGCGCCGAGCGAAGCTCCTCGTTCTCCTCCGAGCCCGGGACCGCCTTGGACTCGGAGGGGCCCGCGAGGCTCGCGTGCGAGCCCATCGGATTCGTCCCCCCGCTTCCGGGAGCCCAATGCCAGATGCCGGCCAGCGCGAAGATCAGCAGAAGCGCGGCGGCTCCGGCGGTACTCCAGCGGACGCGGGTCGTCCGTCCGAACCGGCTGCGCGGCCGGTCCAGGCTGTCTTCGATACGTTTGCGCAGGCGGTCGTCGAACCCGTTCCGAACGAGCGGTCCTTGCGAGAGCTGCTCCTTCAGTTCCTTATCGGTCGGATCCATACTCCATCCGCTCCTTCATCTTCGATAGTTTCTTGCGGGCGTGGAACATTCTCGACTTGACCGTGCCTTCCGTCACTCCGAGCATGTCCGCTATCTCCTTCAGCGATAACTGGTTATGAGCGTATAGGATAAGAACCTCCCGATACTTGACCGGCAGCTTCAGCACGAGATTCCACATCTCGTTCACCGCCTGGTTCTCGATCACGTCCTGCTCGACCGACCGGCGCTCGCCGGTCTCTCCGACCCAATCGGTCAAGGTGACCTTCCGGATAAACGCGGAGCGCTGGAAGTCGATGGCCGTATTGCGGGTGATCGTAAGAAGCCACGTCTTGACGGAGGCGTCGCTGCGGAAGCTGTGAAGGTTCTTGTATACCTTGATGAACACTTCCTGGGCGATATCGTCCGCCATATCCCACTTGCGGGTAATGCTATAAGCATAATTCCAAACTTCCTTGCCGTAAACCGTCATGAGCTCGCCGAGCAGCGCCTTCTTGTCCTCATGATCGGTCATATATCTCAAATAATCGAAATTCGCCTCGGAATTCAAACCGTTCACCTCTTATTTGACGAACATGACGCCCGTTCGGTTCAAAGAAAAACCGGAATTCCCCGATAGAGGGGTTCCGGATCGATTGACCTCTTTTTATGCTACCACAATTGCTCGTTTATTTCCTTTAAATACTCCTAAAGAAAGACGGGAATTGTTGAGGAAAAGTTTAAGATTTCGAGCGGGTTCGCCATCGACGAAAAGGCGCTCCCGGACCCGAAAGTCCGAAAGCGCCCGATAGGTGCCGAATCAAGCGGCGGTACGGTTCAATTCCTCGCGAAGTCTCTCTCCCGACAGCGTCTCCTCTTGGACCAGAACGGCGAGCAGCCTCTGGAACGTGTCCAGGCGGCGGCCCAGCAGCTCCCGCGTTCTCTCCGTCAGATCGTTCAGAATCCGGGCGTTCTCCTTCGACCACTGCTCGGCCGTCAGCGCCTCGGGGTGAACGATGCCGAGGTCCGACATGCCGGATTCGATGATCGAGCGGACGATGTTCGTCGCCTGGTCGAAGTCGCCCCGGGAGCCCGTGCTCCGGCCGCCGTAATTCAGCTCCTCCGCTACGGCTCCGCCGAGGGCCACCATGATTTGCTCCTCGAGGAACGTCTTCGTGTACAGGTAACGGTCTTGGCTCGGGTGATGGCGGACGTAGCCGAGCGCCTGGCCGCGAGGCGTCAGCGACACCTGCGCGACGCTGCCCGGCCGGACGGTCTCGGCCATGATGGCGTGCCCGAGCTCGTGGATGGCGACGCGCTCCCGCTCCTCGCGGGTCGTCTCCCGGTCCATCCGCTCGCCCATCATGACCTTGTCGATCGCCTGGGCCAGGTTCGCGGCGCTGATCGTCTCGTTCTCTTCGCGCATCGCGTAGATCGCCGCTTCGTTCATGACGCTCTCGAGCTGGGCGCCCGAGAAGCCGAACGTCTCGTCGGCGATCTTCGCCAGGGAGACGTCTTCCGCGAGCGGCTTGTTCCGGGCGTGAAGCTCCAGAATATGCTCGCGGCCCGTCTTGTCCGGCAGGTCGACCTGGATATGGCGGTCGAACCGGCCCGGCCGCAGCAGGGCCGAGTCGAGCAGCTCCTTGCGGTTCGTCGCCGCGATCAGAAGCACGCGCGGATGCTCGTCGCCCTGGATGCCGTCCATCTCGGTCAGCAGCTGGTTCAGCGTCTGGTCGTACTCGCGGTGCTGTCCGCCGTCGCGCTTGCCGCCGATGCCGTCGATCTCGTCGATGAAGATGATCGCGCAGTCCTTCTTCTCCTTGATCGCCTGGCGGCGCGCCTGCTGGAACAGGTCGCGGATGCGGCCGGCGCCGACGCCGACGTACATCTCGACGAATTCGCTGCCCGAAGCCGCCGCGAAGACGGAATTCGTGTGCTGCGCGGCCGCCTTGGCCAGCAGCGTCTTGCCGGTGCCCGGAGGCCCGGTCAGCAGAATGCCCTTAAGCGGGCGGATGCCCAGCTTGGACAGCTTGTCTCTTTGGACCAGGAATTCAAGGGCTTCCGTCAGCTCGCGCTTCGCCTGCTCCTGGCCTCCGATATCTTCGAACGTCAGATACTGCGGGGAGCGGGCCGGCGCCTTCTTCGCGGCAGCGCCGACCGCAAGCCCTCCCCTCGCCCGGGCGAGCAGAAGCAAGCCGGCCGTCAGGCAGACTCCCATCAGAAGCGGGAGCGCCGGAACGCCGGCGAAGATCAGGAAGACGAGAAGCACGGGGACGAAGCCGATCGCGATCTCTTTGCCGTATTGTCCGAGCTTACGCATTCGGCCACACCCCCAGCTTCTCGGGCACCCGAGGAAGAATGACGGATTTGACGGCGTCGCCCGAACGCAGGCGGATGTAGACGTTGGAATCGTCCATCTCCGTCGTCGCCGTCAGTCCCGGATTCGCCTTCGTCAGCTTGTCCATCGCGTCCCGGATCTCGGAATAACGGCGATGGTCCATCGCTTCGGCGACGTCGAAGAGCGCTTGTCCCCAAGCCTTCTCGAGAGTCGGGTCCGAAGGCTCGTTCACGACCAGGTTCAGCTTCTTGCCGCCGATCGTCTTGGAGCCTTGCTCCTGCACTTGCCGGTAGATCGCGGCGAGATCCGCGTCCGGCGACAGCTTCACCGCGAGCTCGACGCCGCCTACGGTGCTGTTCGTCTCGGCCGACTCGACTCCCGGAATCGCTTCGGCGACCCGGTCGAGCGGCTTCTCGATTCCGTAATGTCCGTAGGCATACCAGCCTCCGAACAGGATTGCCGCAGACAACGCGGCTGTTATCGCAACAGGCCATATTCGCAATTTCAAGGCGTATGCCCTCCTTTTATTTTCATTGGCGAAAGATAAAGTTGGTCAAACCGAGTACATCAACGAGTATATCACTTCTTGATAGATAAATCGTCAGCTAATGGTTGGCAGTCGTGCCATTCCGGCGGTTCGGCGCGGATGCGCGGCCAAAAAGAAAAACGCCTTGCGGCGTTCTCGGAATCTGGCTTATCGTTATCGAATGGATGGACCGGGCCCGTTGCCGGCATCCGTCTCCTACTTGCCCGGAAGATCGTACGTCTTCAGCTTCGAGCCGTCCTGGAACGAATAGAAGTCGATCGCCTGCCGCCCGTTCGACGGATCGGCGACGTAGCGGATCTCCCACGCCGGCCGGCCCTGGAACCAGCCGGGCATAAGCCGGACGATCTTATTGCCGGGATGCTCGACGCGGAAGCGGTCCGCGATCTCGTCCTTCGATTCCCCGGCGTCTTCCCTCTCCTTCACGATTCCGTCCTGCTTCTCCCAGACGAACCACTTGACGCCCTCCGCGTCTTTGCCTATGACGACCCATACCGTCTCTTCCCAGACGTGCTTGTACGCTTCCGAAGCCGACTTCAGGCCCGCCTCCTGCTTGGCCCGCTTGATCGCATGGATCTCCTCGTTCCGATAATCCGCGTCCGCGGACCGGACGTACAGCGCGAACGAGACGGCGGCGAACAGCAGGAAGCCGGCGATAAGCAGGATCCAGCGTCCGGGCGTCATGAGGGGCGCCCTCTTCCGGTTCTCGCTGCGGCTCAGGCTCATCCCCTCAGCCTCTCGAACGAGCGCTGGGCTTCGAAGCGGATGCGCTCGATATCCAGGGTGAGCAGCTCGCGGTCGCGAAGCAGCTGCTTGCCGTCGACCCAGACGTGGGCGACGTCCGCGCCGCTGGCGGCGTAGACGAGGTGCGAGACGTAATCGGTTGCGGGCACGAAGTGAGGCTTCGCGATCGAGACGGCGATCAGGTCCGCCTTCATGCCGGGCTTCAGCATGCCGACTTGGCCTTCCAGGCCGATCGACTTCGCCCCGTATACCGTTCCCATCCGCAGCGCTTCGGCTGCCGGAACGGCGGTCGGGTCGCCCGAGACGCCTTTGTGCAGCAGGGCCGCGAGGCGAATCTCCTCGAACAGGTCGAGGTTGTTGTTGCTCGCCGCGCTGTCGGTGCCGAGCGAGACGGTTACGCCCGCCCGCAGCAGGTCCGGCACTCTCGCCACTCCGCTCGCCAGCTTCAGGTTGCTCACCGGGTTATGCGAGACGGCGACGCCCCGCTCCGCCAGCAAGGCGATCTCCTCGTCCGTCAGATGGACCGCGTGGGCGACGAGCGCCGGGCGGGAGAACAAGCCGAGACGGTCCAGATGCTCGACCGGGCGAACGCCGTAATCCTTGACGTTCTGCGCCACTTCCGCGGCCGACTCCGACATGTGCGTATGCAGCGGCAGCCCGAGCTCGTGCGCGGCCGCCACGATGCGCTCGATGTAATCCGGCGGGCACGTGTACGGCGCGTGCGGCGACATCATCGCTTGAATGCGCCCGTCCGCCTTGCCGTGCCAATCCCGCGCGAACTGGATGGCGTCGTTCAGCTTGGCCGTCTGCACGTCGGGAGGGCACAAGCCGATGACGCCGCGCGTCAGGCTCGCCCGAAGCCCCGACGCCTCGACGACTTGGGCGACGCGGTCCATATGGTCGTACATGTCGACGAACGTCGTCGTTCCGCTCAAGATCATCTCGGCGGCGGCGAGGGACGACCCCCAATAGACGTCGTCGCCGGTAAACTTCGCTTCCATCGGCCACATGTGATTCTCGAGCCAATCCTGCAGAGCCAGATCGTCCGCGAGTCCCCGAAGCAGCGACATGGCCGCGTGCCCGTGCGTGTTGACGAGACCCGGTAGGAACAGCAGCCCTTTGCCGTTCACGGTCTCCCGCGCCTTGCGCTTCTCTTCCTCCGGGGCTTCTCCCGCTCCCATCCCGGCGATCGCGGAACCCTCCACGGCGAGCCAGCCGTGCACGATCGGCGCCGCCGGGTCCATCGTTACGAGCGTTCCGTTCTCAATCAGCCATCGGTTCATCGTCCACTGTTCCTCTCGTCGTATCCTCGTTATCGTTATTCATATAATAAGCCAAGCTCAACAAGTCCGCCGTAAAATCGGTCTGATGGATGCGCACGCCCTCGGGAGCCCGCAGCACCGTCGGCGCGAAGTTCAGAATGCCGCGGATGCCCGCCGCGACGAACCGGTCCGCCACGTTCTGGGCTTCGGCCGCGGGCACCGTGATGATCCCGATGGAGATGTCCTTCTCCGCGACCGTGGCGCCGAGCTCTTCCGTCGGCTGGACGGTCAAATTGTTGATCACCGTCCCGACCTTGGACGGATCGGCGTCGAACACGGCGATAATCTTCATGTTTTCCTTCAAATACATGTTGTAGTTGCAGAGCGCCCGGCCAAGATTCCCCGTGCCGACGAGGGCGACGTGCAGCGGCCGGTCCAGCTTCAGAATCTGGCGGATCTTCTCGATCAGGTAGCTGACGTTGTAGCCGACGCCCTTCCGGCCGAAATCCCCGAAGTAGGCGAGATCCTTGCGGATCTGCGCCGGGTTCAGGTCGAGCTTCTCGCCGAGGTCCTGCGAGGATACCGTCTGCACCCCGCTGAGGCTCAGCTCGTTCAGATAACGCAAGTAAACCGGCAGCCGGCGAACGACCGCCTCGGATATTTTGACCTGCTTCGTCATTCGCCTTCTCCTTCCTGCGTCGCCGCCGCGACCGCGGTCTCGTCTCGCGGTTCTTGCGCCCCTTGGCCGCGCAGCCACTCGGTCACGCGGGGGACGAGTCCGGCGTTCGGAAGATGCTCCATCTTCGGTCCCGGCAGCGAATAGAGAAAGTACTTGCCGTAGCTCGTATCCAGCACGCGGGTATCGTACAGGATGACGATCCCCTTGTCGGTGGCCGTGCGGACGAGCCGGCCGAAGCCCTGCTTGAAGCGGATGACCGCTTGCGGCAGCGACAGCTTCATGAACGGGTTCTTCTTCTCCGCCTGAAGCTTCTCGGACTTCGCTTCGATAACCGGATGATTCGGCGGCTGGAACGGCAAGCGTACGATCGCAAGACAAGTGAGCGCGTCGCCGGGAAGGTCGACGCCTTCCCAGAAGCTGCTCGTGCCGAGAAGCACCGAAGCCGGCCGCTCCATGAACTGCCGGGTGAGGCGGCTGCGGCTGCCGCCGTCGACGCCTTGGCCCATCACGTCGATGCCGCTCGGGCCGAGCGCCTCCTTGAGCGGGGCGTACACGGACCTAAGCATGCGGTACGAAGTGAACAGCACGAGCATGCGGCCGCCCGTCGCTTCCGCGACTTCCGCCAGCGACTTCGTGAGCGCCTGCATGAATTGCGGATCGCCGTCTCGCCCCCGGATGTTCGGGAAGTCCCGCGGGATGAGCACGAGCGCCTGCTCGCGGTAGTTGAACGGCGACGGCAGCAGCGCGGTTCGCAGGCGTCCTTCCCGTTCGGACGCGCCCAGGCCGAGCTGCTCCTTGACGAATTCGAACTTCTTGTCCACCGTCAGCGTGGCCGATGTGAGCACGACGCTCGACTTGCGCTCGAACATGCCCTCTCTGAGCAGGTTGCTGACGTCCGCCGGCACTCCGTACAGCCAGAGCGAGCGGGAACGATATTGGGAATGCCCTTCCAGCCAGTAGACGAAGTCCGGGTTGCCGAGAGTGACGAACGCCTGCAGCTCCGCGCGGACGGACGCCAGATCCTTCAAACTGCCGTTCATATCCGTGATCAAGCTCTGAATCGCGAGCTCGTCCAGCCTCTCCCGGATGTCTCCGACGATCTTGTCCAGAGGACGCAGCAGATCGCTCAGCAGCTGGATCGTATTATGGCCGTCGACGAGGGTATCGTCCCACCCCGCGGGAAGCTGGTTCGGCTTGAGCCGAAGCGTCAGGCTGCCGCTCTCGTCCGCGGCGGCCTCCGATGCGAGCAGCGCGAACAAGCGCTCCATCCAGCGTTCCCACGATTCCCGGATCTCGTGAACCGTTCCGACCGCTTCGTCCAGCTTCTCGGCCCACGCCTGCGCCATCTCGTCTCCCGAAGCGGCCACCAGGCCGATCAAGTGCGGCAGCTGGCCGTTGCGTGCGTCCTTCCACAGGCGCGTCAAAGGGTTGAGCAGCGTGGAATACCCCGTCTTCTGGCCGAGGTGGTTGCTCGCCACTTCTTCCAGATGATGGGCCTCGTCGACGATCAAGCGGTCGTAGGAAGGCAGCAAGCGATTGTCCGCCCGCATGTCGGTGAACACCATGGCATGGTTCGTAATGATCAGATCCGCCTTGTTGGCGTCCTGGCGGGCTCTGTGGTAGAAGCACTTGCGGAACCACGGGCATTGGCGGTTCAAGCACGAATCGGCGTCGCTCGCGACGGCGTTCCACTCGTCCTTGGAGCGGCCGCTCAGGTTGAGCTCCTCCGCCTCTCCCCGCTCGGTCTCGGTCAGCCAGACGGCCATCTGTCCGCGCGTCACGGCTTCGTCCCGGGAGAGAGCCATCTCCGGGACGAGCTGCTGCTGCTCGAATTTGCGCAGGCACAGGTAGTTGTTCCGTCCCTTGAACACCGCCGCCTTGAAGGGAACGGGGAGCGCTTCGCGCAGCAGAGGCAAGTCTCTCTGGCGAAGCTGCTCTTGAAGCTGGATCGTATGGGTCGTGACGACGATTTTTTTGGATTCCTTTAATCCATAATAGAGGGAGGGAAGCAGGTAGCCGAGCGACTTGCCCGTGCCGGTGCCGGCTTCCACGAGCAGGTGCGAGTCCTTGTCCAGCGCTTCGAGCACTTCGCCGTACATGATCTCCTGCCCTTCCCGGGGCTCGAAGGAAGGAAGCATCTCCTTCAGCCGCGCGCGAACCGACTCGACGAATTCGGGGAACGTCTTCTCGGCCAGAAGCTTCGCCGGCGCTTCGGCTTCTTCGTCCTTCCCGTCTTCGGCTTCTTCTTCCGTCCAATCGCCGATCTTCATGGCGAATTGACGGTAGAATTGGTAGTCTTCCTGCTCCGAGGCGAGCGGCGGATGAGCTTCCCGCCAAGCCGCCAGATCGGCGAGCAGCCAACCGAGATCGTTGGTATCGGGGTGGAACAGGCTGGAGAGCCGCTGAATCGTCAGAAGCGGAAGCTCCCGCAGCCGGCGAACGCAATGGGCGAACACCTCGGCGGTCGCTACCGCGTCGCTGTCCGCCTGGTGCGGCCGGTCGTGGACGACGCCGAGCCCGTGCGTCAGGGACGACAGGCGGTAGGACGGCATCGACGGATAGGCGATCCGAGCCAGCTCCACCGTGTCGAGCATTCTTCCCGCGAACGGCAAATAGCCGCACCGGTCCAGCGCGGCCTGCAGGAACGCGGCGTCGAACTCGACGTTGTGGGCGACGAGCACGGCATCCTGCAGATACGGGACCAATTCGGCGATGACGTCATCGATCGCGGGCGCGTCCTTCACCGCTTCGTCGTCGATGCCGGTCAGCTTCGCGATCCAATCGGGAATCGGCTTCAGCGGCTTCACGAGCGAAGCGTAAGTCGCGAGAACGGCTCCCGTCTCGTCGACGAGAGCCAGTCCCGCTTGAATAATCTCATCTTGTTCGGGAGAAGTTCCCGTCGTTTCAAAATCGAGCACGGCGAATTTCATGCCTGTCTTCCTTTCCTGGCCATCCAACCTGTATCGAAAAGCGATCCTTACGTCATGACGAGCGTCTGCATCTCCGAGCTTCCGAATTGAAGCTTAAGCGGCCCCTTCGCGGAGAGGGATCGGCACGATTCGAGGTTGCGCTTCGGATCCTCTAACGTCGGATCGGTCTCGGCCGCTTGGCGGAAGTAGCTCTCGGCCAGCTTCAGGTTCGCCCCTACCGCCTGAATGCATCCGAGCGCGTTGTAGGCGATGGCCCTCAGCTTGGCTTCGTCCGCCAGGGCTGCGATCAATTGGAAGTGCCGCTGCGCTTCCGGGAAGTGGCCCAAGTGCATCCGGCACATGGCTAGAAATAAGCGGGCCACGTTCAGCTCGGGCTCGAGCCGGAGCGTCTCCTCGAATTGGCCGGCGGCGTCGCGGAACATCTGGAGCTTGAAGTAGCCCTGGCCCTTGACGTAAGGTCCCATCAGAACGTCGGAATAATCGTGCGCTTGGGCGGCGATATCATGTTCTTGCGTCAATGTCCGGAATAAGGCCATTTTGTCTTCGAATCGAAGCCATGCTTCAATGATATCATCACTTATCGATTTTAACACGTTCCATTGCTCGGTCAGGTCCTTTTTTTCTTGGTCGGAGGCTTTCGGATAACGGCTAAGCAATTCGTCCAGCGTATCGTTCATGGCGTCAAACCACTGCTCGATCATTTCCGCATCCCCCTCGCGCGTTCGGCTGTATGGTCATTCTGCGTTTCGCGGGGGGGTTTCATACGCGTTACAACGCGGTCGAATGCGGCTCTTCCGCCATCAATCGGGACACGCGGTTGCGTTCGTCCATGATCGCCACCTTCGGATGATGGCTGCGCGCTTCCTCGTCGGTCATGTAGCCGTAGGCGATGATGATGACCACGTCGCCCGGCTGAACGAGCCGGGCCGCCGCTCCGTTGAGGCAGATGACCCCGGAGCCGCGAGGACCCGGAATCGCGTACGTCTCGAAGCGGGCTCCGTTATTGTTGTTGACGATCTGAACCTTCTCGTCGGGCAGGATGTCGACGGCCTCCATCAGATCCTGGTCGATCGTAATGCTGCCTACGTAATTCAAGTTGGCTTCGGTCACCGTGGCCCGGTGAATTTTGGATTTCATCATTTGGCGGAACATAGGGCTCACCCTTTCGCGGCTGGCAGCAGAATATTGTCGATCAGTCTCGTTCTTCCGAAGCGGACGGCCACCGCGACGAGCAGCGACGCGGGGGACGAGGCCAGCGGGGCGCTCTCCTCCGGCGGAAGCAGGTCGGGATAGGTCAACGCTTCGACGTAATCGATGTCGGCCAGAGGCATCTCCCGGATCTGCCGCTTCATGCGGTCCGTCAGCTCGGACGCGGTCAGCCCTTCGCGGATCCATTCCGGCACGAGCCGGAGCGTACGCGACAGGACGAGAGCCTGCTCGCGTTCCTCCGGGGTCAAGTAGACGTTGCGGGAGCTGAGCGCGAGGCCGTCGGCGTCGCGAACGATGGGACAAGGCACGATCTCGACGGGAACGTTCAGGTCTTCGGCCATTCTCGTCACGACCGCCACCTGCTGGGCGTCCTTCAGGCCGAAGTAGGCCCGGTCGGGCTGGACCAGGTTGAACAGCTTGGAGACGACGACTCCGACTCCGTCGAAGTGGCCGGGGCGGCTCGCGCCGCAGAGACGGTCCGTTATGCCGCCGATCAGAATCGAGGTCTGGCTCGGGCGAGGATACATCTCCTTGACGTCCGGCATGAAGACCAGGTTCGCCCCCGCTTCCGAAGCGACGGTCAAATCCCGCTTCTCGTCCCGGGGATAGCGGTCGAAGTCTTCGTTCGGCCCGAACTGAAGCGGGTTGACGAAGACGCTCAGCACCGTCAAGCCGTTCTCTTCGGCGCTGCGGCGAATGAGGCTGGCATGTCCCTCGTGCAGGAATCCCATCGTCGGCACGAGCCCTACCTTGCCCCCCTGGGGAGCCGCGGCGCGGTAATTCCCGATCTCCTTGCGAAGCTCCGCGATCGTCCGAACGACGCGCGGGGCGGATACGGCTGCCGTGCTCATGTCCGATCCCCTCCATAGACAGAATCGATGAATTCCTTGGCCGCTTGATCGTCCAGGGCGAAGCCGTTCTTCTCTTCGGGGAACCGGGCGCCGCGCACGTCGCCGACGTACTCCGAGATCGCGGCGCGAATCGTCTCCCCGACGTCCGCGTACGTCTTGACGAACCGCTTGTCGCGAATTCCCGAGCCGTACCTGAGGATGTCGTGGAAAACGAGCACCTGCCCGTCGCACCCCCGCCCGGCGCCGATGCCGATGGTCGGAATGCCGACCGCGCGCGTCACGGCCGCCGCCACCTGCTCCGTCACCAGCTCGAGAACGATGCCGAACGCTCCGGCTTCCTCCAGCGCGCGGGCGTCCGCGATCAGGCGGTCGGCTTCCGCGCGGTCCTTCCCTTGCACTTTGTAGCCCCCGATCTGCAGCACCGACTGAGGGGTCAGTCCGAGGTGCCCGAGCACCGGGATGCCCGCCGACGTCAACCGCTTCACTTCGTCCGCGATGTCGGCGCCCCCTTCCAGCTTCACCCCGTGGGAACCGCCTTCCTGCATCAGGCGAACGGCGTTGCGCAGCGTCGCTTCGGGGCCGAGCCGGTACGTGCCGAACGGCATATCCGTTACGACCATCGTGCCCGGGGCTCCCCGGACGACCGCCCGCGTATGGTAAATCATATCCTCGAGCTTCACCGGTACCGTCGTATCGTAGCCGAGCACGACGTTGCCGAGGGAATCGCCGACGAGCAGAATGTCGACTTCGGCCTCCTCGGCGAGCCGGGCGGACGGATAATCGTACGCGGTCAGCATCGCGATTTTCTCGCCTTTGGCTTTGAGCGCCTTCAATCGGGGCAAGGTTAGCGGTTGTCTCATGGAAGATGACGCCTCCTACATCGGCTTATAAAAAAACAAAAAAACCTTTGCATTTGCCCATAAGCAAACAAAGGTATCCATTCAGCAGGAGCGCGCTTCACGTCCTTCTGTCTCGGTCCCTTCGGCTCAGAGCAGAATCCGCCGCGAATCATCACGGTATTCACTTGTTCGTTGCGCGAGCAACAGGATAATTGCGTACTATCGATTAGAATCTCCGCAAGTGCAATTCGTCAACCGATACCGCCTTGCGTTCCTGATTATAACAGATATTCGCGCGATCGTCCATGAGCGGCGGCCGGCATCGACGACTCGGCATCGAGGACGCGAATATCGAGCCGGCGCTTTCTTAACGACTATTGACAATCGGGAGCGGTCGTTTTATTATTTTTGCTGTTGCTTTTCGACGAATGACAACCGAATCAATGACCGTTCGTATAACCCCGCGAAGATGGGCGGGGGTCTCTACGGGAAGCCGAACTTCCTTGCTACGAATATCGGAAGCGTCTGGGACGCCTCCGTATTCCGCGGCGGGAAGTTTTTTTATTTTGTTCATAACGAAGGAGTGCGGTATCGAAAATGAAATACAGGTTATCGGTGTTGTTGGGCGCGGTTTGTTACGGCATCTTGTCGACGATCGTGACGAAAGCGTACGAACAGGGCTATACGCTCGGGCAAATCGTCGGAAGCCAGCTGTTGACGGGCGCCTGTCTCGCTTGGTGTCTCGTTCTGATCGCGAGATGGAAGAAGAGACGCGGCGATGAAGGCCATCGGACGGCGTCCGAGAGGTCCGGCGGAACCGTTCCGACTTGGAAGCAGCGTCTCGTCCTGATGGCTGCCGGCATGCCGACGGCCGTGACCGGTCTGCTGTATTACCAATCGCTTCGGTATATTCCGAACTCGCTCGCGATCCTGCTGCTGTTCCAATTCACCTGGATGGGCGTGCTCGTTCACGCGATCGGGAAGCGGCAGCGCCCGAACGGCGTCATGCTGGCGACCATCGCCGTGCTGCTCGGCGGCACCCTGCTCGCGGCGGGCGTCCTCGATCAAGGCTTGAACCGGTTCCATTGGCTGGGCGTCCTGTTCGGGCTATCGTCCGCGGTCAGTTATACGGCCTTTATTCTGCTCAGCGGAAGAGCGGTTCCCGGCGCGCATCCGGCCTCCCGCAGCGCATGGATGATCACGGGCGGCCTGGCGCTCGTCTTCGTCCTGTTCCCGCCGGCCTTCCTGATCGACGGAACGCTGCTGACCGGCTTGCTGCCGTTCGGGGTCATGCTCGGCTTGTTCGGCGCCTTCCTGCCTCCGCTCTTGTACGCCATCGGGGTTCCGCGCATCGGGGAAGGCTTGACCGGCATTCTCGGCGCGGCCGAGCTGCCCGTGGCGGTCCTGCTGTCCGCCGTCGTTCTCCACGAACGCGTAAGCGCGATCCAATGGTTGGGCGTCGGTCTGGTCCTGCTCGGCGTCTCGCTTCCCGAGCTGCTCAGACGAGCCGGCGGGACCGGCTCCGGCTCCGGCGGCCGCCTCCGAATCGGAGGGTAAGGGGCTTTAAGCCTTCTGCTCCCACGGATTGATCTCCGCGGAGTAGACGGTCTCGATCCGTCCTCCTTCGAGTTCGACGAGAAGGCCTCCCGTCTCGGCGAGACCTCGCGGCACCCCCTCGATCGTCCCTCGGGCCGTCGTGAGCACCGTATGCCGGTTCAGGTTGATGGAGCGGGCCTCCCACAAGAGACGAATCGGCTCGAAGCCTTCCGTCAAGTAGAGCTGGTACAGATCCTCGAATTCCTTGAGCGCTTCGGCGATCAGCCCGGCCCGGTCGACGGCGCGGCCGCTCGCCATCTTCAGGGAGATCGCCTTGGCCGCGACGTCTTCCGGATAGTCCTCGGGATCGAGGTTGGCCGAGATGCCGATCCCGACGACGATATAGCGCAACCGCTCGTCCTCGGCGGCGGATTCCAGCAGAATTCCGCTGATCTTGCGCCCGTCCACGAGGAGATCGTTCGGCCACTTGATGCCGATCTCGAGCCCCGTCAGCCTCTCGATCGCCCGGCATAGAGCCACGGCCGCCAACAGCGTGAGCTGCGGCGTGCGGAGCAGCGGAACGTCCGGCCGCAGAAGGAGGCTCATCCAGACGCCCTTGCCGGCCGGCGACACCCAGGAGCGTCCCATTCGGCCGCGTCCCTGATTCTGCTGCTCGGCGACGACGAGCGTTCCCTCCGGCGCCCCTTGCTCGGCCAGGTCGCGCAGGACGTCCTGCGTCGAGGCAACGACGTCGAGCAGCTTCAGGTTGCGGCCGAAGGAACGCGTGCGCAGCTTGTGACCGAGCTCGACCGGGGAGATTCGCGACGGCTTCGAGACGATCCGGTAGCCGACTCTGGGCACCGCCTCGACGACGTAGCCTTGCCCCTCCAGCTTGCGTATCTGCTTCCAGATCGCGGTCCGGCTGACGTTCAGCTTCTGGCTGATCTCCTCGCCGGAGACGAATTGCCCGGGCCGCTCCTCCAATAACGATAACAGCGTAGGCTGATCCATGACTTACTCTCCCTCGATTGCCTTCTCTGCTTACTGCATTATCTTCTTATACGACTTTTTACCGCTTTGTCTGTTTTTACTGTTTACCGCTTTACTGCTTTACTGCATTATCAACCTTAATGCCTTACTTGCCTTATGCCTTACTTGCCTTTGCCTTACTGCTTTACAGCCTTATCGGGGTTGTTCGGCGTAATCTGCCCTAACTTACTGAACGGTCTTGTCTATCTTCTCTTCCGGATCTATCGGATCCGGCTTCTTCGCGGCCCATCCTTCGGCGGCGGCCGACTTCAGCGCATGCGCCTCGTTGGGCACGGCTTCCAGAGCGACCAGCGTCAGCAAGCGGTTCAGCTCTTCGGCGACCCACGGGCCGGCCTTAAGCCCGCGCAAGGCGACCAGCTCGTCTCCGCGAACGGCTAGCTCCCGGATCGCGGAAGCGGGCATCCGGTCCAGCCAGTCCTCCGCCTTCCGAACCCAGCCTTCCCCCCACCGGACGGAATCGGGGACGGAAGGGAAGGCCTTCGCGACGTCCAGATACATACGCGCCGCTTCCGCGCCGAAGCGGATGACCGCCTCCGCCCAGATGCGGCGCTTCTCCGAATCATCCGTTCCAGGTTCGACGGCCGAACCGGCCAGCCGCCCGTGCACGCCGACGACCGCCGCGATCGCTTCTCCCCGGCGAATGCTGAACTTCAGCCTTCTCGCCCATTCCAGCGCCAACGCCCGATCCGCGCCCGACAGCAGCCAGAGCGCGGCCCACCTCGCGTCCGGGTTCGGCAGGCGGCTCCAGACCGTCCGGCTCTCCTCATCCCTCTCGGACCCGTCCGAAGCTAGCCCCGCCAGATCGGGAAGCTCCGTCGGAAGGGGCTCCTTCGCGAACGCGAGAAGATTGCTTGTCCGCAGCAGGCGGACGGCTTCGCCGGGATCGCGTCCGGCCATCATCTTGTCCAGTTCGGAGCCGACCCGCTCCATCGCGACATGCCGCAGCTTCTCCCGGCGGGCGAGCAGCCCGCTCCACGTCGCTTCTTCGAGCGCGAACCCGAACTCCGCCGCGAACCGAATGCCGCGAAGCATGCGCAAGGCGTCCTCGCCGAATCTCTCCTCCGCCTCCCCGACGCAACGGACGAGGCCGCGGCGAAGATCGTCCAACCCGCCGAACGGATCGACGGTCTTCCCGCTCGTTCCGACGGCCATCGCGTTGATCGTGAAGTCCCTTCTCGCCAGATCCTCGCGGAGATCGCGGACGAAGACGACCTCGTCCGGATGCCGGGCGTCGCTATAGGCGGACTCGTGCCGGAAGGTCGTGACTTCGAAATGCTCCCCGTCCCGGACGACGGTTACGGTTCCGTGCTTCAAGCCCGTCGGCACGACCTTCGGGAACAGCTCCATCACCTGCTCCGGCAAGGCCGAAGTGGCGATGTCGATATCGCGAATCTCCCGCCCAAGCAGCCGGTCGCGAACGCAGCCGCCGACCAGATACGCTTCGTGCCCGGCCGCCTCCAGGACGGCCGCGAGGCTCATCCCCGCCTGCCAGGAAGATTCGCCGCCGGCCGGCTCCATCTCCGGGCTCGAGCCTCCTTCGCCGCGCGGCTTCATGCTTCGCATATCGGCATCGGAACGCGAGCGTCGAGACCGAGCACCCTATAATAAATATTCTCGTATTGCGCCGTGATCCGATCGTTGCAAAATTCCGTCCGCGCGCGCTGCAGGCACGCTTCGCGGAAGTCGGCGTACAGCTTCGGATCCGTCAGCAGCTTCAGCGCGTTCGCGGCCATCTCGTCGGTCCGGCCGATCGGGGACAGGAAGCCCGTCTCCCCGTTCACGACGAGCTCCGGAATGCCTCCCGCCTGCGAGCCGATCGTCGGCACGCCGCACGCCATCGCCTCGAGCGCCACGAGGCCGAAGCTCTCCTTCTCCGAAGGCAGCAGCATCAGGTCGGCGAGCGAGATGACCTGCGCCACGTCGTCCTGCTTGCCCAAGTAATGGACGCGGTGGCTTAAGCCCATCGCGTCGATCTTGGCCTGGATTCGCGGCATGTCGGGCCCTTCCCCGACGAGCAGCAGCTTGCATGGGATCTTGGAGCTCACCCGCGCGAAGATATCGACCACGTCCGCCGTCCGCTTGACCGGCCGGAAGTTGGAGATATGCATCAGCACCTTCTCGTGCGGCTCCGCGAAGTCTCCCCGCAGGTCCGTGCAGTCGCGCGGATAGTAGACGCGCTTGTCGACGAAGTTGTACGTGAGGTCGATCGGCTCCACGATGTCGAGCAGCTCCCTCGTCTCGCGGATCAAGTCCTGGCTGACCGCCGTGACCGCGTCGCTGCTCCGGATGCCGAGCCGGATGATGTCCTTCAGCGAGACGTCCTGCGCCAGAACGGTAATATCGGTGCCGTGAAGCGTCGTGACGACTTTAAGCTGATCCCCGGACATCTGCTTGGCCAGGTAGGCGCAGATAGCGTGCGGAACCGCGTAGTGGACGTGAAGCAGGTCGAGCTGCTGAAGCTTCGCGACTTGATGCATCTTGCTCGCGAGCGACAAGTCGTAAGGAGGATAACGGAACACGTAATAGTCCGAGACTTCGACTTCGTGGTAGTAGACGTTGCGATGGAACTTCCCGAGTCGGAACGGCATGCTATGCGTGATGAAGTGAATCTCGTGTCCCTTCTCCGCGAGCAGCTTCCCGAGTTCGGTCGCGACGACGCCGGAGCCGCCGAGCGAAGGGTAACAGGTAATGCCGATTTTGAGCGGTCGGTTCATACGCACTCCTCCTTCCTCCATGTTTATTCCCCGCCGGCTTGCTTCCTTGCTCTTATTCTGCCCGGCAGGGCGACGAAAGACGCCGATAGGCGTCCTTGGGTGCGTGAATCGGGATTGTCGCCCCCGACGGGAACGACATATATGGAATCGTAGAAATGGTCGCAAAAGCGTTCCGGCGAATCGGCGCGGAAGCCGCGCTACAGCGCGATCCGCCAGAACGAGATCCGTCCGAATTAGAACCGATCGACGGCGATCGGTCCTTTGGCGATGAAGCCTTCCGCGTAGGCGAACTTCTTCGGCTGGCCGAACAGCTTGTCCCTCGCCTCGACGTTGCCGAGATAGCCGGCGGTCAGCGGCGTGGGCACCCAGTCGGCTTCGGAGCCGAACGGCTCGAATTGAGAGCGGTACGCCCTTAGCGCGTTCATCTTCGTCTCTTGAACGTCGGTGATGTCGACGACGAGCTGCGGCGGATGGACGTCGTTAATGAAGTAGAAGTATAGCATGTCCGCCGTCCACGCCGGCTCTTCCGGCATGTAACGCCTGAGCTTGGCGTTGAACACCGCTTCCTCCGCCATGCGGCTGCACATCGTATGGTCCGGGTGGCGGTCGATCGCGTACGGCGCGAACACGACGCGCGGACGGTGCCGGCGGATGGCCGACACGAGCTTGTCCACCTGCTCGGCGTCCGTCCGCAGGCCGCGGTCCGGCAAGCCCAGGTTCTCGCGCACCGTCAGGCCGAGCGCGGCGGACGCCGCCGCCGCTTCGCGCTGCCTCGTCTCGACGTCCCCGTTCGACGACATCTCGGCGTACGTCAAGTCGACGAGCCCGACCTTCTGGCCGGCGCGGATCGCCTTGGCGATCGTGCCGCCCATGCCGATCTCCGCGTCGTCCGGATGCGCGGCGAACACGAGCAGATCGAGTCCGTAGAAGGATGGAGCGCCCCCGCTCATCCGTCGATCCCCGGCTTGTATTTATGAACGAGCTCGCGCCAGGCGAAGTCTCCCCTCTGCAGGCTCTTCACGAGCAGCTCCGCGGTCGCGACGTTCGTCGCCACCGGGATTCCCTGCACGTCGCACAGGCGAAGCAGCGCGATGATGTCCGGCTCGTGGGGCTGCGCCATGAGCGGGTCTCTCAGGAAGATAATGAGATCCATCTCGTTCTGGGCGACCAAGGCGCCGATCTGCTGGTCCCCTCCGAGCGGCCCCGACATGAAGCGGTGCACCTGCAGGGACGTGTTCTCCATGATCCGGGTCCCGGTCGTCCCCGTGGCGTACAGCTTGTGAGGCTTCAGTACGTGCTCGTAAGCGATGGCGAAGTTCACCATCTCGTCCTTCTTGCGGTCGTGCGCGATCAATGCGATTTGCATCATGGCTGCCGTCTCCTTTTCCCCCGGTGCTCTTGTCAGTCCAGAAAATGCTCGAAACCGTATACCATGCCCGTCGTCTGCATGACCTTCTTGATAGCCGTGTTGACGCCCGGCATGTAGCCCGCGCGTTCGTACGAATCGTGGCGGATCTTGAGCGTCTGCCCGTGCCCGCCGAAGACGACCTCCTGCTGCGCGAATACGCCCGGCAGCCGGACGCTATGTATGCGGAATCCGTTGTAATAGCCGCCCCGCGCGCCTTCGATGACCTCTTCCTCGTTCGGGTTCCCTTGGCGAAGCTCGCGTCTCGCTTCGGAGATCCATTCCGCCGTCTTGATGGAAGTACCCGAAGGGGCGTCCAGCTTCTGATCCCCATGATATTCGATAATCTCCACATGAGGTAAATATTTCGCCGCGGTTGCGGCAAACTTCATCATAAGGATGGCGCCGATGGAGAAGTTCGGGGCGATCAAGCCGCCGATGCCTCGTTCTTTGCACTGCTTGTCCAGCTCGGCGATCTGCTCCGGCGTGAATCCCGTCGTCCCGATAACCGGGCGGACGCCGTGCCGGATCGCGGCTTCCGTGTTCGGCACCGCGGATTTCGGATTCGTGAAGTCGACGAGCACGTCGGGGCGCGTCGCTTCGAGGGCCGCCTCGAGATCGGCGGACACGAGGACGCCGGTGTCCGGCTTGCCTGCGAGAGCACCGGCGTCCACCGGTCCGGTCGAGCGGGAGACCGCCGCCGCGAGCCGCAGCTCGGGATCTTCCAGCACCATTTTGACGACTTCGCGGCCCATTCGCCCTGCGGCTCCGGCTACCGCGACGGAGATTCGTTGCGACATTCGATTCACCTGTCCCTTTTGTGATTGATCGGATCATAGAGTTGTTTAAGCGTTCGGCGGCGCTCCGACCGCACCTCGCGGAGCAGCCTTCGCGCCTCTTCGTACTGCGGGTTCAACTGCAGGGCTTCCCGCAAGGCTTCGATCGACCGGCCGTACTCCCCTCGCATCCGGTAGGCGATTCCGAGCAGAAGCCTCGCGTCGGCGGCGAGAGGATCGAGGCGGAAGGCTTCCTTCAGCAAGCCGATCGCCGGCTCCGTCCGCGGCGGGTTCGCCGACAGCAGCTCCCGCGCTTCCGCGATGCGCAGCCGCGACCTCAGCATCCGCAGCTGCAGCTCGTAGGCGGGCTCGCCCGGAGCCAGCTCGACGGCTCGCTTCGCGTAGTCGAGCGCCAGAGGAAGCTTGCCGCTTCTCGCCAGCGTGATCGAGCCTTTATAATAATAAGACGGATTATCGGGCTCCGCTTCGACCGCCCGTTCGAACCATTCCGCCGCGGCTTCGAAGTCTCCGCGAAGAATCGATTCGTACGCTTGTTGAACGCAGCTCTCCCCGTTCATGCCGGACCATCCTCCTCTCGAGCATGGGGATGGTACAGCATATGAGAGCTATTCGGCGTCCGTGTCCTTCTTCGTCCACCGGTTCGCGTCGCGCGTATTGAATTTGTGCATGACCTGGTTGAACGCTTCCGTCAGGTCGATGCCTTCCGAATTGGCGAAGCAGAGGACGATGAACAGAATATCGCCCAGCTCCAGCTCGATCGAATTGTCGGCCTCGTCCGCCTTCTTCGGCTTCTCGCCGTATTGGTGGTTCACTTCCCGGGCCAGCTCCCCGACTTCCTCCGTCATCCGGGCGAGCAGGGCGAGAGGCGAGAAGTAGCCTTCCTTGAATTGCGTTATGTAGGCGTCCACTTCGCGTTGAATGTCGGCCAGCGTCTTCTCCGCGAGCGGCTTGCCGGCGATGCGAGACTCTGCCATGACAAGCTTCCTTTCTCTGGATCGGTCTGATTATAATGGGTTCAGCGGCCACAAGTGCGGCAGCCCGGCGCGCGGGGTCGAACGGCGCATGCCGGCGACAAATTCCGCATGGCGCATCAATCCTATGTTAGCCTAAGACGGTGTCAAAAACAAATGCAAATTTGCGGCGGGGAGCGGACGAGAATGAACGGAGAACGGGTTAGGGAAGCGGCGAGGACGTGGTTGATCCTGGCGCTCGGAACGGCCGTCTACGCCTTCGGAATCGAATATTTCATCCTTCCGAATCTACTCATGGAGGGCGGCGTCACCGGGATCGCCGTTCTGCTGCAATACGCGGCCGGGCTTCCGCCCGCGATCACGTCGCTCGCCATCAACCTTCCCCTCTTCGTCTTCGGCTGGCGGCTGCTGGGCCGCGGGGCGATGGTCTACACGATCGGGGGCACGCTGCTGCTCTCCTTGTTCCTCTGGCTGTGGGAGAGAACGATCGACGCCGGCTGGATCCGGCCCTTCACGACGAAGCAGGACTTTATCCTCGTCGTCCTCTATGCGGGAGTGACGCTCGGGGCCGGCCTCGGGCTCGTGTTCCGCTCGGGCGGGACGACGGGGGGCGTCGACATCATCGCCCGCATCGTTCATCGTTGGCGCGGCTGGAGCATGGGCCAGATCATCCTGACGATGGACGTCGTCATTCTCGGAAGCGCGCTTCTCTTCATCCCGAAGGAGAAGGTGCTGTACACGCTGGTGAGCGTGTTCATCTCCTCGCGGGTGATCGATTTTATCCAGGAGGGGGCTTACGCCGCCAAAGCGTTTACGATCATCTGCCAAAATCCGGAGAGGCTCGCCGCCGCCATCACCAAGGAGCTCGACCGCGGCGTCACGCTTCTGCCGGCCGTCGGCGGCTATTCGGGCGAGAAGCGGATGATGGTTTATTGCGTCGTCAGCCGCTTCGAGATCCGCAAATTAAAAAGCCTGGTCCGCGAACACGACAGACAGGCTTTTATCGTTATTAACGACGTTCACGACGTTCTGGGGGAAGGCTTCCGGGAGGATTGACCGGAGGATGGGCCGAAGGATGGGCCGAAGGATGCGCCGGTGGTTGCGCCGGAGGCTTCGACGGAGGATGGTCGCGCTCGTATCGGAATCGCCTCCAGCCGGCCCACGACAGAATCGTGACGATGAACGACCCGATCGTCGCCGCGAACCCCCACGAAGGGGGCATGAACGTCGCCGGAGCCGCCGTCTCCCGCCCTTCGGCCGGGAACAGCCCTTCCATCGCCTCGCGGACGGACGGAGCCAACTCTCTGGCGAGCGAGGCCTCCGGTTCGTCCGGCTTCAAGATCTTCTCCGCGTAGCGAAGAACGGAATCCCCTCTCTCGATGGCCGACGGCTCGCCCCGCAGCGACGCGGCCGTCCGGATGAGCCGGTAATGCTTCTTCAATCGTTCGAGCGCCGATCTCGCGTCGGGACCCGCGAAGCCGGTCCCGTCCCCGACGGCGGCCGCCAGCGCGTTCGCGTCTTCCTTCAGAATGGGGCGATAGCGGTGCCACATCGGCTTGTCCGGATTCGCGAGCGCGTCCGCGGCCAAGCGAATCTCCCCCGCGGCCGCCTCGAGCCGCGCCGCGTCCGGCGTCGCCGACGCCCAAGCCCGCTTCATCTCCGCGACGCTGCCGCCCAGCGCCTGAACGCCTTCGGCGGTCGCGATTCCCTTCAGCGGAAGTCCGCGCAGCGAGCGCTCCAGCTCCCGGAGCGACCGGGACGCTTCAAGCCGATTCCCCTGCGAGACCGCGGCATACAGCTTGTCCGCCGACTCCCGGAACGCGCGTACGGAATCCGCTCCCGTCCCTTCCGCGGCGGCTTCCGCCTTATTGGAGATCGGCAGCAAGCCGATGAACGACCAGGCCGCGAATACGATCCAACCGATCCTGCGAATCCATGCGCTTCTTCCGCGAGAGCCCGTTCCAGGCATGGACATCCCCTCCTGCCCCCAGCTTATGAGGGGATGTCCCGCGCTAGAACTTCTTATTCGGAACGAGAGAAGTTCTCCCCCGGGCCGCTTCCGGCGCGAATCGGGCCCAGAGGGCCGCCAGCACGCTGAACGCCGTCAGCAAGAACGTGAACCAGGCGACTCCCGTCAGATCGTCCTTCAGAACGAACGGCAAGTACGGATAGACGCCGAAGCCGTAATCGACCGCGTCGTTCAAGAACGTCCACGCCGCCGCGACGGCCAGAGCGGCCGGTCCGAAGGAGAAGAAGCGCGCGTACAGAAGCGCGCAGATCGCCATCGCCCCGTGGGAGACGACCAGCATCCAATCCTGCCAGACGAGCTCGTCGCCTTGAGCCGCCCCCGCGAAGATGATCGCGGCCGCCCAGATGCCGTATTTGATCGAAGTGACGACGCCGAGCGCCTCGACGATTCCGCGCACGCCCCGGACAAACGCGGAGGCGGGACGCTTCGGCGCCGCCCAGAGCCAGATCAGCGCCAGCGCGAAGAACAGCGAAGCCGTCGGGCTGTCCGGCACGAACGGCAGCTGCCAATGGGGATGCTCGTTCCAGGTGTCGATCAGCTGTCCCCGGTACCAGATATAGCCGTATACCGTTCCCGGGACGTAGAAGATCGTCATAAGCGTCAGCAGCGTCGGGTTCATCAGGAACGTACGCGACAGATAGAATCTCCAACTCATCGTAACCCTCCGTTCGGCAGGCCAAGCCGCCTATGAAAAAACCTGACCGCAAGCGGTCAGGTTATGGTGCGTGACGCCTTATTCTGCGGCTTCCGCCTTCTGCTCGGACAGCCAGGTGGCGACCTGGTCGATCTCCGCCTCCGACAGCGTGCCCTTGAAGGAAGGCATCGCGCCGTTCGCGCGCCCGTTCGTGATCGTATCGACGAGCTCATCCTTGGAGAGCGTGTCGCCGATGCCGCGGAGCGAAGGAGCTCCGCCGCCTTCCAGCTCGCCGCCGTGGCAGGCGATGCACTGGGCCTTCTTCATGATCTCGAACGCGGGATCGTCCGGCTTGACGAGCGCGACCGTCTTCTCCTTGCCCGGGATCCAACGGCCCTTGCCGGATTCGATCGATTCCTTGTTCTTCTCCTCGCGCTCGATGTGCTCCGGAACGACGCCGCTCTTCTCCAGCTCTTCCGTGTAGTGGTGCCAGGATACCCAGGTCAGGTAGACGCTGGCGATCAGCGACACGATCATGAGCGAAGACGTGATCGGCCGGCGGTAGAAGCGGCGCTCCTTGCCGGTATCGAGGAACGGCACGAGCAGAAGCGCGCCGAACGCGATACCCGGAATGCCGATCGTGCCGAGGACGATGAAGTCCTCCGAGGTGTACGGGTATTTCAGCAATTGATAGATGAACAGGAAGTACCAGTCAGGCATCGGAATGAACGATCCGTTGAGCGGATCCGCCGGATAACCGAGCGGCGCCGGCTCCGCGATCGTCAGCACGAGGAAGCCGACGAGTACGACGACACCTGCCATCCATTCCTTGAGCAGGAAGTTCGGGATAAACGCTTCCGACTTGCCCGGGAACGCCGTGTAATCCGGCGGCGCCGGCCTCGGGCCGGGCTTGCGAATGCGCGAGTCGCCAACGTAGACGACCTTCTCGTTCGATCTGTTACCGTGTCCGTGTGCCACAGCTTGCCACTCTCCTCTCTCTTACAGCGGCCCGGAAATGCCCTGTTTGCGAATCATGAAGAAGTGTGCGGCAAGCAGCGTCAGCAGCACGCCGGGCAGGAAGAACACGTGGATCGCGAAGAACCGGGTAAGCGTCTGCGCCCCGACGATCGTGCCGCCCGCCAACAACTCCTTGATGTAGCTTCCGATCCAAGGAACGGAACCGGCGATCTCCATGCCGACCTTGGTGGCGAAGTAAGCCTTGTTATCCCACGGCAGCAGGTAGCCCGTGAAGCCGAGTCCCAGCATGACGAAGAAGATAAGCATGCCCACGACCCAGTTCATCTCGCGCGGCGCCTTGTAAGAGCCGGTGAAGAACACCCGCAAAGTATGTAGGAACATCATCACGATGACCAAGCTCGCGCCCCAGTGGTGCATGCCGCGCACGATAACGCCGAACGCGACTTGGTGCTGCAGGTAATCGACGCTGTAATAAGCGTTGATAATATCCGGCACGTAATACATCGTCAAGAACATCCCCGAGAGGATCTGAATGACGGTGATGAAAAACGTCAGGCCGCCGAAGCAGTAGACGAATGCGGAGAAGTGATGCGCCGGGTTGACGTGCTCAGGCACCTCGTGATCGGCGATGTCCCTCCACATCGGCGTGACATCCAGACGTTCGTCAATCCAATTGTACATGCTTTTGAACATGGGACGAAACGCCCTCCTTCTAAACCCGTGTGTTCGGTTCGAGCGGACCGAGGTAAACCCAGCCGTTCTCGACCTTCACTTCGTATTCGTCCAGCGGCTTCGGCGCCACCTTCAGATTCTTGCCGTCCTTCGTATATCGCGCGCCGTGGCAAGGGCAATGGTACTCGTTGGGCGCCTCTTCGCCGCCCCAGCTGATCGTGCATCCCAAGTGCTTGCACACCGGAGACAACGCGAAGATCTTGCCGTCGTCGCCCTTGGCGATGTAGGCTTCCATCTTCGGATCGCTCTCGTACCAGCCGTCGACCTGATGGACTTTGAAAGCCACCTGCTTCGGCTCCTTGGTCACTTCCGCCTCTTCGATAACCTTGACGAACGCGCCGGCCTGCTTCTTGGTCAGAATCGGGTCGACGGCGAAACGCAACATAGGCAAGACGGCGCCCATCCCCATGAATGCGGTGGCTCCGCCCAACGTATAGGACAGGAATTGTCGCCTGGTCATTTCTTTGCGCTTGATCGGCTTGTGCGCGGTCTCGTGCTGCTCATTGTGGTTCATCTGTTCAACCCCCTTTGCCCACCAATGTCGCGTCCTTCACGGACTTCACCTTTTGTTCACAAAGACATAACTATAATAGCCCAGGCTTATAGGGGCGTCAAGAATTGCCATTGCGGATTCGAGCCCGCGCGCGAAAGGCCGGACTAAAATGTTCTCAAATTGTCACAATTCGCCTGGGTCGGTTCCCGCTTATTGTTTGCATGGCCGGCGACATCTTATTCGCGAAAGGACAAGAAAAGAAACGTTGAGCCCGCAAACGCTTACTTGCTCTCTTTCTTCCATAAAGAAGCGACGGCGGCGCGGATCGCTTCCGGATCGGGCGCTTCGCCATCGTTCCCGGGGGCGACGATCAGATCCGCGGAAGGATAGTCGGCGGCTCTCCAGCCGCTCTCCCCGCTGACGATCGCCAGGTAGCGGAATCCCGTCCTTTTCACTCTCTCGCAATACCGTTCGAGCTTGCGCCGCTCCTCCTCGTCTTCGGCGTCGTAATAATGGTACGCGGGCAGCGTGACCGTTCGGCCGCGGAACGCCGATTCCAGCGGAGACAGCCATTCCCCCGTCTTGGCCGCCTTGTCCGTCGCTTCCGGCGGGGATTCCAGTCCCGTCAAGCCGGTGACGGGCAGCAGGCACGTGTCCAGGTAGAGCTGCAGCTCCGCCCATCCGTTGTGGTCGAGCTCGCTGAATTTCATCTCGATCTTCCTTTCTTGCTGTCAGAGCAGCTGCTTGAAGAACTCCATCGCCTTCTCGTCGAAGCCCGGCAGCCATTCGTGGCCGAAGTCGGGGTATACGACCACGTCCTTGTTCGAGGCGATCTTGTTGTAGGCGGCGAATTGCGTGGACGGCGGAGTGACCGTATCCATCAGTCCGACCGCCATCAGGACGTCGCCCCGGATGCGCGGCGCCAGGTGCTGGACGTCGATATAGCCGAGCGTGCGGAAAAAAGACTCTTCCCGTTCGTGCCGAGGGTCGAACGAGCGGAAGTATGCCCGGATCTCCTCGTAGGCGTCCTTCGCAAGATCCATCTCCCATACCCGGCGGTAATCGCTCAGGAACGGATAGACGGGCGCCAGCTTGGCGATTCTCGGCTCCAGGGCGGCGCAGGCCAGCGTCAGGGCTCCGCCCTGGCTGCCCCCGCTGGCGGCGACCCGCTCCGGGTCGACTTCCGGCAAGCTCATCGCGATGCCGGCCAATTGGGCCGCGTCCAGGAAGACGTGGCGGAACAGCAGGTTGTCCGGGTGATCGTCCACCCCCCGGATAATGTGTCCCCGCAGCGTGTTCCCTTTGACGCCGCCGGTGTCCTCCGACTTGCCGCCCTGTCCGCGGACGTCCATCGCGAGCACCGAGAAGCCTAACGCCGCATAGCCGAGCTTGGACGTCCAGTCCCCGGAGTGGCCGGAATAGCCGTGGAACTGAACGAGAGCCGGATGCGGCTCGGGGACGTTCTTCGGCTTGACGTATTGCGCGTAGATCCGGGCGCCTCTCACCCCGGTGTAGTAAAGATCGTAGCATTCCGCGAACGGTACCTGGAAAGCCGAAGGCGCGATCGACAGTTCGGGATCGACCGCCCGCATCTCGGCGAGCGCGCGTTCCCAGTATTCGTCGAAGTCGCCGGGTCTCGGGCTGATTCCTTCGTACTTCTTCAATTGGTCTAAGGGCATGTCCACCAACGGCATGGCGCGGTCCATCCTTTCGTCTCGCATGGAGATTTCGCGGAACGCGAGGTTCCTAGTCCATCCTACTGCAAAAGGAGCCATTATTAAAGCGATTTCTTGCCAAAAAAAGCGCCGGGCGAAGGAGAACCGCTTCTCCTCCGTCCGACGCGCCCGTCGCTTCGGCCAGACCCCGGGCATGCGCCCGAAGCCTGTCACGTTTGTATGGTCTTCAACTCATCGGTCAGACGCAGGAAGGTCTCCGCGTCCCCTTTCGCCAGCGCAACGTCGATAGCCTCGTAAATCTTTTCCGTCCGGTGTTTGCGCAGCGCCTCGTCAAGGACCATTTCCGCCGCCAAACCCAACATCGTCTCATAGGCGACTTTCATGTCCATCGGTTGCACCTCCAAATTCCCGGCGTAAAGGGCTCCTTAGGGGTTGGCGCACGGGTAACCTGTTTAACGCGCGGCGGTCCGCCTGTCGTTCGGTTACGAGCGCGCCGGCTCCCACTAAAGCATATTCATCGATGTCGGCCCCGTTCAGGACAATGGCCCCCATGCCGATCAATGTACCCTTGCCTATGCGGCATCCGAGGAGGATGGCCGCTTCCGGCGGGCTGTCCGTCCTCCGCGATTCGCGGGGGCCGGGATTCGCTAGGCCCGCCGGTTCCGTCCGGTCGGCCGCGTCGACGGCCTCCGACATCTCGGCCGACGATTCGCGATCGGACGGCATTAAACCATACGATTCTCCCGGGTCCGATATGCACGTCCGTCGAAGGATGTTCAAGCTGCCGGAAGAGATTCCGAATGCCGTTCTATCCGCCGTACTCGGAGCTCCCGGCCCAGGTCAAGCGGTCTTCGAACCGGATCTCGTTGCCCGCGACGATCTTCCGTCCTTGGGGCGTCATTCGGACGACCGACTCTCCGCTCTCCGTCTCCCCCCACATCAGCAGGCCCAGGTGCATCATCGAGCCTAGCACCCTTTTCCGAAGAACGTCCTGGGGAGCGTCGTAGTAGAACGGACGAACGAGAGGCAGCAGGATGCGCTCGATCGACTCTACCGTCGTCCACTCCTCGGCGAGCCGGGACACCCATTGGACGAGAGAGATCAGGTTCGGCACGGGGTTCTTGTACAGCCGCAGCCAGAACCGATAGACGGCGGCCGGGTCCATTCGCCCCTTGTCCGCCAGGCGGGTCTTCCCTTCTTCGGTGAGCTCGAGCCGATCCGGCCATTCTTGCAGCCACTTCTCGAAGACGGCGTAATCGTACAGAAGCGAGAATCGGTCCGGATAATCGCGGAACCTGCGCCCGTAGCCGAACCGCCAGCCGCTGCGGCCCGGAACCGCTTCGACGATGGCCATCCGGTCCAGCGCCAGCTGAAGCTGCCTCTTGTACATGACGCCGTCGGCCGTGAGAGGAACGTCGTTGTCCCTCGCGAATTCGAGCAGCGCCCGGACGTCGTCCTCGATAAGTCCCCTCTCGTCCCGGTAGGCGGCCGGTTCCCCTCGGGTCTCGAGCGATTGCCGGAACCTCCGGTCGATGGCGTCTTGCAATTTGCGTTTGACGTCTTCCGGCACGTGGTACAAGAATCGGGTCTGGTGCGAGAAGCCGCTGAACAGCCAGCCGAATCTCTTGAATCGGGCGATGGCCGCCCGCGCCGAGTTGTCGGGCTCCGGGGGAGGCGCTTCCGCCTTGGCCTTGGCCGACCGCTTCCGGCCCGCCGTCTTCGCCGGCGTCGGCGTTGGTGGCGGCGGCACCGCCTCCGGCGTCGCGGGCTCAGGCGCCGCCGACTGTGCCCGGGCCGTCAATTCTTCCAAGCTGTACGAAGCGCGCTGCTCGAACAAGAGAGAATTCAGGAAGCGCATGTCTTCCAGACTCATGTCCTCGACCCGGGACTCGAGAACGTCGCGCCTCTGGACGGTCGACAGAATCGTCTGGATCAGCTCGTTCTTCGAATGGCTGCTGCACTCGCACCGGTACGTGTCGGCGATCCGGGCGAGCTGGTCGATATCGGCGTAACACAGCATATCCGCCAAGTTCATCGGCATTCCCCGTTTCCGGACGATTTACTCTCCATTATCGGTGGAATGCCGCCGGTTTAAACGTCGCTCCCCGCCGTCTCGCCGACAAAATAAAAACGCCGGCGCTGCGGCCGGCGTTGTCGACTAGACGGGTTGATCGTTCAGATGGGCGGTGCAGTTATGCAGAATCGGAATCCAGCGGTCTTCCTCGCGCTCGAGAATCGTCAGCGACAGGTTGGCGATATGGCTGTCGTCCACCCCGGTCTTCAGCGCCTGCAGCATCTGCGCGAGGAAGCTGCCGTGCGTGACGACGAGCCAGTTCTCGCCGGGGTGCCGGCTTGAGAACTCTTCGACGAACGCGAGCCCGCGCTCGCGAATCTGGGCGTCGGTCTCCTGCCCCGGGACGTTCCCGCGCCAATTCGTCCCCCAACGGGCGATTCGTTCGGCCTCGGTCGTCCCCTCGGCTTCCCCGAAGCCTCTCTCCCGGAGCCTGCCGTCGGTCAACAGCGGAATGCCCAGCCTCTCCGCCAGAATCTCGCCCGTCTTGGCCGCGCGCTGCAGATCGCTGCAGACGACGCCGTGCCAGACCCGGCTCTCCGCCGCCAGGCGATAGGCGAGCCGATGCGCTTGCATCTTCCCTTCCGCGCTGAGCGGAATGTCCGTCAATCCCTGGATTTTGCCCGCTTTGTTCCAGGACGTCAGGCCATGGCGCACCCAGCCCATTCTCATCTTCGAGCTCATACGCGCACCCTCGAGAACCAATTCATGATCAGCAGCGTCACGAGGATGCCGAGAAGAGCGAACGCGACCCAATACTCGGGCATGACCGGGTTCACGTGCAGGACGATCGGATCGCTCAGGCTGGCGACGGGGACGTCCACGAGGACGCTGTTGGCCATCTGGCCGCCGGCCCCGTAGGCGTCGGCGGTCTCCATGACGCCGGTGGCGGGCGAATTCGAACCGTTCATCCGGTCGAAAATCACATAGCCCAAGCCGCACAGGAACACGGCCAACAGAGATGCCAGCATTCCGCCCACCTTGAGCCGGAATCCGCCGGAGAACGCATAGGTGCGCCGGACCGCCGGCATGAACCAGCTCTGCTCGGCGTAGATCCGGTTCATGACGTTCTGGTTCACTTCCGCGGCCGTGGCGACGTCTTCGATATAGTCGTCGTCCAGCTGCATATCGCGGATCAGCTTCGTGCTCTCTTCCCAGAGCCTGAATTCTTCGGCGCAATCCGGGCAGCCCGCCAGATGCTCCTCGATCAGCAATCGGTCGGCCGGACCGGCCTCCCCGTCCCAATAATCGACAAACCGCTCCTGAATAAGGCCGCAGTCGCTTTTCATCGATATTTCATCTCCTCGTACTCCTGCATGAACGCCGGTTCGTTGTAATAAGATTCCATCTGCGTCTTGACGCTGGCGCGCGCCCGGAACAGGAGCGACTTCACGGCGCTGACCGTCTGCCCCAGAATGCTGGCGATCTCTTGGTAATCCAGCCCGTCGTACTCGCGAAGAATGAGAGCGGAACGCTGCTTCTCCGGCAAGTTGTTGATCGCTTCCCGCACCATCGTTACTTTCTCGTTGCGAAGCAGCGCCTGTTCCGGCGCGGCTTCCGGCGGAGCGGCCGGTATGTACGCGGTATCGTCTAACGACATATGCGATGCCTTGTGCTTGCGCAGCTCGCTCAGGACGGTGTTCCGGGCGATCGTATACAGCCAGGTCGAGAACGAAGCGTCCACTTCCCGGAACGAATGCAGGCTCCGGTACGCCTTGTAGAAGGTCTCGGAGCACAGATCCTCCGCCATCAATTCGAGCCTTGCGCTTCTTAGCATCTGATATATGAATGACAGAATCTTCTTCTGGTATCTTGCCATTAAAGCCGAGTATAAATCCACATTGCCGTCCTTGATCTCCCGAATCAATTGAGAATCGGTCATGGATGGTCGCGATCCTCCCCCCGTACAGGGTGATCGTTCAAGGCCGGTCTACTTCTTATACCGGCCGAAAACGCAAAAGTTGCGCGACGAGCGCGCAGTCGTTTTGGAACAAGTCCAGTTTTTTACATAACTATTGGTATTGTATCATATCGGGGATAGCGGATATCTTAAAAAATTTTAAAATTGCGCGTTCCAATGTTATCCAGACGCGTTCGCAGGCGCTTAGCCCATCATACGCCATTGCCGCTTCGAATGCGACTCCGACAATGAAACGTCGTCCAATATTATTAGGAAAAACGCCGTTAAAAAAAAGAAAACGCCACTACGAATAGTGGCGCGAGCGTTACGTGAACACTCGGATATTGGATAGGAGTGGAGAGAAACCATACTGTACTTTTATTATATGTATCCGTTTCCATCTTGTCAATAAGCGCTTACAAAAAAATGTGAGCGTTTTCGAAAAAAAGTCTCGCCATCCGGCGCTGCCGATCGCCCGAAAAAAAAACGGACCGTTGCGAGCGGCCCGCCAATCCGTTAAAAATAAACTTCGTAATTCATCGTTCGGATAAGTTCGACCGCGCGGTCCAGATCTTCCTGCTGCCGGAACGACAGGCGCAGCACGCCGGGAACGTCCTCGCGGCTCTCGATGATATGAAGATTGCTCAGGTTGATTCGCGCCTGGCCGAGCTCGGTGGCGATTCGTCCGACGACGCCCGGCTGGTCCGGCACGTTCACGTAGCATTCGTGAAGCGACGTGATCATGCCTTTGCGCCGTTCGGGCAGCTGGCTGCGGAATTCGTTCGCTTCGCGGAACCGCCGCTCGATCCCTTCCCCGTCCTCCGCTTCGAGCAGCGCGGTGAATCGGTCCATCTCCCCGCGCCAGTCGTTCATCAGCTGGAGCAGGACGCGCTTGTTGTTCACGAGAATGTCGCGCCAAATCTTCGGATCGCTGGAGGCGATCCGGGTAATGTCGCGGAAGCCTCCGGCCGCGAGCCGGCGGTACAGGTCGTCCGTCTCGTTGTAGCCGGCGACCTGGTTCACGAGCGCGACCGCGATGATGTGCGGCAGGTGGCTGATCGCTCCGACGATGCCGTCGTGGTTGTCCGCGTCGGTCATGACGACCTTCGCCCTCGTCCAGCGCAGCAGCTCCTCGAGCTCGGCGATCGCTTCCGGCGGCGTCGCGGCGGTCGGCGTCAGCACGTAATACGCGTTCTCGAACAGGTCCGCGCTGGCCGCCTCCACGCCCGATCGCTCCGAGCCCGCCATCGGATGGCCTCCGATGAACACCGCGTCCTTCAGCCCGAGCCGCTCGGCGTGGGCGACGACCGACGCCTTCGTGCTGCCGACGTCGGTCAGGATGCAGCCCGGCTTCAGCGGGAGCTTGGCCAGCTCGTCGATGTAATCGCCCAGCCTGCCCACCGGCACGCATAGGAAAATAAAGTCGGCGTCCGCCGCCGCTTCCGCGAGCGACGTCGTGCCTTCGTCCACGACGCCCAGGGAGACGTACTTCTCCACGGAGGACGCGTTGACCGAATGGCCGACGACCCGATAGCCCGGCTTGCCCTTCCAGCAGAGCGCGAGCGAGCCCCCGATCAAGCCGACGCCGAAGATCGCGATCTTCTTGGGCGCCGGCTGCGGGGCCGATGCTTCCATGCCCGTAAAACCGCTAAACTCGCCGTTGTCCATCCCCATCCGTTACACCTGCACCGCGATCTCTTGGAGAACTTCTTCCAGCGCGGAGATCACTTTGGCGTTCTGCTCGGCGCTGCCGACCGTAATGCGGATATGCGTCGGGTAATGCTTGTGGCCGGCCCGCACGATGACGCCTTTGCGAAGCAGCGCCTGGAATACGTCCTGGGCGGGACGCTTCACGTCGACCATGATGAAGTTGCCGTACGCCGGGAACGCCGGAAGGCCGAGACGGTCGAACGCGGCTCGCAGCGTAACGAGACCCTGCTTGTTCGCTTCGCGGCAGCGGTCGATAAACGCTTGATCCTCCAAGGCGGCCAGCGCGGCCGCTTGGCCGAAGCGCGACGTATTGAACGGTTCGCGGACCTGGTTGATCGAACGGATCAGCTCCGCGCGGCCGACGCCGTAGCCGATGCGCAGGGACGCGAGGCCGTAAATCTTCGAGAACGTGCGAAGCAGCACGAGGTTCGGGTATTTCTTGAGCAGCTCCAGGCCGTTCGGGAACGACGGATCGTCGATGTATTCGCAGTACGCCTCGTCCAATACGACCATAACGTTCGAAGGCACCTTGGACAGGAACCATTCCACTTCGTCGTGGGTGACGATCGTTCCGGTCGGGTTGTTCGGGTTGCAGATCCAGACGATCTTCGTCTTCGGGTTCACCTTGGCGAGCATGCCGTGCAGGTCGTGCGTGCCGTCCTTAAGCGGAACTTCGACGACGACGCCGTTCTCGATCTCTATGTTATGCCGGTACTGCGGGAACGTCTGGTCGGCGGTGATATTCTCGTCGCCGGGCAGCAGGAACGCGCGGGCGATCATCAGGATGACCTCGTCCGAGCCCGCTCCGAAGATGATCTGGTCCGGATCGACGCCGAGACGCTTCGCAAGGGCGTTCGTCAGCTCGACGGCGGCGCCGTCCGGGTAGATGCTGACGTTGTCCAGCTCGCGCTTGATCGCTTCGAGCGCCTTCGGCGAGCTGCCGAACGGGTTCTCGTTGGACGCCAGCTTGATGACCTCGGTCAGGCCGAGCTCTCGCTTCACTTCCTCGATGGGTTTGCCCGGCTGGTAAACCGGCAGATGGACGATATTCGGTTTGGGTTGCATGGGATAACCTCCTGTAATAACCTTGCGTTCGAATTTCGCGAATGCAATTCAAAACGGAGCGTAGAACGCTCCGCGAATTAGACTGTATTCTATTTTGACATATAGGAAGGAAGCTGTACAGATGGAAAAGTCCTCGGGCTCCCGAAGCCGGCGCTACGCCCGCTTCGCGCGCGGCTTCAGATCGGCGATGAACGCCTGCACGGCTTCGACGCCCGCGCGATGAACGGTCTCGTCCTCGGCGGTCAGCTGGGGCAGCGCTTCCTCGACCTTGCGGACGATGGCGCTGCCGACGATGACGCCGTCGCATTGGCCGGCGAACCGCTCCGCCTGCTCGCGGGAAGAGATCCCGAAGCCGACGCAGATCGGCACGCTCGCCGCTCTGCGCACGGTGGCGAGGAACGAATCGATCCCTTCGTGGAACGTCGCGCGCACCCCGGTCACGCCGAGGGACGAGACGCAATAGACGAAGCCTCGTGCCTTGGAAGCGATCCGCTCGACGCGCGCCTCCGACGTCGGGGCGACGAGCGGGATCAGGTGGATGCCCGTCCGCTCGGCGATGGCCCGCGTCTCCGCGTCTTCCTCGAGGGGAAGATCCGGAATGATGACGCCGCTGAAGCCGTGCTCCTGCAGCAGGGAGAAGAACCTCTCCAGGCCGAGCTGGAGCGCCGGGTTGAAATACGTGAACAGAATGAACGGCATCCGGACGCCGCGGCGGCGGGCTTCCGATGCGACCGCCATGCAGTCGGTCAGCTTGATCGGCTGGCGGAGCGCCCTCTCGGACGCCCGCTGGATGACGGGTCCGTCGGCGAGCGGATCGGAATACGGCACTCCGAGCTCGATCATGCTCGCGCCGGCGGCCTCCGCGGCCTGGACGAGCTCGACCGAGACGTTCAAGTCCGGGTCGCCCATCGTCAGGAACGGGATGAGGGCCGTCTCTCCCTTCGCCTTCAGCTCGGCGAATACCGTATCGATGGCGTTGGCGGTTGCGGTGCTCATTGCGATTCCCCTCCCAGGTACGGCATGATCGCTTCGACGTCCTTGTCGCCGCGGCCGGACAGGCTGACGACGACGATCGAATCCTTCGGCAGCGTCGGCGCCAGCTTCACCGTATGGGCGATCGCGTGCGACGATTCGAGCGCCGGAATGATACCTTCCTGCCGCGACAGAAGCTGCAGCGCTTCGAGCGCTTCGGCGTCCGTGATCGGCACGTATTCCGCTCTCTTCGTATCCTTCAAGTACGCGTGCTCCGGTCCGATGCCCGGGTAGTCGAGGCCTGCCGAGATCGAATGGGCTTCCTGCACCTGCCCGCCTTCGTCCTGCAGCACGTAGCTCATCGAGCCCTGGAACACGCCGGGACGGCCCTTGGTCATCGTCGCCGCATGCTTGTCGGTGTCGACGCCGCGGCCGGCCGCTTCGACGCCGATCAGGCGGACGGATTCGTCGCCCACGAAGTCGTGGAAGATGCCCATCGCATTGCTCCCGCCGCCGACGGCCGCGACGACGACGTCCGGCAGACGGCCTTCCTGCTTCAGCAGCTGCTCCTTCGCTTCGACCCCGATGATGCGCTGGAAGTCGCGAACCATCATCGGATACGGGTGCGGCCCGGTCACCGAACCGAGAATGTAGTACGTGTCGTCGACGTGGCTGACCCAATAGCGCAGCGTCTCGTTGCAGGCGTCCTTCAGCGTCCTCGTGCCCGACGTGACCGGAACGACTTCCGAACCGAGCAGGTTCATCCGGAACACGTTCAGCTTCTGGCGCTTCGTGTCTTCCTCTCCCATGAACACCTTGCACTCCATTCCGAGCAGCGCCGCCACCGTCGCGGTCGCGACCCCGTGCTGGCCCGCTCCCGTCTCGGCGATGACCTTCTTCTTGCCCATCCGCTTCGCCAGCAGCGCCTGGCCGAGAGCGTTGTTGATCTTGTGCGAGCCGGTATGGTTCAGGTCCTCGCGCTTCAGATAGATCTTGGCGCCGCCGAGATGCTTCGTCAGTCTCTCCGCATAATAGAGAGGCGACGGCCGGCCCGCGTATTGCGCTAATAGATAATTAAGCTCGTCCAGGAATTCCGGGTCGTCCTTGTATCGGTTGTAAGCCTCTTCGAGCTCGAGCAGCGCGTTCATCAGCGTCTCCGGCACGTACCGGCCGCCGAACGGCCCGAAGCGCCCGTAAGTATCGGGTACTTGAATCATGATGGCTTCTTCACCCTTTCCGCGAATGCGGCGATTTTGGCATTGTCTTTGACGCCGTCGGTCTCCACGCCGCTGGAGATGTCGACGCCGTCCGTCTCGTAGCGGGCCAGCAGCTCTCCGACGTTGTCGGGGCTCAGGCCCCCGGCCACGATCAGCTTCAAGCCGAGCGAGCGGGCCTTCTCCCGGTATTCGGGAATCAGATCCCACCGGAACGTCCGTCCCGTTCCTCCCCCGGCCGTGTCGATGAGCACGGCGGACACCGCGCCCCGGTACGCTTCCAGGCGGGAAGCGCCGCCCGCGGCCTCTCGGGATTCGCCGGACTTTCCGGTCCCTTCGCCTTCGCCTTCGCCGGCCGCCCCGGCCGCTCCAGGTTCGCCTTCGGCGGGCAGGGCGCGCCACACTTCCACGCCGAACCTCTCTCCCGCTTCCTTGGCGAATTCGGGAGATTCGTCCCCGTGCAGCTGAACGACGTCCAGCTGCACGGCCGCCAGCGTATCCGCCAGCTCCTGCATCGTCGGATTGACGAACACGCCGACGGCCCGCGGCGGACGCCCGCCCGCCATCGCCGTCGCCTTCGCCGCGGCCAGAAGCGACGCCGCCCGCTCGGGGGACACTTGGCGCTTGCTCGGCGCGAACAAGAACCCGACGTAGTCGACCGGCAATCCGTTCATGCCGGACAGCGTCGCTTCATCCTTGATGCCGCATATTTTGACCAGCGGCCGGTCTTCGCGCTCCGCCATCAGCGGACGCCTTCCTTCCGGGCCGGACCGAGCAGCGCGTTCACCGCCGCTCCTACGTCGTCATGGCGCATGAAGTGCTCGCCGACGAGCACGGCATGGGCGCCGGCGCGGCGAACGAAGTCGACGTCTTCCGGCGACGAGATCGCGCTCTCGCTCACCGTCGTCACCCCCGGAGGCAGCAGCGAGATCAGCTCCTCCGTCACGCGCAGATCGGTCTTGAACGTGTGCAGGTCGCGGTTGTTGACCCCGATCAAGCTCGCTTGGCCGATGTCCAGCACCGTCTCCAGCTCGGGACGGTTATGCACCTCCACCAGCACGTCCAAGCCAAGGGAGCGCGCCAGGGAGTGGAACGAGGACAGCTGCTCCTTCGTCAGAATGGCGGCGATGAGCAGCACGGCGTCGGCGCCGATGAGGCGAGCCTCGTAAATCTGGCTCTCGTCGATCGTGAAGTCCTTGCGGAGAAGCGGGACGTTCACTTCCGCCTTCACCCGGGTCAAATACTCGTTGCTTCCTTGAAAATAATCGGTATCGGTCAGAACGGAGATGCAATCCGTTCCCGCCGCTTCGTACGCCTTCGCCAGCGCGACCGGCTCGAAGTCGGGACGGATGAGCCCCTTGGAGGGGCTCGCCTTCTTCACTTCCGCGATCAGCCCGACCGGACGCTTGCGCGCGCCTTCCTTCAGCGCGGCCTCGAAGCCCCGGCAAGCGGGCATGGCGGAGATCGTTCTCTCCGCGTCCGCGAGGACCAGCGTGCTTTTCAACCGTTCGACTTCCTGCCGCTTCGTCGCGACTATCCGATCAAGAAACATAGCTCACTTCTCCCGTCGTCTCGATCCATTGTTCCAGCTTGCGAAGCGCCGCGCCCGAATCGATCGTGCGCGCCGCCAGGGCGACTCCGTCCGCCAGCGTGTCCGCGCGCCCCGCCACGTAGATGCACGCGCCCGCGTTCGCCAGCACGACTTCGCGGTACGCGCCGCGCTCCCCGCCGAGCACGCGCCGGATGATCGCCGCGTTGACGACGGCGTCTCCGCCCTTCACCTCGCCGAGAGAGACCGTCTGAAGGCCGAGGTCCTCCGGCGTAATATCGTAAGTCGTCACTTCTCCGTTCTTCAGCTCCGAGATGCGGGTCGGCGCCGAGATGCTGATCTCGTCCAGGCCGTCGTGGCTGCCGACGACCATCGCCCGCTTCAGGCCGAGCCGGCCGAGCACCCGCGCGACCGTCTCCGTCTTCGTCCGGTCGTAGAGGCCCATCAGCTGGCGGTCGGCATTCGCTGGATTGGCGAGCGGCCCGAGCATGTTGAAGATCGTCCGGACGCCCAGCTCGCGGCGCGGCGCGGCGGCGTGCTTAAGCGCGGGATGGTACAGCTGGGCGAACAGGAAGCAGATGCCCGTGCGCTCCAGGCACTCGGCCGCCTGCTCCGCGGTCAGCGAGATGTTGACGCCGAGCGCCTCGAGCACGTCCGCGCTTCCGGCCTTGCCGGACATGGCGCGGTTGCCGTGCTTGGCCACGCGCGCGCCCGCGGCGGCGGCGATGATCGCCGACGAAGTCGAGATGTTGAATTTATGAATGCCGGAGCCGCCGGTGCCGCACGTGTCGAGCAGATCGTCGGTCTCCGTGCGGACGCGATCCGAGAACGAGCGCATCGCTTCGGCGAAGCCCGTAATCTCGTCGACCGTCTCGCCCTTCATTCTCAAGGCGACGACGACGCCCGCGATCTGGGAGGGAGTCGCTTCTCCGCTCATGATGCGGCTCATGACCGCCTTGGCTTCGTCCAGCGTCAGATCGCCGCCGCCCGTCAGCTTGGCGAGCGCCTGCGGCATCGTCAGCATGCCGTCCATGTTATCGATCATCGTTCTCTCCTCCTGTTCGTTAGGCGTAATCCAGGCTCGACCTGCGGTCGGCGGCGGCGGCCAGCTTCCCGGAGCTTCGCGCCGGGAACGCCGCTTCGGCGGCGCGGATCGCCTTGAGCATCCCTTTGGCCTTGTTGACCGTCTCCTCGTATTCCTTCTCGGGGACGGAATCCCAGACGATGCCGGCGCCCGCTTGGACGTAGGCTTTGCCGTTCTTGAAGATGATCGTCCGGATCGTGATGCACGTATCGAGATTGCCGGAGAAGCCGAGGTAGCCGATCGCTCCCGCGTAGGCGCCTCTCGCTTCGTTCTCCAGCTCGGCGATGATCTCCATCGCCCGCAGCTTCGGCGCGCCCGACACCGTTCCGGCCGGGAGGCAGCTCAGGAAGGCGTCGAAGAAGTCCTTGTCCTCCCGGAGTTTGCCCGTCACGTTGGAAACGATATGCATGACGTGGGAGTAGCGCTCGATCTCCATGTAGGAATCGCATTTGACCGAGCCGTAAGCGGACACCCGTCCCAGATCGTTGCGTCCGAGATCGACGAGCATGACGTGCTCGGCTCTCTCCTTCTCGTCCGCGAGCAGCTCCTTCTCGAGCGCCAGGTCTTCCTCCGGCGTCCGGCCGCGCGGTCTCGTTCCCGCGATCGGCCTCGTCTCCACGCGATCGCCGTCGACCTTCACCAGCAGCTCCGGGCTCGTGCCGACGATCACCTCTTCGTCCAGCTTCAGCACGTACATGTAAGGGGAAGGATTCATCGTGCGCAGCACCCGGTACACTTGCAGCGGATCGACTTCCGTCTCGATGTGGAACCGTTGGGACAGAACCGCCTGGAAGATGTCGCCCGCGCGGATATACTCCTTCGCCTGCTCGACGTTGCGGATGAACTGCTCCTTCGTCAGGTTGGACCGAACGTCGCCGAGCTCCGGGTCCGCGGGAGGCGCTCCGGAAGCCGAGACCGCCGGGGCGGAGGGACCTTGCAGGCGCTGGACGATCTCCTCGATGCCGAGAGACGCGTCCTGGTACGCGATCCGGATGTCCGCCTCCGACGCTCCTTCCTTGACGTGAACGTTGCCGATGACGAGCACTTGCTGCTTCAAGTGGTCGAACACGACGACGCGGTCGCAGAACATGAACTGCATGTCGTCCATGACCAGATCGTCCGTCTTGTGCGGCGGCAGCTTGCGCTCGTAATACTGCAGAAGATCGTAACCGAAGAACCCGATGGCTCCCCCCGTAAAAGGAGGCAGGTCCGGCAGCGCGGGGCTGCGGTATTGACGCAGCCTCTCCCGCAGGAGCTTCAGCGGATCGTCCGTCGCGAACGATTGCGATTTGCCGCCTTCCGAGATGGTCACTTTATTCTTCTTCAGCTTGAGGATGAGAAAAGGATCCGTCCCGATAAACGAATACCTCGCCCATTTGATGCCGCCCTCCACGCTCTCCAGCAGGAAGGCGCGGCGATCCCGGCTCAGCTGCTGGAAGACCCGGATCGGGGTCTCCGTATCGGCCATCAGCCGGCGCACGACGGGTATGACGTTGTACTCCCCCGCCAGTCGGATCACGTTCTGAAGCTCCTGCTCGCGCTGTTCCATGTTCCTTCTCTCTCCTCTCCGAGCCGCGCCGGCACGCGGTCTCGCCACTGAAGTCCCGGAAGGCCGGCCGCGGACGCCTCGGGCGCCGGGTTCGGCTTCCGCCGGGGACCTAATCGAATCGCAGAGAAAAACAAAAAAGCATCTCCGCTTCCGCAGAGATGCGTTCGTTCGATAAGGGACAGGTTCGGACAGGCCGACGGCGGCGCTCCGGTTCATCGTTAAACCGGGCCTTCCGAGGCCGAATCTCTGCCGACTTCCTCGTCTGAACGCGCGCGTTCCCCGAGGCGTACGGCACCTCCGCTCATCTCGTCTCTGCTAAGCTCACCCTCGCGTAAGTCGTCGTCCCTCCGGCCGACGGTTCCGCGACAAGTTCTATTGCCACTATAGCACCGCCGGGCGCCCGCGTCAACGGGCCCGCGACAAGTCCGGCCGCAGCGCTTCCGCGCCGCCCAGATAGACGTGTCTCATGTCCGCCTGCTTCAGGTCCGTGTTCACGAGCACCATGAAGCGGATGCACTTCTCCAGGCTCCCCTTCACGGGAATCTCGACCGAGCACATGAGCGGAACGTACTCCCAGCCCTCGAGCTCGCGGATCGACTTCGCCGGGAACGCCGCGTCGATATCCTGCGTGACCGTAATATAGACGCAGGCGATGTCCTCCGGCGCGATCCCGTTCACTTCGACGATCGCGTTCATGAGCTGGACGGAAGCGTCCAGAATCTGCTGCCTCTCGTTGGTTTCTACCGTGATCGCCCCGCGAATTCCCCTTACGCTCATGGCTTGCCGGCCTCCTCCTTCAGTTGCTCCACGATGTCGCGCACCCACTGGACCGGGACGTCTCCGCGAATCTCCACTTCTCCGATCCGCTTCGGCACCACGAACACCATGCTGCCTTCCTTGAACTTCTTGTCGTGCTGCATCGCGCTCATGATCGCGTCCGTGTCGTAGCCGGCCGGGATTCGCACCGGCAAGCCGAACTTGCGCAGCAGCCGCTCCGTCTCGGCCGCAAGCTCGTCCCCGTAGCCGAACTTGGCGGCGAGCCGGGCCGAGCCGACCATGCCGATCGAGATCGCTTCGCCGTGCAGCAGCTCCCCGTAATGCGAGACCGCCTCGAGCGCGTGGCCGATCGTATGCCCCAGGTTCAGAATCGCGCGCAGGTCGTTCTCCTTCTCGTCCCGCGAGACGACGATCGACTTGACCCGGCAGCCTTCGTAGAGGCCGCGGCCGAGCGCGTCGGGCTCGAGAGCGAGCAGCCTCTCGGCGTTCTCGTCGCACCAGCGCGCGAACGATTCGTCCCAGATGAGCCCGTGCTTGATCATCTCCGCGTAGCCCGACCGGACGTCGCGCGGGGGCAAGCTCTTCAGCGTATCGAGGTCGTACAGGACGATCTCCGGCTGGTGGAACGCCCCGATGATGTTCTTCGCCAGCCGGTGATTGACCGCGACCTTCCCGCCGACGCTGCTGTCGTGCGCGAGAATCGTCGTCGGCATCTGGACGAACCGGATGCCGCGCATGTAGGAGGCGGCCACGAAGCCGGCCAGATCCCCGACGACGCCGCCGCCGAGGGCGATGACCGTCGAGCGGCGGTCGAGCCCCGCCTCGAGCGCGGCCGTCACGAGCTCCTCGAACGCGGCTAGAGACTTCGACTTCTCCCCGGACGGGACGACCGCCCGCGCGACCGAATAGCCCGCCGACTTCAGCGACTCCTCGACGGTGCCGGCGTACAGGCCGTCCACCGCGCTGTCCGCCACGAGCAGAACCGGAGACTTGACGGGGAAGCCGCGTTCCGCGAACAGGCTCCCCGTTCTCTTCAGCAACCCGGCCCCGATCAGAATCGGATAGGACCGTTCCCCCAGATCGACCGTCAGCTCCCGAATCTCCGCTCCCCCGGCCATCAATATTCAGCCGCCTGTCTCAGGTAGTTGTCGTAGTTCGCGCGGATCTCCTCCATCGAATCGCCGCCGAACTTCTCGAGGAACGCCTTCGCCACTTCCCAGGCGACGACGCTCTCCATGACGACGCTGGCCGCCGGAACCGCGCAGGCGTCCGAACGCTCGACTTGGGCCGTGAACGGCTCCTTCGTGTCGATGTCGACGCTCTGCAGCGGCTTGTACAGCGTCGGAATCGGCTTCATGACGCCGCGCACGACGATCGGCATGCCGTTCGTCATTCCGCCCTCGAAGCCGCCCAGCCGGTTGCTGGCGCGGTGATAGCCTCTCTCTTCCGAATAGAGAATCTCGTCGTGCACCTGCGAGCCGGGACGGTTCGCGGCTTCGAAGCCGATGCCGAACTCCACGCCCTTGAACGCGTTAATGGAGACGACCGCTTGCGCGATGCGACCGTCCAGCTTGCGATCCCACTGCACGTGGCTGCCGAGGCCGATCGGCAGGCCGGTCACGATGCATTCCACGACGCCGCCGATGGAATCGCCGTCCGCCTTCGTCTGGTCGATAAGGGCGATCATCTTCGCTTCGGTCTCCGGGTCGGCGACGCGAACCGGCGATTCTTCCGTCTTCGCGATTAGCTCCTCGATCGGCAGGTCCGGCGTCGGAGCGACGATGCCGCCGATGGAGACGACATGGCCGGCGACGCGGATGCCGAACTTCTCGAGCAGTTGGCGCGCTACCGCGCCGACCGCCACGCGGGCCGCCGTCTCGCGGGCGCTCGAGCGCTCGAGCACGTTGCGAAGATCCTTCAGATCGTATTTGATGCCGCCGTTCAGGTCGGCGTGGCCGGGACGCGGCCGGTGAATCCGGCGCTTGGCCTCGTCGTTCCCTTCGATCGGCTCCACGTTCATGACGTTCGTCCAATGCTTCCAGTCGTTGTTGGCGACGACGAGGGCGACCGGCGCTCCGGTCGTGCGTCCGTGGCGAACGCCGCCGACGATCTGGGCCGTATCCTTCTCGATCTGCATCCGGCGTCCGCGGCCGTGGCCCTTCTGCCTGCGATGCAGCTGGAAGTTGAGCGCTTCGAAGTCGATCTCGAGATTGCTGGGCAGTCCTTCGATGATGGCGGTAAGCTGGGGACCGTGGGTCTCTCCCGCGGTCAGATAACGTAAGCTCAAGTCTATGATCCTCCTCATATGAAGCCCGGCGAATCCCTCTTCCGGCGTCGCGAATACAGGGAATTCGGTCCGATGCGGCGATCCGGGACGAACGCCCCCGTCGATGCGCTTTATTGCTTCAACCCGATAAACTCTTTGCTCATTATAGTACAGCCTCGAAGATTTTGACAAGAAAACAGCCCGTCACGAACGGACGGACTGTTTGCGGAGCTTCATCGGCGGTTCGGGCAGCGTATCCCGCACGAACCCGAGCAAATCCTGATTGTCGAGCCCCAGGATTTGAGCGCATTCCTGCGAGGAGATCAGTCCGCGGCGATAGGCGGCAATCACTTTGCGCTTATCCATGGAGTTCCTCCGGTATGGAATTGGTTATTCCTAGTATCGCTTGCGCGGGGCAAGCTCATACCGTGCGCCGGTAGAAAAACGTGTCCGCGGTCTCCAGGCCGTATTGACCCGGAGAGAAAATCTGCTCCGTGCTGCCGACGAACAGCAGGCCGCCCGGCTTCAGCGCCTTCGCGAACTTCGCGTAGAGCGTCGCCTTCGCTTCCTCCGTGAAGTAGATCATGACGTTGCGGCAGACGATCAGATCGAACCGCTCGCCGAACGGATCGAGCAGCAGGTTCTGCTTCTGGAAGCGGATCGCCCGCTTCAGCTTGTCCGCCACGCGATAGGCGCCGTCCTCCGGCTTGAAGTAGGCGCGGGCGAAGTCGGGCGGAACGTCCCGAAGCGATCGCTCCAGGTAGACGCCTTCCTTCGCCTTCGCGAGCACCCCTTCGTCGATGTCGGTCGCCAGGATGGAAGAAGAATCGAGGACGCCGAGACGGTCGAGAATCATCGCCAGCGTGTACGGCTCCTCGCCGGTCGAGCAGGCGGCGCTCCACACCTGCAGCCGGTTCGTCTGCTTGATCATCTCCGGGAAAAACTTGTCCTTCAGCACTTGCCAGCGGTTCGGATTGCGCCAGAACTCGGAGACGTTGATCGTCATCCGGTCGAGGAATTCGTTGCGCAGCTTCGCGTCGGCCGAGAGAGCGGCGAAGTACGAGGCGAAGTCGTTGAATCCGTGCTTCAGCCGAAGCGTCGTCAGCCTCCGGCGCATCTGCGTCTCCTTGTACTGCGACAGGTCGATCGAGGTCGTCCGGCGGATATCGGCTACGAATCTGGCGAAATCCTCGTCTTCCGGAGACCGTCGCAGCGGGCTAGCTCCCAGTTCCTTCATGCCGGTTCACACGCTCCCAATGATGCGATTAAATCCACTTCTGGATGACTTTCTCGTAGGAGGTCAACTCGGATTCTCGGAAGAAGATGCCGATCTCGCGTTCCGCGTTATCGTGCGAGTCCGAGCCGTGAATCAGATTGTAATTCGTATGTATCGCGTAATCCCCCCGGATCGTGCCGGGAGCCGCTTCGAGACCGTTCGTCTTCCCGATGAGCTGGCGGGCGGCGGCGACCGCGTCGTCCCCTTGCCACACCATGGCGAAGACCGGTCCGGAGGTGATGAAGGTCAGGAGCCGCTCGTAGAAGTCCTTGCCTTCGTGCTCCGCGTAATGCTTCTTCGCCTGTTCCAGGCTGACGTGCATAAGCTTGGCGCCGACCAGCTGCAGCCCCTTGCGCTCCAGACGGCCGACGATGTCTCCGATCAGTCCCCGCTGCACGCCGTCGGGTTTGACCATCAGATACGTTCTCTCCATTACCGATCCCCCTTCTCGTCGTTGCCTCGTTTGTCTCATTCTACCATAATCAATAGCTTCTCTGGGCGACGAATTTCGCGATATCGGCCAGATTCTTCCTCGCCGGAATGTTCGGCAGCTTCTCCAGCTCCCGCAGCGCCTTGTCCTTGAAGCGGTCGGCCAGCAGCTCGGAAGCGCGGATGCCGCCGCTCGCCCGCACGAGCTTCACCGCGGCCGCGGAATCCGCGGCCCCCTCGCCGTCGCGGATGCGGGCGATCTCTCTCAGCAGCTCGTCCCGAATCGCCGGCTCGTTCAGGGCGTGGAGCACCGGCAGCGTGATGTTGCCCTGGCGCAGGTCGCTGCCGGGAGGCTTGCCGATCTTCTTCTCCGTTCCGCAAATATCGAGCAGATCGTCCGTAATCTGGAACGCCATGCCGACTTGATAGCCGAAGCGGTACAGGGCGTTGCTGACGGCGGGAGCGGCGCCGGCCGCGATGGCGCCGAGCTGGCAGCTGATCGCGATCAGCAGCGCGGTCTTGCGCCGGATCCGCAGCAGGTAATTGCGGACCGACTGATCCGTGTTGAAGAAGTCGCGGATCTGCTCCATCTCTCCGATGCACATCTGCACGATGGCGCCGGACAGAATCTGATGGATGCGCGGATCGCCGAGCTCGCTCGCCACGACCAGCGCCTTGCCGTTGATGTAGTCTCCGGTGAACATCGCGATGCGATTGTCCCATTTGGCCTTGACCGTCGGCTGTCCGCGCCTCGTCGCGGCATCGTCGATCACGTCGTCGTGGACGAGAGACGCCATATGGATCAGCTCCAGCGCGGCGGCGATCGGCTTGATCCGGTCCAGGGAGTATTCGCCGAACTTGCCGCCGAGCAGCACGATGACGGGGCGCAGGCGCTTGCCGCCGGCCTTCAGCAAGTGCTGGGCGGATTCGTTCAGCAGCGGCAGATCGGAGGACACGCTCTTCGCGAGGGTATCCTCGATCGTCTGCAGATCCGACTTCAAGGAAGCGTACAATTGCATCAACTTCATAGGTTCACCTTCGGAAGGGAATATGGCCTGTTTAAGCGTGAACGGAATCCGGCCAATCCGCTAGGGTCACGGCCTTGTCCAACAGGCCGAGCTCCCTCGCATATTGAAAGTACAGGGACAGTCCGGCCCTCTGGTCGGGACCGAAGTCGTGGCACAAGCCGCGGAAGTAGCCGCGCCAATACTCGGGCGTGCCGCCCACGCGGCGTACGGCTTCCCCGACGAGCGGCTCCGGGTCGGCCGCGGAGCGACGCTTCGAAGCGACCAGCTCGCGGTAGATCTCCGCGATCGCCTCCGGATTCCTGCGCACGGCGTCCTTGCGGACCGCCCATACGGCGAAGGTCATCCAGCGCCCCGTCCACAGCCTCCAAATATCGCCGAGATCGAGCACCCGGTATCCGTGGTCGCGCCAGGACGCCTTGATGGCATGGTCGCCGATAAGCAGGGCGGCGTCGGCCTTCTCCAGCATCGAGTCGAGACACGGCTCCGCGGTCTCGTAGACGGGGCTCCCCCCATAGAACTTCCGCATGACGATCTTCAGAAGATTGACGGTCGTCGCCGACGTCGTCGTCAAGGCGATGCGGCCGTCGCGCGCTTGCTCCAGGGGCGACTTCAGGAACAGCAGCAGCGACTGGACTTGCCCGAGCGCGCTGACGGACAGGTCCGGCAGCAGCCAATAGTCCTCGGAGTTTAAGCCGTAGGCGAAGGAGGAGATCGCCGCGACGTCGATCTCCCCGGCGCGCAGCTTGCGGTTGAGATCCGCCGGCATGCCGTAGACGAGCTCCGTCTCGGCGCGAAGCCGCGTCGGGTCGAAGTGGTGGAAGACGGGCCAGACGTTCGTGTAATCGATGCGGCCGATCCGGATCGGCGCGGAATCAAGCTTGGTCATCGGGTTCTCCCCACCTCCTGTACAGCCGGTGCGGGATTCCCATGGAATCCATCACTTTGCCGACCATGAACCGCACGGCGTCGTCCAGCGTCTGCGGCCCGGAATAGAAGGCCGGCATAGCCGGAATGATGCGTACGCCGAGCCGCGCGAGCTTCAGCATATTCTCGAGATGTATGGCGTTCAGCGGCGTCTCGCGCGGCACGAGCAGCAGCGGACGCCCTTCCTTCAGCGCGACGTCGGCCGCCCGGGCCAGCAGGTTGTCCGACGAGCCGTGGGCGATCGCCGACAGCGTCCCCATCGAGCAGGGCACGACGGCCATCCCTTCGCAGACGAACGAGCCGCTGGCGATCGCGGCTCCGATGTCGCCTTGGGGATGGTAGACGAAGCGCTCGTCCCCCTCTTCGAGCCCGAGGCCCGATAGCAGCGCTTCCCTGCGCTTCGTCGCGTCCCAGCCCATCTCTTCCTTCAGCACCCGCCAGGCGGCGTCCGACACGACGAGATGCACCTGAATGCCGGCGGCGATCAGCTCCTTGACCAAGGTGACGCCGTAGACAGCCCCGCTCGCCCCCGTCCAGCCGACGACCCACCTGCGAGGCGCCGCGCGGCCCGCTTGTCCCGTTACCACGACTTCACCACCACGAGATCGATGAACGTGAACACGAACACGACGGTGCTGACGACCCAGTTCATCGTGAAGAACGCCGCTTGCAGCTTGCTCATGTCGGAAGGCTTCACGAGCTGATGCTCATAGAACAGCAGGCCCGCCGAGACGACGGTGCCCGCCAGATACCACCAGCTGAGATCGGTCGTCGCCAGCAGCAGAACGAAGCCGATTACCGTCACCGCGTGCATGGCCTTCGCGATGCGAAGCGCCTTCTCGACGCCGAAGCGGGCCGGAATCGAGTGCAGTCCTTCCTTCCGGTCGATCTCGATGTCCTGGCAGGAGTAGATGACGTCGAAGCCGGCCGTCCAGAGCGCCACGCTTAAATAGAGGATAACGGCCGGAAGCGAGATCGTTCCCGTCACCGCCACCCAGCCGCCTAAAGGCGCAAGGCCGAGCGTCAGGCCGAGAACGACGTGGCATAGCCAGGTGAAGCGCTTCGTGTAGGAATAAATAACCGTCATGAAGACCGCGATCGGCATCAGCTTCAGCGCGAGCGAATTCAGGTTGGCCGCCGCCCAGAAGAGCAAGGCGAACGAGACGACGATGAACAGGATGACTTCTCCGGCCTTCAGCAAGCCCGCGGGAATCGCCCGCTTCTCGGTGCGCGGATTGCGCGCGTCGATCGCCCGGTCGATAACCCGGTTAAGCCCCATCGCGGCGCTTCTCGCGCCGACCATCGCCATCAGGATCCAGCCGCATTGGGCCCAGGTGGGGAGATGATGGTTCTCCGTCACCGAGCCGAGAATCGTTCCGACGTACGCGAACGGCAGCGCGAACATCGTATGCTCGATCTTGATCATTTCGAGGAAAATCTTGATTTTGCGAATCATATTCCGTCGTTCCCCTTCGTCCCGATATGCAACGCGGCGACGCCGCCCGTGAGCGGGTACGCCCTGACGTTGCGCATGCCGGCGCTCCGGAACATCTCGGCCAACGCCTGCAGATCGGGGAAGTTCACGAGAGATTCGGGCAGCCAGCGGTATTGCTCGTAGCGTTTGACAAGCCACTTGCCCATAAGCGGCATAAGTCTCTGGAAGTAGAAATTGAAGAGCCACTTGAACGGCTGCCACATCGGCTTCGACACTTCGAGGCAGACGACCTTGCCGCCCGGCTTGACGACCCGCTTCATCTCGCGCAGCACGCGGTCGATGTCCGGCACGTTGCGCAGGCCGAAGCCGATCGTGATGAAGTCGAAGCTGTCGTCGGGAAAAGGAAGCTCCATCGCGTTGCCCTGGACGAGCTCGATCGAGCTCCCCAGGCCCAGCTTGTCGACCTTGGCCTGTCCGATGTCGAGCATGTTGCGGCTGAAGTCGAGCCCGACCGTCCGGGCCCCGCCGTTCGCGCGGGCGAGATCGATCGTCCAGTCGCACGTGCCGCAGCAGACGTCGAGGGCGGTGTCGCCCGGCTTGACGTCCATCTTGCGCATCGTGAATCTCCGCCACGCCTTATGGCGGCGGAAGCTGATAATATCGTTCATCATGTCGTACTTCGGCGCGATGCTCTCGAAGACGGCATGCACGTGACTCTTGTCGGACCTAGCGTTCACACGGCTCACCCCAATTCTGTCATCGCGGTTGCGCGCACGGGGCCGATAGCCCTGAGGAACGGCTCCACGAGCGGCTGCAGTTCTTTGGCCAGCTTGTCGGAGGGCAGCCGCTGCAGCAGCGACTGCAAATGCGCGACCGCCTGTCCCAGCAGGCCGGCCAGCTTCTCGGAGACGGAATACTTGTCGAGCAGAGGCCTCAGCAGGCTCGGATCGTCCTTCTTCTCGACGACCGCCCGGCGATCCTCTTCCGTTCCCTCCTGCAGGATGTGCCAGACGCCCCAGCTGCCGCCGAGCACGCCGGGCTTCTCCATGCGCGCCATCTCCTGCAGGAGCAGCTCGCAGCGGGCGAAGCTTCCGACGACTTCCGGCCACAGCCTCTCGTACAGGCCGCCCATCAGGTGCGTGAACGACTTAAAAAGGCCGGACTTCAGCTCCGCCCCGTGCAGCAAGTATTCCTCCGCGTCCAGCTTCATCTGCTTCATTCGGGAATAGAAATGGACCTTGATCCGGTTCAGCTCGCAGATCGCGTCCCCGAGCCTCCGCACCATCTCGATCTGGCCGGCCTGCGACAGAATATTATAGAAGCGGCCGCTGAAGTAGTCGCCCGCGAGCACCTTGAGCTGGCGCGCGCGCATGGCGATCAAGCCGCCTCTCTCCGGAGCCGGCCCGTCGTCTACCATATCATGGGTATCCAGACCCATCTGGACGAGCGAAGCGACGACGGCCAGCATCTCCTTGCGGGTGGCGGAGGCCGGCTGATGGGCCAGCATCGCGTGAAGAAGCCGAATCCGTCCTTCCGGGAACTCCGGCAAGTCCGTATGGATCGAGATCATGTCGTAGTCCATATATTTCTGGGCCAATTGTGCCAAAGGTTTACGTGTCATTGTTCAGCCTCCGAGCATTCAAAGGGAGCACTTGGTCCGATTGCGTGACTATTATTATAACATATCCCGTCGGCCCTCGCATAAGAGGGGTCAGGAATTCACGATTTCGCAAAATTTCTTCTCGCCCTCTCTCCCGCCGCCGTCCAGGACAAGCGCAGCTTCCCGTCCCACTCGGGCTCAAGACCCAGCCGCGCGCGCCGAAGGTCCTCCTCCCGGAAGTCCGGCCAATCCGACGCTCGGGTATCCGCCGCGAGCAGCAGCCTGCGCTTGCCGTCCTCTTCTTCGAAGACGCGGATGAGCAGCCCGCGGACGTTGGAAGACGTCCCGTAGGCGAGCCGGACGAGCTCCGCGGCGTCCATCCAGAACGTCCGCTCGGGATCGGTTCCCGGGGCGATCTTCAGATCGACCGACAGGATGTCGTGGTTCCACGACACTCTCGAGAGACGCGGCTCCAGCGGAAGCGAGATCAGGGCGTCGACGAGAACGTCGTCCGAGAGAGCTTCGACGCGCTGCGGCGTGAACGCGGCTCTGGCGGACTCCCTGCGCTCCTCCGTCCATCGGTCCAGACGGGGCAGTTGGCCGAGCAGAACGACGACCGCGAACGAGGCCGCCAGCAGATAGGCCCATCTCCGATCGAACGTCACCGTATCCCCGCCTTCCCGTCCTTCTATCCCCCATTACCCATTCTACAAAAAAAAGAGGCAGGCTATGCCTGCGACTCGAAGAATAGTCCGGCGAAATTCCGCGGTCCGGGCGGGCGCGGGAAGGCATGAGGCCGCCGGAGCGGCCCGCGGCGGCGGCCGGCGGATCCGTTAATCGTCGGTCTCGACGACTCCGAACTTGGTCATGATCGTGGCCTTGCCCCGCACCTTGATCGCGCCCGTATGGTTCGTGAACTGGGCGATCAGCACTTCGCCGCGGTCCAGCTTCTCCGTATGGTGGAACCGCGTATCCTGCCCCCGTGTCAGTCCGATCACGTGGACTCCGTTGTCCTTCGCCTTCACGACGATATATTCCCCGTTCGTTGCTACCGGATCCATCGATAGTCAGCCTCCTCTTTGAATCTCACTATGAACGATCGCGGCGGTCCCTGTCAATGGAAAGACCACTTGCTCCTAGGAGTAAGTGGTCTTCAACGTTGAGCGGGCTTCGCATCAAGCGCCGCGGCTCGTATGTAATGGTCGGAGTAGCGGGATTCGAACCCACGGCCTCATCCACCCCAAGGATGCGCGCTACCAGGCTGCGCTATACCCCGAAAGAAGTACGAGAGTGATTATAGCACAGGCCGAAAGCGAAGCGCAACCCCGGAACCATCACAAAATAAAGCAAATCTTCTTTTATTTAATGCCTTCCTTCAAAGCCTTGCCCGGCTTGAAGGCAGGGATCTTGCCGGCCGGAATCTCGATCTCCACGCCGGTTTGCGGGTTGCGGCCCTTCCGCGCGGAACGTTCGCGCACCTCGAAGTTGCCGAAGCCGACGAGCTGAACCTTGTCTCCGTTCTGCAGAGCTTCGGAGATTACGTCGAATACGGCGTCGACGGCCGAGGTCGCGTCCTTCTTGGACAGATCGGTCAATTCGGATACTTTGGCGATCAGTTCGGTTTTGTTCATGACTTTCACCTCCCTGGGCGGATACTGGCTTGTTATCTGTTTATCCGTTTCACCAGAAATTATACACAGAGATGCCGCGAAGTTTCAAGCGAGACGCGGCTCGCGGGACTTCGCGGCATCTATGGCGGCTACGTTCTCTTGCGATGCATGTTGATGAAGGTGACGGCCAGCGCCAGCACGAGGACGGCGCCCTTGACGATATCGTTCACGTAATACTCGACGTGAAGCATCGTCAAGCCGTTTACCAGAACGCCGATCAGGACGGCGCCTACGAACGTCCCGATAACGTTCGGACGTCCGGCGCCAAGCACGGAATAGCCGACGAAGACGGCGGCCACCGCTTCCATGAGCAGCGGCGCCCCGGCGTCGATCTGGCCGGAGCCGACGCGCGCGGCGAACAGGATGCCGCCGATGGACGCCAGCACGCCGGACGCGATGTACGCGTACGTGCGCACGCGCTTGACGCGCAGGCCCGACAGGCGAGCCGCTTCCTCGTTGCCGCCCGTCATGATCATCTGGCGGCCCCAGCGGGTGTATTTGAAGAACAGGTGAACGGCGACGACCGCTATGACCATCAGAATAACCGGGAACGGAATGCCGAGCAGCTTGCCCTGCCCGATCCACAGGAAGTCCTTGTACATCTCCCCAGGCGCCTTCGTGCCGTCGGTCCGCTGCATATGGCTGTAAATCGCGTAGCCCTTCGTGTACGTCTTGTGCACGCCGCTGATGATGTACATGACGGCCAGCGTCGCCAGCAGGTCCGGGATGCGGATCTTGACGATCAGAAGCGAATTCAGCAGGCCGACGAGCGCCCCCACGACGAGGGGAACGACGAGAACGACGACGAGCGGCATCTCGAACCAGACCATCATCGTCGCCGTCACGACGGTGGACAGCGACACGGTCGAGCCGACCGACAGGTCGAAGCCGTCGACCGTGAGCGAGATCGTCACGCCGATGGCGATGAACGTCACGATCGAGATCGAACGCAGGATGTCGGTCAGATTCCCGTAGGTGAAGAAGAATTCGTTATAGAGCGAGAAAAAAAGCAGGATGACGCCGATGAAGATGAGGGCGCCGTATTTGAACGAGAATTGCATCAGTTTGTTTTTCAAGCTGGCTCCTCCTGACCCGCGCTCGCGAAGTAGAGCAGATTCTCCTGCGTCGCCTCTCCGCGAAGGAATTGTTTAACGATCCGTCCGTCGCACATGACCAGAATCCGGTCGGCCAGGCCAAGCGCCTCCGCGAATTCGCAGGTCAAATACAGAATGCCCTTGCCTTGGGCGGCGAGCTCCCCGATGATGACGAAGATGTCGCGCTTCGCCCCGACGTCGACGCCCTTCGTCGGCTCGTCGAACACGAACACGTCCGCGTTCGTGTTCAGCCACTTGCCGATGGCTACCTTCTGCTGGTTGCCGCCGCTCAGGTAGCCCGTCAGCTGGCCGGCGGATGGCGTCTTGATGCCGAGACGCTCGATGACGCCCGACGCGTTGCCCTTCTCGCGGGAGCCGGAGAGGAAGCCCCAGGAGCTGATCTGGCGCAGGATCGGCAGGCTCAGGTTGTGCAGAACCGACTCCTTGACGAGAATGCCTTCCTTGCGCCGCTCCTCGGGTACGAGGACGATGCCGGATTCGATCGCGCCCGTCGGGGATCCGAGGTCGGACCGCTTCCCGGCGACCTCCACCGTCCCCCGTTCGGCGACGTCCGCGCCGAAGAGCAGCCTCGACAGCTCCGTCTTCCCGGCGCCGACGAGGCCCACGACCGCGACGATCTCGCCCCGTCGCACTTCGAGGTCCACGCCCCGGACTCGCTTGCCGAGAGCCAGATCCTTCACGGACAGGACGGTCTCGCCGATCGTCGTCTCGATTTTCGGATATTCGTCCTCCAAGCTCCGGCCGAGCATCGCATGGATAACGTCGGACGTCTCGAGCCGGCTCGCCGGTTCCGTCAGAATCATGCGGCCGTCGCGCATGACGGTGATCGTGTCGCTGATCCGGAACACCTCGTGCAGACGGTGAGAGATGAACACGATGCCGATGCCCGACGCCTTCAGCTTATCCATGATGCGGAACAAATGCTCAGTTTCTTCCGTGCTGAGAGGGGCGGTCGGTTCGTCGAAAATAACGATTTTCGCTTCCTCCACCATCACGCGCGCGATGAGCACCATCTGCTTCTCCGCGAGAGTCAGCTCCTCGATCTTCTTGCGGACGGGGATGCTCAGGCCGAGCTCCGCGAGAAGCTTCTCGGCTTCCGCGTACAGATTGCCCCAATTCAGCCAGGCGCCCGTCTTCTTCGACGCGATGCGGTCCAGGAAGATGTTCTCCGCGACCGACAGCTGCGGCACGAGCGACGTGTCCACCTCTTGATAGACGCAGTGGACCCCGGCCGCCTTCGCGTCCGCCGGCGAGCGCATGCCGATCTCGCGGCCTTCGATCCGGATGGAGCCTTCGTCGGCTTCGTAGGCGCCGGACAGAATCTTCATGAGCGTGCTCTTCCCGGCGCCGTTCGCCCCGAGCAGCGCGTGGATCTCGCCCCCCCGCACCGCGAATTCGGCTTCGTGGAGCGCCTTGACGCCGGAGAACGACTTGGAGATTCCGCTCATCTGAAGCAAGTTCGCGTTACCCATTCGCTATCGTCACATCCTTTGTGCAGATTGCTTCAGACAGCAGGAAACGGCGCGGCTATTCGCCCGCGCCGTACCGCTATCCGTTCATTCGAGCCGTCCTTATTTCGCGCCGACGGCCGCTTCAAGCTCTTTCAAGTAATCGGTGTTGCCTTGGTCGCTCTCGCCCCAGCCCGGAACGTACTGGGCCAGGTCCGCCGTCGTCACTTGCTTGTCCTTCGGCAGGGCGTCGCGGCTGACGTAGACGGAGTCGATCTGTACGGCCGCCTCCGGCGTGTCGCCGTGCAGCGCTTGGTACAGGTAACGGACTTGAACCGTGCCGATCGTCGTCGGATCGACGGCCGCCGAAGCGACCCACGGGCTCGTCGGATCCTGGATCATCGCCAGGTCTTCGTCGCTCATGTCGATGCCGTACACCTTGATCTCGTCGCGGCCGGCTTGCTTGATCGCGTTGGAGGCGCCCTTCGCGAATTCGTCCCATGCCGCCCATACGGCCGTGATGCTGCCCTTCTCCGGATACTGCTTCAGAATGGCTTCCATTCTCGTCTGCGCGTCAAGCTGAGGGTTGGACGCATCGCCGAAGGACGTGATCTCCTTAATGTCCGGATACTTCTTCTGGAAGGCCGCGTACGATTCCTGGCGGCGCTCCATCGGAGCGAAGCCGGCTACCCATACTTTGACGATGTTGCCTTTGCCGCCGGCGTCTTTAGCCAGCTGCTCCAGCGTCTGTTCGGCCATCTTCTGGTCGTTCTGCGACAGGTCGGTGACGCCTCCGATGCCAAGCGCCGCGTCGAAGGCGACGACCGGAATGCCGGCTTCCTTCGCCTTGTTGACGCCGGCCGTCAGGGCGTCGGCGTTGCCGTGGTCGATCAGGATGCCGTCGAACTTCTGGTTGACGGCCGCGTCCAGGTTGGACGCCATCTTGCTCAGGTCGTTGTCGGACGCGAATACGGTCACTTCGCCGCCGAACTTCGCGGCTTGCTTCTTCACGCCGTCGATGTATTGAGCCGAGAACGTGCCTTGGTTGAACTGCATGACCAGGGCGATCCTCTTGCCCTTCAGCGACTCGACGCCGGACCCGGAAGCTTCCGGAGAAGCGGAGCCGGATGCGGATGCCGACGCGGAAGGCGATGCCGAAGCGGATTCGCTCGCTCCGCCGTTATTGTTGTTCTTGCTGCCGCAAGCCGTCAGCGCCAGCGCGAGCACCAGCACGAGCGACAGCCAGACGCCGATGCGTTTCGTTTGTTTCATGTCGTTCTGTTCCTCCCCTAGTATAGCTTGTCTCATTTGCTAGAACTTATCTTAGTTGCTATTCCCGACTATGTCAATTGGTTTTCCAGACTTAATCGCGAATACCGCTCACAAAATCAAATTTTATGCGAATTATGTCGAAATAACAAGAGTATTTTCATAGATTTGCGCAAAACGCCATCGGCAAGCTTGGAATCGCGCGGAATCGGAACCGTTGCTTTATAGGCGACCGGAGCCACGATTTGATCTGCGCGTAAGAACGCGGGAAGACGCTGCGCTGACTTTTAAGCTCGCAATCGCCCGTCCGCCATGCGCGGCTCCCCTCTAAACGCCTATTGAGACCGATCCATTTAGAACGAGCATACCCGTTAACGGCAACGTTCCAATCGTTCTGCCGACTGGATTTCGGGATTCGTTCGATTTTCGAATTCCGAACCCTCATATTCCGAGAAATCGCTATTGAGACGGTCTTTCGCATCAAAAAAACGCCTCCCCGAGGGGAGGCGCTCTCCCGCCGAACCGTATCGGCGGCGAATGTTACAGGATGATGGCGATCAGGCCACCGGAGCCTTCGTTGATGATGCGGCCCAGCGTCTCTTGCAGCTTGTAGCGGGCGTTGTCCGGCATCATGGCGATCTTGCCCTGGATGCCTTCGCGGACGATGGAGTGCAGCGACCGGCCGAAGATATCGGATTCCCAGATCTTGATCGGGTCCTTCTCGAAGTCCTGCATCAGGTAACGGACGAGCTCCTCGCTCTGCTTCTCCGTTCCGATGATCGGCGCGAATTCCGACTCGACGTCGACGCGGATCATGTGGATCGAAGGAGCGGTCGCCTTCAGGCGGACGCCGAATCGCGAGCCCTGGCGGATGAGCTCCGGCTCGTCGAGCTGCATCTCCGCGAGCGTCGGGGCGGCGATGCCGTAGCCCGTCGTCTTGACCATCTCGAGCGCTTCCGCGAACCGGTCGTACTCCCGCTTCGCGTGCGCGAACTCCTGCATCAGCTGCAGCAGATGATCCTTGCCGCGGATCTCCGTTCCGACGACCTCCTGCAGGATGCGGTCGTACAGCTCATCGGGAGCGTACAGGTCGATCTCGGCGACCCCTTGGCCCATGTTCATGCCGCTGAGGCCGGCTTTGGCGATGAAGTCGTATTCGAGGAAGTTCGAGACGACGCGGTCGACGTCCCTCAAGCGCCGAATGTCCTTGACCGTGTCGCGGACGGAGTTCTCGTAGCTGGAACGCAGCCAGTGGCGCTCGCCGAGCACCATGACCCAGCTCGGGAGATTGACGTTCACTTCGTGAACCGGGAATTCGTAGAGCACCTCGCGCAGAACGCTCATGACTTCCTCTTCGCCCATCGTGGCGACGCTGAGCGTAATGACGGGAATATCGTATTTGGCGGCCAGCTCGCCCCGCAGCGCGAGCGCTTCCTCGCTTCTCGGCCGGGTCGAGTTGACGATGAGCACGAACGGCTTGCCGACTTCCTTCAGCTCCTGCACGACCCGTTCTTCCGCTTCGACGTAAGCGCTCCGCGGAATCTCGGCGATGGTGCCGTCGGTCGTGACGACGACGCCGAGCGTCGAATGCTCTTGAATGACCTTGCGGGTTCCGATCTCGGCCGCTTCCTGGAACGGAATCGCTTCCTCGAACCAGGGGGTCGAGATCATGCGCGGGCCGTTCTCGTCCTCGTAGCCCTTCGCTCCTTCGACCGCGTAGCCGACGCAATCGACGAGCCGGACATTGACTTCGAGACCTTCCGCCACCTTGATCTGCACCGCGTTGTTGGGCACGAACTTCGGTTCCGTCGTCATGATGGTTCTGCCCGCCGCGCTCTGGGGAAGCTCGTCGATCGCACGCACCCGGTCCGCTTCATGCGCGATATTCGGCAGTACGACGGTCTCGACGAACCGTTTGATGAAGGTCGATTTGCCCGTCCGGACGGCGCCGACGACCCCGAGGTAGATATCGCCGCCCGTACGTTCGGCGATATCCTTGAAAATGTCCACTTTTTCCAATGAGATTCCCTCCCCTTCGTAATCGCGAAGCCTGCGTGGATCCGTCAGCGCGACGGACTCGTACACGAACTTGGACTGCTACCATTGTATGTGCGTAAGCCCGGTTTATGACGCAACCGAAGAAGAAATCCCGTTAAAAAACAGGCCCGCGTTCCTCTCATTCCCCATGATCTTATGAGAGGATCGGCCGGCGTATGTCGGAGGGAACAAAAAAGAAGACCGCCATCCCATCTGCGGGAATAGCGGTCTGGCCCTTCTATGCGGTTCTATCGCCATGAATCGAGCGCCGAAGGCGATCCATCAGTCGTCCGGATCGGATTCGCACGCGGCTCGTCCGTCTGCGGCTCGTCAATCCTCCAGGCGCGCGACGGGTTCTCCGTTCACCCAGGCATAGACGGGCGACTTGACGGGAACGTAATACGACTCGTCCACCAGAACCCGGCGCAGATCCTCGTCCGCGGACGGCGTCTTGCCGGACTTGCGCACGGCCGTCGCGATATCCAGCGCGTAATCGTAGTACACGCGACCCGCCTCGTCCGCCAGGAACGACAGCGTCTGCCCGGAGTACATGCTGCGGACATCGGGCTCCGATGCGCCCAGCTTCTTGAAGTCGACGCTCCAGAAGCCCGGGTAGCGCTCCTCGCCGAGCGGCGGCTTGCCTCCGTGCTTGTTCATGTAGGCATCGACCTTGCCCTGGACCGTCAGCGCCTGTTGGAACGCCGGGATGTTCAGAAGCTTCACGGTCGGCTTCGTCTCTTCGTCGATGACGAGGAACTGGTTATGCCCCCCGTTCTCGAAGGCCGCCCCCGGGATGCTTCCCAGGTAATCCATCCGCTTCAGCTTGCCGAGGTCGATCTTGAACTTCTCGTAGACCGGCGTCGACTCCTCCGCGCTGACGATCGGCAGCAGCCCCGTCGCTTCCTTGTACCGGTCGACGGCGTCCTGAACGGCGAGCACCGCCTGCCGGTCGGAGGCATCGTGCCCCGGCGTCGCGTCGTCGGGGTACAGACATCCGGATAAGGCCGCCATGGCCAGGACGAGCATCGCGAGCGCGGCCGCCCGCCGGCTCCCCCGCCGCGCCAAGCCCCGTATCATTGCTGTCATATCTAACGTTCATCCTCCCGCATTACCACAATTCTTCTTCTTCCCGCTGCTTGGCCAGCATCCTGCGGACCGCCGCCTTCAGCGGATCCTCCGGCACGCGGACCGTGACGTCCGCCCGTACCCTCGCCTGGCAGGACAGCCGGGTCCCTTCCGCGAGCAGGGGGCCGAGCTTCCGCCGCTCCGCGGGCGTCGGCTCGGAGAGCGCCGCCGCTTCATCCGCGTCGACCGCTACCTTGCACATCAAGCAGCCGGCCACGCCTCCGCAGCGCGTCCGGACTTGCGCCTTCGCCCGCCGGGAAGCTTCGAGCAGCGTCGTGCCCGAGCGAACGGCAGCGGTCTGTCCGTCCGGCAGAAACGTAACCCGGACCGTCGGCGTTCCCGACATCGCGCCCCCTCCGTCCTTGGCTATCTAAAAATAAGTTCGGTTCACCGCCGTCAGCTCGCCGTCCCGCTTCACGACGGCTTGGCAGCCGAGCCGGTATCCCTGATCCAGCTCTTCCGGGCCCAGGCGGTCCCATTCCTCGTCGGTGTACTCTTCCAGCAGGTCCGCTCCCGATTCGATCCGGCACCGGCAACGGGCGCAGGTGCCGCGCGAGCAGTTGAACTGCCAATCGACGCCGGCCTGCTTGGCCAGCTCCAGGAGCGTCCGGCCGACGCCGGACTCGACCGTCTTCGTCAGGGTTCGTCCCGTCAACGTAATCATGTTGTTCCCCCGAATCTCTACTATACAATGGAGATAAGTCCGCAGATCATACCCGCGAACAGCATGACGAAGGCGACCAGCGACAGCAGGAACCGCAGAACGCCTCTCGTCTTCATCCTCGTAACCATAATCAGCACCGCCGCGAGAACCATAAGGCCGATCCCCACGAACGACACCCACATCTTCATCATCGGATCCATCGTCGTTATTCCTCTCCGCGATATCCCTACAAAACGGAGAATATTATACCATTAATAGGGACGAAAAAAAAGGAAGCCCTTGCGCGGCTTTGTCGCACAGGGCATCCTTCGCATTTCGCTTTTTCGGTATTTAGCCTTTTGGCCTTTTGGCCTTCTGCTCTTCTGGTCTTTTAGCCTTCTGGTCTTTTGGCCTTTGCGCTTCTTTGGAAAGCTTACTTGAAAATTTTGAGGCGCTGTTCGACCGGCTGGAACGACTTCTCGCCGGGCTGGCCCGTCGGTTTGCCGAACGGCATCTGGGCGATCAGCTTCCAGCTGTCCGGCAGCCCCCACGTCTTGCGGACCTCTTCGTCGATAAGCGGATTGTAGTGCTGCAGCGACGCGCCGAACCCTTCCGTCTCGAGGCTTGTCCAGACGGCGAACTGATGCATGGCCGACGCGTGCTCCGCCCAGGTCGGGAATCGGTCGGCGTACGATTCGAACTGGCTTTGAAGCTGCTTCACGACGTCCTGGTCCTCGAAAAACAGCACCGTTCCGTACCCGTTCTTGAACGAAGCCATCTTCTCTTCCGTCGATTTGAACTTCTCGGCGTCGTTCACGACTTTGCGCAGCGTCTCCTTCACGAGATCCCACAGCTTGTCGTGCTGGGCGCCGAGAAGCAGCGCGATTCTCGTCGACTGGGAATTGAACGACGAAGGCACGTGAAGAATCGCCTCGCGCAAGATTTGTTCGATCCGGGAATCCGGGACGACCGCTTCTTTGCCGATGGAATAGTAGGTGCGCCTCTTGGCGATCGCGGCAAGAAGCTCGTCCGTCAATTGAGCCGTTGTCATGGGATTCGTCTCCTCCTTCATGATGTCGCGGCCTTATTTTCCCCGTATCCGGACCGTCGCATCCCGCGCAAAAAAAGAACCATTTCTTTCCGTCTGGAAAAGAAATGGCCCTGTTCCGTCCGATCGCCGAGCTCACTTTTTGATCATCATTTTCATCAAGCCCTCGAGATTGTCGAGGTTCATCCCGCTCTTCTTCACGGCGCCGACGATCTCCTTGACCGTATCCTCCGATACCGGCACGCCGGCCATCGTCGACACCTGCTTGATCAGCTGCCGGATTTGAGTCTCGCTTTGCAAGGTCGACGGGGTCACGTTGCCCGCGATCTTCTTGAGCGACGATTCGCTGATCGTTTTGCCCGTCTTCTTGTTGACGGTGTTCAGAATGTCCTTGGAAAATTTCTTGTCCATGCTTCCCCTCCTCCGGGTTGATGCATTGTATCCTATGAAGAGGAGGGGCAAACGGTGCGGGCAGGCCGTCGTCTCTTACCCGTTTAGGCGCAGGCCCGCGCTCTCGATCTCGTGCGTGCGGACGCGTCCCATCAGGGCGCCGACGGCGTCGGAAGGCGGCTTGTTCTCGAACAGCACGCGATGAAGCTCGTTCGTGATCGGCATCTCCACGCCGAATTGCCGGGCGAGCTTGTGCGCCGCTTGGGTCGTGCGGACGCCCTCGACGACCATGCCCATCCGCCGCAGCACTTCATCGAGGCCGAGCCCTTGCGCGAGCATCGACCCGGCTCGCCAATTGCGGCTGTGACGGCTCGTGCACGTCACGATCAGGTCCCCTACGCCGGCGAGCCCGGCGAAGGTGAGCGGGCTCGCGCCCATCGCCGCGCCGAGCCGGCCGATCTCGGCGAGCCCGCGCGTGATGAGGGCGGCTCTGGCGTTGTCGCCGAAGCCGAGCCCGTCGGAGAGACCCGCGCCGAGCGCGATGATGTTCTTGATCGCTCCGGCCGTCTCGACGCCGACGATATCGGGATTCGTATAGACGCGGAAGTAGTTGTCGTTCATGAACAGGTCCTGCGCCTCTTCCGCGATCGGAATCGAGCTCGAAGCGACGACGACGGTCGTCGGATGCCGGTCGATCACTTCTTCCGCGTGGCTGGGACCGGACAGGACGACGATCTCTTCCTCCGGCCGCGCGAGCTCCTCCGACAGCACGGTGGACATCCGCTTCAGCGATTCGCTCTCGAAGCCCTTCGTCGCGTGCACGACGAGCGCGCCCGGCTTCAAGTGCGGGGCGGCGAGGCGGGCGACTTCGCGCATCGCCGCCGACGGCGAGACGAAGACGACGGCGTCGGCGGAGCCGACGGTCCGCTCTATGTCGGTCGATGCCGCCAGCGCGTCGGGCAGGCGCGCTTCGGGCAAATATTTGGAGTTGCGCTTCTCTTCGTTGATCTCCTTCGCCTGAGCCGCGTTCCTCGTCCAGAGCGTGACCCGGTGGCCGTTGTCCGCGAGAACGCGCGCGAGGGCGGTGCCCCAGCTCCCGGCCACAAGCACCGCGACGGATTTAGACGCCATGCGGCTCTCCTTTCTTGCTGCCTCCCAGCTTGTTCTCGGTGCCGTTCAGCAGCTTGACGATGTTCTTGCGATGGCGAACCACCGCGAGGACGGCCACGATCACGGCTCCCCAGATCATCGGCCGGTCCCACCCGCCGATCGCCAGGATAATGGGCAGCAGGACGGCGAAGATCATCGAGCCGAGCGAGACGTAACGCGTAAGAGCGATAATAAGGATGGCCGTCATTCCCGCGATGAGCACGGGAACGAAGGCGAGAGCGATCATCGCTCCGACGGTGGTGGCGATGCCCTTGCCGCCCTTGAAGCGGAAGAAGATCGGCCAGTTATGGCCGGCGATCGAAGCGAGTCCGCAGACGACCGGCAGCCAGGCGTAGTCGTCTCCCATCAGGGCGCGTCCGAGCAGGACGGCGACGACGCCCTTGGCGATGTCGAGCAGGAACACGGCGATCGCCGGTCCCTTGCCGAGGACGCGCAGCGTGTTGGTCGCGCCCGCGTTGCCGCTGCCGTGCTCGCGGATGTCGATCTTGCGCAGCCAGCGCGCGAATAGAATGCTGAAGGATACGGAGCCGAGCAAATAGCTGGCCGCGATGGCGATAATCGTTCCCGTCAATGCCGTCTCTCCTATTCCTGATCGGACTTGCGGCGGGTGAACAGCCGCAGGGGGGTTCCCTCGAAGCTGAAGGCTCCCCGGATCTTGTTCTCCAAGAACCTCTCGTACGAGAAGTGCATCAGTTCCGGATCGTTCACGAAAACAAGAAGCGTCGGCGGCTTGACCGATACTTGGGTCACGTAATTGATCCGGAGCCGGCGCCCCTTGTCCGTAGGAGGCGGAGTGACGGCCACCGCGTCCGCCACGATATCGTTCAGCAGATGGGTCGGCACGCGCATCGCGTGCTGCTCGGCCACCCGGTCGATAACGGGGAACAGCTTGTTCAGCCGTTGCTTCGTCTTCGCCGACAAGAACACGATCGGTGCATACGACATGAACAGGAAATGGTCGCGAATCGTATTCGTGAAGTTCTGCATCGTCTTGTCGTCCTTCTCGACGACGTCCCACTTGTTCACGACGATGACGGAAGCCTTGCCCAGCTCGTGGGCGTAGCCGGCGATATGTTTGTCCTGCTCGATAATGCCTTCCTCGCCGTTGATGACGATCAAGGCGACGTCGGCCCTCTCGATCGCCTTCATCGAACGCATGACGCTGTACTTCTCCGTCGTCTCGTACACCTTGCCGCGCTTGCGCATGCCCGCCGTATCGATAAGCACGTACCGCTGGCCGTCCTTCTCGAACGGCGTGTCGATCGCGTCGCGCGTCGTGCCCGCGATCTCGCTGACGATGACGCGCTCCTCGCCCAGAATGGCGTTGACGAGCGACGACTTGCCCACGTTCGGCCTTCCGATCAAGGCGACCTTGATCACGTCTTCGTCGTATTCCTGGTCTTCCGTGACGGGCAGCTTCGCGACGGCGGCGTCCAACAGATCCCCGATGCCGATGCCGTGGGAACCGGACAGCGCGACGGGGTCGCCGAAGCCGAGCGAATAAAATTCGTAAATATCGTCCATTCGTTGAAGATTATCGACTTTGTTGACGCCGACCACGACCGGTTTGCCGGAACGGAACAGAATCTGCGCCACTTCCTCGTCCGCGTTCGTCAAGCCGGCCTTGGCGTCCACCATGAAGACGATGACGTCGGCTTCTTCGATGGCGAGCTCGGCCTGGGCGCGTACCAGCCGCAGCAGTCCGTCCTCTCCGTCGATCTCGATACCGCCCGTATCAATAACGCTAAACGCGATGCCGTTCCATTCGCCGGAGCCGTAGATGCGGTCGCGGGTGATTCCGGGTTTGTCTTCAACGATGGCCAGCCGGTCGCCGATAATCCGGTTGAAAATCGTAGACTTGCCCACGTTCGGCCGTCCTACGATGGCGATGACGGGTCTTGCCATACCTTCACTCCTCAATGGTCAACCATATTTGCTCACAATCTTCATCATAACAAAAATAGCTTCCGTTGGCTAACTCTAGTTGGCCGACGCCGAATCTCGATGCCGGACGGCGGCAGGCGGCCTCTGGGATCACGATCGCTCTTCGCCGCGCTTCCACCGTCCGTCTTCCGCCCGCCGCGGCAGCCAGGCGGCCGCCGTCGAGAGCGCCCGGACCGAAGCCGCCGTCAGCCACCAGCGATCCGTCCACTCGAAGCCCCCGAACCGAATCGGCCCTCCGGCAGGATCGCCCAGCATCGCGGCGGCCGTCTCGGACAAGGCGAGTCCGAGCGTCAGGGCGACGAACTGCTCGCCCGCTCCGCGGACGACGATCGCGGCGACGACGGACAGAATCGCCGACGTGCACCAGATCGGCTCCATCGTCATTAGCCCCGGCACGAACTCGGCGAGCTTGTCCAGGAACAAGGCGATGGACGCCAGCAGGATGCCCGCCGCGCAAGCCGCCAACCTCCCCGCGCCTTCGACCCGGAAGGCGATCGCCGCCGCGGCGGCTAGCGTGAACGCCGTGGCGCCGTGAACAAGCGCCCCTTGTCCGAGCCAGCTTGCCGGGATCGTGGCGCGAACGCAGAGCCCCCAGCCGATCAGGAAGAGAGTGATAAGCGAGCCCGGAATCCCGTCCGCCATCTCCCTTCTCCAACCGCTCCACCAGAGAATGACCGCCGTCATCCAGACGACGGCGGATACGTAACCCGCCGGCATTCGACTCCCCCCTCTATCGCGCGCCCTTAGTATTCGCCGCGCGGCTGCCTTAGCATGCTTGAAGGTCCTCGGGATGGGAGCGAAGGAGGAGAAAAAAAAGAAAACCCCGGGACCGTAATCCCGGGGCGTGTCGAAATCTCGATTACTTGAACTTGCTCAGCTTGTCGCCGAACTTCTCGCCGAGCGTGAAGCTCATGGATTCCGCGGGAGGAAGGTTGGTCTCTTCCTTCGGTCCGCGGTTGCCGCGAGGAGCGCGCTCGCGTTCTTCGCGGGGAGGAGCTTCCTCCGTCTCCTTGATGGAGAGGGAGACGCGCTTCTCGGCCGGGTTGAAGTCGAGGATCTTCGCCTTGACTTCTTGGCCTTCCTTCAGAACCTCGAACGGAGTTACGACATGGCGATGAGCGATCTGGGAGATGTGGACGAGTCCCTCGACGCCCGGAGCGATCTCGACGAACGCGCCGAAGCTGACGAGGCGCTTGACGACGCCGGTGACGATCTCGCCGGTGTGGAATTGGCCGGCTGCCGTCTCCCACGGGCCCGGTTGAGCGGCCTTGATGCTCAGGCTGATCTTGCCGATCGAAGGATCGACCTTCAGCACTTTAACCTTTACTTGCTGGCCTTCGGATACGACGTCGGCCGGGTGGGCGACGTGCGTCCAGGCGATCTCGGATACGTGCACGAGGCCGTCGATGCCGCCGATATCGACGAAGGCGCCGAACGGAGTCAGGCGTTGAACGGTTCCTTCGATGATTTGGCCCGGCTCGAGCGAAGCCATGATCTTCTGCTTCTGCTCTTCGTACTCGGCTTCGAGAACTTCCTTCTGGGACAGGATGACCTTGTTGTTCTCGCGGTCGATCTCCTTGATCTTGACGCGGAGCGTGCGGCCCTTGTAGCCCGAGAAGTCTTCGACGAAGTGGCGTTCCACCATCGAAGCCGGGATGAAGCCGCGAACGCCTACGTCGGCGACGAGGCCGCCCTTGACGACGTCGGCGACGGTCACTTCGAACGCTTCGCCGTTATCGTACTTCGCTTGCAGATCGTCCCAGGCGCGGGCGCTGTCGATCTGGCGCTTGGAGAGAACGAGGCTCTCCTTCTCGTCGTTGATGCTGACGACCTTCGCTTCGACCTCTTGGCCGATTTGAACGGCGTCCGACGCGTTGTCCAGATTGACGGAGGACAATTCGCGCAGCGGAATGACTCCATCGTATTTATATCCAAGGCTTACGAATGCTTGGTTGTCCTCGATTTTGACGATCGTTCCTTTGACCGTATCGCCCTTCTTCAAGGATACGACGTTCTCCAACGCATCCTGGCTGACCGTCTCGGCGGCAGCCGCTTCCTGGACTTTGATTTCTTCAGACATGAAAATACCTCCTCAGTTCTACCCCAACTTTATTTAAACCCGCATCGATAGCGGCGTTTAAATCACACGGAACGGTGATAAACCAAATAATACCTGTAGTATGATGGTAATGCGCGCGAATCATGCACGGCGCGGGCGAATCATTCGGCCGGCCGGCCGGTTCGGATCATCTCGCGAATCCGGGACATCATCAGCTCGGTCGCCGCCTCGTAATCCTCGGCTCCCTTGACCAGATAGGGGCTCAAGTCGAGCGGGGCCCCGTAGACGGCCATCATCTTGCGGAAGGGACGGTAATCCCCCACGAGAGCGACCGGCACGACGGCGGCTCCGGAACGGGCGGCCATGCTGATCGCGCCTCGCTTGCCCATCGCGACTCCGTCGATTCTCTCTCCCTTGCGGGTTCCTTCCGGGAAGATGCCCATGACCTTGCCCTCTTCGAGAATCGAGAGCGCCGTCCGGATCGCTTCCTTGCTGACGCCTCCGCGCTTGACGGGGAAGGCGCCGAGAGCCCGGATGAACGGGCCGAACAACGGAATGCCGAACAGCTCCTGCTTCGCCATGTAATGCACCTTGCGGGGCACGGCGATGCCGAGGGTCATCGGGTCGATCAAGCTCTTGTGATTGCTGCTGAGGACGACGGGCCCGTCGAGCGGAATATGGGAGACTCCTCTCGCTTCGAACCGGTAGACGACCTTGAACAGGACTCTAAGCAGAAGCCGACAGAACCGATACAACATAGTCTACTTCTCCCCCGCCGAAATGGTTCTTGATGCCGCCCGTCCCCATTCGACGATCTCGTCCACGATCTGCTCGATCGTCCGTCCCGTCGAATCGATGAACTTGGCATCCGGCGCGCGAAGAAGCGGAGCGATCTCCCGCTCCTGGTCCATTCGGTCCCGCTCGGCGATATCGCGCTCCAGCTGCTTCAGGGTGATGTTCGCTTGATCTCCCATCTCCTTGAATCTGCGGAGGGCGCGCTCTCGGGGAGTAGCCGTCAAGAAGACCTTCAGTTCGGCGTCGGGAAGCACGTGGGTCCCGATGTCCCGCCCGTCCATGACGACTCCCTTGGCCTTGGCCATGCGCCTCTGGGCTTCGGCCATCTTCGTCCGCACGGCTTCGTATGTAGCCACCCGCGAGACGTTGCGGTTCACCTCGATGGTCCGTATGCGCGACGTAACGTCCGTTCCGTCCGCCAACACCCTCTGACCTTCGTCCCCGGGCAACAGGACGACGTCCAGGTTCTCGGCCAATCGACCGACGGCTTCCTCATCGTCCGGAGGAATGCCGCGTTCCAGCGCAACCGCGGTCACGGCCCTGTACATGGCGCCGGTATCCACGTATATATACTGAAGCGCGTTCGCGACCAGCCGGGCCACGGTACTCTTCCCCGCGCCCGCGGGCCCGTCGATCGCTATGTTGATCGGATGCCTCGAATGCGAATTCATCGAAAGTGCAAGCTCCTCCTAGTCGACTGCCCCATGACCGGCTTCTTCGGCGTCGTCCGACGGCGAATCGGCTTCGCGTTGACGATTCAGACAAGAATCGGCGGGGATCTGCTGCTCTCCGAACCGTTTAAAGAAAACGCAGGCAAGCTATGCCTGCATGCGAATGAGCAAATTATACCACACCCCACCCGCAGATGCAAAAAAGCGGAACCGGCTTCGTTCCGTCATTCCGAACGGTAGCGGGTTCCTTCTCCGTGGACGGCCGGGGTCAGCAGCGACCTCGCCGCAGGATAGTGCAGCGCCAGCTGCGCCAGAACGAGCAGCGCCGCGAGAACGGCGATCCCCTTCCGGATCCAGCTCTCGGCGGCGGCGAACCATTCGGCCGCCCGCCTGTTCCGATCGCGATCGTTCATGTTCATCAGTCCTTGCGAAAATCGAGTTGTCGTTCGAAGCAATACCGGATGACCTTCTGCTGATCGACGTCGGAGATGTCGTCGAACTTCATCATGACGATATAATGATTCGGCTCGGCTTCCTTCACCCGAACGACCTCGGCCGCGAATTGCGCGTGCTCGATGCTGCCCGAGCGGTACGGTATGAGCAGCCAGCACATCAGCTTCAGCCCCGGGTTGATCGGCCACTTCCTCTCGCAGCGGAACGAGACTCCTCCCCCGCCGACGTCCTCCGTCAAGGCGACGAAGCGAAGCTTGTCCCCGATGCGGACGGCGATCTCGAGCTGCGCCTCCACCCGCAGGAAGCTTCTTCTCTGCTCGCGCGCGATCTCCTCGGCGGCCGGCTTGCGGACTTCGATCAGCGACATCGCTTCTTCCTTGCGGAAGCCGGTCACCGTCGTCGAGAATTGATGCTTGACGCCTTCGGCCGTATAGTATGTAACCCGAAATTCCTCGCCGGCCCGGGCCCGATGGTACCTTCCGGACTTCTCGTCCAGCGGGATCTCGAGGTATAGGGAAGTCGCGTTCATGTCCGCGACGCGCGAACGAAGCGTTGCCGCGTGCTCTTGTCCCGCGTCCTGAGAAGCTTGAATAAACATCGTCTGGTTAACTTTGGGAAGCACCCTGAACCCTCCAAGAGGCGGCATATTCGGCACGTATCCGCCGTACTTCCCGATTATACCATGACGCAAGGCCCAGAACACTCCTCCGCTTCGAAAAAAATAGCCGCCCTCCGCTCGAATGGCGCGTCGGGCAGCCGACTTTTTTCGAGTTATTTCAACAATGCCCTCGCCGTCTCCGGAATCTTCTCGACCGTCTCTTCCAGCCCCGTGTCGGCGTTGATGTAAATCCGGTACTTGCCGCCGTTCACCCCTCCGGTGAATTCATGGCACAAGACGGGCTTGTTCTGCTCGTTCTCGATGACGGCCAAGCTGTAATTCTGCACCTTGAATTCGGGATGGAGCGCCTTCTGGGCCTTCTCCTTCGCGATCTTGGGGCTGCCGGCCGCGGGCGTCTTGGGAGCGAACACGTGGTCGGACGCCTGCAGGCCGACCGCTTCCCCGTTGTCGAGCGCGACGCGCACCGTCACCTTGTCCGGATAGATCCGGACGTTGTCCTTCAGCGCGACGTAAGTGAAGACGGCCACGTGGTCGTACTCGTCGTAAGTGACGGGCGTCATGTCCTTGTACCCGTGTCGGACGAGGAATTGGGTCGCCTTGTTCTTCGCCTCGGCGAAGTCGAGCTTGCGCGCCTTCACGTCGCGGGCGTTCATGTACCAGAGAAGCTGTCCGCCCTTGCGGGTGTAGTTGAGCTGGATGTTCTCCCCGTTCGCTCCCGCGACCGTGGCCGTGTAGCCCGGCATGTCCGTGTTCTTGCCGTTCTCGGATACGTGCACGTTATGCCCCGTACCGGAGTGGACCGTCGTGCCGATGAAGGCGAGCGCCGCCCTTCCGATCTCGTCGGGAGTCGCGTCGCGGCCGGACAGCACGTGCACCGAACGGCGGCGCTTGGTCGACATCGCCGACGGACCCCAATCGTTCTCCGGATAAGAGGAGATTTTCTTGTCCACGGCTTTGAATCCGTCGATGATCGTATTGTTGTGAGGCTCGTCCTTGCCCGCCATCGCCACTTCGACGTCCATCCACCGCAGATGATCGGACAGCACCGCGTTCTGGATTTTCCCCAGATCCCGATTGATGTCCGTCGCCTTGGCGTACAGCGACTTCATCGTCTTGAGCTCGTCCTGAGAGAGAGGCTCCTTGGTCAGATCCCGCACGGACGTGTTGTAGGCGAAGTCCGCGATCCGCGACAGGAAGTCCCCGGCCTTGTTGAATGGAAGCATGGCGAGAGGCAATTGGTTGATCTCGTTCTGCGCTTCGCCCGTCAGTCTCCATACTTTGACGAGGCCCTTGCGTTGCATTCCGTGCGATACCGACGAGACGGCGAGCGTCTGCCCCAGCTCGTCCTGCAGACGGCCCATATGATTCGTCAGATCGTGGAATGCCCGCTGGTACTGGTTCTCCGCCTTGATCAGAATCGCGTTCTTCTCCTGATGCTCCTGATAGCCCCATAGAATGGACCCGACAAACAGCAACGTTGCGATCGGAAACAGCACCGCGCTCAGACGCTTATACATGAAAAGCCGACCCCTTTCATTCCCAGACTGCCGTTCGGCGTTATTGTGGGAATTCGAGGCCGACTTTATTCACGCCCGTTCTTCTTCGATATCGAAATCTTCCGCGTTGCTGCACAGGCACATCTTGAACCCGGTATCGACTCTTCCCCGCTCCCTGCGGCCTCGCAGCACGAACTTCTCGCCGCAGCGGTTGCACCGGATCGTCACCTTCACCCGAGGCGCCGACATCGCTTACCCTCCCATGTACGCGCGGAGACGGACTCCGCCTTGTCGTCTATATTCGGAAGTATGGACGGGTTCGCTACGATTTAACCTCTTCCTCCCGCTTGATCAAGCGAAAGGGGGAGACCGAGTTGGCCCGGTTGACGCTCCGGATGCCCCGCAGCCACAGGATAAACATGAACGGCACCATGATCCACAGCCAACGGGACGGCACGGTCTTCATGATGAAGTCGAAGAGGCCGTGGGCGGCCACCGGCAGCAGCAGAGAGAGGACCAGATGAAGCTTGATCTGCTTCCCGGACGAGAACTTGGCCCGTCCCATGGAATAGCCCATGAACACGCCGAACAGCGCGTGGCCCGACACGGGAAGCAGCGCCCGGACGAGCAGCATGCCAAAGGTGACCGGCTCGGTGAAGGCGTACAGCACGTTCTCCAGCGTGGCGAACCCGAGCGACACCGCCGTCGCGTAGACGATGCCGTCGTACGGCTCGTCGAATTCGGTATGATTGTATATGATGTGGAACAGCACGAACCACTTGATGAATTCCTCGACGCCCTCCGAGACGATGAAGGAGAACGCGAACGGCGATTCCCCGAGCCACAAGAGGAGAGCTCTCTGGACGATCATGACGGGCAGCACGGTCAACGCCCCGGTCAAGAACAGCTTGATGACGATGGGGAGCGGCTCCGCGTCGTAGCGGTCTTTCCAATAGAAGTAAGCGAGCAGCGCGATCCCCGGCGCGATGGCCGCGGCCAGCATCGAGAAGAGAAGCACCTAGCGTTCTCCCTCCTTTCCTGAACCCATTATACATCCTTCGGCGGCGAAGGACACCCGGTTGGAAGCAAGTTCCTCGATTCTTCCATGAACAAAAAGCGAACATTCCGCGGTAAACGTCGTCCGTTCAGCGCAAAATGTCCGCTTCTTATTAAACCGGTATCGGCCAACCCCACAGACAAGAGAACGCGTTCGTTCATGCGATAATCCTTCCGGCGATCAAGCGAAATGCTCGGCGAGCACCTTGACGGCGTTGGAGGCGATGACCAGCTGCCCGTACTCCTCCAGAACGGCGGGAGTGACGGACGTCGCTTCGCCGTATTCGGCGAGCACCGCGATCAGCGCGTTGTACCCCGCGGTCTCGAGACCGGCGGGATCGAAGCAGAGAACCCACTGATTCTGGTAGCGGTACATGCGTCCTTCTTCCGTCAAGTGATGATTCAGCGTCTTGGCGGCCCCGATGGCGTCTTCGATGTCCCGGAAACGATATATAATGGCTTCGCTCTGCTCGAGCGTAACTTCCATCTCGTAAACTTCTTCCTCGAGCTCTTCCTCGGACGACGATTCGACATCCCGGTCCAGCTTCCCTCGCGTGACGATGACGACCATCCCCTGGGCGGGCATCGCGAACACTTCGACCGCCAGCGGGCCCGAAGCGTCGAACCCGAGCTCGTTGTAAGCTTGGTCCATCATTTCGCTGAACAATTCGTGGACTTTGGGAATCTCCCGCCACATGTCTTCCTTCTGGATCCCGCGTTCCGACAAATCGTCAAAAGTAAGGAAAATCCTAATCTTGTCCTGGCTAAGCCGCTCCATCCTCATGACAGGATCCTCCTTCTGCGCACGATGGGTGATAACAGCGTATGACGCGGCATATAATGTGTGATTGATTTCTGCTTTGACAACATGTTATCACTTCTTCCTATGAAATGCACTAGGGAAAACCCACGAAAAGCAAAAAAACGGCGCCTGGTTGCCCCTCGGGGAGCATTCCAAGCGCCGTCCGGCCATCATGCGGCGTCCGCCGCGGCTCGCCGTCAAATTCGGTGCTGCCCGTTCTGGTCGAGAATCTCGTTCACCTGCTGCTGGACTTCGGAGTCCTGCGAGGCCAGATGGGCGATCTCGTCCAGACCGCCGCTCTTCGCGGCGTCCGAAGCGTTGTTCCTGCGGGACGCGGAGGCGTCACCGCCCGAAGAGCTTCGGCTTCCGCCGAACCGCATGTTCAGCATCTTCCCGATCGCGTCTTCCTTCATGCCGCCCATCCGGCTCCGCATCTGCTGGCCGACGCTTCCCGCCATGGCGGACAAGCGGCCGTTCCTTTGCATGACCATGACCAGCGCGGCTCCGGCCAATCCGCCCAATACGAATGTTCCGATCTTCATTCCGTGCACCTCCTGTAGCCTTCAGGCCCCCGTCTTCCGGGTCCGACAATGTCTAGTGTGGCTCGGTTCCGACGGCTCATTCCCCCTCAAAATAAGGAAGAGTCCCCAGTGCCGCGACGAAGGGGATATGCTAAAATCGGAGGTGCTCGGGCGACGACACGGCTCGCCCAAGCCCCAATTCCCCCTACGAGAAGGAGCTTGCTTCCATGAACCGCTTGGCTTCTGCCGCCGCCGTACCCGTCTTGCTCCTGTCCTTGGCCGCCTTGCCCGCTTGCGGCGGATTCGAGCCGTCAGCCTCCTCCGGAGGCTCCGCTCCTTCCGCTTCCGCTTCCGCATCGGCCAAGGCTGCGCCGCCCTCCGGCCAAGCCTCCGGCTCTCCGGCGGAGTCCGCTTCCGCGGCTCCCGCATCGGCAGCCCCGCCGGCATCGCCGTCCGGGTCGTCCCCGTCCTCCGAGAACGAGGCGCCGGAGAAGACGTATAAGATGAACAAGAACTACGACATCGTGCCGATCGACAAGGAGAAGACGCCTTCCAAGGTCGTTCTGCTGACCTTCGACGACGGCCCGAAGTCCGAAGAGACGCTGAAGCCGATTCTCGACGCGCTGGACAAGCACCATGCCAAAGCGATCTTCTTCGTCAACGGCTACCGCGTCAAGGAGCATCCCGAACTGCTGAAGGAGATCGACGCCCGCGGCCAGACGATCGGCAACCACTCCTGGGACCATATCAAGCTCGGCCGGGAGAAGGCCGAGACGATCCGCAAGCAGATCGGCGACGTGCAGGACATCGTCAAGGAGACGACGGGCAAGACGCCGGCCTTCTTCCGGCCGCCCCACGCGTCCGGCAACGCGGACGCCCGCGCGATCGCCAAGGAGTACGGCCTGCTGTATATGACGTGGTCCAACGGCTCTCTCGATTGGGAGATGAGCGGGACGAAGATCAAAGACAAGACGTCGGCCATCGTGAAGAACGTAACCGGCCAGCTTCACTCCGGAAGCAATATTCTGATGCACGAGCTTCCGTGGACGGGCGAAGCGCTGGATCCCCTCTTGACCGAGCTCGAGAAAAGAGGCTATTCCTTCGTCGACCCGGCTCTCGTCGACGCCGGGAGCTGAAGGCCGCGTTCGCCCGGTACGCCGGAGCCCGAAGACTATTGCTGATTGCCCCACCAGAACAGGCCGGATACCAGCGCCGCGAACAGAACGACCAGCGCGCGGTAAAACCAACGGCTCCAATTCCGGCGGCTCGAAGGATGGACGGATGCCCGCGGGGGCATCCCCGTCTCCGGAATGCCGGACGACTCCGCCGCCTTGGCGATGGCCGCTTCCAGCTCCTCCAGCGTCCGCGGAGCGTCCGGCTCCGCGTCCTCTCCTTCCGGTTCCTCGAACGCGTGCCGCTTCGCTTCCATGAAGCGATCCCACACCGAGGAACGGTCTTCCTCTTTCATGCTTGCGATTCCCTCCGTAAACGGATAATGAGTCCCATGACGAGATCGAACAGGAAATGGGCGACGACCGGCGCCCAGATCGTATCGGTCCAAATATAGATCCAGCCGAACGCGTAGCTGATGGCGAACACCAGGCCGGTCGGAATCCAGTGCCGCAAGTAGCGCACGTGGATGGCGGCGAACACGATGCTCGTCCAATAGGGGCCGATGGCGTGCTGGATCGCGCCCCGGAAGAGAAGCTCCTCGCAGACGCTGACGACGAGGCAGATGAGGGCGATGTGCCAGATCGGCCGCGTCTTGAAGATCCTCTCGTTCACTCCGCCGTCCTCCATCGCCTCTTCCGGCACCCACCGGGAGATCGCGAGGTCGAACAAGACGACCAGCGCGGCCAATCCGACGGCATATCCGAGAAAACCGGGGCTATCGGGCATTTCGAACAAAGAAATGGGGTTTCTCCCCTGTAAAATCACCCACAATAAACCGATAATGAATGTAATAAGCTGCGTGAAATACAGATTGACGAGCAGCAGGCGGTCGTTCATGTCTTCCAGCGTCAGCTTGCGCAACCTGAGCTTGCGAATGTCGAATTTTCTCATGTTCCCCCTGCGCTTCGATCACTTTAATATTGTTGAGATGTTCCATTATTCACTATACTAGACCTAACAAATCGACCGTAAAGAGGAGTCTATGATGGAAAAACGTCTAACTCGCATTGATCTCATGTTCGCTCTTGGTTTTCTCTTCATGCTCATCGTTGCGGTAGGAGCCTTCTTCTACGGAGTCAAAGTCGGAACGTCCCAGGCCGAAGCCAGGCAGGAGAAGGACGCCCCGACGGAATCCGCCTCTCCCGCCGCGGCCGTCGCATACCAGCTGCAAGACCTCGTATCCTTCTATCATACCGTATTTTTGCCTTATCGTGAATTCATGTCCGATTGGCAGGCCGCCCAGCAGAAGTGGCTCGCCGACGATTCGATCGACCGCTCCTCTTCTCTGAAGGAGCTGGCCAAGGCCGCGACGGGCAAATACGCATCGGTCAAAGTGGCCTATACGAATCCCGTCTCTCCGCTTCTGAAGGAAGCGCAGGACCAATACCTGAAGAGCTTGAAGCTGTACGCCTCCGCGTTCTCGGAGAACGTCGCGTCGGCGAACGAGGGCACGGCCGGCATCGCCTTGAACAAGATTCGGGGGGACGCCTACTACAAGGAAGGCTTGAAGAACGGCCTGTCGGCCCAGCGGAGCTATTACGATTCGATGGTCAAGTGGGCCTCCTCCGTCGACATGGACATTCCGTTCGATTCCGATTACAAGACGACGATCGGCTTGACGCAGTGGAAGATTCTCCCTCTCGTGGCGAAGAACGAGCTGACGGCCCGCTACCTGCAGGAGCAATCGCTGATGAGCGACTTCCTGCCGCACGACCTGACCGCTCGAATCGACAGCTTCATCGCCTCCGGCCAAGCCGAGAAGATGAAGCTGAAGACGATGGGCTCCATCGCCGAGCTGCTCACCCGGACGGACGCGGTCCGAAGCGGGGATTTCCTCAGCTTGAAGAATCGCTTCTACGCGAAGCAGCTGCTTCCGCAGCTTCCCTTTTTCTCGCCGGACAAGTAAAAGAGGCGAATCCGTCGGATCCGGCGACGTATTGTCGCTTTTTGACCATTGATTTGCCTGTCCCCTTGCTATAAAATAGTAAAGGTTATTGAAGCGCAGGATCAGACAGGACGATCTTTCGGCGTCATCACCCTCATCGCACCGTTCGTTCGCCTGACGGCGGACACGGGGAGGCTGAGGGTGTTTTCTATACTTATGAAGTTTAGGGGGATCTTGCATGTTTAAAGTGTTGGTATCGGACCCGATCAGCGATCTGGGCATCTCTCTTCTGGTGGAGGCGTCCGACATCTCCATCGACAAGAAAACGGGGCTGTCCGAAGACGAGCTCGTCGCGATCATCGGCGAATACGACGCCCTTCTCGTACGCAGCCAGACCCGCGTCACCGATCGCATCATGACCGCCGGCAAGCAGCTGAAGGTGATCGGACGCGCCGGCGTCGGCGTCGACAACATCGATCTGGAAGCTGCCACCAAGCGCGGGATCGTCGTCATCAACGCTCCGGACGGCAACACGATCACGACTTGCGAGCATACCTTCGCGATGATGATGGCGCTCGCCCGCCACATTCCGCAAGCTTACCTGAAGACCGTCGGCGGCGAATGGGACCGCAAGTCGTTCGTCGGCGTCGAGCTGCGCAACAAGGTTCTGGGCGTGCTCGGCATGGGCCGGATCGGCAGCGAAGTGGCCGCCCGCGCCAAGGCGTTCGGCATGACGGTGCTCGGCTACGACCCGTTCCTGACGGAAGAGCGCGCGGAGAAGCTCGGCGTCCGCCTCGCCTCCGTCGACGACGTCGTGCGCGAAGCCGACTTCATCACCGTGCATACCCCGCTCACGCCGGAGACCCGCCACATGATCGGCAAGGAGCAGTTCTCCCGGATCAAGAAGGGCGTGCGCATCGTGAACTGCGCTCGCGGCGGCATCATCGACGAGCAGGCTCTCGTCGAAGCGATCGACGCCGGCATCGTCGCCGGAGCCGCGTTCGACGTATTCGAGGAAGAGCCGCCGAAGCCGGACCATCCGTTCCTGAAGCATCCGAAGATCATCGTCACCCCTCACCTCGGCGCCTCGACCGTCGAAGCGCAGGAGAACGTAGCGATCGACGTCTCGGAGCAGCTCCTGCACATTCTGCGCGGAGAGCCTTACAAGAACGCGGTGAACATGCCTCCGGTCCCGGCCGACGTCCTGTCCAAGCTGGAGCCGTACTTCACGCTCGGACGGAAGCTGGGCAGCTTCGCGGCGCAATCCGCCGAAGGAGCGGTCAAGGAGATCGTCGTCGGCTACTCCGGCGAGCTTGCGGACGTCGACACGCAGCCGCTGACCCGCTACGTGGTGCAAGGCGTCCTGTCCCACCACCTCGGTTCGGATCAAGTCAACGCCGTTAACGCGATGCACCTGGCGAAGACTCGCGGGGTCAATATCGTCGTCAACAAGTCCCAGGCGAGCAAGGGCTTCACGAACCTCGTCTCCGTCACGCTGCGCACCGGCAAGGAGGAGCGCACCGTCGCTGGCGCCCTGCTCAACGGGTTCGGCGAACGCATCACGCAGATCGACCAATATCCGGTGGACGTCTCGCCGGAAGGCCACATCCTGCTGATCTCCCACCACGACAAGCCGGGCATCATCGGCCGCGTCGGCACGTGCCTCGGCTCGAACGACGTCAACATCGCCACGATGCAGGTCGGCCGGAAGCTCGCCGGCGGAGCGGCGATCATGGTCCTCGGCGTCGACAAGGCGGTTCCGAAGGAAGTGCTGTCCCAAGTGGCCGCCCTGACGGATCTCGTCAGCGCCAAGGAGATCCAATTGGTATAATCTTGACGGAATCGCGTCATGGAACACGAAGAACCGGCCGACGGCCGGTTCTTTTTGCTTCGTCTAGGCAGGCAGCCGCTCCGACTTGCGAAGCAGCCCGACGATGACGAATTGCAGCGCCGACGTCGCGACGAGCACGACCGGAAGCGAAGAAGCCTCCGGGTTCTCGGCGAAGCGGATGAGGGTGAAGATCGAGATGACGCGCCCCACGTTCAGGAACAGCTCCCGAACGACCACGGACTCGATGCGGAATTGCCCTTTTAACGGGAGATCGTCCATCAGTCGGTAATAATAGAAGGTCAGCGAGTTGACGGTAAGCGGATTCAGGAACGAGAACGCGATCATGAAGACGAGCACCGACCACAGCCGGATCTCGACGAGCAGCGCGCAAGCCGCGGCGGTGATCAGCAAGACGGATACGAGTACGTCCCTGCGAACGGAGCGTTCTCCCCTCCGTCTGGAGATAAGGAAGCCCATCGAGATCGTGAGCAGCGAGAAGAACACCGTCAGCAGGCCGACCCATCTCTCGCTGCCGACCGTCTGATACAGCAGAATGTTCGGCAGGAACAGCATAATGCCTTGGAACACGCCGAGCATCAGGAAGCTGATCAAGGAGAGCAGCCAGATGCGGTTGCGTCTCATGATCGGCGTCGCGAACTTCAAATAATACGTCCGGTGATGCGAGCTCTTCCTCTTGATCTGCGTGCTGGATACCGCGGATACCAGGAACATGAAGCAGGCGACGCCGAACATGACGATATAGCCTTGCAGCCCCTTGAACAGGCCGATCAAGTAGCCCGCCAGAGCCGGCCCGGCGAGCCCGGCCGAGTTGAACACGATCATGTTGACGCCGAGGTACCTCCCTCGGCTTCTCGCATCGGTCACGTCGTACATGAGCACGAGGTAGCCTATCCAATAGAGGCCGAGCGCGAGCCCGTTGCAGGTGGCGAACAACGGGTAATAATCCGCGACGCTGTCCCGGGCGAAAATAACGACCAAATAAAAGGCCGCGATCAGAACGATGCCGACCCGGTACGTCACCATTCGGTCCATCCTCTTCGCGATCCACCCTCCCAGAGCGAACGCGATCGGAGTCATTGCGTAGACGATGATATTGAATACCCCGTTAATCCATAAATCCCCGGTCAAGCGCCATAAGTATAAGTTCAGGAACAACCCCGACATGGACGCCCCGAATTGGAAGCATCCGTGAATGAACAGCGACACGCACGCTTCCCGGCTCAAGCCGAGAGCCCCCGTCAAACGTTCGGCCGTTCGATGTAAGCGATTACCCCAGTTCACGCGGCGTTCCCCCTCATCGCGTTAGCCCTCGGCCTTGGGCCGAGGGCGTCGATCCCGATGTTCCTCTGCGATAATCGATTCGTCTTCTATTCGATATCAGCGTCTGCCGTTCACGGGAAGCAAAATCGTGAACTTCGTTCCGCTTCCCGCTTCGCTGGCGGCCGAGATTTTGCCCCCGTGCGCCTCCACCAGGTTCTTGACGATCGCGAGCCCCAGCCCCGTTCCCCCGCTGTGGTCGCGCTTGCGCGCCTTGTCGGCCTTGTAGAACCTCTCGAAGATGTACGGCAAATCTTCTTGCGGTATGCCCTGGCCCTCGTCCTCCACCGTCAGCCTGATCTCGTCTCCCCGCGAGCCGCCGATTCTCTCCGCGGTCATCCGGATAGAAGCTCCCGCCGGCGTGTGGCGGATGGCGTTGTCCAGCAGATTCGTCAAGACCTGCTCCAGACGGTCGCCGTCCGCCGCCGCGAGAACGAGATCGTCCCGGTCCTCCGACTTGGTCAGCGAGATGCCTCTCTCCTTCGTCAGGGCGGAGAACTTCCGGAATACCCGGCCGAGCAGCGCGTTCACGTCGAGCTCCTGGTAGTTCATCTCCAGGTGGCCGGCCTCCATGCGGGCCAGATCGAGCAGATCTCGGACGAGACGGCCCATCCGCAGCGATTCGTCGTGAATGACCTGCACGAGCTCCTTGCGCTCTTCCGGCGACGCCGCGATATCGTCCATAAGCGCCTCGCTGTATCCCTGCACCATCGACAGCGGCGTCCGGATCTCGTGCGACACGTTCGCTACGAAATCTTTACGCAGCTTCTCCACGCGGAATTCCTCGGTGACGTCCCGCAGCACCGCGACCGCCCCCCGGATGCCGTCCGACGACACGAGCGGAGTCATGACGACGGAGTACACCTCGCTCTGCACGTGAATCTTGTTCGTCCATTCCCTTCCGCTGCGGATCACGGTCCGGTACGTGTCGAGCAGCGGTCCCGGCACTTCGCCCCTGCGCTCGGCGTCCGAGTCGCTCCAGTCGACCGAATTCCACTCCTCGAGCAGGTTCTTGCCCTGAGGGTTGGTCAGAATGACGCCGCCTTCCTTGTTGAACGAGATGACCGCGTCCGTCATGCTCCGCAGGACGCTGCTCAGATGGTCGCGTTCATGCTCCAAGGCGCGGATGAGCGTGTCGATCTCCGATCCCATTGCGTTGAACGTGTTCGCCAGCTCGCCGATCTCGTCCGACGAGCGGATGGCGACGCGCGCCGTGTAATCGCCCTGCGCGATCTGGTCCGCCGCTTCCTTCATCTCGCGGAGCGGCTGCGTGATCTTGGTCAGCAGGAAAAAAGCGAAAAAGGTTGTCAGCAAAAAGCCGACAGCCCCCGAATAAACGAATAGATGCTTGATCTTGCCCGCATCGACGAACGTCAGATCGATGTAATTGAGCAAGAAGAGCCCGATGGTCGAGATGACGACGGCGACGAGTCCGATGATCGTCAGCCACAGCTTGCCGACTACGCTTCTCCAGATCGCCATACGCTTACTTCGCCACCTCGAGCTTGTAGCCGACGCCCCAGACGGTCGTGATCATCGACGCCGCCTCGACGGACACCCGGTTCAGCTTCTCCCGGAGCCGCTTGACGTGGGTGTCCACCGTGCGGAGATCGCCGAAGAAGTCGTAGTTCCAGACGTCCTTCAGCAAGTCTTCGCGCGAGAACACCTTGTCGGGGGAGCTCGCCAGATAGTGCAGCAGCTCGTATTCCTTCGGCGTCAGATTGACCTCCTGGCCCCCGGCCGTCACGCGGTGCGCGTCGTGCTCGATGACCAGATGCGGGAACACGATATTGTTGCTCGTCGCCAGGTCCTTGGACAGGAAGGCGGTCGCCGACGAACGGCGAAGGATCGCCTTGATCCGGAAGATGACCTCGCGCGGGCTGAACGGCTTGACGACGTAATCGTCCGCGCCGACCTCGAAGCCCTGCACGCGGTTGACCTCTTCGCCCTTGGCGGTGAGCATGACGACGGGAGTCGCCTTGCTCTGGCGAAGGCGCGTGCACACCTCGATGCCGTCCATTCCCGGCAGCATCAGGTCGAGGACGATCAGGTCGAAGTCGGTCTGCAGCGCCTTGCGCAGCGCGGTCTCCCCGTCTTCCGCTTCCTCGATGACGTAGCCTTCCTTCTCCAGATACATGCGGAGCAGACGACGGATTCGCTCCTCGTCGTCGACGACCAAGATCCGGTTGCCCACTTCGTTCATTTCGACCGACTCCTTCGTATAAGGCTGCTGGTTGGTACAAGATCACTCGCTATCCGCACGCGCTGCTTAGACGCCGGCGTAGGAATGCAGACCGGCGATCACCAGGTTGACGCCGATCAGCGTGAACAGAACGACGATGAAGCCGATAACCGCGAGCCAGGCGGAACGCGTCCCCTGCCAGCCGCGGGATAGGCGAAGGTGCAGATAAGCGCTGTAGAAGAGCCAGGTGATGAGCGCCCACACTTCCTTCGGGTCCCAGCCCCAGAAGCGCGACCAGGCGATTTGCGCCCAGATCATCGCGAAGATCAGCGCTCCCAGCGTGAACACCGGGAACCCGATGGCGATCGCGCGATAGCTGATCTCGTCCAGGTCTTCCGGGTCGATGCCGTCCAGGTACGGATGAATCTTCGCCGCCAGCGGCTTGCGAAGGACGAGCCGGATCAGGCCGTACAGAATGAGGCCGGAGATGATCGACCAGATGACCGTGTTGAGCTTGCGGCCCGCGTTGACGCCGTTCATCCAGGACGGAGCTTCGAACAGCGGCTTGTCGACGCCGAGGAACGAGTCCATGGACAGCGTCTCGCTGTTGTAGGGCTTCACGATCGGAGGCAGCCCGTATTCGACCTTCGCCACCGTGGACACCTCGTTGCCCTGCTGGTCGATGCGGAACTGCTCCTGCCGGAACTCGGCATGGTAGCCTCCCGCCCGGAAGCCGAACACCGATACGAGGAAGCCGACGACGATAATGATGAAGAACAGCACGCCTTCGACCCAGCGCTGCTGGCGCTTGCCGGCCTTGTCCGTGCGGGAGAAGTCGACGACCCGGAGCAGCTGGACGAGCGCGGCGGCGAAGCCGACCGCGAAGAACGCTTCGCCCGTAGCCGCCGTCGTAACGTGCACCTTGAGCCAGATCGAGTTGAGCGCCGGGATCAGAGGCTGCACCTCGGACGGGAAGACGGACGCGTAGGCGATGATGATAACGACGAGCGGCGTCGCGAAGGCGCCGACGAGCGGATTCTTGTAGATCAGGTTGACGACGATGAACGCGAACATGATGGCCATGCCGAGGAAGGTCATGAACTCGTACATGTTGCTCGTCGGAATGTGCCCTCCGCCCTTCCAGCGCGTGAAGAAGAAGGTCAGATGCGCGATCCAGCCCAGAATGGCGAGGGCGAACGCGATCCGCCCCCAGCGCTTCGTATGGGCTTCCGGGTCGCGGTTGCTCCAGCGGCGGCCGGCGACGGCGACGGCGTAACCGATGAACGAGAAGCAATAGAGGAAAAAGGCGACGATAAACGCGTTGCTGCTAGTATGGAGCCAAGAATTCAACGTGTATTCCTCCTGTTATCCAACGCCTTGGGATCGACCTGGATACCGGTCTTGCCCAGCGCGGCGGCCACTTCGGCCCGAATGCCGTACGTATTCTTGTTCGTATGGGCGCCCAGCGAGAGCTTCCCGTCGTCGATCCGCAGCCAGATGCGGCGGTGCTGCCAGTAGAAGCCCATGACGAGACCGATCATCGAGATGGCCGCGCCGACCCAGATGTACGGCATCGCGCGGTCGACGCGCACGTTCAGATAAGTCGTGTATTGCGAGAACTTGACGTTCTCCATCTTCCCGACCTGGAAGGAGAACCTTCCGGAATTGTTGCCGCTCTTCTGGAAGCTGGCGTTGATCTGCTGCTGAAGCGTCTTGTCTTCGGCGGTCGGCAGCGGGAAGTAGATATAGATCTCTCCGTCTTCGGGCAGGCCGGGGCCCGTCACGATGAAGACGAACGCGGGATTGTTCGGATCGCGCGACTTCGTCATCGGCCGATTCTGCTCGTCCATGCCAAAATCGGGGAAAACGTCGCTTAATTTCAGCGTATAAGGCCCGGCCTTATAAGTCAATGGCGGATTGTTCATCGGCAGGTCGAACGGACCGTACGATTGTCCGGTCTGCGAATCGACGAGCATCGGACGGACCGAGATCAGGCGAATCCGTTCCTCGTAATTGTATTGGTATAATTTCAACCCTTTATAAGAGAGCGGGCTGTTGACATGAATGTCGTGCTTCTCGACTTCGGTCAGCACCGGGTCCTTCACCGGATCGTCGCAATATTGCGTGCAAGCGTACAGGACCGCCTTCGTCTCGTACAGCTTCGCCCGGTTCGTTCCCTTCAGCCCTTCGGGAAGCTCCTCGTCCTTGTAGAACTCGACGGTGAACTTCTCGTTCTTCACGTAATAGTTCGTGTTCGGAATCGGCTTCGTCTGCCCTTCGTCGATGGACACGTACTGGTCCATGTGCCAGGCGGGCACTCCGCGGCCGAGGACGGCGAGCAGGAAGACGATCAGCCCGATATGGTTGATGTACGGCCCCCAGCGGCTGAACCGGTTCTTCTCGGCCAGCAGCGCGGTGCCGTCGCGCCAGACGCGGTAGCGCTTGCGCTTCAGCTGCTGCTCGAAGGCCGCGGTCCATGCTTCCGGGTCCTGCTCCAGCGTTCCGCTGTAGACCGTCTGCTGACGGTTGATGAACGTCAGGTGCTTGCGCACCTGCTGCTTCGACAGCGCCTTGTACAGCGGCAGCACCCGGTCGAGGCTGCAGATGACGAGCGACGTTCCGATCATGACGAGCAGCCCGACGAACCACCACGACTCGTACGTGCGGGAGAAGCCGAGCGTTTGATAGATCTGTCCCCACGTCCCGTACGTGTCCTTATAGTACTGGGCGGGATCGTCGAGGTTGATGAACGTGTTCTCCTGCGGATAGATCGTGCCGATGGCGGCGCCTATGAGCGTGATGACGATCAAATAGACGGCGATCTTCACCGACGAGAAGAAGTTCCAGACCCGGTCGATCAGATCCGGGTTGGCCTTCTGCGAGCGTCTGGCGGCGCCGTCGTATCTCATCTCGAGCGGACTGTCGAGAGGCAGGTCCTCCACGAGCGGCTTGCCGCACGATTCGCAGAGGACCGTCCCCGTCGGATTCTGGTGTCCGCATTCGCATTTGGTGTTCTGAAACAACCGACACAGCCTCCTAATTTAAAGCGAACGTTCGCGCTGGACGCGTTACTACTGTTGGAACAGCTTCCGGATCCGCGAGTCGATGTCTTCCTCGCTCATCGGTCCCCCGACGACGACGTCCTGAATGACCCCGTCCGCCGAGATGAAGTACGTCGTCGGGTATTCCTTCAGGCCGTACAGCTTCTCCGTCTTCTTGTTCCTGTCGAGCAGGATCGGGAAGTACGCCCCGACTCCCGAAGCGAATCTCTGCACCGTGATCCGGTCCTCGCTCAGGTTGATGCCGACCAGCTGGAGCCCCTGGTCCTTCCATTTGTCGTATTCGGCCTGCAGAGCAGGCATCTCGTTGCGGCAAGGCGGACAGAACGTCCCCCAGAAATTGAGCACGAGAGGCTTGCCCCGGTACGACTCCAACGAATGCGTCTCGCCCTGCAGATCGGCCAGAACGAACGACGGGGCCTCGCTTCCGGCCTTCAGCACTTCCTTCGAGTGGAAGAACGAGCGGCCGATCGCGTATCCGCCGATCAGGATGACGAACGCCAGAATGACGTATTGAATGGGTTTGCGGTAACGCTTCACGTTATCACCACCGTACGATTGGGCTGACGGATCCGCCCCGGAATGGGAATCGTAACCGTTTTACTCGATTATAACGAAAATACCGGGGCCAGGGACGACCGTCCCGACCTCCGGTTTTGAACATTGTGTGACTTCAATCACGATCCGGCGCAGATTCGGCCGCCGCACGAAGCGCGAGCAGCTCTTCCTTGGTCAGCTTGCGGTACTTGCCCCTCTGCAGGTTGTCCAGCGTAATGCCGCCGAACGCGATCCGCTTCAGCCGGATGACCGGATGATGGATCGCTTCGAACATACGGCGCACCTGCCGGTTGCGGCCCTCGCGGATCGTAATCGAGATCGTCGCCTGCTTGTTGTCGGGATCGACGTCGTGGTATTCGACCTCGGCGGGAGCGGTCATGCCGTCCTCCAGCTTGATGCCCTTGGCCAGCTTGGCCAGCGCGTCGCCGTGCGGAATCCGCTCGACGGTCGCCAGGTACGTCTTCGGCACGTGGTGCTTCGGGTGGGTCAGCTTATGCGCCAGGTCTCCGTCGTTGGTCAGGAGCAGCAGCCCCTCCGTATCGTAATCCAGCCGTCCGACGGGGTACACCCGCTCCTTGACGTCCTTCAGGTAGTCCGCGACGATCGAGCGCCCCTTCGGATCGCTCAAGCTCGTAATGACGCCCTTGGGCTTGTTGAAAATCAGGTAAACCTTCGATTCGTTCTTGATCTTCCTGCCGTTCACCGCGATGACGTCGACGAAGGGATCGGCCTTCGCGCCGAGTTCCGTCACGACCTTGTCGTTGACCGTCACCTTGCCGGCCGTGATCAGCTCTTCGCACTTGCGCCGCGATGCGACGCCGGCGTTCGCGAGAATCTTCTGCAGACGTTCCAATGACATTCACCTCAACACCCATCATACCTTGCGGACGGGCTTAAAACAACAGCCAGCAGGCCGCCGCCGCGGCGAAGAAGCCGACGGCGTCGGAGAACAGGCCGACCTTCAGGGCGTAGCGGGTTTTGCGGATGCCGATCGCGCCGAAGTAGACGGTCAGCACGTAGAGGGTCGTGTCGGTGCTTCCTTGAATCGTGGAGGCGATCCGGGCGATCATCGAGTCCGGACCGTGCGTCTTGATCAGATCGGTGACGTAGGCGAGGGAGCCGGAGCCGCTGATCGGCCGCAGCAGGCCGAGCGGCAGCACTTCGCCCGGGATGCCGATCCGCTCGAACAACGGGCGGACGAGGCCGAGCATCGCGTCCATCGCCCCGGAGGCGCGGAACATGCCGATGGCGGTCATCATCCCGACAAGATGCGGGATGATGCTCACCGCCGTCTGGAAGCCGTCCTTCGCCCCGTCGATGAACGTCTCGTAGACGGGCACTTTGCGGAACGCCGCGTAGAGCGGGATAAGCACGATCATGATCGGAATGGACCAGGCCGACAAGGCATGAAGAAAGGAGACCACGGTTCAGCCTCCTTTCGTCTCGGTCGCGGATGGAATCATAAGAGGGGGCGGGCCGCTGCGGTATCGGTACCAGCGGTCGGCGAGGATGGCCGCGCCGGTCGAGACGATCGTCGCGAGCAGCGTCGAAGCGACGATGTCGGTCGGGTGCTGCGACCCGAAATTCATTCGGATCGCGATCAAGGTGGTCGGCACGAGCGTGATGCTGGCCGTATTGAGCGCGAGCAGCGTGCACATGGCCGGGGTGGCGGTGTTCGGGTCGGGGTTCAGCTTCTGCAGCTCCTGCATCGCGCGGATGCCCATCGGCGTCGCCGCGTTGCCGAGCCCGAGCAGGTTGGCGCTCATGTTGGAGAGGATGTAGCCGAACGCGGGGTGATCCCGCGGAACGTCCGGGAACAGCCAGCGGACGGCCGGAGCGACCGCCCGGGCCAGCTTGGCCACGAGCCCGGACGCTTCGGCGATCCGCATAAGCCCGAGCCAGAACACGAGAATGCTGATCAAGCCGATGCAGACCGTTACGCCGGTCTGGGCGCCGGAGAACGCGGCTTCGGTCACCTGCTGCACCCGCCCGTTCGCGGCGGCATAGACGACGCTGAACAGAATCATGCCGAGCCAGATCCAGTTCACCATCGCGATCGCCTCCTTTGTTCACCTATGCCTTCATTCGCCGGCCGCCGCCGGCGGTTCGGCGGGTATCGCCTTCAAGCCCACCGCGCCGATGTCCTTGCCGTTCAGCCGGAAGATCATCTTGCCTCGGTAGCCGAATCGGTACTCGACGCTCGACGGGTCGAGCGGGGCGAGCTTCGATTCCAGCTTGTCCCGCTCGCCGGCGGCGAACGGGTACCGGAAGTCGCCGAGCGACGCGAACGGGTAACCGGAGACCGGGTCCCCCTTGGCGACGACGCGCTGAAGCGGATAACGGGCGAAGCCGTAATCGAGCATCCTCCGGTGGTCGGCCCAGTCGTCGCGGTCGTTCAGCGTGACGGCGACGAGCTGCTGCCCGCCGCGAGTGGCGGAGGTGACGAGGCACCGCAGCGCCAGCTTCGTATACCCCGTCTTCACTCCGTCGGCACCGTCGTACATGAAGAGCATCTTGTTTTTGTTCACCCATTTATAATCCCATTGCTCGTGCGGGTTCGGAGCGGTCCTCACCTTCGTCCTCACGATGGCGCGGAACGCTTCGTTATGCAGCGCGTACGCCGTCAGCGCGGCGAGGTCGTTGGCCGACGAGTAATGTCCCGGCTGGTCGAGACCGTGCGGGTTGGCGAAATGGCTGTGCGACAGCCCGAGCTCCTCGGCTTTGCGGTTCATCAGGTACACGAAGCCGTCGAGCGAGCCGCCGACGTGCTCCGCGATCGCTTCGGCGGCGTCGTTGCCGGAACGCAGCATAAGCCCGTACAGCAAGTTCTCCAGCTTGATCTTCTCCCCCGCCTTCAAATACAGCGAGGAGCCCTCCTTGCCCGCGGCCCGCCGGCTGACGGTGACGGTATCGCCCAGCTTGCCGTGCTCGATCGCGACGATCGCCGTCATGATCTTCGTCAGGCTGGCGATTCGCATCTCCTTGTCGCCGTTGCGGCTGTAGAGCACCCGGCCCGACGTCACGTCGACCAGGGAAGCCGCTTGGGCATGCGTTCCGGGGCCGTCGGTTCCTTGACCGGGCTTGGCCGATGCGGCCGAAGGCCAAGCGGTCCACGCGATGGCCGGTAGGAGGGCCAGCAGAGCCGATTTTCGGAGAAGCGGCCCTAACCTGCCGATTCGTCCGCCGGCGCGAAGGCATGTTCGGGTACGGTTGCGGGTTCGGATACGGGTCATTCGTGAATTCGTCCTCCTTGGTTGCGAAGAGCCGCCGCTGCTTAAGGATCTCTACCTTCAATTTATGTAGGCGTGTCCCAAATGATTCAACAAAAAAACCGGCCTTGCGGCCGGAGCGGAGTCGGCGGACCCCGCGCGCGTTACATGAGGCTGCTGTTGTTGGAAGAACGGATCGCGATCTGTTCGCTTGCGGTCTCGCTTCCGTTGCGCTGGAACAGCGATTGGATCTTGTCCACCCACTGGGGAGCCGAATCGATCAGCCGTTCGAACAGATGGGTCTGGTTGTCGAGGGGGACGACCTTGACGCCCTGCGTGCCGACGACCAAGAAGGCGATCGGAGTGATCGAGACCCCGCCGCCGCTTCCTCCGCCGAACGGCATTTGGACCGACGCGTTGTGCGCGTTCTTGCCGTTCTCGCCGCCGTGCGCTCCTCCGGCGTTCGAATGGCCGTGGGCTCCCGCGTCGTCCATTCCCATAAATTCGCTGCCGCCCGCCGCGAAGCCGAAGCCGACCTTGGAGATCGGCATGATGACGCTGCCGTCGGGGGTTTGAACCGGCTCGCCGACGATCGTGTTGACGTCGACCATTTCCTTGATGTTTTCCATGGCAGTCTGCATTAGGCCTTGAATCGGATGCTCGGACATTGTGGAATCCTCCTTTCTCCCGTTAGCTTGCCTGTCCGCCGGCGATTCTATTCGGGCCTCGGGCTCTCCCCTCATGCGCGATCGGGCTGCGCCGCCCACCTTCTCATCGCCTTCAGCGTCTTGCCGAGCTTCAGCGCCCTCGTGCCCAGCCGCATGCCGCAGAGCAAGGCCGTGCCCATGCTCATGCGGAAGTCCGCTTCCCAGACGAGGGTGAATTCTTCCCCGGAATAGACCGGCTTCACGCTGCCGTGCGGATGGGTCCGCAGCGTCGTGAATTGTCCCGTCGCCGCGACGGCGCAGCCGAGAACGCTCCAGAACAGCCCGGACACGACGCCCGTCAGCGCCGCGTCTCCCGTTCCGACCGTCACGTCCATCCTCCACCGGGTGCACTCCAGCTTGCGCAGCGTCCGCCGCGTCCACCGCTTGAATTCTCCCGCCGACGTCACGAGGTCCTCCATGACGCCCCGGTAGCGGACGATCGTCCTCCAGGACAAGCGGCGCTTCTTCTGGGCTCGTCCGCCGAACGTCCCCGCTTCCGTCCGGTACTTCTGGTTATAGACGATGTCCCAGCCCCGAATCGCGATCGAGGGGACGATCGTATGCATCCGGACGAGGCCGAACAGCGCCCGCACGACGATGACGAGCTGATCGAGCCGGCCGCTTCGCGAATAGCGGACCCGGATGCGGATCGAGGACAGCAGCGCCGCCGTCACGAGCGCCGCCGCCGCCGCGGCGGCCAATGTCCATAACCATACAAAAGCCATACTTCCCCCGCCTTTCGATGGGGATAGTATGGCCTTCTCCTCGCGAATTTCATTCGGTTGCCAACGCTTCATTCCGCTTCCAGCGCTCTCAGGTCGTCGAGCGACAGCTGTCGCCCTTCGATTCTCTCGAACAGCAGCTTCGTGCGCTCCTCCAGCTCGTCCTCCGATTCGCTGACGACCGGATCCGGCAGCTGGTCGATGCCGGCGAGGCCGAAGTAATCGAGGAACGACTTCGTCGTCCCGTACAGGATCGGCCGTCCGAGGGCGTCCGCCCGTCCGACCTCCTCGATCAGATCCTTCGCGACCAGCGTATGGATCGCCCGGTCGGCCTTGACGCCGCGGATCTCTTCGATCTCGATCCGCGTGATCGGCTGCCGGTAGGCGATAATCGACAGCGTCTCGAGCGCCGCCTGGGACAAAGAAGAGCGCGCCGGCGAATAGGCGAGCTTCTCGAAGTAGGGAGCGTGCTCGGGAGCGGTCGTCAGCCGGAAGCCGCCCGCCACCTCGGCGACGCGGACTCCCCGGCCGTCGCGGGCCAGGTCGCTCTGAAGATCCCGCAGCACGTCCCGCACGACGTCGACGTCCATCTCGACGACTTCGGCGATCGCCTTGGCGCTCAAGCCATCCTCGCCCGAGACGAACAGCAGGCCTTCAAGAATCGATTTCAATCTCGAATAGTCCATCCTCCGCCACCTCCTTCCCCGTCCAGGACAGCACGATCTCGTCGAACAAATGATTCTGGTAGCACGCGATCCAGCGCCGCTTCATCAGCTCGAGGATGGCCAGGAACGTGACGACGACTTCCTGCCGGTCCATCCGCTCCCCGATCAAGGAGGAGAACAGCACCTTGCTCTCCCCTTCCGCCGCCTTCGTCTTAAGCGCGTCCATGATGTCGCGGATGCGGTCCTTGATCGAGATCTCGTCCCGTTGAATGGCCGAGATGCGGTTGCGTCCGGCCACGCGCCGCAGCACTTTGCGGAAGGCGCGGACGAGATCGTCCACGTGAAGGCCTTCGACCGGGTTCCGGGGAACGTCCGGCACGAACGGCGCCAGGTCGGCGGGATCCCGCGTGAACACGAGGCTTCGCTCGTATTCCTGCTCCCTCAGCTGGCTCGCGATCGCCTTGTACTTCCGGTACTCGATCAGCTTGCGGATCAGCTCCTCGCGCGGATCGAGATCCTCGTCCTCGTCGACGGTCACCCAGGGCTCGTCCGTCACCGGAGGCTTCGGCAGCAGCATTCGGCTCTTCATGGCGAGCAGCGTCGCCGCCATGACGAGGAACTCGCTCGTCACGTCGAGCTCCAGCTCCTGCATCGCGTCCAGGTATTCGATATATTGGTCCGTAATCTCGCTGATCGAGATATCCTGGATGTCGATCTCCGCTTTGTCGATCAAGTGAAGCAGCAGATCCAGCGGTCCCTCGAACGTCTCCAGCTTGTAAAGAACCGTCATGGCCGAATGTCACCTTCCCCTTGCCTTGCGCTGCGCGGCGCTTCCTTGACGCCGATCGCTCTCCGCCGACGTCTTATTCGGATCCTTCCGCCTATGGCCGAAGGTATCCCGTCAAGACGACGGCCGATCCGGCGCTCAGCCCTTCAGCGCGTTCGTCAGGTTCGCCATCTCGATGGCGGTGGCGGCCGCTTCCCAGCCCTTGTTGCCGGCCTTGGTGCCGGCGCGCTCGACGGCTTGCTCGATGCTGTCCGTCGTCAGAACGCCGAAGATCGTCGGCACGCCGGTCTTCAGCGAGATAGCGGCCACGCCCTTCGCCACTTCGTTGCAGACGTAGTCGAAGTGGGGGGTGGAGCCGCGAATGACGGCGCCGAGCGTGACGACCGCGTCGTACTTGCCGCTCTCCGCCATCTTCTGCGCGATGAGCGGAATCTCGAAGGCGCCCGGAACCCAGGCGACTTCGACTTCATGCTCTTCGGCGCCGTGGCGCTTGAACGCGTCGAGCGCTCCCGAGAGCAGTCGGGAAGAGATGAATTCGTTGAACCTTCCGACGACGACTCCGTATTTCAACCCTTGCGAGACGAGATTGCCTTCGTAAACCACTGCCATATTCGATCATCCTCTCAATAATGTTAGCCCAATCGGGGTTCGTTCTGTTCGATAGCCGGAACGGCAGCGGCCGGTTCCTGGTCGTCCCGGAACGACAGCAGGTGGCCGAGCTTCGCTTGCTTGGTGTGCAGATACCGGCTGTTGTCCTCGTTCTCGACCATCTGCAGCGGCACCCTCTCGGCCACGCTGAGGCCGTATCCTTCCAAGCCCTTGATCTTGCGAGGGTTGTTCGTGAGCAGCCGGATGCTGCGGACGCCGAGATCCTTCAGAATCTGCGCGCCGATGCCGTAATCCCTCAGATCGGGAGCGAACCCGAGCTTCAGATTCGCGTCGACGGTGTCGAGACCCTGCTCCTGCAGCTGATAAGCGCGGAGCTTGTTGATCAGGCCGATGCCCCGTCCTTCCTGCCGCATATACAATAACACGCCGCTGCCCTCTTCGTCGATCCGTCTTAAGGCCGCTTCGAGCTGCGGACCGCAATCGCACCGGTGCGAATGGAACACGTCGCCGGTCAGGCATTCGGAATGAACCCGCACGAGCACGGGCTTCGAGCTGTCGATCGTCCCCTTCACGAAGGCGACGTGCTCCTTGGAATCGACCGCGTTCGTGTACCCGATCGCCCGGAATTCCCCGAAGTCGGTCGGCATGCGCACTTCCACTTCGCGCTTGACGAGCTTCTCCTTCTCGTTCCGGTACCGGATCAGCTCCTGGATCGTGATGAGCCGAAGACCGTGTTCCTTGGTAAAATGAACGAGATCGGGCAGCCGCGCCATCGTTCCGTCTTCCTTGATGATCTCGCAGATGACGGCCGCGGGCGTGGAGCCGCACAGACGGGCGAGGTCGACCGCCGCTTCGGTGTGCCCGGCCCGCCGCAGCACGCCGCCGTCCTTGGCGATCAGCGGGAACATGTGCCCCGGGCGCCGGAAGTCCGACGGACCCGCGTTCGGGTCGATCAAGCCGCGAACCGTATCCGCCCGCTCATGGGCGGAGATGCCGGTCGAAGTCGACACGTGGTCGACCGAGACGGTGAAGGCGGTGCCGTGATAATCCGTATTGTGATTGACCATCGGCGGAAGGTCAAGCTGCTCCGCGCGCTCCTGCGTGATCGGCACGCAGACGAGCCCTCTGCCCTGCGTGATCATGAAGTTGATGATATCGGGCGTCGCCTGCTCCGCGAGCACGATCAGGTCGCCTTCGTTCTCGCGGTCCTCGTCGTCCACGACGACGATCGCCTTGCCTTGCTTGAGATCCGCGATCGCGTCTTCGATCGTGTCGAACACGAACGGAACCTCGCCGTTGTTGACCGTTGCGTCGTTCATGCCGTCGTCCTCCTTCTATGTTAAAATCCGTAGTCTCTAAGCAGCTCTTCCGTCAAGCCGCCTCGGCCCCTCGCAGGCGCCGCTTCGGAAGCTCCGCGCCCCCGCTGGCTCAGCAAGTGGTCGACGTACTTGCCCAGAATGTCGCATTCGACGTTGACCGTATCTCCCGCTTGCTTATATTGCAAGGCGGTCTCCTTGAGCGTGTGGGGAATGATGGACACCGTCAGCGTTCCCGCTTCCCGGTCGACGACCGCGACTGTCAGGCTGATGCCGTCCAGCGTGATCGAGCCTTGGGAGACGACGTGACGCAGCAGCCCCTCGTCGTGCGGCTTGATCGTGAAGACGACCGCGTTCGCTTCCGCCGAACGGCCGACGATGACGCCCGTTCCGTCGACATGGCCCTGCACGATATGGCCTCCGAACCTGCCGCCGGCCATCATCGCCCTCTCCAGGTTGACCGGGCTGCCCGGCTTCAACTCGCTCAGGTTCGTGTGCCGGAACGTCTGCGGCATCACGTCGACGGAGAACGAGCCTCCGTCGAAGGCGATGACGGTGAGGCACACCCCGTTGACCGAGATGCTGTCGCCCAGCTTGACGTCCTCGAGCACCTTCGAGCCGGAGAGCGTCAGCACCATCGCTTCGCCCCTTCGCTGCGCCCTGCGCAGGACGCCGATCTCTTCGATGAGTCCCGTGAACATGACCCGACTCTCCTTCCTAGCCGATTCCAATGCCATGATTAACGCCTCGCCGGATATCCGGTCACGCACCAGTCGTCGCCGAAGCGCTCGATCTCGACGTTCTCGATCCGAAGCGCGTCCCCCATCGACTCGGGGCTTGCGAACCCGAAGGCCGAAGGCGCGTCCGCGCCGGCTATCTTCGGCGCGTAGAACAGCATCAGCTTGTCGACGAGCCCCGCTTCCATCAGCGCGCCGTTCAGCCCGCCTCCTCCTTCGACCAGCACGGAGGCGATCTCCCGCTTGCCGAGCTCCGCCACGGCGGCCGCCAGGTCGACCCGCGGCCCGTCGCCGCATACGATCACTTCCGCGCCGGCGCCGCGCAGCGCTTCGACCCGCTCGGCGGAAGCCCGCGCCGCCGTCAGCACCCAGGTCGGCGCCTCCGCGTTCAGCACGCGGGCCGTAACCGGAATCCGGAGCGTCGAATCGACGACGATCCGGACCGGGTTCAGTCCCGGGACGGACAGCCTCGTCGTCAGCTCGGGATCGTCGGCCAGCACCGTGTCCGCGCCGACCATGATCGCGTTGTTCCGGTGGCGAAGCGTGTGGACCGCTTCGCGGGCGTCCGGGCCCGTGATCCACTTGCTATGCCCCGTCCGGGTCGCGATCTTGCCGTCCAGCGTGACGGCCGTCTTGATCGTGACGAAGGGGAGCCCCGTCACGATGTACTTGTTGAACGCTTCGTTCAGCTTGCGCGATTCTTCGCCGAGCAATCCGACGTCCACCGCGATTCCGGCTTCGCGCAGCCGCTCGATGCCCCGGCCCGCGACGACGGGGTTCGGGTCCGTCGTCGCCACGACGACCCGCGCCACGCCTTCGCGGATGAGCCGTTCGCAGCAGGGCGGCGTCCGCCCGTGATGGCTGCAAGGCTCGAGCGTCACGTACGCGGTCGCTCCCCGGGCGTTGTCGCCCGCCATGTTGAGCGCGTGCACTTCCGCATGCCCTTCGCCGCGCTTCAGGTGAGCCCCGATGCCGACGACCCTTCCGTCCTTCGCCACGACGCAGCCGACCATCGGGTTGATCCCCGTCTGTCCGGCCGCTCCCGCCGCGGCGTTCAAGGCCAGGCGCATGTAAAATTCGTCATTGATCCGATCCACGCCGCACCTCTCCCTACGCAAAAATAACCCCCGGGATTCCCCCGGGGGCTCTGGTCACACAGCGTCAAATAGACCTCATCTCCGCGTCGATAGGGACGCCGAACGAGAAATACAGGTCGGAGCCCGTACTTCAACTCGCCTAGACTGCAGCGATCCGTTCCGCAATCACTTGTGAAAAAAGGAACTTAGCATCCCCGTTCACGAGAGCATGCGGAATCGATCGGCGCCAGCCGGCGTCGGCAGCCATATGGACGCGGCACGGCCGCGCTGCGCTCCCTTCTCCCATCCAGACTGTTACTGTCGGTCCCGGATTCGCACCGGGTCCACCGCATCACGCCCACCGGTTGACCGGTAGGTGCAATGACGGGTCACGGACTGACGGCGTACCGGACGCGGCCTCTTCGTCAGAGGCTCGCGGCTCCCGGCCGCCGATCACCGCCGGTGAGGAATTGCACCTCGCCCCGAAGGTAAGTCGCTGATTCAATGCTATTCGAAATCACCGTTAGGCGGGCGGCAAAACCCGGCAACTAACGTTGATTGGAATGGTACCACTCCAAATTGAAAAATGCAAGGCATTTTTCATTCTGTGTTCCGGCGGCTTTGTCCATGGATAGCTTCGAAACCGGGCGGGATGCGCCGTTCCCGCGAAATCGCGCGTCCCCTTCTTCCGGACGAGCGAGAACGATTTGGAAGGTCGGCGGGCTCGCTCCCGCTCCTACCCGATATGATCGGTTTACGGATTTGCCGGCCTACCGGTTCGGCCTTTGCAGTCGCAAGAGGCAGCTAAAAAAAGCCTGCGAGAGACGCCTCCCGGCGCCCTCGCAAGCTTCTCCTCCCGCCTTCGCCTCAGCCGACTTCGCTGACGCGGATCGATTCCATCTTGTCGCGGCCGCGGAAGTTGTCCACGTGCTCCATGCCGGAGACGACCTTGCCGAAGACGGTGTGTACGCCGTCCAGGTGCGGCTGCGGCTGGTACACGATGTAGAACTGGCTGCCGCCCGTGTTCGGGCCGCGATGCGCCATCGCGAGGGCTCCGCGCTCGTGCTTGTTCGGGTTGATCTCGCAGTCGATCTCGTAGCCCGGTCCGCCCGTGCCGTTGCCGTTCGGGCAGCCGCCTTGGGCGACGAAGCCCGGAATGACGCGGTGGAACACGACGCCGTCGTAGAAGCCGGAATTCGCCAGCTTCTCGAAGTTCGCCACCGTGTTGGGAGCGTCCTTCTCGAACAGATCGAGAACGACCTCGTTGCCGTCTTCCATCTTGATAACCGCTTGTTTAGCCATATCGATTCATCCTCTCTTATTTCGCGACCGCTTGCTTGCGAAGACGCTCCGGAATGATGTCGTTGCCGACGATGTTCTCGTACGTCTCGCGCGCGACGACCAGATCTGCGCGTCCGTCCTTGACGAACACGACGGCCGGACGGCGAATGCGGTTGTAGTTGCTCGCCATGGCATAATTGTACGCGCCCGTGCAGAATACCGCAAGCAGGTCGTCCTTGCGCGCTTCCGGAAGCTTCAGGTCCCAGATGAGCATGTCGCCGCTCTCGCAGCACTTGCCGGCGATGGAGACGACTTCGCTCGGCTCGTCGTTCGCGCGGTTGGCGAGGATCGCCTCGTACTTGGATTCGTACAGGGCCGGACGGGGGTTGTCCGTCATGCCTCCGTCGACGGCGATATACTTGCGCACGCCCGGAATGTCTTTGCTCGAGCCGATCGTGTACAGCGTCGTGCCGGCATCGCCGACCATGCTGCGGCCCGGCTCGATCCAGATCTCCGGCAGCGGATAGTCCGCGGCGGTGAACTCGCTGATGATGGCGTCCGTGATCGCCTTGACGTACGTGCCGAGCGGCAGCGGAGTGTCGCCTTCGACGTAGCGGATGCCGAAGCCGCCGCCCAGGTTGATGACGGGGAACGTCACGTTAAGCTTGGAGCGGACGTCGATGGAGAACGCGGCGACCTTCTCGACCGCCATGCGGAAGCCATCGACCTCGAAGATCTGGGAGCCGATGTGGGAGTGAACGCCCAGCAGCTTCAGCTGAGGCTGCTTCAGCGCTTCTTCGACCGCCTTGAACGCCGTGCCGTTGCCGACGTCGAAGCCGAACTTCGAATCCTGCTGGCCCGTCGAGATGTAATCGTGCGTATGCGCTTCGACGCCCGGCGTGACGCGCAGCAGAATGTTGACGGTCTTGCCGTGCTCGGCCGCGATCGCGTTCAGCAGCGACAGCTCCATGAAGTTGTCCACGACGAAGCAGCCGATGTTCGCGTTCAACGCCATCTCGATCTCTTCCGGCGTCTTGTTGTTGCCGTGGAAGTGGATCCGCTCCGGCGGGAAGCCCGCCTGCAGGGCCGTGTACAGCTCGCCGTCCGAGACGACGTCGAGGCTCATGCCTTCTTCTTCGGCGAGGCGGCACATCGCCATGACGCAGAACGCCTTGGAGGCGTACGCCACCTGGAAGCGGAGCCCCGTCTCGCGGAACGCTTCCATATACTCGCGCGCGCGCTGGCGGACGAGCGCTTCGTCCACGATATACAGCGGAGTCCCGAACTCCTTGGCCAGATCGGTGACGTCGCATCCTCCGATCTCCAGATGACCCTTGGCGTTGATACGGCTCGTTCCATGCAAATACATCGCTATTTCCCCTTTGACATGTAAGATTCGGACTCGGGTCGCACACCGACGCGATACATCCGTTGAAGTTTGCACTATAACCCGAGTATAGCCGAAACCGTCCGCTTGGGAAATGGAGAATTTACCGGAACATTTGCATTCCTGCCCCGCGGCAAACGCCCGGACTATCCGACCGGCTGCTTGCGGTTGCGCTTCGTCCGGTAGATGGACGGCCTCGTCTTGTTCTCCGGCAGCGGCCGGCGGAAGGCGACCGCGAACAGCGCCTTCGCGTTGAACGGAAGAAGCGGCCACATGTACGGAGCGTTGAACGAGCGGACGAGCACGAGCGCGATGAAAATGACGGTGGCGCAAATGACGAATCCCATCACTTGGAACAGGTAGGTCGCGAGCAGCAGCGCGAGCCTCACGATCCGGTTCGCCAGGCCGAGCTCGTAGCTCGGCGTCGCGAACATGCCGATCGCCGACACGGCCATGTATAGAATGACCTCGTTCACGAAGAGCCCCGTCTTGACCGCGATGTCCCCGACGAGGATGGCCGATACCAGGGACATCGCGGTGACGAGCGGCGACGGCGTATGGACGGCCGCGAGCCGCATCAGATCGACGCCGATCTCGACGAGCAGGAACTGGACGATCAGGGGCAGCTGGCCGGTCTTGTCGGCGCCGAGGAACCAGAGCCAATGCGGGCGCAGATACGCGTTCTGCGCGAACAGGTACCATAGCGGCAGCAGATAGATCGACGACAGAATGCCGAAGAAGCGCACCCAGCGCAGGTAAGTGCCGATGAACGGGCTCTGGCGGTTCTCCTCCGCGTGCTGGATCAGATCGAAGTAGGTCGTCGGCAGCAGCATGACGCTAGGCGACGTATCGACGATCACGGTGACGCTGCCGTCGAGCAGATGCGAGGCGACGACGTCGGGCCGCTCCGAATACCGCACGAGCGGGAACGGATTCCAGTTCGTCTTGACGGTCATCTCCTCGAGCTGCTTGTCCGCGAGCGGAATGCCGTCGATGTTGACCGCCTGGATCTTGTCGCGCAGCGATTCGATCAGCTTCGGATCGGCGATGTCCTCGATGTAGCCGATCGCCACGTCGGTCTGCGTCCGCTTGCCGACCTTCAGAATCTCGAAGCGAAGGCGCGGATCGCGGATCCGCCGGCGCACGAGGGCGACGTTGACGAGCAGCGTCTCGGTGAAGCCGTCCTTGCTGCCGCGGACGACCTTCTCGAGCACCGGCTCGTCGGGCGTGCGGGCCGGGTACTGCTTCGCGTCGATGAGGAGCACTTCCGAATCGCCGTCCACGTACAGCGCCGTGTTGCCGATCAGCATCTCCTCGATCATTTTCGACCGGGAACGGGTTCTCGTCACTTGAATGGCGGGCACGTAGAGGAGCAAATACGATTCGAGCGCGTCCCGATCGACTTCGGATTCCGGATCCAGGTAGGAGAGGCGCTTGAGAATCTCCGTCAGGGCGGAATCCTTGGCGAACGTGCTGAGGAACAGCAGCCCGGTCCGCCGTCCGCCGAACGTCATCTGGCGCACCTGCACGTCGAAGCTCGCCTCGTAGCCGGCGAATTCGCGCAATTGATCCAGCCATTCCTCGAAGCGAGGCTCGATGCGGTCGTCCGGTTCCGCTTCTTCGCCTCGTCCTTGGCTGGCTCCCGAAGCCGCTCCCGCTTCGCGGTTCTTCTCGCCTTCCCGGCCGCGCTCGGACTCCTGCCCCCGTCCCGATTCCAGGCTTCGCTCATCGTGCGCTCCCGAATCTCGGCCGGCCTCGCGCGTCTCGGCGCTTCGCATGTCATGACGCTTCTCTCTCGCCTCGAAGCTGTCGTCGCGCCGTTGCTCCCGAGGTTCGAAGCTGCTGTCGTCGCGCCGCTCCTCCCGAGACTCGAAGCTTCGGCTTCCGCCATGGCGCTCCCGTCCGTCCCGGATGAACTCCTCGACCGGCTTCGGCCGGATCATCCCCGGCGCCTCCTCCCGGCCGCCGCGCGGTTCGTCCCCGGGGCCCGGGCCGGCAGGGGGCCGTTCCAGCCGCAGATCCATGCTGCCGTGTTCGTTCGTCTCCATCCGCTTCATCTCCTTCTCCGTAGATGACTTCGATTATTTCGGCTGCAAGATGAGCCAGTCGACGAGCGAGCCGGCTACTTTGCCGAGCACCATCGCGAGCAGAAGCGCGAACAGGTACTCCTTCAGCTTCAGCCGCTTCGTCAGAATCGGAATGACATTCAACACTTCGGTCAGCGCCGCCGCGAGCATGCCGACGAACACCCCCTGGAAGACGGACGGCACCAGCAGGACGGCGAGGGGCAGCGGCAGCACCCAATCGAAAAAATCCGCGCAACTCCAATACAACGCCCCCATAAGCAGAGCCGATTCGAACCACCCGGAGCGGCGATGGCCCCGAGTCAGCTGCACGAGGCGCGGGATCAGGTCGAGCACGATCAAGAGGGCCACGAACGCGCTGCCGACTGCGAAGCCCCCCGCCAGGCCGACGACGGCCAGCAGAA
>NZ_JACJVR010000049.1 GCF_014212175.1 Cohnella xylanilytica | reverse complement strand
TGTATGAAAAATCGTATAAATTCTGCCGCGATATGGCGCCTTGCTCGATGGTTGTATGAAAAATCAACAAATTCCGCCTAGACTCGGCAACTGGCTCGTATCCGATGAAGCTATGCGAAAAATAACGCTAGTTTATCCGCCTGCCTGACTGACTGCGGCGGAACCTTCAGCGTCGGCGAAACGGGGGCCGTCGGGTTCGGTAACCACCTACGGAGCTTCTTCCCGATACGATCGATGCCAGAATAGGAACCCAAGCAGAGTACACGGATCCTGTATGTGAATGGGTCAATAGTGTAGTAGTTTTTTTGCGTGTAGACCGCGAACGGGCTCCGCCATCGCACGTCCTCGCTCCCTCCCGCTGCCGCGCGGCCGCGAACAGGCATGGTATAATGGCAGCAGCACGAAGGAGGGAGCTCTCGATATGACGATGCATTACCGCAATCTGGGCCGCAGCGGCCTCAAGGTGTCCGAGCTCGGGCTCGGCACGAATTCGTTCGGGAAGCGCGCCGACCGGGACGCGTCGATCCGGATCGTCCACCGCGCGATCGATCGCGGGATCAACTTCATCGATACGGCGAACATCTACGCGGGAACCGCGTCGGAGACGATTATCGGGGAAGCGCTGGCGGGCAGGCGGCACGAGGTCGTGCTGGCGACGAAGGCCGGGCTCGTCTTCGGTCCCGGGCCGAACGACCGAGGCTCGTCGCGCTACCATCTCGAGCGGCAGCTGGAAGAGAGCCTGAAGCGGCTGCGGACGGATTACGTCGACCTGTACCAGATCCACACTTTCGACCCTTCGACGCCGCTCGAGGAGACGCTGCGCGCTCTCGACGACATGGTCCGCTCCGGCAAAGTCCGCTATATCGGCGCATCGAACTACGCGGCCTGGGAGCTGATGAAGGCGCTCGGCATCAGCGACAAGCTCGGCTTGAACCGCTTCGTCTCGACGCAGGTCAGCTACTCGCTGGCCGACCGCGTTCCGGAGCAGGAACTCGTTCCGATGTCGCTCGATCAAGGCGTCGGCATCATTCCTTACTTCCCGCTCGCCGGCGGCATCCTGACGGGCAAATACGATTCCGCCGAAGCGGGAGCCGCCCCCGCCGGCTCGCGGGTCCATTCGGATCCGGGCTTCGCGAGGTTCCTCAGCGAGGACCGCGTCGCGTTCGGCCGCGAAGTCGGCCGGATCGCCCGCGAAGCGGGCTCCTCTCCGGGCGTCCTCTCGCTTGCCTGGCTGCTGCGGCGCCCGGCCGTCGCGACGGTTATCGTCGGCGCGACCCGCGAGGAGCAGGTGGACGAGAATCTCGCCTGCGTCTCGCTCGATCCGGGAGAGGACGCGTGGCTCGAGCTCGACCGGATCAGCGGCCGCTACCGATACGGCGAGCCGTTCGCCTGGTACCGCCTGCCTGAATAAGGGCGCGGCCGGACTGGCGAAGCGTATAGAAGCATATATAGGATGCGGCGTAGACGAAGCAAGGCTATTCCGTCCCGGTCCGGCCGGACTGGCGGAATAGCCTTGTTCGCGTTCGAGCTTGGATTACAGAATCGGGGACAGCAGCCGCGTGACGGACTCGCGGAACTTGTGGCTCCGCGGACGGTTCAGATACGCCTCGTACGTCCACTCTTCGCTGTGCTTCAGGTCTTCCTCGAAGATCGCCCGCAGCTTCTCGGCTTCGCCGCGGTCGTACAGGATGGCGTTCACCTCGAAGTTGAGCTTGAAGCTGCGGATGTCGAAGTTGGCCGTGCCGACCGTGGCGATCTTGCCGTCGACGATCAGCGTCTTGGCGTGGAGGAAGCCGTTCCGGTACAGATAGCACTTCACGCCGAGCGGCAGCAGATCTCCCATGTACGAGTGCGTGGCCCAATAGACCATCTGATGGTCGGGAATGCCCGGAATGATGATCCTTACGTCGACGCCGGACAAGGCCGCCATCTGGATCGCGTTGAGGAGACTCTCGTCCGGGATGAAGTAAGGCGTCTCGATCCAGACGCTCTCCTTCGCGTGATGGATCATCTTGATGTACATGTTGCGGATCTGTTCCAGCGCCTGGTCCGGGCCGCTCGCGACGATCTGCGCGCCGACCGTCCCTTCGTTGCCCGCCGGCGGGAAGTAGCTCTCGCTGTCCTCCAGCCCCTCGCCCGAAGCCAAGTTCCAGTCCATCAGGAACCTCGCCTGCATCTGGCGGACGGCGGAGCCCTTCAGCTTCAGGTGCGTGTCCCGCCAATAGCCGAAGCGCTCGACGAGCCCCATGTATTCGTCCCCGACGTTGATGCCGCCGATGTATCCGATCTCTCCGTCGACGATGGCGAGCTTGCGATGATTGCGGTAATTGACGCGGAAGTTCAGATAAGGAATCCGGGACGGGAAGAAGGCCGCGACCTTCCCTCCCGCCCTCGTCAGCGGATCGAAAAACCTCGTAGACAGCCGGTGGCTGCCGATCGGGTCGTACAGGAAGCGAACCTCGACGCCTTCGGCGGCCTTGCGCGTCAAGCATTCGAGCAGCTTGCGGCCGACGCCGTCGTCGTTGACGATGTAATAGACGAGATGAATGTGGCGCGTCGCCTTCTCCAGATCCTCGAAGAGCGACTTGAACTTGGAAGGCCCGTCCTTGAAAATCTCGACCGAATTGTCCTGGCTGTAGAGAGACATGGCGCTGGACAGATTCATGTAGATCAGGTCGTCGAATTCACCGGCGGCCGGATCGTTGTAGGCGAGCCGATGGTGCTTGAACTGCTCCCGCTGCCTCTTGATGAGGCGTTCGATCCTCTCCTCGCTCTCCTTGCGCACCTTGTAGATCTTGAAGCGGCTCAGGTTCTGCCCGAACACGAGATAAACGACGAAGCCGACGATGGGCAGGAACAGCAGCACCATCAGCCAGGCCCAAGTGACGCCGACGTTGCGCCTCTCCAGGAAAATGACGCTGATCGCCAATACGAGATTGATGACGATGACGACCGAATTCAGATGTTGCGCGATCGACGACAAGGACATTCGATTAACCTCACCACGTTAGGTTCTAAGCTTAAGCCGCCGAAGCGACACGACGAGGGCGAGCAGACTGACGGCCAGACCCGAGACGAAGACGACGCGCAGCGCGCTCATCATCGCGTGGGGGTCGGGCGTGGCGACCCCGCCGCCGTAATGGCGCAGTCCCGTCGCGTAGATCGAGACGGAGACGGACGTACCGAGCACCATGCCGACGTTGCGGGCCAGCGCGTTCAGCCCTCCGGCGGAGCCGAGCTTCTGCGGCGGCACGGCGCCCATGATGCTGGCGTTGTTCGGCGATTGGAACAGGCCGCTTCCCAGGCCGAACAAGGCAAGGTAGAACGCCAGAAGCGGCAGCGGGGAACCGGCGGTGAGCGTCGTCAGGCAGAGGAAGCCGGCCAGCGTGACGACGAGCCCGGCCGTCGTAAGCAGCTTGGAGCCCATCCGGTCGGACAGGAAGCCCGACAGAGGCGCCACGACCGCCATCGCGATCGGATAGACCATCATCATGTAGCCGGCGCTCTCCACGGACATCGACAGCACGTCCTGCATGTAGAACGGCATCATGACCGTCGTGAAGAAGTTCGCCGCGAACACGAGCAATGCCGTCAGGTTGCCGACCGCGAAGGCGGGAATCCGATACAGGCCGAAGTCCAGCATCGGATAGCGCGTTTTTCTCTCCCAGTAGTAGAAAAGAACGAAAACGGCGATCGATCCGATCCCTCCGAGCGCCGTCGCCGTCGACGCCCAGCCCCAGTCCTGCGCGTTCGACAGCGTGTACAGGAAGGCCGTCATGCCGACGATGAACAGGCCGGAGCCGGCGAAGTCGAACGGCTCCCGCTTCGCCTCCGAATCCTTCGGCAGGATGACCAGCCCCGCCACGAAAGCGACGATGCCGATCGGCACGTTGATCCAGAAGATCGTCGGCCAGCCGTAATGGTGGACGAGAATGCCGCCGATGCCCGGACCGGTCAGCGAGCCGAGCGAGACGACCGTGCCGATGATGCCGAGCGCGCGGCCACGGTCGCCCTTCGCGAACGTCTCCGCCACGATCGCTTGGCTGTTCGACATGAGGCACGCGGCGCCGAGCGCCTGCACGACGCGGGAGCCGATCAGCATCCCGAGCGAGTGGGACAGGCCGCATAAGGCCGACCCGAAGGCGAACAGCAGGAAGCCGAATTGATACACCCTCGTTCGGCCGAGCAGGTCGGAGATTTTGCCCATGATGGGCAGAGTCGCGCAGATCGTCAGCAAGTACGCGGTAAGCACCCATTGAATGAGATGAACCGGCGAGTTCAGCTCGGCGGACATCGTGGGAAGCGCCACGTTGGCGATGCTGCTGTCGAGGGTGGACATGAAGGTTCCGAGCGAGACGTTAGCCAGGACGATCCAACGGTTGGGGGCCGGCCTCCGCAGCCGGACCGATTGCGCGTTCCCGTTCATGGGCCTATGCTTCCTTACGCCAGATCCGAGATCTTCTGCGCGATCGGAGTCCTCTCCTTGGCCGGAGGCTCCTCCTCCGGATAGCCGACGCCGAAGATGCCGACGACGTCGTCCCCTTCCGGCACGCCGAGAATTTCGCGGCTGCGGGGAGACGCCGCCAGCGACGACCAGAACGTTCCCGCTCCTTCGCTATGGGCCGCCAGCAGGAAGTTCTGCGCGAAGCAGGCGGACGCCATCAGGTTCTCTTCGCGTTCGATCGGCGTGGCCCCGCCTTTGGACGTAAGCAGCAGAACGACCGGCGCGGCGCCGAAGTCGGTCTTGTGGTTCAGCTTCGCCCGCGTCTCGGGTCCGACGAACCGGACCTCCCACGGCTCGGTCATCCGGTGGTTGGGCGCGAAGCTGGCCGCCTCGAGCCAGGAGACGATCGTCTCCCGGGCGATCGCGTCCGGCTTGAACGCCTTGATATTCCTGCGCGTACGAATGGCTTCTATCGTATTCATGTTCTCTTCTCCTTTATCATCGTCAAAATGGGAATTCGTTTATAGATTCTTCTCTTCCGGCCCCGCGCCGTCCGGTTCGACGCCTTCCCGCAGCTCGAACGTATGGATGAACTGCTGGATCACGCTGTCGATCGCCTTGAGCTCCCCGCTGATGACCGGCCGGATGGACTCGAATTCGGGTTGGCCGAGCTGGGCCGCCAGCGTCGACCTCATCACTTGGAGCCGTTCGAGAAAAGCGAGGGCTCTCCCGCGCCGGAACGTCTGGGCGCTGTGTCCTCCATGGCCCGGCCGCCCAAGGCCTCCCCCGTCGTCTTCCGCGCGCCTGCTGCCCCTGGACGGATGTCCCCGGCGGCCGCCAAGCCCATGGTCACCTCTCATCGCGATTCCCCCCGTTCTATTCTGTAGTTTGGATTCGTATACATTCGTATACGCTGTCCTGTTGTATACAAATGTATGCGCAGTTCCGCCGGTTGTCAAGGGACGGACTTATCGCCACTCTCCCTTTTGCTCAGGTAATGCCATTATCCCTTGTGCTCAGGTAATGCCATAATCCCTTCTGCTCAGGTTAGACCATTATCCCTTCTGCTCAGTCCCCTCCGATCTGCCGCCTTCATTCAGCAGTCTCTATCGCTCCACCCCCGTCGCTCCGCTTCTAGCTTTCGGTCTCCGCTAAGCGGTCCGGTCCCGTCCCCTTTCCCCCTTTTACCCATTCGACGCGTTATTCTGCCCTTGTGCCCTTATCCCCTTTACTCAGGTGGAACGCTGGCCGCTAGTTGAAGATGACGGAATGAAGCTTGAATGAAAAGGGAGGTCTAGAGGCCGCCAACGAGCCAACAGGCTCCTGATCGCACGGGAGAATAGCCGGCGGCACAGCCAGACGGCCTGAAGGATCGGGATAGTGGTATAGGATGAAAAGTTGTGTTCCTGATGCAATGGGATATTGCCATACGATGTGCTGATCGTCCTGATGCAACGGGATAGCGCCATACGATGTGCTGGATCGTCCTGATGCAATGGGATAGTGCCATACGATGTGCTGGGTCGCCCTGATGCAATGGGATGGCGGTATACGATGGAGCGCGTGCGATCAACGTCCCCTGAACGAAAGGGATAATGGCACGTCCCCTTCCAATGTCGTATATCCCGGGCTTGTACCAGGGCCTCGCCGTAACGCGAAAAAGCGCCCAAAGCCCGAGAGGGCTAGGACGCTTCGACCGAACCGTTGATTGCAGGGAATTTATCCCGAAGCTTGCTGCGCCATGACGGCGCGATGGGACGGCAGCAGCAGAACGGAGAACAGATGGGCGGCGGCGATGGCGAGCATGAGCAGGAAGATGCCGTGCATGCCGCCGACCAATTCCGTCTTGACCCCTTCGTTGACGACGAAGTGGTTGAAGATCGTGCCGAACACGGCCACGCCGACGGTCTGGCCGAGCGAGCGCAGCAGGGAATTCGCCGCGGTGGCGACCCCGCGCATCTCCCAGCCGACCGAGGATTGGACCATTACCGTCGTCGGCGTCGACACGAAGCCCATTCCGAAGCCGAGAATGCTTAGAATGACCGTCCAGTACCAAGACGGGGAATGGATGTCGAGCACGGCCATCCAGACGGCGCCGACCGCCACGACCGACGCTCCCGCCACGACGCTCGCCTTCATGCCCATTCGATACATGAGCCGGCCAACGATATTGGAGGCGATCGGCCAGAAGATCGACATCGGCATGACCATGAGACCGGAGGCCGTCGCGGAATACCCCTGGACGGATTGAATCCAGATCGGAGCGTAGATCATGACTCCCGACGTAATGCTGAACGCCAGGAAGCCGCTCAGGTTGGAGACGTTCATGATCCGGTGCCGGAAGATGGAGAGCGGGATCATCGGCTCCTTCACCTTGCTCTCGATCCAGACGAAGAGAACGAGGAACAGCGCCGCTACCGCGAATAGCGAGAGGATGACCGGCGAATCCCACGCGTACGTCTCCCCGCCGCTCAGCAGCGCGTACATCAGGGCGGAGATCGCGACGGTGAACGCGACGGCCCCCCCGTAGTCGATTCCTCGCGACTGCTTGACGAAATTTTCCTTCAAGAAGAAGACGACCAATATCAAAGCGATGACGCCGAGCGGAAGGTTGATAAAGAAGATCCACCGCCACGAGACATGGTCGACGAAGTACCCGCCGACGAGAGGTCCCAGCAAGCCCGCTATCGACCAGACGGAGGCGAATACGCCCATCATTTTGCCGCGCTTCTCGCCCGTGAACAAATCCCCGACGATCGTGAAGCAGACGGGATTCAGCGCGCCCGCGCCGATCCCCTGCAGCGCCCGGAACCCGATCAGGGCCGGCATCGACTGGGCGAAGCCGCACAGAACCGAGCCGACGACGAACAGGACGACGCCTATCGCGAAAACGATCTTCCGGCCGAATAAGTCGGTCAGCTTGCCGAAGATCGGCGTCGTCACGCAGGTGGTCAACGTATAGATCGTGAACACCCAACTGATCAGATGCGTGCCCTGCAGGTCCCCGATGATTTTCGGAGTCGCCGAGCTGACAACCGTTACGTCCAGCGCCCCGATGAACAGCGCCACCAGCAATCCCGCCACGATCCATTTGACATTCGATTGAGTAGACACGCTACGCAAAGCCTCATTTCGATGATAGACTTTTTAAACATAAATGTTTGCTTTTCTATTATCGAGATGGGCTCCCTTCTTGTCAATCGTCTGTCCCGTTGAAAATCTATATCAAGACGAGGGGAACAGATGGACGCCCCGCTCGGACAAAAAGGCAAGCGCCTCCTCCAGAACGGCTTCGTCCAGCCGAAACGTCCGGTTCATCATCGAGAGCCATTCCCGCTTCGACGTGAATTCATGGACTTCCGTCTCATTGCCGCGCTTGACGAACAATTTATGGTTGACGACGGAGTAGGCGGTCTCCTTCCGGAACAAGGTCGCCACGATCCTGCGCATGAACGGATTCTCGTCCTCGTCCCGGAGCGAATGGGCAATCGCTTCGCCGAAGCTCTCGAGCGGCACCGGCGACCACTCGATATACTTGGTTACGAAGCTTTGCCCGTTCGCGCGCCGGTCGATCCGGTAATGTCCCTCCGCTACCCGGCGAATCTCCACCTCTTCCCCGCAGCGGGCGAACCGCGGTTCTTCGTCGAGCGGAAGCGGGTCGAACAGCGGCGCCCCGTAGCCGACATCCACGTAATAGAGGCGCCCTTCCGCTTCGACCCTCAAGCCCAGATGCGTGTTCCCGCCTGTCGCCCGGACAAGCTCGACCCGATAGCCGAGAGACCGCAGCAGTTCGCCGAAGCAGGCGTTCAAAATATAGCAGTTGCCGCCGAACCCCCGTTCGGCCATATTCCGCAAGTAAGTCTCCAGGTCGGGCAGCCACCGCAGCCCCTCCCGGCCGCGGGTCCGATAATAATGAATTTTGCTCGCGTTCTCGAACGGCACGCGGCTCAGATGCGCTCTTATCAATTCCCTCAAATAGTCCGTGGTCGGGAGACTCTTCCGCTCCAGCTCCAACAGACTCAAATAAGCTTGTTGCTGCGCCGGGTTCATCTCGGTTCCGGAGCCTCCCTCTTATTGCGGTTTCAGTACCATCAGGACGATCAGGATCACGCTAAGCGCGCAGGCCCAGGCATGAAGAGCGCGGACTTTGGCGAACAGGGCGGGCGCGCCGGGCGGCGGAACGTCCCCGGTACCCGGGGCTTTCTGCTCGAGAATCCACCGCAGCTTCTTGGCGGCCGGATTGAGCTGCCCGATGATGATCGCCTCGATGAGGGCATAGACCAGAAGCGAACCGACGATCCAAATTTGCGAGAACGGGCCGTAGGAACCAAGGAAGAACAAGACGAGCCCGGACACCAACGCCAGCGTCCCGAACAGCTTGGGGAAGATCTCCAACCGGGTAACGGTAACGAGAGCCCGCTCCATATCGGCCGCCGAATCGGTATGGCGGAGCAAGAGCGGAAAGGCATAGGCGGGACCTAGCCCCAACAAGGCGGACAAAACATGCAAGACGACGATCCATTCCATCTAGAAACACCGCTTTCTTTAAAGGCTTGGTTTGCAGCTGCCTTCTTAGAATAGCGGCAGGACGACGAACGCGGTATCGGTAGGATTACGTATTGTGCGGGACCGAATCGCCCTCGTCGCCGGTTGCGGTCAGATGTTCGAGATAATACCGGGTTAGCGCGGCTCGCGAGTTCAAACCCAGCTTCTGGTAGATTCGCTCCAAATGGGTCGTGATGGTGCGGGGGCTGACGAACAGCCGGTTCGCGATCTCCGCGTTCGAGAAGCCCCGGGCGACGTACCCGGCCACCTGCTTCTCCCTGGCGCTTAGCGGAAGCGTCGAATCCGCTTCTCGCCCCCGCGAAGTCTCCAGCTTGGCGCGTTCGATCGCTTGCAGGAACAGGGCCTTCCTCTCCTCTTCCGGGACGGCCGCCGCGGTCAGGAGAGCTTCCCCGAGACGCCGGCCGAGCAGCGTCAGATACGAATCGTCTTCCCCTTCCGGCCATCTCGAATCGACTTCGGCTTCCTCGCGGATCACGATGCCGATAACGGAATCGTACGCGGCGACGGGACACGCGAGATAGCTTGCGGCCGTCCCCGGCCACGTCCCATCCTCGGAGCCGGCCTCGGCCCGGCGGACATACCGGAGCTGCGAACGGACGCGGCGAAGCCGGACGATCCGCTTCTCGGATGCGGCCCATTGGGCCAAGCGGCGAAGAGGCTCGAACGCCTCCGCGGAAGTGCCGGCATCCGGCATTCCCCTCGTGGCCGCCAGCCTGGGAACCGTCGATTCCTCCGCGATCCAATAGGAGAGCCGGCCGATCCGATGGCTGGTCGCCAGCGCGTGCAGAAGATCCGAATACGCCCCCGGGCCGGGAGAAGCATGCGGCGACTCTTCGACGCAACGGCGAATGCCCGTCACCCGGAATACGACAGCCGACTTCAGACGGACCGGCTCGCGCGCCCCGGCCATCCGGGAGATCGCTTCCAGATCTCCGCGGATGCGCTCGTATAAGGGGCCTTCGGCTTCGGAGCGAAGATATTCGACCGACAGCTCCCAAGGGATCAGACGGTCCGGGGTTATCGTCTTGATCAGAGCGGTCGCGCCGCTCTTCAAATTCCGTTCGGTCTTGCGCAGAAGCTGGTTCGCTATGGCGACGTGATCTTCGTCGAGCTGCCAGACGCGCGCCACGTTCGCCAGATTCGGAACCCCTTCCGCGTCCGTCGTCGCCAGCACCGACGGATATGCGCCTTCGAAGGCGGAGACGAGCTCGGCCGGAATCATGACGGCTCCCTCCTCTCGGCCAGCAGGGAACCCGCGCCCGGACCCGGCGTCTGCTCGTACGCGACCGCAATGTCAATGCCGACCGCCAGGCAATCGGACGGCTTGACGTTCGTCAACGAGACGAGATGGGGAAAATGAAGGGAAGCTATTCTTCGCTGGCGGTCCAGCATCGGGGCGAGCTCCTCGGACGAAGCGCGGCAACCGGCGTATTTTCCCTTAAGCTGGTACGATTCGTTGTCGAGTCCGGACGTCGCGAGGACGGCCAACGGCTGGTCTTCGCGCAGGAGGCCGGCGACTCTCGCCCACTGGCTCTTCAGCACGTGGACCCGGATCCGGTCGCTCTCCCGAAGCTCCGCCGACAGGCCGTAGCCGCGGCAGACGAAGGGGGCCGCGCCCGGCAACGCGGCCGCCAGATGAATATAGAGCGGCGCCTGTTGTTCGACGAACCGCATCAGTTCGTCAGGCCATCTCTGCATGTCGAATCGTCCCTCCCGATCGGCGATGGGTTTCGCCCTATTGCTCTTAGAATAGCACAGCGCCCCGCGTCGGATCGACGATGAATCGTCCGTTCTTGATCCGATTCGGGTAGCGCGGCCGCCGAATGGGCCAAACTAGGATCGGAGCCGCACGAGCGGAAGCCGGCGGGGAGCCCCCGGAATGGCGCCCGGAACTTAGAGACGGCCGAAAACGCATTCAGAAAAAAGCTTGTCAATTCGCGTCGGGATATGTAGAATCTACAAAGGTATTTCGGCGTTGACCCTATTTATTTTGGAGGAATGCAACACTTATGAGACGCGAGATCGGCGTTCACGACAGACCCCCGCTGGGCCAGAGCGTCATGCTCAGCCTGCAGCACCTATTCGCCATGTTCGGCTCCACGGTACTCGTTCCTAACCTGCTGAAGGTCGATCCGGCCGTGTGCCTGCTCATGAACGGCCTCGGCACCCTGCTGTACATTCTGATCTGCAAAGGGAAAATTCCCGCCTACCTCGGCTCCAGCTTCGCGTTCATTACGCCGGCTGGCGCGGTTATCGGCGCTCATTCGCTGCCGGGGGACGGATATTCCGCCGCGCTCGGGGGCTTCATTATCGCGGGCGTCGTGTTCGTCATCGTCGCATTAATCATTCAGTGGGCCGGCACGAACTGGATTCACGTCGTGTTCCCGCCGGCCGCGATGGGCGCGATCATCGCCGTCATCGGCCTCGAGCTCATTCCGGTCGCGGCTCGAATGTCCGGCTGGATCTCCGACGGCTCGGAAGGCTGGAAGCCGGACGCCACGACGATTATGGTCTCGACGGTCACGCTGCTCATCACCGTGCTCGGCTCCGTTCTGTTCCGCGGCTTCATGCGGATCATCCCGATCCTGTTCGGCATCGTGGCCGGTTATGTGCTGGCGTGGCTCGCCGGCTTGACGAACTTCGACACGGTCCGGGAGGCCAGCTTCTTCGACGCCCCGACGTTCTCGCACCCGAGCTTCGAATGGTCCGCCATCTTCACGATTTTGCCGGCCGCGCTCGTCGTCGTCGTCGAGCATACGGGCCACTTGATCGTCACCGGCAACATCGTCGGCAAGGACTTGACGAAGGACCCCGGCCTGCACCGCTCCTTGATGAGCAACGGCCTGTCGACGATCCTCTCCGGCTTCACCGGAGCGACGCCGAACACGACGTACGGCGAGAACATCGGCGTGCTCGCCATCACGCGCGTCTACTCGACCTTCGTCATCGGCGGAGCGGCCCTGTTCGCGATCGTGCTCTCGTTCCTCGGCAAGTTCTCGGCCTTGATCGCGGCCATCCCGCCGGCGGTCATGGGCGGCGTCTCCCTGCTGCTGTTCGGCGTCATCGCCGCATCCGGTCTGCGCATGCTCGTCGAGTCGAAGGTCGACTATAGCAAGCCGACGAACCTGTACCTCACGACGGTCGTACTCGTCACCGGCTTGTCCGGCGTCGCCATCAAGATCGGCGACTTCTCCCTCTCCGGCATGGCGCTCGCCACCGTCGTCGCCATCGTCCTGAGCTTGCTGTTCAAGCTGTTCGAAGTGACCCGCATCTCGAACGACAACGAGGAAGCCGGGCACTGAACCTTCGGGTTCCGCCCGCTGACAAAGACCGCTCCTTCACGCCTAGGCGGAGAGGAGCGGTCTTTGTTATTTGCGCGAAATTCGGACTGCCGAGACCGCCGCCGTCACCAGCGCAGCGAAGCCGGTGAAGGTGTAAGCATTGAGATAGATAGTGTTCGTAAATTGGCTTAGCCGATTGCTGAGATAGTCGATGTTCGTCTCCACTCCCCCAATCCCCTCGAACCGCTCGAACAGATCGCTCGCGAACCGGTACTCCATCCAGACGGCAACGGCGAGCGCCAGAACGGAGACGATTAGCAAGGCTCGAAGGAAGCCTCTATTACACGGGCGATACGACAACCATACGGCGTAACCGATCCCGAAGCCGATCGCGCTGACGAATCCCAGGAACAGCGGCACGATGCCGGGATTGCCGTTGCCGGATATGCGCTCCGGCTTGATCGTGAATTCGTCCGTCAAATAAATAAACAGCGCGGTCGCGATCAGGCAAGCGACCGCCCATCGTCCTCCGTACCGTATGCTCCCCAGCCCCTCTCGTCCTCCATTCATACGCCGCCATATACCGCGTTCGCAAGATGCGAACGATCGCCGCCTGCCTAACTCTTGGCAAGGGTCGCGGGAAGCTTCACCGCCGTTAACTTGCCGCCGGCTTGCACATACAGCATGCCTCCCGACTTCAACGTCGGCCGAAAATCCTTTGCCCCTGCATTGAATCTAAATACAGGCTTGAAGGTCGAGAAATCGTAGGCGATCAGAGTGCCGTCCGCAAGCCCCAAATATAACCCATTCCCGTACAGATCGGTCTGCACGACCGTTCTGCCGGCCGGCGTCCGGATGAAGCCTCCGTTGACGGTTTTGAGAAGGCCGATTGCATTGTCGTGCTGATTCTGGTACAGCAACCTTCCTTGGTGCACTTTGAAAAGCGGGTAAAATTGCTCCGGATCCGGGGCCTTCCAGCGCTTGACAGGGTTGCCGTCCGGCTTATAGGCCGTTAAGTCGTATTGCGCTACCGTGTAGTCTTGAAAAAGGTATAACGCGTTACCGTCCGCCATCGCGGAGCCAAATGCGCCTCCAAAATGGTAAGGACTGGCGGAATCCTGCTGTATCGTCCATTTATACACCCTATGCTCCATCATCTTGCCGGTCTTCAGATCAAGCACGGCAATGTGCAAGTTCTTGCTGCCCGATTCGTAATCCTCACGCATGAACATGTCCAGGAAGGTATAGACGAGCCCCCCTCTGACCGTCAGCACTGAATAGATGTCCGAATACGTCCATAGCCGCTTGCCTGTCTTCTTATCGTAGGCATCGACTTGAATCGACGAGTGCACGCCTTCTACGTAATACTCCCGAAGGACGACGCCCTCGCTCTCCGTCACGCTAGCATAGCCCTCGATATAGGAATCTTCCTTCTTCTCCGCGACCTTCCACCGCAGCTTGCCGGTCGCGCGATCCAACGCATAGAAGACGAGATTATTCATGACGTAAACGGTATCGCCAATGATGTCGATCCCGTCCGCCTCCTTCACGCCGATCGGCGACACCCACTTCCGAGCCCCGTCCGCGGTCACAGCATAAATCGAACCGTCTCCGGCCAAGCCATAAATCGTGCTTTGCTCATAGACCATGAGCGGCTTCAAAGATTTGCCGTACGTCCATAACCGCTTGCCGGTCGTTCCTTCATAGGCCGCCAGTCGGCCGCCGTCCATAAGCGCGAACACGCGCCCTTCTTCCGCGATCGCCGCCGTTCGGTCCCCTCCCCCCTCGGCTAGTTCAACGAGCGGAATGCTCCATGCCGCCTTTGCCAGCGGGGCCGCCGGCTCGTTCCCCGCTGAGGTAGAATGGGATAGAACCGGCTTATCCGCCAGTGCGGGAGCAGCCGTTCCTAGAACCGCCGCGCCGAACAGCAAGATCGCCGCTCCTGTCGAGAAGATTCTTTTCCTCGTTTTACGCGTCGTCCTTGACATCGTACACCTTCCGTTCGTTAGAATCCGAGTTCCCCTGTATGAGCCCATGTCTCTTCCATTTAAACGCCAACCCCCGCTAAAAGTTGAAAATTATGGAATGGCAGAATTCGAAGTGGTTCAGGAAAAACAAAAACGGCGCCAGCCGACGGACCTGTTGTCGTGTCCATCGGTTGACGTCGTTGCGTTACAGAGCCGAACGTTATCTCATTAGGCGACGTTACAGCCCCATGATGTGGTAGCCGGAATCGACATGCAGCACTTCGCCCGTAATGCCGCGGGACAAGTCGCTCAGCAGGAACATCGTCGCGTCGCCGACTTCTTCCTGGTCGACGTTGCGCCGCAGCGGAGCCTTCTCCTCGATCGCGGTCATGATGTCGTTGAAGCCGGACACGCCTTTGGCGGCCAGCGTGCGGATCGGTCCCGCGGACACCGCGTTGACCCGGATGCCGTACTTGCCCAAGTCCTCCGCCAGGTAGCGGACGCTCGCTTCGAGGGCCGCCTTGGCGACGCCCATTACGTTATAATTCTTCATCACGCGCTCGGCGCCGAGATACGTCTGGGTGACGATGCCGCCGCCTTCGGTCATCCACTTCTTCGCTTCCCGGGCGACCGCGACGAGCGAATAGGCGCTCGAATCCTGGGCCAGCCTATAGCCTTCGCGAGTCGTATCGACGAACTCGCCCTGCAGGTCGTCCTTGTCGGCGAACGCGAGCGAATGCACGACGCCGTGAATGACGCCGGCTTCGGCGCCGATGCGGTCGAACGCCGCGACGACGCTCGAGTCGTCCGAGACGTCGCAGGAGACGACGAGCTTCGCTTCGATGCCGCTCGAAGCGAGAAGCTTTGTCAACTTTTCAAGAGAACGTTCCTTCCGATAGGTGAAAATAAGCTGCGCGCCTTGGCGATGCAAGGACCTGGCGATCCCCCAAGCGATGCTGCGCTCGTTGGCGACGCCCATAACGACGATAGTTCTGCCGGCTAACAATTGAGACATGACGAATCCTCCAATGCGATTACGGAACTAGGCGCTATTATAACACCTTTGCGGCCGCCGGTTCCATCCTCGCTCCGGGAAGACCCGCGGCACTTACTCGCCGTGCTTCTCGGCGCTCGCTCCCGCGTACACGATGACGGCGACGAGAATGATCATGCAGACCACCAGCAAGGACATATAGACCATTCCGCTCTCCCCCTCTATCTTAAGACTTCCAGATCGCGACGAAGATCAGGACGACGATAAGGACGACCGCCGCGTAGATCGCGGTCAGCTTCGCCCAGTTCTTGCCCGTTCTCTTCATATATTCCGGATTCTCCTCCCGGTTGCCCCGGGAGAATCCGACCATCAACGTGCCGATCAGCGCGGCCGCCATCACGACGATGACGAGAACGATCAGGATCTCCACGTTCATCCATGCTCACCTGCCTTCTGCGACTGCGTTAATCATATCGGTTCCGTTCGCGTCCCGCACCATCCAATTCCCCTCAGGATTGCCCGTCCAATCCGAATCTTGAACCTGAATTTCGAAAG
>NZ_JACJVR010000048.1 GCF_014212175.1 Cohnella xylanilytica | reverse complement strand
AATGCCGAAAAATTCGGCATTCAGAGCAACTGCGCTCCCGCAAGCGGTCCCCAATGCCGAAAAAATCGGCATTCAGAGCAACTGCGCTCCCGCGAGCGGTCCCCAATGCCGAAAAATTCGGCATTCAGAGCAACTGCGCTCCCGCAAGCGGTCCCCAATACCGAAAAAATCGGCATTCAGAGCATCGGTGCTCCCGCGAGCGGTCCCCAATGCCGAAAAAATCGGCATTCACGCGCTTGCAAGTTTACCGAAAATACTCGGAAAAACCGTTTATCCGATATCCTCTTACATGCTTAGCATCAGGGCGAATGGGTTGCAGTATCTTCTTTGCCACTAGAGCGCGAATATACTGGAGTGCAGTATCTCTATGGATACCCAGTTCTTCCGCGACTAGCTTCGTGGTAATGGGTTTGAGGTGCCGTCTAGCCAAAGAAATAATAGCAAGCTCGGTAAGCGTCAACTCCTGAACGCTCCCAACCATGCTCATCTTCCCCAGCAGTTGCTGGAGGACTTGCTGGCAGCTGCGGGGTCTCTCCATAATGTCGTCGTAGGAGAAGCGCAGCACGAGCCAGCCGTCGATGACGAGATGGTTCTGGCGCATGAGATTGTCGGCGAACTTCCGCCGGTCCACGTCGCGCCAATGCGGTCCGTAACCGTCGATCTCGATGCATACCTTCATTCCTTGAGCGAGATACGCGAAGTCCAAGAATCGCGTGCCGTCCTTGAAATCCTTTACCTCGTATTCCGGATGCAATCCCTCCAACGTGCGAAATGCCGGCCACCACACCCGATCCAGGAACATTTTCTCCGCATGTCCGTGGCTCGATAAACGCCGTTTGGCGTCTCCTTTGCCCTTCTTCATCTGTTGCTGCAGCCACGACTCATAGACCGACTTCAGTTCCGCCGACAACTCTTCTCCCGTACCTTGCAGATTCATTCTCGATCCCTCCGATTGGTTATATCGCCGTAAAAAAACAAAACGCCGCCAACCCCGGCGGCAAACCGGAGGATGGGCGGCGTGTTCTTCACGACCGTAAGTCTATTTGCCATTCATCATATCAGTTAAATCTAATAATATCAAGAAAAAATTCCCATTGTGTCCAATTGCGGCTTTAGAGGGAGACGCAGGAACGGTGGGATTACGAAACAGCAAGTGGAGAGAGAAGAGTTAGCTGAAGGGTTCCGAACGTGCGAGCCACAGACGCAGGAACGGTGGGATTGCGAAACAGCAGGTTGAGAGAGAAGAGTTAGCTGAAGGGTTCCGGACGTGCGAGCCACAGACGCAGGAACGGTGGGATTACATAGCGGGAGGAGGAGATTGAAGAGCGGGATTAAGTCTGGGCATTTTTAAACGGGATGTTTGCAACCGTATACAAAAGTAGATTTTTCGCAAAAAAGTGTTCGATTCCTCGAAAGACGGTTCCCCGGGCCCCGTGATAAATTCATACCAGATCATCGAAAGGGGAGTTCACATTGAAAAAGATTACGATTCTTGCCCTTATGCTTATCCTCGCGCTATCCCTGGCCGCCTGCGGCAAAACGAATAACGGCGGAGGCGGCAACGCGGCCGCGCCGAGCGGAAGCGCCAGCGCCGACAACGGCTCCGGAGGCGACAAAGGCACGATCGGCATCGCGATGCCGACGAAGTCGTCGGAACGCTGGGTGAACGACGGCAACAACATGGTGAAGCAATTCCAGGCGCTCGGTTACAAGACCGACCTGCAATACGGCGAAGACGTCATCGAAAACCAGGTGTCTCAGATCGAGAACATGATCACGAAGGGCGTGAAGCTGCTCGTCGTCGCCTCGATCGACGGCGAATCCCTGACGGACGTGCTGCAGAAGGCGCACGACGCGGGCATCCCGGTCATCGCTTATGATCGCCTGATCAAGAAGTCCGAATACGTCGATTACTACGCGACGTTCGACAACTTCAAGGTCGGCGTGCTGCAAGGCTCCTACATCGAAGAGAAGCTGGGCCTCAAGGACGGCAAGGGCCCGTTCAACATCGAGCTGTTCGCCGGCTCCCCGGACGACAACAACGCGACCTTCTTCTTTAACGGCGCGATGAGCGTACTGCAGCCTTACATCGATTCCGGCAAGCTGGTCGTCCGCAGCGGCCAGACGAAGTTCGACCAAGTCGCCACGCTGCGCTGGGACGGCGGCGTCGCCCAATCCCGCATGGATAACCTGCTGTCCGCGAAGTACACGACCGAGCGCGTCGACGCGGTGCTCTCCCCGTACGACGGTATCAGCATCGGCATCCTGTCCTCGCTCAAGGGCGTAGGCTACGGCTCCTCCGACAAGCCGCTGCCGATCATCACCGGTCAAGACGCGGAGCTCGCTTCCGTCAAGTCGATCATCGCCGGCGAACAGACGCAGACGGTGTACAAGGATACCCGCGAGCTGGCTAAAGTAGCGGTGTCCATGGCCGACAACATGCTGAACGGCAAGCCGGTCGAGACGAACGACACGAAGACGTACGACAACGGCGTGAAGGTTGTTCCGGCCTACCTGCTGACGCCGGTATCCGTCGACAAGTCCAACTACAAGGAAGTGCTGGTCGACGGCGGCTACTACACCGAAGATCAACTGAAGTAAGGGAATCGCAAGGCCGCAGCCAGCGGCCGAAGAAGCTTCGTGGCGGCCCGCCCGGGCCGTCGCGAAGCCGTTTTATCCCCTCAATCCAGAAAGGCCGGGTGAACGAACATGGCGGATTATATATTGGAAATGCGCGGCATCACCAAGACCTTCCCCGGCGTGAAGGCGCTCGAGAACGTCAACCTCAAGGTCAAGGAAGGCGAGGTGCACGCGCTCTGCGGCGAGAACGGGGCCGGCAAGTCGACGCTGATGAAGGTGCTGAGCGGCGTTTACCCGCACGGCACGTACGAAGGCGATATTTTGTTCAAAGGCAACGTCTGCGAATTCAAGGACATCAAGTCCAGCGAATCGCTCGGCATCGTTATTATTCACCAGGAGCTGGCGCTCATTCCGTACCTGTCGATCGCGGAGAACATCTTCCTCGGCAACGAGCAGGGAGCGAGAGGCGTCATCGACTGGAACGAGACGAACGTCAAGGCCAAGCAGCTGCTCTCCAAGGTCGGGCTCAAGGAATCGCCCGGCACGCTTATCAACACTCTCGGCGTCGGCAAGCAGCAGCTCGTCGAGATCGCCAAGGCGCTGTCCAAGCAGGTTAAGCTGCTCATTCTGGACGAGCCGACGGCGGCGCTGAACGAGGAAGACAGCGAGAACCTTCTCAACCTGATTTTAACCTTCAAGCAGCAAGGGATCTCTTCCATTATCATCTCGCACAAGCTGAACGAGATCGCCAAGGTGGCGGACTCGATAACGATTCTACGGGACGGGAAAACAATCGAGACGCTCGACATGAAGGCGGACGAGGTGACGGAGGACCGCATCATCAAGGGCATGGTCGGACGGGACTTGACCCATCGCTACCCGGAGCGGGTGCCGAACATCGGAGAGACGATCTTCGAAGTCAAGAACTGGACCGTCCATCACCCCCAGCACCTGGAACGCAAAGTGATCGACAACGTCGATTTCCATATTCGCAAGGGAGAGATCGTCGGCATCGCCGGCCTCATGGGCGCCGGACGCACGGAGCTGGCGATGAGCATCTTCGGCCGGTCTTACGGGCGGAACATCTCGGGACAGGTTTTCAAGGACGGCAAGGAACTGCACCTGCGCACGATCAGCCAAGCGATCGACAACGGCATCGCCTACGTGACGGAGGACCGGAAGCATTACGGGCTCGTCCTCATCGACGACATCAAGCGCAACATCTCGATGGCCAGCCTGCCGAAGCTGTCGCGCCGCTCGGTCGTGAACGAGAACGAGGAGATCGTCGTAGCCGAATCGTTCCGGAAAAAAATGAACATCAAAACGCCGAGCGTCAAGCAGATCACCGGCAATCTGAGCGGGGGCAACCAGCAGAAGGTCGTGCTTAGCAAATGGATTTTCTCCGGACCCGACGTTCTGATTCTGGACGAACCGACCCGCGGCATCGACGTCGGCGCCAAGTACGAGATCTACACGATCATCAACCAGCTGGCGTCCGAAGGGAAGGGCGTGCTTATCATCTCCTCGGAGCTTCCGGAGATTCTCGGCATGTGCGACCGGATCTACATCATGAGCGAAGGCCGGATGACCGGCGAAGTGAGCCGCGAAGAAGCGTCGCAGGAGACGCTGATGAAATACATGACCAAAAGCAGGGGGTAATACGGATGGCCGCTCTTAAATCGCTTTTCAAAAACAATATGCGGCAGTACAGCATGATCATCGCCCTCATCGTGATCACGCTGCTGTTCCAGATTCTGTCCGACGGAATTCTGCTCAAGCCTCTTAACGTGACGAACCTGATCCAGCAGAACAGCTACATTCTCGTGCTCGCGATCGGCATGGTTCTCGTCATCATCACCGGCCATATCGACCTGTCGGTCGGCTCGGTCGCGGCGTTCGTCGGGGCCATCTCGGCGATCATGATGGTCGACCACGGCATGCCGTTCTGGGTGGCGCTGATCCTGTCGCTGCTCATCGGCGCGCTCGTCGGCGCTTGGCAGGGCTTCTGGATCGCCTACGTGCGAATACCGGCGTTCATCGTGACGCTGGCCGGCATGCTCCTGTTCCGCGGCCTCACGATGGTCGTGCTGAACGGGCAATCGATCGCTCCGTTCCCGAAGCTGTTCCAGAAGATGAGCTCGGGCTTCCTTCCGGACATCGACGGCAGCTCGTCCATCCACACGCTGACGGTGCTGATCGGCGTCGTCCTGTCGCTCGTGACGGTCGTGCAGGAGATCCGCAACCGCCGCGCGCAGCTGAAATACGACTTCGAAGTGTCGCCGCTGCCGCTGTTCATCGCCAAGCTGGTCGGCATCGTGGCGGTCATCAACGTGTTCACGTACGTGCTGGCTCAGTATAAGGGCATTCCGTTCATCCTCATCATTCTGTTCGCGCTGGTCGTCGTTTACTCCTTCGTGATGAAAAAGACGGTCATGGGCCGCCACACGTACGCCATCGGCGGCAACGAGAAAGCGGCGAAGCTGTCGGGCATCAAGACGAAGCGCGTCACGTTCTGGGTGTTCGTCAACATGGGCGCCCTCGCGGCCCTGTCCGGCCTTATCTACGCGGCTCGTCTGAACGCGGCCACGCCGAAGGCGGGCACGAACTTCGAGCTCGACGCGATCGCGGCCTGCTTCATCGGCGGCGCATCGGCGAGCGGCGGCATCGGGACGGTGCTCGGCGCGATTATCGGCGGTCTCGTCATGGGCGTCATGAACAACGGGATGTCGCTCATCGGCCTCGGCATCGACTGGCAGCAGGGCATCAAAGGTCTCGTGCTGCTGCTCGCGGTCGGCTTCGACATCTACAACAAGAACAAGTCGGCTTAAGAGAGAGTCGAATAGCAGGTGGAAAAGAAGGGGGCGCCGGCGGCGCCTCCTTTTGCGCGTCGAGAAAATCGCCCCTTACGGGAGATCAATAATAACGTTGCCTTCCCCAAGAAGCTTTTATCTTTATAAACGATGCCTATGCCGAGGACGGGGGTCCGATCCAGGAAGGACCTGATCACCAACGAGCCTTCGAGTTCCAGACCGTTATAGATGGGGACAATCCCTACGTCTCTTTACGCCGGGTTGATCTGGTCCGGCATCGGATTCGCGGGTTTATTTAACGGGTGGATCGGAGGGAAGGCCATCGACCGCTGGCCGAGCGGATATACGCTTGCGGCGGGGCATTAGGCGCCATTACGATCGGGCTGGTCAGCTTTTTTCCCCCTCCGCTGATGACGACCGCGCTTCTTCGGCGATATGTCCCTCATCGCGCCTATGCGGCATGCCTGCCTTTTTCGCTTCCGGGCAGATTATCGGCCCCATCGTCGCAGGCCTTGCGCGCTTGAGATCCTTGAAGAAGCCGAGTTGCGTGATCTAAAAAACGAGCCCTTCGGCATGATGGACGCCGAAGAGCTCGTTGCTAGTTTGCAAGGAGGCTAGATGATATAGAGCAGAAGGTTGATCGAGCTGAACGGATCCGCCGGCAGATTCAGCAGGCTCTCCGGAATGACGCGGCCGTTGTACAGGATGCGGACGGCGATGTTGGGCCCGATCCGGATTCCGGCCACCGATGCGATCCGGCCACCGAAGCCGAAGGCGACCAGCCCCGACAATTGCAGCGCGATCCGAAGCGTAATTCCCGGATAGAAGCCGACGTAAGTCGTCTGCGTCACGCCGGGGAACGCGAAGCCTCCGTTGACGCGGATCGCGATATAGGCGGGCGTCGGCTGCGGCGGGAACGGCACGGGCGTCGGGAACGGAACCGGGAACGGAAGCGGGAACGGGAACGGCGGTCCAGGCGGCGGGAACGGTCCGGGCGGCCGGGGCGGCGGCGGAGGCGGGAACGGCCCGGGTCCAGGGCCGGGTCCCGGAAATGGCGGCGGCGGGAAGGGGCCGGGTCCAGGGCCGGGTGACGGTCCGGGTCCAGGGCCAGGGCCGGGGGGAAGCAAGCCGGCGCTCCCGCCGGCGGTTCCGCCCGTCGCCCCTCCGCCTATCGTTCCTCCCGGCTGCAGAGCGCGTTCGTTCTCCGGGAACACCCACCACGGAATTTGCCGCACCGGCGGCACCGGCACCGGCTCGCCTCCGCTCTGGTGAAGCCGGACCTTGGGGACTGCCGGCTTTATTTTCGACGGGGCTCTCTTCGCCTTCGGGAGTCGGGCCGCCAGCTTCGCCTTCGCGGAGCCGGCCTGGGGTTGCGCCTTCGGGGCATGAGCCGCTATCTTCGCCTTTGAGCCGGCGGAGCCGCCCGAAGAACGTCTCGCGTTCGGCCGGACGGAAGCCGGCCGTTGTCTCGGCATGGTTCGTTCCTCCTTTGATCCATAGGCTAATGTACGGTTAATGCACAATATGCGTTCGCCCATGCATAGGTGTCGGCCCATGGCGATGATGATACAATGAAGTTAATGTCATGGCAGCGGGGAGAGGGAAGAATGCCGGTCGCAGGTTGGATAGGGATCGCCGCGGCGATCGTCGTCGCCTTGTTGGGCGCGGGAGTATGGATGATGGCGGTCAAGGCCCAGAGCCCGACGCCGAAGCCGAACGAGACGAAGCCTCCGGAGCCGTACGAGGAGGCGGAGTGGCAGAGCGGGGAATCGAGGATTCGCGGCTGGCTGCTTCGGCCGCGGGCCGGCCGGCCGGGACCTTGGCCGGTCGTCGTCGTCGCTCACGGCTGGGGCTCCAACCGTTCGCGCGTTCTGCGCTATGCCGTGCCGCTGCGCGACGCCGGCTTCGCGGTGTTGACCTACGACGCCCGCAGTCACGGGGAGAGCGGGCGCGTCAAGGCTCCGTCCGGGCTGATGTTCCGGGACGACCTGCTCGCCGCGCTGCGCTGGATTCGCGCGCGGAACGATCTGGACGCCGGGAGGATCGGCGTCCTCGGCCACTCCGTCGGCGGCTTCGGGGCCGTGCTGGCGCTGGACGAAGGAGCGCCCATCTCGGCCCTGGTCACCGACGCGATGCCCGTCCGCTTCGCCACGATGGTCGAAGCGGAGCTGCGCCGCAAGGGGCTGCCGCCGTTCCCGCTGGCGAATCTGATCGGCGCGGCGACGCTGCTGCGCAGCGGCATCTCGCGCAAGGTTCTGAAGCGCGCCGATCCTGCGCGCATTCTCGCCGACAACGAGCGAAGCGGGCGCGTTCCGGCGCTGCACGTTCATTCCCGGAAGGATTCGTTCATCCCGCCTTCCGAGCTCGAGCACGTGCTCGCGGCGGTTCCCGCCGCGCGGCACCTGTTCGTCGACGAGGAGGGGCACAGCGTCTCCGAGAAGGACCCGGCCTTCTGGCCGGCCGTGCTCCCGTTCTTCGCAGAGCATCTCGGGAGCAAAAAAAGGGGGCCTGCGGCATCGGCCGCAAGCCCGGGAGAGTTATATGAATGAAAAGGGGGGTCATGAATGTATGATACCCCACGAATATGAAGCGTTTATGAAAGCCGGATTACGGTTTCGTTACAAAAGCAGCCATTCCCCATACAGTTTCAGTTCGGCGATAAAGTCGGGGAATGCAGAAAGTCTCCACGGCTTCCTTGAGGAGCCTTGTGGATGCCTTTGTTCGCCATACGGGATCTGATACCGCGAGGAGTTCGCGCCATTGTTTGGGAGCCGCGCGGCGTGGCGCGAACGCCGTGAATGCCGAATAATTCGGTATTGGAGCTCCTGAACGGGGGCAAGAGCGCCGCGAATGCCGAATTTTTCGGCATTGAAGCTCCTAAACGGAGGTGCGAACGCCGTGAATGCCGAATATTTCGGTATTGGAGCGCCTGAACGAGGGCGGGAAGGCCGCGAATGCCGAAATTTTCGGTATTGGAGCTCCTGAACGGGGGCAAGAGCGCCGTGAATGCCGAAATTTTCGGCATTGGAGCTCCTGAACGGGGGCAAGAGCGCCGCGAATGCCGAATTTTTCGGCATTGAAGCTCCTAAACGGAGGTGCGAACGCCGTGAATGCCGAATATTTCGGTATTGGAGCGCCTGAACGAGGGCGGGAAGGCCGCGAATGCCGAAATTTTCGGTATTGGAGCTCCTGAACGGGGGCAAGAGCGCCGTGAATGCCGAAATTTTCGGTATTGGAGCTCCTGAACGGAGGCGAGAGCGCCGTGAATGCCGAATAATTCGGCATTGGGCGAGCTGCGGCGTGGTGCGGACGTCCATGAGGCGGTTGCAGTGGGCTTGCCCGGAAGACCGCCGCAAAGACCGCCGCAAAGACCGCCGTCAAGACCCGTTAAGACCGCTGCCAAGGTCTGCCGCAAAGCCGCTACAAAAGCCGCTACAAAAGCCGCTACAAAAGCCGCCACATGCCAAAGCTTCAGCGCCGCGTCCGCGCGACCTCAGCCTTCGCCTTCCCCTCGCGCCCACAATTACAAACAATCCGTTTTATTACAAATATATTGATTTAAATCGGCGTTGCATGTAAACTTCTAGGAGGATAACGATTTCCAAGAGGCGGTGAAGAACGTGTTGGAGCTGAGCTTTAACGATCCGGACAAGCTGGTCCTGGTCTCGCACGCGCTGTCGACGCGTTCGCGGGTCGATATTCTCCGCCTGCTGAGCTCGCGGAAGATGAACGTGGTCGAGATCGCGGAGGCGCTGCAGCTGCCGGTGTCGACGGTCGCCAATAACGTGAAGGTGCTGGAGGCGGCGAAGCTGATCAACACCGAGCTGCTGCCCGCATCGCGCGGAGCGATGAAGGTGTGCAGCCGGAACTACGACGATATCCATATCGGCTTCAACCTGGAGAAGGCCGTGCCGAAGGGAGCCGTCCGCGTCTACGAGATGGAGATGCCGATCGGCCACTACAGCGATTGCGAGGTGCATCCGACCTGCGGCATGGCGAACGCGGACGGCATGATCATCCGCGAGGACGAGCCGGCCAGCTTCTATCATCCGAAGCGGGTCGGGGCGCAGATCATCTGGTTCCGCAAGGGCTACATCGAGTACCTGCTGCCGCTGGAGCTGCCGCCCCACGCCCGGATCGAATCGCTGGAGCTGTCCATGGAGATGTGCTCGGAAGCCCCGAACTACGACAACAACTGGCCGTCCGACATCTCGGTGTGGGTGAACGGGGCGGAGATCGGCACGTGGACGAGCCCGGGCGACTTCGGGGACCGGAGAGGCAAGCTGAATCCCCCTTGGTGGCTCGACTGGACGACGCAATACGGCCTGCTGAAGACGTGGCGGGTGGACGAGGAGAAAACGACGCTGGACATGAACAAGGTGTCGGACGTGAAGCTGAGCGACCTGAAGCTGACCCACCGGCCGAACGTCAGGCTGCGGATCGGGGTCAAGGAGGACGCTATTCACCAAGGCGGAGTGAACCTGTTCGGACGTCAATTCGGGGATCACGAGCAGGATATCGTCATGAAAGTGCATTATTCGGTCGAAAAGGACTAAAAAACCGACCTTTAATTACAACAAAACTGTAATTAAAGGTTTTTTTATTTTATTTGTTACAAGAAATCAAAATGAAATCGTTGACAATCCCTGTTTTCAGACCTATTATGGGCATATAGATACAAAAATCATGTATTAAAACAATTATGATGTTTTGTATCTGCCATTTATTTTCTACGGTTAAGGGGAGGCAAACATGAAAAAGAGCTATGGATTCACACTCGCGTCCTTACTGTCGGTATCCCTCATGCTGAGCGCCTGCGGGGGCAACAGCGGCAACAACGGCGGCAATAACGCATCGCCGTCGCCGTCCGCCTCGGAATCCGGAGCCTCGTCTCCGGCCGCTACTGAAAGCGCTGCACCGCCGCAAGGCAACGGAGAGACGATCAACCTGAACTTCTGGACGCTGTTCGACGGCGGAGACGGCGCCAACATGCAAGCGCTTGTCGACGAGTTCAACAAGACCCACCCGAACATCCAAGTGAAGAACACGAAGCTTGTCTGGGGCGAATATTACACGAAGCTGATCACGGCGGTCGGCAACGGCACCGGTCCGGACATCGGCATCTCCCATACGTCCCGCCTCCCGGACCTGATCGACCAGGGAGTCGCCACTCCGCTCGACGACGCCGCCACAGCCGCGGGCGTCGACTGGGGAACCTTCAACCAGAACCTGTTGAACGCAACCGTAGTGGACGGAGAGCACTACGCGGTCCCGATCGATACCCATCCGTTCATTATGTACTATAACAAGAAGCTGCTCAAGGACGCCGGCCTGCTCGGCGACGACGGCAAGCCGGTGCTGGAGCAATCCGCCGACGGCTTCGTCCAGTTCCTGGAGACGCTCAAGTCGAAGCTTCCCGCCAAGACGACGCCGTTCGCGCTGTCGAACGCCAACGACGACCCGTACCGCCTCTGGTGGGCGCTGTACTCGCAGCTCGGCGGCAACGACGTCGTGGCCGACGACCTGAAGACCGCCGCCGTCGACGCCGAGAAGGGCGCCAAAGCGGCCGAATACATCCAGAAGCTGTTCACGAACGGCTACATCAAGAAGAACGATCCGGACTTCTACAAGAACTTCCAGAGCGGCACGGCCGCCATCATGATGACCGGCGTCTGGGCGACCGGCACGTGGGAATCGACCAAGGGCCTCGAGTTCGGCGCGATGCCGATTCCGAAGATCTTCGATCAGGAAGCGACGTGGGGCGACTCGCACACGATCATCCTGCCGACGACGAAGGACAACGACAAGGCGAAGCGCCAAGCCGCAATGACGTTCGCGAACTGGGTCGCCGACAACGGCCAGATCTGGGCGAAGGCCGGCCATATTCCGTCGAAGCCTTCGGTGCTCGAGAAGCAAGAATTCAAGGATCTTCCTTACCGCAGCGATTACGCTTCCGTCGCCGACACGGTTAAGTTCAGCAAGCCGTCCACGAAGGTATGGCAAATCCGCGACAACTCCTCGTTCAAGTTCCTGAACGAAGTGTGGGCGAACAAGATGACGCCGGCCGACGCGATGGCGAAGATGCAAGAAGCGACGCAGAAGATCCTGAACGAATAGTTCCGGACGCGAGACGGATCCGACGGGCTTGCGGCGGCATCGCCGCAGGCTTGTCGGGCGACTAGGGAAGAGGTGAGGCGCGTATGAAAATGAGCAAGCTGAGAGCGGACGCGCAAGCGCTGCTTTTCCTGCTCCCCTTCTTGGCCGTTTATGGCCTGTTCACGATATGGCCGATGATCAAGGGCGTCGAGATGACGTTCTACAAGTGGACGCTCATCAAGAAAATGAAATACGTCGGCTGGGACAACTACCAGCGCATGTTCAACGATCCGGAAGTGTGGGCGGCCATCTGGCACTCCACGATTTTCGTCATTCTGACCACCCCGACGATGATCGTGCTGGCGATCTCGCTGGCCTTGATCGCGAACCGGCAGTCCCGCTTGCAGAAGCTGTACCGCAGCGTCTTCTTCCTGCCGAGCGTGCTGTCCGTGGCGGTCGCATCGTACCTCGGGCTGTTCGTCTTCCAACCGTACAACGGCTTCGTCAATTCGCTTCTGCATCTGCTCCAACTCCTGCCGGCCAACAGCGAGCTCTTCTGGCTGACCGAGGAGAACCTGAGCTGGATCGCCTTGACGCTCATCACGCTCTGGTGGACGGTCGGCTTCAACTTCATTCTCTACTTGTCCGCCATGCAGGATATTCCGGACGAGGTCAAAGAAGCGGCGAGATTGGACGGAGCGACCGATTGGGTCCTGTTCTGGAAGATCACGCTGCCCCACCTGTCGCCAATAACGAAGACGATTACGATGCTGCAGATCATCAGCTCGTTCAAAGTCTTTTTGCAAATCTACATTATTACCGGAGGCGGTCCGCTGGACAAGACGAGACCGATCATCCAGCTCATCTACCAGACGGGCTTCCGCAAGAACGATCTCGGCTACGCGGCCACCATGTCCTACATGCTCTTCGTCATTCTGCTCGTTCTGTCCGCGCTGCAATATTGGATCAATAACCGGAAGGGGGCGAACGCCTGATGAAGTGGGTCTATCGCATCGTCGCTCTAATCGCGGCCATCGTGTTCATCGCCCCGCTCGTCTGGATGATCGTCGTCTCGATCAAGGAAGAAGGCATGAAGATCGTTACCCTCGTCGACTGGTTCACGCCTCCTTACTCGTTCGCCGTCTACGACCAGATTCTGAGCGGCACCAAGCTGACGAACTGGATTCTCAACAGCTTCTTCGTGGCGTTCTGCGTCACGATTCTGACGGTCGCCTTCGCCGCGATGGCCGGGTTCGTCATGTCGAAGCTTCCGTTCCGCTATAAGTCCTTCATGTTCTTCCTCGTCCTGGCCGGCCTGCTGATCCCGGGCGAAGCGATCATCATTCCGCTGTACCAGGTCGCGAAGGACATGAGCTTGCTGAATTCGTACCAGGGGCTGATCATCCCGGTGCTCGCGTCTCCCGTAGCGGTCATCGTGCTCAAGAGCTTCTTCGACGGAGTCCCGAACGACCTGCTGGAGAGCGTTCAGATCGACGGCGGAGGAACCTGGCGCATTTTCACCCAGATCATGCTGCCGCTGAACCGGCCCGCGCTCGCTTCCATGGCGATTCTGACGTTCATCGGCTCGTGGAACAACTTCCTGTGGCCGTTCCTGTCCGTCACGAACGATAGCCTGTTTACGCTCCCGATGGGGATCCCGACCTTGATGAGCTCGTATTCGGAAGACTACGTGAAGCCGATGGTCGTCAACACGATCGCTTCCATTCCGATCATCCTTCTGTTCATCATCTTCGAACGGCAGATCGTCAAGGGCGTCAGCCTGTCGGGGATCAAAGGGTGAGCCGGACCGCGCTTGCGGCCAAGCCGCGCGAGAGAGCCATCGACCTGTTCAAGGGCTTGCTCGTCATCGGCATGGTCTATTGCCATACGCTGCAGTTCTTCAGCGACCCGCAGGCGTATCCGAACGGGCAGCGCATCATCGACCTCGTCAACCTGATCACGTTCTCCGGCTTCGTCTTCGCCTTCGGCTACGGATGCTGCTGACGGCGCTCAAGACGCTGATCGGCTTCTACGTATCCGGAACGGCGTACCGGCTGTTCATCGACGGGCGGAGGCTGAGCTGGGACAACATCCGCCCGATTCTGACGATCGACGATATGCCGGGCTGGTCGGAGTTCCTCGTCTCGTTCGCGTACCTGATGCTGGCGGGACTCGTTCTGTTCGCGCCGTTGCGATGGCTGGCGGAGCGGCGATGGCTCGGGTTCGCGGCGGCGGGAGCGCTGCTGCTGACGACGCTGATTCCCTACGGCTCGATACACGGCATGAAGCTGGGGCCGCTGATCGGAACGAGAGACTTCGCTTCGTTCCCGGTGCTTCAATATTTTCCCTACTATTTAATAGGAATGTTGTTCGCCCGCCACCGCATCGGCTGGAGCTGGAAGGTGCTGGCGGGAGCCGCGGCGGGAACCGGTCTCTTCCTCTGGAAGTGGCTGTCGGCGGAGGACCGCGTTCTTCCGGAACGCTTCCCGCCCTCGGTCTGGTGGATCGTCGGCCCCGCGTTGCTTCTGTACGGCTATTACTTGCTGGCGCGCCGGATGGAGAAGGTTCCCCGGCCGTTCGCGCCGATCGAGACGCTGGGCAGGAACGTCCTCTGGTACCTCGTGCTGAGCAACGTCCTGATCTTCGCCCTGAAAAGCAATCAACCGGACACCCTCGTCAGCGCCCTGGACGGGTTATGGATGGCCCTCGTCTTCCTGGCCGTCGTCTCGTTCGGCGTCTGGATCACGACGAAGCCGCCCCGATGGCGGCCGGCGGTTCCGGACATTCCTGGCGTTTCTGGCGTTTCTAGCGATTCAAGCGTTCCCTCGTCAACTAGACGCACGATAAGGCAGTAACTTAAAGGAGCAGGAGAGAGATGACAGATACAACGATGACCGTTATTCCCGGCGAGCGGACCGCCGCGCTTCGAACCGAGTACCCCCGCCCTCAGTTCGTCCGGGAGCAATGGATGAGCCTCAACGGGGAATGGGAATTCGAATTCGACGACGACCGGGTCGGCGACCGCGAGCGGTGGTACGAGAACGGCGAGTTCTCCCGGACCATCCAGGTGCCGTTCTGCTACCAGAGCGAGCTGAGCGGCATCGCGGACACGTCGTTCCACGACGTCGTCTGGTACCGCCGCAAGTTCGAGGTGCCCGACGCTTACAAGGGCCGGCGGCTTATTCTGCACTTCGGAGCCGTCGATTACGAAGCGTCCGTCTGGGTGAACGGCAAGCTGGTCGCCGCCCACGAAGGCGGACATACGCCGTTCCGGGCGGACATCACGGACGTGCTCGAGGACGGCGGGAACGTCGTCGTCGTGAAGGCCGTCGACTACAGCAAGGACGTGACGCTTCCCCGCGGCAAGCAGTTCTGGGAGGAGCGCTCCGCCGGCATTTTCTATACCCGCACGACGGGCATCTGGCAGAGCGTCTGGCTGGAGCCGGTGGCGGAGACTCATGTCTCGCGCATTCGCCTGACGCCGGACATCGACCGCAACGAGCTGAAGCTGCAAGCGTTCATCGAGGGGCTGCGGCCGGGTTCGGACGTCCGTCTGCGGACGACCGTCAGCTTCGAAGGGCAGTTCCTCTCCGAGGACGAGTTCACGGTGACGAAGGGGACCGAGTCCCGCGCCATCGGCATCCACGACTTCAACGACCACGGCCTCGGCCGCTGGTGGAGCCCGGAGAAGCCGAACCTGTACGACCTTCGCTTGACGCTGCTCGTGGACGGCCAGGAGGCCGACCGGGTGGACAGCTACTTCGGCATGCGCAAAATCTCGATCGAGGACGGAGTCGTCCTGCTGAACAACCGGCCTTACGAGATGCGGCTCGTGCTCGACCAGGGATACTTCCCGAGCGGCCTGCTCACCGCGCCGAGCGACGAGGACCTGCGCCGGGACATCGAGCTGACGAAGGAGATGGGCTTCAACGGCGCCCGCAAGCACCAGAAGATCGAAGACCCGCGCTACTTGTACTGGGCCGATCGGTTCGGGCTGCTCGTCTGGGGCGAGATGGCCAATTCCTACCACTTCTCGGAGACGTACGTCGGGAGGGTGACGCGAGAGTGGCTGCAGGCGGTGGAGCGCGATTACAACCATCCGTGCATCGTCGCCTGGGTTCCGCTGAACGAGAGCTGGGGCGTGACGAACATTCTCGTGGACCGGCAGCAGCAGCAGCACGCGCTCGCGCTCTACCATATGACGAAGTCGCTCGACCCGATGCGCCCCGTCATCTCCAACGACGGCTGGGAGCTGGTGAAGACGGACCTCGTCACGATCCACGACTACGAATGGCGCCGGGACGTGCTGGCGGAGCGCTACTCCGACAAGGACAAGGCTCTGTCCGCGCGGCCGGGCAACCGCTGGATTCTCGTTCCGGGCTTCGACTACGAGAACCAGCCGCTGCTGCTCACCGAGTTCGGCGGCATCTCGTTCAAGAAGAGCGACTGGGAAGGCTGGGGCTATTCCGGTGCGACCGACGAAGAGGACTTCGTCCGCCGGCTGCGGGACGTGATCGAGCCGGTGCGCGAGGCGCCGGTCCTGCAAGGCTTCTGTTATACGCAGCTCACCGACGTCGAGCAGGAGATCAACGGGCTTCTCACCTACGACCGCCAGCCGAAGGCGCCGCTGGACGTCATCCGGCGGATCGTCCGAGGCGGGTGAGCGAACGGTTCGGCGACGGGTCTGCGGGCGATCGGCCCGCGGGCCCGATTGTCGTTCGATCGGAGGGGGAGAGCATCATGTGGAGAAAAGCAGGGGTCGGCGTCCTCGCCGCGCTGCTCGGCGTCGGGGGGTTCGGGTGCTCGCCGAAGGGCGACGACGAGCTGCCCCCGATCGCGCGAACGTACGCCAATCCGATCGCGCTCGAAGACGAATGGGGCGAATACGGGCTCGGCGATCCGTTCATTTTCAAATATAACGGCTATTATTATCTCTACGTCAGCACGAGGGATACCGACGAGGGAATCAAAGTCTGGCGCTCGCCCGACCTCGCGAAGTGGACGTACGAGGGGCTGTGCGCGGAGGAGCCGCTGACGAAGGGCGCTTACGCCCCGGAAGTCCGGTATTGGAACGGGAAATTCTACCTGTACACGTCTCCTGCGGGGCAGGGCCATTACGTTCTGGTCGCGGATAAGCCGACCGGGCCGTTCAAGGCCGCGACGGACAACTTCGGCCGGACGATCGACGGGTCGACCTTCGTGGACGACGACGGCAGCTGGTACTTCTACTACGCGGGACCGTCCGGCATCCAGGCGGCGCCGATGGAGGATCCGCTGACCGTGGCGCCCGAAGAGCTTCCGACCGGAGCCTATATGGGCGGGTGGACCGAAGGGCCGACGGTGTTCAAGCGGAACGGCAAGTACTTCATGACGTATACCGGCAACCATGTCTTCAGCGCGGGTTACCGGGTGGACGCGGCCGTCGGCGATTCCCCGCTGCAGGGCTTCCGAGGCTTCGCGAACAATCCGGTTCTGCTGCGGACGGAAGGGCCGACGGTCGGACTCGGGCACAACTCCCTCGTCCGGGGGCCCGATCTCGATACGGACTACATGATCTACCACAACCTGGAGGGGCCCGGCGTGGTCGGCCCTCTCCGCCATATGAACATGGACCGGATCGTCTGGAACGGAGACCGGTTCTATGTGGCGGGACCGACGGCGGGGCCGCAGCCCGCGCCGGAGCTGCCGGACTTCGAGGATCGCTTCGAGCGAAGCGATCTCGGCAGCGACTGGCAGAAGAAGGGCGCCGGCGAGTGGGAGGCTTCCCCGGAGGAAGGGCTGATCGCCCGGGCGAAGGGGAGCGGGGAGCTGTCGATGCTGCTCGCGAAGCCGAAGACGGAAGAGGACTACACGGCGGAGTTCCATGTGCGGATCGGCGCGCTCGCGGAAGCGGAGGCCGCGGCCGGAGCCGTGTTCTCCTACGAAGACGACGATAACTACGGCGTCGTCTTGCTCGATCCGGGCGCCGGCCGGGTGACGGCGGAGGTGCGCCGCGACGGGCGGGCGGAGGAATCGGCGGAAGCCGCGCTTCCCGCGAACGTCGACCTGTCGCGGCTGCATGAGCTGCGCGTGGAGAAGCAGGGCCGGTCGCTGCGGTTCTACGTCGACGGCATGAACGCGCTCCGGCTCGAGCTGCGCTCCGACCTCGGCGCCGGACGAGTCGGCTACGCCGCGCGGAACGCCGAGGCCGGGTTCGGCTACGCCGCGTTCAGCGGCCATGTCGGCGGCAGCGGCGCCCGGACCGCCTATGCGCCGGTTCCCGGCGCTTGGCAGGCCGTCCATTCCGAAGACGGAGGAGCTGTCGGCGGCGAAGGAACCGGGGGCGACGCCGCGAACGGCTATTACGCGGCCGGCCTGAAGAAGGGCGATTCGCTGTCGTACCGGGTGAACGTCGAGAGCGACGGGGAATACAGCCTGCGCTTCCGCGTCCGGCCGGGCCCGGAGGGAGCGAAGTTCCGTCTCGTCGCCGGCAAGACCGCGTTTACGCCGGATATCGAAGTCAAGCCCGATCCGGCGGGAGAGCCAGGAGAGTGGCTCGCGGCCGGCATGGACGAGGTGAAGCTGAAGGCGGGACCGCAGAGGTGGAAGCTCGAGATCGTCAGCGGGACGATGGACTTCATCTCGGCGGACGCGGCGAAGTACGCGCCTGTAACGGCCGCGAAGGAAGAGTTCGAAGACCGGAGCAGCTCCGGATGGACGCGCTATGAGGGCGTCTGGACGATCAAGGAGGGACAGCTGCGGGCTTCTTCCGTGCAGCCGGCCAAAATCCTGTGGGGCGATTACGGCTGGACCGATTACGAATTCGAAGCGGACCTGACGGTTCCCGATGAAGGCGGACGGACCGGCGTGCTCGTACGGGCGACGAATCCGGCGAACGGCATGGACCAAGGGCAGAACCGGACCGACTTCGTGCAGGGCTATTACGTCTACGCGGACGCGGCCGGGCTGCATCTGGCGAAGCTGAATTACGGGACGGTTCCGCTCGCGGACGCCGATTATTCGCTGCCGAAGGCCGGGGACATGCTGCGCCTCAAGATCCGGGCAATCGGCGATCGCATTACCGTCTTCGCCGGCGGCGCCGATACGCCCGTCATCGACTTCGCCGATCGCGGCGACGCTCCGTTCCTGCGCGGGAAGGTCGGCTTCCAAGCCGCGGATACCGCCGCGCGATTCGACCATGCAAGCGTGGCTCCGGTCTCGTAGGCCGAAGCGGCCGCTTCCCGCGGAGCGGTCGCTTCGATCGCCTCGAATTTCGATCATCCCCTTGACCTTATCGAGCACTAGGAGGAGATGCCCTTGAACCGATGGGCTCGAATCGCATCGGGCTGCTGCGCGGCCGCCGCGTTGTTCCTATCCGGCTGCGAGGCCGGAGGGGGAGGCGCTGGCGGCACTGGAGTCGCTGGCGGCGATGGCAGCGCTGGCGGTAATGGCGGCCGCGCGGGCGGCAGCAGCATGAATGCCATGGGCAGCGCGGACACCTTCGCGAATCCGATCCTGAACGCCGGGGCGGATCCGTGGGTCGTCCAGCACGAAGGCTACTACTATTACACCCATACGGTGGGGAACGCCATCCGGGTATGGAAGTCCCGCTCGCTGACGGACCTGGCGGCCGCGGAGTCGGCGACCGTATGGGAGCCGCCGGCTTCCGGGCCGAATTCGGCGGAGATCTGGGCGCCGGAGCTTCATCGGATCGACGGCAAGTGGTACATCTACTACGCGGCGGACGACGGGGCGAACGAGAACCACCGGATGTTCGTCCTCGAATCGGTCGCCGACGATCCGCTCGGCGAGTACATGGACCGGGGGAAGATCGCCGATCCGTCCGACCGATGGGCGATCGACGGCACCGTCCTGCGCAAGAAGGACGGCTCGATGTACTTCGTCTGGTCCGGCTGGGAAGGCGACCAGAACGCGAGCCAGCGCCTGTACATCGCCCCGATGAGCAATCCGTACACGATCTCCGGCGACCGGGTCGAGATCTCGCGGCCGGAGCGCGAGTGGGAGACCGTCGGAACGCCGACCGTCAACGAAGGGCCGGAGGTTCTCGTCTCCGACAAGAAGATCAACATCGTCTATTCCGCCAGCGGCAGCTGGACGGACGATTACGCGCTCGGCCTGCTCTCCGCCGATCCGGACGCCGATCCGCTCGATCCGGCTTCGTGGACGAAGCGGCCCGAGCCGGTATTCGCCAAGACGGACCGGGTGTTCGGTCCGGGCCACGCCTCGTTCGCCAAGTCGCCGGACGGCCGGGAGGATTGGATCGTCTACCACGCGGCCGTCGCGTCGGGAGCCGGCTGGAACCGCAACGTCCGGGCGCAGCCGTTCCGCTGGAACGAAGACGGCACGCCGGACTTCGGCGAGCCGGTCCCGCCGGGAGCGCTGCTGCCGCTGCCGTCCGGCGAGCCGAAGCGCGTTCGGCTGGAAGCGGAAGACGCGAAGCTGGACGGCATGACGGCCTCCGAACGCGAGGAAGCGTCCGGAGGACGGATCGTCTCCGGATGGACGGGAGACGGGAGCGGGGCCGAATGGGAGATCGAGGCCGACCGCGACGGTCTCTACGTCGTGGCGCTCCGCTATTTGAACGAAGGCGCCGTTCCCCTGTCCTTGACCGCCGCGATCGGCGGGAAGCTCCGAATCGACGTCCAGCTCGCCGGCGGGATGAACGGGGAATGGTCGAACGAATTTATCGAAGTGCCGTTGAAGCAAGGCCGCAACACCATCAAGCTAAGCGGCGGGGAAGAGGGGCTGTCGCTCGACGCGATCGACGTGCTGCCCCCCGCGGCGAATTCTCCGAAGGACAGGTGATGACCGAATGGCGATTAGCAAATACCGCAAAGAGTACCCGAGACCGCAGTTCGTCCGCGAGGATTGGCTGAACCTGAACGGGCAATGGGACTTCCGCTTCGATGACGCGGGCGTCGGGGAGACGAGCGAATGGTTCCGTTCGTTCCCGGGAGACCGCAAGATCGAAGTGCCGTTCGCTTACGAGACGAAGGCGAGCGGCATCGGCGAAGAGGCGTTCCACCCGAACGTCTGGTACCGCCGTACCTTCGGCGTTCCGGCCGGACAGGAAGGGAAGCGGGTTCTTCTGCATTTTCAAGCGGTCGATTACGTCGCCAAGGTGTGGGTCAACGGCGAATACGTCGGCCGGCACGAGGGCGGCTATTCGGCCTTCACGTTCGACATCAGCCGGTTCTTGAAGCCGGGAGACGCGAACGAGCTCGTCGTCAAGGCGGAGGACAGCGACAGCGTCACCCAGCCGCGGGGCAAGCAGCGCTGGCGCAAGGACAACTTCGGCTGCTGGTACGTCCAGACGACCGGCATCTGGCAGACGGTATGGCTCGAGTTCGTCGGCGCTCAGTACTTGCAGTCCGTGAAGATCACGCCCGACCTGGATGCCAATTCCGTTCGTTTCGACTATCGGGTAAGCGGCGGCGCGTCCCCTTCCTTGAAGCTGACGGCCAAGATTGCGATGGACGGCGAGCCGATCAAGGAGACGAGCCTCCTCGTCGACCGCTCCTACGTGTCGGCCAGCGTTGAGCTGATCAGCGACGCCAGGGAATGGCGGGTCGAGCAGTGGCATCCGCGCAATCCGAAGCTGTACGAGGTCGAATTCACGCTCTCCGACGGGGACCGCGTCGTGGACCAAGTCCATTCGTATTTCGGCATGCGCAAAGTCTCCATTCATAAAGGCAGGGTGCTGCTGAACAACGAGCCGATCTACCAACGGCTTATTCTCGACCAAGGCTATTGGACGGACAGCCACCTGACTCCGCCATCCGAAGAAGCGATCCTCGAGGACATCGACAAGATTCTGGCGATGGGCTACAACGGCGTGCGCAAGCACCAGAAGATCGAGGATCCCCGGTTCCTATACTGGTGCGACGTCAAAGGCGTGCTCGTCTGGTCGGAGGCGGCCGCGACTTACGAGTTCAACGACGAGGCGGTCGAACGGTTCACGCGCGAATGGCTCGACATCGTGCAGCAACAGTATAACCATCCGTGCATTATTACGTGGGTGCCGTTCAACGAATCCTGGGGCATCGGCAACGTGATCGCGGACCGGAAGCAGCAGCAGTTCACCGAAGCGATCTATCATCTGACCAAGGCGTTCGATCCGCACCGGCCGGTCGTCGTCAACGACGGGTGGGAGCATACGGTGTCGGACATTCTCACGCTCCACGATTACGAGGAGACGGGCGAAGCGTTCGCCAAGCGTTACGCGGACAAAGATGCGATTATAAGCAACGAGATCCCGCACAGCAACTACAGGTACGCGTTCGCTCCGGGCTACGAATATCGCGGGCAGCCGATCATCATCAGCGAATTCGGCGGCATCGCCTTCCGCAGCGAGAAGGGCTGGGGCTACGGCAACCAGGTCGATTCGGAGGAAGCGTTCCTGGCGCGCTTCAAGAGCATTACCCAAGCGATCAAGGATACCGACTATATTTGCGGGTACTGCTACACCCAGGTGACCGACGTCCAGCAGGAAGTGAACGGGCTGCTGAAGGAGAACCGCGAGCCGAAGATCGCCTTGGAGAAAATCAGGGAGATCAATCTGGCCTGATGCGGATACGAACCAGGAAAGGGGAACCGTCATGAACGACAACCATGCCCGGGAAGGCGAATTCCACGGAGAGCCGGCGATCTGGCTGCGCTCGGGAGGCTACGAGGCGGCGCTTCTTCCGGCTATCGGGGGCAACCTTATCGCGTTCCGCGATACGTTAAGCGGAATGCGGTTCCTCCATGAGCCGTCGGCGGAGGAGATGGACGGCTTCCGCGCGAGGCCGATGATCCACGGCATCCCCGTCTTGTTCCCGCCCAACCGGTACGAGGACGGCCGGTTCCGGTGGGGCGGCGCCGAGCATCGCCTTCCGGTGAACGAGCCCGCGACCGGCAATCATCTGCACGGGTTCCTGTACGACACGCCTTGGCGGGTCGAGGAATACGGCGCGACGGCGACGGAGAGCTTCGTCGTCGTCTCCGTCGCCGTGGACGAGAACCATCCCATGTACGCGTACCTGCCGTATTCGTTCACGATGCGGCTGCGTTACGGACTCGGGCCGCACGGGTTGTCCCAGCAGGTCTTCGTCCGCAACGAGGGACGGGAGACGATGCCGTGCCTGTTCGCCTTCCATACGTCGGTGAACGCCCCGTTCGCGCCGGGAAGCTCCGCGAAGGATTGCCGGCTGAAGCTGACGGTCGGGGAGCGATGGGAGCTGGACGGCCGGATGCTGCCGACGGGGAGCTTCCGGCCGCTGTCCGCGGAAGAGGAAGCGATGAAGGGAGAAGGGGTGTATCCGTTCTTCGAGCCGATGGACAACCACTATACCGCCGCCGCGCAGAACGGCCGCAACCGCATGGAGCTGACGGATGTCCGGGCCGGCGCGACGCTCGTCTACGACGTCGGAACGTCCTATAAGCAGTGGATGATCTGGAACAACGGCGCGCGCGAAGGCTTCTTCTGCCCGGAGCCGCAGATCAGCCTCGTCAACGCGCCCGGCATCGATCGGCCGGCCGAAGAGATCGGCTTGTTCTCGCTGGACCCGGGGGACATCTGGGAAGAGACGAGCCGGTTATACGTCAAGCGAACGTAAGGCGGCGGACACCAAACAGGATGCGTTCTTCCGAACCGGAAGAACGCATCCTGTTGCTCTTTTTTTCGGCTGGAAGGGACAGAAAAAACGGGCGACATCGTCGAAGAAGAAAGGGGTAGTCTATTTTAACGAGGTTATGACCTCAGTCGTTTACGAAATTAGACCGACGAATCGAGTTGGTTTATAAAAACTGGAAGTTGAATTAATGAAGTGCGTCAGATGCTTTTACGTTAATTTTTCCACTTACTGTACCGTCGGCTGTATTATAATCTACATAAAAACCATGTCCGCTTGCGTGAGTAACATTAATAGTCAAAGTGCCATTTGCACTAACTGTTCCAGTATAGATATTTTGTTTGCTACCATTTAAATTGTATGATAAATAGACATTTAGAGTTTGGGATCGCGAGTTGGAAATATATACTCTAGCATAATCGTATGCAGATGGCTGGGACCAAGAATTTCCTCCATTATTGAGATTCGCATTATCGATAGTTAAGATGTCGGTGAATGGTATGCTCTCAGGAGGAGATGAGTCTATGACAGCTGCAGATGGTGGCGAAGAATCAGCCAAGGTTGACACGGACGACAACGGCATGAATGCGACTACTACGGCAAAAACAAAAAAACTCCTTTTGAATCTTTTCATTTTCATCCCTCCAATTTTACGTTGATAGTCACCAATCCCGTATTAGGGGATATTGGTGATAAAACTACATTACCATATATAGCCATTAATTACCGGCAAATATTTAGATATTCTATATGGCTGGAAATTCAAATGCAGAGTCAAAAGATGTGTAGCGACCGACTCCGCATCAGATGATGGAAGTATACCGGATTGTTGCCGACAGCGGCCGAGCCGTCGAACCGTCGCGTCGCTGTTCGGCTGTTCGGAGGCGGAGGTCGTCTTATGGAATCGAATCGAGTGCTGGAAGCGGTCATCGCTCTACGCAGCGGGACCAAAATCGTGGGCATTTACCGCTAAATAGCGTCTCCTGAATTCGTTAGAGAATAAGGTGCCTTCCAAGAAGCCTGTTAGCGAAATAGTCTTGCGTAGAAAAAAAGGGAGCCCGCGGCGTCCGGCCGCGAGCCCGAGAAGTTATATAAATGAAAAGGGGGGTCATGAGTACATTGTATCGCCCGAATGTGAAAGGAAGATGAAAGGGATGTTACGGTTCCATTGCAAAATCAATTCGATTCCGTAACGAAGGTTAATAAGCGTTGACCCTGCCGCTAATGTGAGGGTCTACAATAGAATGGCAAGAAAATGGGCGAAAGGGGCGGTACAATGAAGACTTATTTCATTACAGGGGCGACAGGCTATATCGGCGAAGTCGTGGCGGAGCGGCTGTTGGCTCATGGAGTTCGATTGGAAGCGCTGGTTCGGACGGAGGAGAAGGCCGCAAGGTTAGAGGGGAAAGGGATAAAGCCGATTATCGGAGACCTTGCCGACGCGAGGCTTCTTAAAGGGGCGGCCGAACGGTCCGACGGCGTCGTTCACCTCGCGGTCTCCCATACCCCCGATAACGAGCGTCTGGACACGTCTGCCGTCGATGCGATCCTCGACGGGCTGAGCGGAAGCGGGAAGCCGTTCGTTTATACGAGCGGGACTTTAATCTACGGCGATACTTCTACCGCGATCGTAGACGAAGCCGCGGCCCCCAGACCGCAGCCCTTCCTGGAATGGAAGGCGAAGCAGAGCAGAAGGTGCTGGACGCGGCCGAGCGCAACGTTCGCTCGATCGTCATTCGTCCGGTTCTCGTATACGGAAAAGGAGGAGGGCTCGTTCAGGCGCACCTTCGTCTCTGCCAGGAGCTTGGGATGGCCAAGTATATCGGCGACGGGTCGAACGCCTGGTCGACGATTCACGTGGACGATCTGGCGAGCCTGTATGATCGGGCGCTAACGTATGGGCTGCCGGGATCGCTTTACAATGCCGCGTCCCGGGAGCAAGTGACGATGAGAGAGCTTATGGGCGCGATCGCCAGGAATGCGAAGCTGGAATCTGCGGTCGGATCTCTGAGCCTGGACGAAGCCATGGAGATCCTCGGCCCCAACGCATGGCCGTTATCGATAAGCCAGAGAATATCGGGCCTCAAAGCGGAGAAGGAGCTTCAGTGGGAAGCCGGTTCCCCCTCGATTCTAGAGGATATCGTGCAGGGGAGCTACTCGTAGCCCGGCGTTCGCCCTGAGCTTGGCGAAGAGTAACCCGGAGCGCATCGTCCGCTCCGGGTTGGCTTGATCGCTTATTGCTCCGAATAGGGATCCCAGTCGGGAGTGGCCTTGAGCAGCTTCTTGGCCTCGTGCCGATCGCTGACCTGCAGCTTGTTCAAAATATTGGATACGTGGTTGGCGACCGTTTTGGCGCTTAGATAGAGTCTGTCCGCGATTTGATTGTTCGTCTTGCCGGCGACGATCAGTTCCAAAATTTCCTTTTCGCGTCCGGTCAGATCTTTTAGCACGGGGTTATTCGTATCCGAAGCATGGGCGCTCGTGAAGTAATCCATCATTCTAGCGGCGATATCGGAACTGAAGACGGCGCCGCCGTTGCCCGCCAGCCGAATGGAATGAAGGAGCTCCATCTCTCCGGCATCCTTGAGCACATATCCGCTTGCTCCCATCTTCATGGCCGCAAAGACGGATTTATCGTTCTTGAGCATGGTAACGATAAGGATTTTGACCTCCGGGTGCTTCTCCTTAATCCGCTTGGTCGCCTCGATTCCGTTCATTCCCGGCATCCGGATATCCATGACGATAACGTCCGGCAGAAGCGAAGAAGCCAACTCGACGGCCTCTTCCCCCGACGACGCTTCGCCGACCACCTCCAAATCCTCGGTCGTCTGAATTAAATTCCTCACTCCGCTTCTGAACAACGGATGATCGTCCGCTAATAAGACTCGCAATCGGATTTCCTCCTTGCTATATAGGTATGATCGCTCTGACTCGCGTGCCTCCCGGTTGTATATTCTCGATGCTGCAGCTTCCTCCAAGCTCAAGGGCTCTCTCTCGAATCGACGTCAGTCCGATGCCTCCGTTCTGGGCCGGCCTCGCCTTGCCGGGGAGTCCGATCCCGTTGTCCGTTACTTCGACTAGAAGCTCGTTGTCGTTAAGGACGTCAATCCGAACCTTGCAGCGCGTTGCCTTCGAATGGCGGATCACATTGACCAGCGATTCCGTCACGATCCGGTAAGCGGCCACTTCCGCGGCTGCAGGCAAAGGCGGAAGATGATCCGGCGCCTCCAGCTCCGTCGTTAACGGTCGGATATGAAGGGCAGCGGCCAAAGGTTCGGAGGTTTGACCGATATCGTTCAAACGCGCCTGAATGGAGCCGATAAGCCCGAGCTCGTCCAACGTCGGCGGGCGCAGCCCGTGCACCATCGTCCGGATCTCGTCCACCGTCGTCCGAATCGTCTGCCTTAGCCCTGCCAACAATTCAATCGCCTTTCTCGGATTGTTCTCGATATATTGCTCGGCGGCGGCGACATTGAACGATAAGGACAGCAGCTTCGGCGCCAGATCGTCGTGCAGGTTTTTGCGGATTTGCAGCCTTTCTTCTTCGCGGGCCACGACCAGCCGCTCCCGCGAATGCTGCAAGTCCTCCGCCAACAATTGCATGCCCAAGGTTATTTTAACGTTCTGTACGATGGGGCCTATTTGCCGGACCAGGAAATGGATCAGCTTCTCGTCTTCTCCGGTAAACGCTTCGTCCTTGGATCGGCTGGACAGAAGAAGGGAGCCCAGCTCTTCGCCGCCGTGAAGAATCGGGAAGGTGCAGAGATCGAATCTCGTCTTGCCCGACTCGGCCGCCATCGTCTCGTTCCCGTTCACCCCGACCGCGATCCCGGCATAGGGAACCCGAAGCGCTTTGCGAATCGATTCGATTACGGCGGCCAGCATGGTATCGGGCGCTATAGGCTTGATCAGCCGGTCGCCCAGTTCCTTTATAACGGAATAGGGATCGTCATGTCTTCCTTTCATTAGGCGGTTGACCAGAAGCTGAAGTTTGTACTTCAACGGGGCGAACAGAACCGCGATGATGCCCGTGGCGACCAGGGAGACGATGAAGTTCTGTTCCGTATCGAACAGGCTGCTGAAATACAAGACCAGGAACGCATACAAGAGAATGATGGAAAGCGACAGCGTTCCGTAAACGATCGTCCGGTTGACGAGCGGGTCGATGTCCCATAGCCGGTGGCGCAAAATGGCGAACGACAGGGTGATCGGGAAGACGCATACGATGGCATATAAACCGATGCTCATATAGATATAGGATGCCGGGCCGCTCGAAAAGACGGGATAAACGAAGACTCCCCCGAACAGCATGGATCCTATGAAGGAGAACGCGAATCCGTAAACGACCCATTTCGTTTGCTGACGCTGGATCGCGTTCGATCTCTGTTTATATTGAACGAATTGCGAATAAGCGATCGTGACGATCATGATCATGTAGTAGACGAGCCTTGCCGTTGACGGCCAATTCACCAGCTCGAAGCGCGTATGAGGGAAGAGAAGGCTCGCAAGCTGGACCAGGCAGAACGGAATATAGATATAAATCGTCCAACGATGCGTCAGACGTCCGTCGGGGAACAGCAGAAAGAACAAGGAGATGGACATCCAGCCTATAGCGGATATGATCTCGGGGATCTGCGCGAACGTCCCGCCGCCGGTTCCCAAGTATACCAACGAGGTATAAGTGGTCCCGTAAGCAACCAGAGCCAGAACGGCAAGAGACCCCATCATTCCTTGCCTGTTTTTCAAAAAAAGGAGGAGCGCGGCAATATAGAAAACGCAGGCAAAAACGCACTCGATGAGAACGAAGGTCAGGGCATACAGGTCGGGGGTCAAATGAACGTCCGCCAGAGCCTCGACGGTCGTAGGAGGCGCCGGCGCCAGCGTGCTGCAGGAATGAAGAACGCATTCCGTGCGAAGGAACTCGTAGTAGCCCGCGATCGAATGAAAGAAAAACAAGATGCATAATCCGCTGAATAGGACCGCGCACCATCGAAACCAAACGACTCCCCTATCCCCACTAATCATAAACGGCCGCTCTCCTCGATCCTTTTTCTTTCCCGAATATCCCTACCTAATCTTCCGTACCGCTATAGGAATCCCATGCCCTTCCAACTAGGTATTCCCGCTTGGTAGGATTACCACGTAATCAACAAGCAAAGGGAGTTGGAGAAGATGAATGTTGAAAAGGCAATTAAGGTCCTTGGGTTTATCGCATTCTTGGCGGGCATTACCCGAATGGCGATGTCGCCTTCGGGATTGATTTGGGGAGCGGACAGCACGCCTGAGCTCGTGTTCGCTCTCATCGCCAGTATATTAATGGGCATCTCGTCCATCGTCCTGTTCCTGGCGCAAGCCAAGCAGACCGGTATCTTCGGGTTCGTCTCGGGCGTGCTTCTGACCATAGGAAATATCGGGCTCGCGGCCACCTTCTACGGAATCTTCGCCTACGGAGATTATCCGCAGGACGGGACATTCGTCAACACGGCTAACGCCGTCTCCAATGGCGGAATGCTGCTCGGCACGATCATTCTGCTCGTCGTCACTTTCCGGGCCAAAGTATTTCCGCGTTGGTATGCGGCGGTGTTTTTGCTTCAGTTGGTATCCCTTGGCCTTCCGTTCCTGGGCGATTATTTCGCCGCCATCTGGGGCTTGACCTATGTCTTAATGGGATACTCCATCTTCGCGGGCAAGACCCGGCGTCTTGACTCCGATACCTCCGAGCAGCCTTCATTGGCTTCGTAGGACCCGCGGCACCTGCTAATTTAACCAATCGAACGGGCAAAATCAAGGGATTTCGGGAAATTTCCGACGCGATTCGGACGGATAGGAAGCGTTCTTGAAAAAAGTATCCTTTCGGATAAGATTTAGTGCCCGTTCGGTCCATAGGAAGGTTTGCGAGGTCCTTATTAAAATGGAGCATGTGTTTGATGTTTTATTTGGAAAAGTATCCCAATCGACATCGCACATAGGGCGCGATTTAGAATCGAACGATTAAAGGGGGAGTCTATCGGCCATCGATTCCACACGTACGCAACTCGCTGGAGACAGCTTAGACCAATACCATTCAGGAGGGACATCATATGTCGCATTCGCAATCTCGTTATTTTAGAAAGGCGTTGAGTTTGGCCTTGGCCGGAGGAATCGTATTGTCCGGAACCGCCTGCGGCTTCGCGTCCGAGGCCAAAGCGAGCCAAGGGATCGACGTCTATTTTCAAGGCCAGAAGCTTCAATTCCAGGATGCCGCGCCGGTTCAGAAGAACGGCACGACGCTGGTCCCGTTCCGCAAGCTGTTCGAGACGCTCGGGTTCCAAGTCAAATGGACGAAGACGGGAGCCAAGCAGCAGGTTATCGGCACGAAGGACGGCTTGACCATCGAACTGACGATTAACGGCAGCACTGCGAAGGTCAACGGAGAGAACGTGGCTCTAAGCGTGCCGGCGCAAGCGATCAAAGGCAGCACGATGGTTCCGCTGCGTTTCGTGGCGGAGAACAGCGGCTATCAAGTGTCGCACTCCAGCAAGAACGGCGCCAGCACGATTCGGATCGGCGACGGGGGCGAAGCCGGCGGAACCGGAGGCGGCGGAGGCAGCGGAGGCGGCGGAGGCGGCCAGACTCAGACTCCCGGGTCTTCGGGATCGAAGGACGCGACGACGGTCGAACCTTACGTGGTCAAGGGCTACGTACGCGACGACCAAGGCAAGCCGATCGTGGGCGCACAGGTCTACGCGGACAACACTTTCCTCTACGACAGCAATATTCTGGGAGTGACCGACGCGAACGGGTTCTACCGTCTGGAGCTTCCCGAGGTCGCGACCACCTGGCGGATGAGCGCCAACTTTACCTTGACCGTGAACGGCAGTCCGATGAGCAACAGCATCTTCGCGGATAAGGATGAACCTTTCGCGGGCAATACGGGGGCTATCCGAGATTTCACTTGGAAGAATGCCGACGGTTACATTTATGTTTATCCTGATATTTTCTCGTTTAGAGACGACCTGCCCACGTTTGAGCTCCTGGATGTGGAACTGACGCTGACGCCTGCCGACGGGGGAGAATCCATTACAAAGCGCCTGAATTACGTGAACGACAGCGTCGGATTGGAGCAGTTGCCGATTAAGAAGTTCAAGGTGACGGCCCGATGGCTACCAGCGGGGCACGATCCGATCCCGCTTCTGATCCGTGAAGAGAATAAAGGGGAATACGCCGAGTCCGCCGAGATCGAGTTCGGCAGCACGATTAACGGACCGGCCTCTCTGAAATTCATGAGAGAGCTCGAGGTAAGGGTGCCCGCAGCCGAATGATTAGAGAATCTAGTAGATGATTAGGAGGCCAAGAATGAGATCGCAGCTGAACTACGGTTTGGGCATGCGAGCAATAGCCTTCATTTTATCCGTTGCTATACTCGGCAGCGGATTATTTGTTGGATGGGGGCGAGCGCATGCTGATGATGAGACTTTGCCTGACCTGAGGGAGCTTGTCGTTCCTCTCGCGGAGGAGCTCGCCGAAGAAGAACCGATGTGGAACCATCTCGTGCGGGTGTTCGACGAATTGCATGCCGGGGTGGCCGACTCCGTCCGCATCACTCCGGACGGAAGATTTATCGGCTTTATCGAGATTACTTTCGTGAAGGATGGCGCCGGAGGCGAACTTCATTCGGCGCTGATGCTGTACGACCGCGAGACGGGATCCTTGGAGAACGTTCTGCAGCTTCCGGACTCGGAACCGAAAGAGCCCATTCGTTTCTCGATGTCGTCGGACGCCCGATGGTTCGCCTTCGCGGGCAAATCGAGCATGATGGCGTCAGAGAATCCGCAGATCTACTTATACGACCGAAAGGAAGACGAGCTTCGTCTAGTCAGCAAGCAACCGAGCGGGCTCCCCGGAGACGGGATGAGCGATCATCCGTCCATTAGCGCGGACGGACGTTACATTGCCTACGACTCGGATGCTCCCGGTCTCGCGGACGGGGATCGGAGCAACTTCGACATCTTCGTCTATGATCGCGACAGCGATGCGAACGAGCTGATCAGCGTCCCGGCGAATGCCGAAGATCCGGACGGGGTCGCGGGAAGCAACAGCGAGATGCCGTCGATCAGCGCGGACGGAAGATACGTCGCCTTCGAATCGAGCTCGGCCTATCTCGTGGAGGGCGACGAGAACGGGTATGAAGACGTGTTTGTCTTCGATCGCGAAGAGAAGCGGATGCGCCTGATCAGCGTCCCCGTCGCGGGCGGCCAGGCGAACAATAACAGCGGAGCCCCTTCGATGAGCGCGGACGGAGGGGTGATCGCGTTCGAATCGTACGCCGCTCTGGCGGAAGACGATACGAACGGCGCTAGGGATATATACGTTTACAGGAGCTCGGATTCCGCCGTGGAGCGGGTATCCGTCGGCTTGAACGGCGAGGAGAACGACTTCGAGAGCTACGAGCCGCTGATCAGCGCCGACGGGGCTTACGTCTCCTACGAGATGTGGCCGGATGGGTCGGAGTACGATATGGCGATGATCGGAGACTTGAGGAACCATGTCGTCCGCAACGTATCCGTATCCGATCCCGAGATGGAGGTATTCGAGCCGTTCACGACAGTGGCGATCAGCGCTGACGGGGCCGCAGCCGCCTTCAACGCGGAATACGAAGTCGTTGATCCGACAACGGGGCTTGAGGTGACGATGCCCGGACTGTTCATCGCCTCGAAGGTACAGGGAGGCGGGCAAGCGCCGACGTGGCCGGACGGCAGCAAGCTGGAAGCGAAGGACGTGCAGCCGGACCGAATCTCCCTCGCCTGGACGCCGGCGTCCGATCCGAAGGGGATCAAGGAGTATCGGCTGTACAAGGACGGCGAACGGATCGCATCTGTGGACGGGAATACGCTCGCGTATACGGCGACGGGGCTCGAACCCGCGACGGAGTATTCGTTCAAGGTGGAGGCCGTCAACGCCGATAACGTCGCGACGGCCGGCGGTCCCGGGCTTCGCGTCGCGACGGCAGCCGACGATCGGACTCTGGAGCTGAGCCTCAAGTTCGACCAGCTCTCCCCCAAACGGCTGCCCCTTCCGAACAGCAAGCTGACGATCGAAGCGAAGGCGAAGTCCGGCCGGACGATCGCGGCGAAGATCGTTTATTCCGACTGGCTGGACGCGTCCGGAGAACGGCTCCCGACTCCGCGCAAGGCCGAAGCGACCGTGAATCTGACCGAGAAGGCCGCGGGGTCCGGCGATTACGCGGCGGAATTCCCGATCCGGGAAGGAATCTCCGAACTGACTTCTGTCGTCGCGACGATGACGGGCGCGTCGGGAGGCCCGGTCGAGAAGCCGGCGGAAGGGCTGCCGCGCGCCGTAGCCGGCAACCTGAAGGTCGCGTTCGACAACCCCGGAGAGGTCGAACTGAACGGCGCGTACCTGATGGCGGTCAGTCTGGACAACGGAAGTTCATCCACGGCGATTCTGGAGAACGGCGATCCGATCGTCATGAAGGGAGTGGCTCCTTCTGATAAGTACGTGTTGACGCTCTATTCGGGCAACGGCAAACCGTTGTCGCAGCTATCCGACGTCCGGGTTCCGGGCGGGCTTGTAACGTCGTTGACTTTGAAGGTGATCGAGCCCACGCGCTACCGATTCAAAGTCACGGATCCGGACAACAAGCCTCTATCCGGAATCCGGGTAGAGGTCTGGAATGAGGCGGCCGCCGATTATTTGGCCGGATTCCAGACGGACGGTGAAGGGTTGACGAACTGGACGGCGGCAGGAGACACGACGAAGAAGTATACGGCCAAAGTCGATCTGAGCGGAACCAAGTACGACGAGATTCCGAATATCCCGTTCTCGTTGAAGCCGGGCGATAACGTCATTCCGGTTACCGTTCGCCGGTCGCCAGAAGGCAAGCTGCAAGGCAAAGTGCTGGACCCCGCGGGCAAGCCTGTGTTCAACGCGCTGGTGACGGCGACCCAGACATACAAAGGCAAGCCGGTTGTGCAGAAGGCGTATACCGATTTGAACGGAGCTTACCAACTATCCGTACTCGCGGGAGAGGTAGACGTTCAGGCCGCCCAGACCTCCTATCATTACAAGTCGGAGGAAGGCTTGAAGGCGGTTGTCGAGAACGGCAAGACCACCACCTTCGATATTCCGGTGCGAATGGCCGAACATGGCATGGTCGAGTTTAAAGTCTACGTCAAAATGATCGGCGGCGATTGGCAAGGCCCTATCGACATGGAGCAGCTCCGCTTCAAGGCGGAACTGCGGGGCAAATCCGGCGGCCGGACCAGCTACTATCAGAATTCGATGCCTCTGCAGGGTCAGCCCGGCGAAGAGGTGGAAGCTTGCGTATCGGGCGTCCTGAACTCGCCGTTCGAGCAATGCACGACGATTCGGCTCGACGAACAAGCGAACGGCACCGTAGAGATGCGGATCGAGGAACAAGGCGGGCTCTTCAAAGGTTCCGTTCCGACGGAAGGGAACTCTTGGGCCTATGCGAATCTTTACGAAGTGATAAACGGCGAACTGGAGTTCATCCGGACGACGAACGTCCGCACCGGTCCCTTCGAATTGCACGCTCCGAAGGCGGGCGTATACCGGCTTGAATTCCATCTCAGAGACGAGAAGACGAAGCAACTGAAGACGGCGTTCAAACAGTTCACTATTCGCGAGCAGGAGACGATCGACGTCGGAACCGTCACCCTGCAGGCGGCGAATTACTTCTTCCATGTGACGGCCAACGGTTTCCTGGCCCAGCAGAACGAGGTCACGCCCGGAGGAACCGTCAACTTGCGCGCGTTCTATCAGAACCACGGGGAAGCGACGGTTGCCGGCGCCGCTCTAAAGATCGAGGTTCCGGACGGCGTGTCTCCGGTTACGGTTCCTGGAGGCGACCGGATTCCAGTGAAGCTGAACGGAGCTGACGCAACGGCCTCCTTGAACGGCCATACGCTTGAAGTCGCATTGGGCGACATCGAGGAGAGAGAGCAGGGAACGGTCGTCCTGCAAGCGAGGCTGAACGAGGGATATGGCTTGGGCCAAGCCCAATTGTCCGCTCGCATCGTAGGAACGGCCGGGGGCAAGTCGATCGAAGAGTCTCTCGGCTCCATCCAGCTCGACGTTCCGAAGGTCACGCTCGAAGTGCCGAACATCGTGACGGCATCGTCTGTTCGGGTCATCGGCTTGGCGCCGCCAAGCAGCCGGGTCAAGGTCTATGACGGCGACTTGCTGCTCGGCACGTTCGCAGCTTCGTCCGGCGGAAGTTGGGCCGGCGACATCGAGTTGACCAACATGGACGGCTCGGAATATCATCTCCTGTGGGCGCAGGCGGAATCCGGGGATAAGGCGCTCCGCACGGACCAGCACGTCGTAAGCTATCTGCAGAATGAACCGGTCCTGCAGCAGATCGCGATGGCTCAATATCCGGACGGCAAGTGGCTTCAGCTCGATACGGAGAACGGAATCGCGCAGCTGCCGTACACGGTCGTTCCCGGCCGTCCGTTCCAATTCGTACTCAAGTTCAACGAACCGGATAAGGTGAAGAACGTCAAGATTTATCTGGGAGGCCAGATCGGGGGACCGGTCACGGCGGAGAAAGGCGAGGACGGTCTGTTCCGCGCGACGGTGCCGACTTCGTCCGGCGCTCTGGGCGGGCTATACGTTGACTACGACACGGTGAAGCCGAAGATCGTCATCAGCCGCGAGATCCCGACTGATCAGGAGACGAGGGATGCGCTTCCTCCCGGAATGAAGGACTTCATCATCTCGGAGAAGACGCCGTTCAAGCAGGAAGGCAACGTTTATTCGGGCAGCGCGGTCATCGAATTCCCCGGGCTGCCGGACTTCAAGATCGAGGCTAGCGAGACAATCGATCTGACTCCGACGACGTACAGGCCGACGGTCGAGGAGATCGTCGAAGCCGAGGCGGCCGGTCTTCCCGTTTACAACATGACCTTCGACGTGAAGGAGACGGCGGACGGAGTCGTCGTGAAGACGAGCGCCTACATGCCGAAGGCGGAATTGTTCCCTTCGAATACCTTGACGAAGGAGCAGCCGGTTGCCGCCTTGGCCGGCGATCCGCTGGATAGCCTGGATCAGTTCGGGATCGATCCGGGCAAATACCGGGAAATGATCCGGGTGACGGCCGAATACAAAATCATAACGCAAGAGGATTCATTTGCGAAAAAAGGCGGTTCACCTCTCAAAAAAATCAAATCGGAGTATTCGAAATACAATAAGTACGCCGGCCGGATTACCAAGATTATGGATAACGTCGAGGCCGCGACCCTCTGTCCGGAGAACATCGAAGCGACCGGCCAACAAGCCGGCAAGGCGCTCCTCGTGACGGTAGGGGGCGAAGTCGCCAAGACGGCGATCACCGCCTGGACGGGCGCGATGATGCTCGAAGGTCCCTTGGGCAAAGCCGCCGGCATCGCCGGCAAGTATGTCTCCAAAAAGATCGACGGCTACGTCGACGAGCAAATCGACAAAGTCAAGACGGTCGGCCCGACGAATCCGAAGAGCTGCGAGGAAGACGATGACACCTTGGATGGGCTTGAAGAAGAGAACATTTACAAGAAAAGACTGAGACGCGTCTATGCGGAACTGAAATGGATCTACGATCCGAGCGGTTACGTCTATGAAGCGGTGCCTTCGAATCGCCTGGAAGGCGTGAAGGCGACGGTTCTGTTCAAGGACAAGGCGGCGGGAGAATGGAAGGTCTGGTACGACGCCCCTTCCTACGGCCAGATCAATCCGCAGTTGACCGACGGCCAAGGCAAGTACGGCTGGGACGTGCCCGAAGGGGTATGGAAGGTCGTCTGGGAGAAGGCCGGCTACGAGACGGCGAGCAGCGCGGAATTGACCGTTCCGCCGCCGCACTTCGACGTGAATGCCGGGCTGGTCTCGACGGCGCCGCCGATCGTCGCCGGCATCGAAGCCGTCGTAAGCGGCGAAGAGAGCTACGTCGACATCGAGTTCAGCAAGTACTTGACGGCTAAGGATCCCATCGCGGCCGGCACGGTCGTCGTCACCGGACCGGGAGGCGCCGCCGTTGAAGGTACCTTGGCCTACCTGGAGCCTCAAGACGGCGGGCAAGGTCCGCTCGCGCGCAAGGTGCGGTTCAAGCCAAGCGGGCCTGGATTGCAGGAAGGAAGCGAATATATGGTCGCGGTCGAGCCTCAATCGTTCGTCAGCTATGCGGGAACGAGGATGCTGGCCGGCGCCGAGCGGACGGTCAAGGCCGTTCGCCGCGACGCGCAAGGACCGGTTCCGATGGAGGCCGAGGCGATCGGCGGCAACGCCGTGATCCGCATTCGCTTCGACGAACCGCTGGCGGCGGGAACGGTCCTGAACCCGGAATCGTTCGAGCTGACCGGCACGGATCAAGCCGTCCTGTCGGCGGTCGCCGAACGGCCGGAAGAAGGGAAGCAGCCGGAAGCGGTCGTCTTGACGCTGAGCGGCCGCATCCGGGATGGCGCCGCGGTTACGGTGCGCGCGGCGGCGGGCGCCGCGGCCGATTCGCTCGGCAACCCATCCGCGGAGAAGACGCTTGCCCTGAACGGGCCGGATGCCTCCTTAAGCGCGCTTGTCGTCGAAGGCGGAACTCTCGCCGAGCCGTTCTCGAAGGAGAAGACCGACTATACGATCAAGGTTCGCGGGAACGCTTCGTCGATCCGATTGAAAGCGACTCTGGCGGCAGCCGGAGGCAAGCTGTCCATTCGGGGAGTGCCGCTGGCCGCCGACACGCTGAAGGAGATCGAAATTCCGAGCGACGGCGTCATTCCGATTCGGGTCGAAGCCGCGAACCGTCCGGACGTGACGAAGACGTACGCGCTGACGATCGAACGCTCGTCGACGCCCGGTCCGGGAACGGGCGGGGGCGGAGGTTCGGGAGGCGGAGCCGATCCGGGTCCTGCCGAAGGCAATATCGCCGACATCGGCAAGGATGCGGAGGTTAGCGTCAAGGACGGCGACGGAGGCCGCAAGTTAGCGGCGATCTCTCTCAAGACCGAGACGGTGCTTAACGCGATCAAGAACGCGAAGAACGGCGAAGAGCTGTTCGTTCAAGTTCCGTCCGCCGCCGATTCGTATGATCTCGTCTTGCCGGCGGAAGCGTTCCGAGCTCTTGCCGAGGCCAAATCAAAGATCCGGCTGAAGGGCGAACCGGTGTCGGTCGTCGTAGAACCGGAAGCCTGGGCATCCGGCGTCGGCGACAAGGCGTCCGCCGTTCATTACAAGGTCGACCGAGCTTCCGCCGATGAGGAGAAGGCTTGGCTGGACGGCTTGAAGGCCAAGTTCGGAGGACTAACGGGGGTAAGCGGAACATACCGGTTCGCCGCGGAAGCGGTGGAAGGAGACGGAACCGTTCCTCTGACCGCTTCCCGGCCCGACGCGGCCCTCGCGTATTGGACGACGGCGACGCCGTCCTCCGGATCCGCGGCTGTCTACGGCTACGATCCGAGCTCGAAGGAGTGGCAATTCGTCTCGGACGTCTCCAGCACAGCAGGGCTCAAATGGGCAGGCGCCGACGCGAAGTCGCGCTACTACGGCATCGTCGCCTTCGCGAATCCGTTCGCCGACATCGGCGGACATTGGGCGCAGGGCCATATCGAATGGATGGCCGCCCGTCTGTACGTGAACGGAGTGACGGCCGATGCGTTCCAGCCCGACCGCAAGGTGACGCGGGCGGAGTTCGCCGCGATGCTCGCGCGCATCGTCGGCGCGAAGAGCGGGGCTGCCGGAGCGTCGCCGTTCGACGACGTGAAGGCGGAGGACTGGTACTACGAGGCGGTCCGCACGGTGGCCGCCGCGAAGCTGATCGAAGGCGACGGGCGCGGGAAGTTCCGCCCGAACGACTTCGTCACCCGCGAGCAGATGACGGCGATGAGCTGGAGGGCGTACTCGCTGCTCGTTGCCGGTGCCGTTCCGGCGCGGGAAGAGGAGATTCAGAGCCTCCTCCAGCCGTTCGCGGACAAGGGCAATATCAAGAGCTGGGCGAAGGCGGACGTCGCTTCCGCGCTTAAGGCCGGACTGGCGCAGGGCGTCGGCGGATCGCGGTTCGATCCGGACGGCGTCGCGACCCGCGCCCAAGCGGCAACGGTTCTCCGCCGTATCGCGGAGAAGCTGGGAAGCCCGGAGTAAAGACGAGGGGCAAGAGATAAGAGACAAGAGATAAGAGAAAGAGAAAAGAGAAAAGGGAATCGAACGGAGAGAGGCCGGCGCCGAAGCGCCGGCCTCTTCGTCGCGCGCCGGGGAGGCGCGCCGCTGTCAGGGGCAGCGATTATTCTTTTATTAGAATTCTGGCCAATTGGACCCTCGAATGAACGCCCAGCTTGTCGTATACCGCCCGAAGATGCTTCTTGACGGTCGCCTCGCTGACGAACAGCTTCCGCGCGACTTCGCCGTTGGACAAGCCGGCCAGTACGAGCTCGGCGACCTCCAGCTCCCGCTTCGTCAATGGATGGAGGACCGCCGACTGCCGTTCGAATCCGCCATTGGCTTCCGGTTCCCGTCTCGCCGAAGGCTGCCAATCCAAGCCGGCTCTGCGGAGCATCGCCTCCAGGAACCCGCGGAGCTTGTCGCCCCGCGTATCGAGAGCGTAAGTCGGCGCCTCCGTCCGCCCTTCGTGATTCCGGTGAGCGGCGCTCTCAACCGCGCTGAAGCCGAAGCCGGGGTATGTCTTGCGGGCGATCTCCGTCGGATAAGGAGAGCAGACGACGAGACCTCCCGAGCAGATGTAGGAGAAGATGAAGTCGATCGTCTCATCGCGCACGTCCGGATCCGACACGTCCCAGCAATCCAGGACGCGGATGAACCACCCCGACGGGCGGTGGCGAGGCGTCTGAAGCTTCCTCTTCTCCTCCGGCTTCAGCGACCGCAGATAGGGACTGCAGATCGGGTCCTTCTCCATGAAGGCGAGGGTGCCTTCGTGGAAAGGAATGACGACGGCAAGGCCGCGAGCTTGTCCTTCCTGATCCCGCAGCAGCTTGATCGCTTCAGGGTCCAGCTCGAAGACTTGCCTCGCGTCCAGCCGCGTCACGTTGCCGCGGATCGCCTCCGCCGTGTATTCGATCTGGAAAGCGGCGCCGGTCTCGGGATCGACTCCCATCCCGGACTGGCCGTCCTCCGTCCAGTTCTGCCGGCAATCGATATAGGCGATCGCGTCGCCGAGAGTCGTCTCCGTCAGCGTCTCCCAATATAAGGAGGAGCGGGGCGTCTCGCTCGACAGCGCCCGAAGAACGTCAGGGCCGACGTAGCGGAACAGCTCGCGAACTTCCCAACCCGAGTCCGACCGGCTCGCCGATTCCAGCACGGCATCGGCGTAATAGCCCGCGGCGCGCCCGCACAGCCGCTTGTAGAGCTTGGGAGCCCGCGCCCGCAAGCGGGCGCTCGTCGTCTCCCGCATCAGATCGTGAAGCTGCCAGCCGCGCTTGGACTTGCTGACGAACGACAGCGCCGTCAGCCGGTCGAAGACGTCTCCCGGCACGTTCTCTTCCAGAAGGTACGACAGCAGTTCCTGATCGAAATGCCGCAGGATCGAGGCGGCCTCCACGACGGTCCTCAATTGGGGGTCGGGGACCTCCCTAAGCCACAGAGCCGCCGCCTCTTCGAACCAGTCCGCCTCCTTCGCGAAGCTTCCTCGCTCGTCGTAAGATTGCGCCGCGGCGGCCAAGGACAGCGTGAGCGGATGGCCCTTCGTCAATCGCCAGATGCGCTCGTTGACGACTTCGTCGTAAGAGCCGCAACGGGTTAAATACCGGTGGCAGTCCGTTTGGTCCAGGTGCGTCAATTCGAACTGCGCCAGCTTCCGCCTCCAGACCGGGGACAACAACCAGTCCCCCTTCAACGGGCGGCGGCCTGCGGTCAGTACGATCGTCGTCTCCGGCAGAGAGGACAGGAATCTCTCGCGAAGCCAAGTCTCCAAATCTTGCATCTGTTCGAACGTGTCGAGCGCCAACACGACTCTCCCGGATTGCGAGAGCCGCCTGATAGCGCTCTCGCATTGCTCCAAGGGAGGACCCGAGAGGCCGTCGAGATCGGAGAACCGTTCCTTTAATTGTTGAAGCAGCGCCTCCGCGAATCCGCGCTCGGTATGGACGAAGTCCGGGGTGTCCAGCAGGATGAAGCAGGCTCCGGCCCGCTCGGCCTCGCTTCTGCATAATCGAAGATAAGTGCTTTTGCCGACGCCTCCCGTTCCGTACACGTGCAAGAAGCTCGCGTGACCCGGCCACCCGCCGCGGGACAGAACGGTTCGGAAGCGGCCAAGTTCCTCGTCGCGGCCGACGATATAATGGCGTTCGAGGTCGGCGAAGCTTAGATGTCCGATCATCATCCGAAGCCCTCCCTTCATTCATTCGCTGCGAGTATCCTTTGGTATACCATTTTGGAATACGATTGCATTTTTGGCAAGGCGGCGAAGTGAAAATCCCGGAGCGGCGGGGCTCCGGGACGAGCTGTCGGCGCGGCGAACGATCGAGGACTCCGCTACCGGGCAACCCTTATTCTTTGGCCTGCTCCTGCTCCTGCTCGCGCATACGCGTCATCTGCTGCCAGACGGAGCCGGCGGCTTCCTCGCCGCTCTGGATGCGGGCGACGGCCATCTCGGCCTGGAGCCGCACCTCGAACTCGGGCTCGGAGGCGGCGATGCGCTCCAGGGCCGGAAGGGCCGATTCGTCGCCGGCCTCGTAGAGGAAGCGCGCGGCGCGCCAGCGCACGAGCTTGTTGGAGTCGCCGAGCGCCTCCACCATCGGTCCGATCGCGGCGGGATCGCCCAGATCGGACAGCGTGTCGCCGGCGGTGCGCCGCACGGCCGCCGACGAATCCTTCAGCGCGCCGAACAGGTACGGCAGCGCCTCCGGGCTGCGCAGGTCGCCGAGGTACACGACGGCGAGCCGGCGCACGGACACGTGCGCGTCGCGCACGGCGAGCGCGAGCAGCGGCAGCTGCTCCGCGTCCGGCTTCATGCGCGCGAGCGCCGCGTAGCGCTCCTGCCAATCCGGCGCGCGCAGCCGCTCCTCGAGCTCCTCGCGCGAGAGCGGCGCCGGCGCTTCGGGCGGCGCGGCCGCCGCCTCGCCGCCCGCG
>NZ_JACJVR010000047.1 GCF_014212175.1 Cohnella xylanilytica | reverse complement strand
GCCGTCGCCGCCTGCGCCTGCGCGATCAGCCCGCGCAGGCGCTCCTCGGTGTACGCGGCGTCCAGCTCGCGCGTCACCTCGTCGAGGATGTCCTGCGGCTCGCCGTAGCGGACGCCGAACTCCTCGAGCTTGCGCTCGCGGATCATCGTCGCCCCGGCGGCCTCGGACACCGCGGCCGCGAAGCGCGCGGGCAGCGCCGCCCGCGCTTCCTGGCCGCCGCTGCGCACCCGGATCTGCATCGGGATGCCGCGGTACATCTGCACGAGCACGAACGCTTCGCCGTAGCCGCCCGCCTCCACGGCGGATGCCGCGGCGCCCGCCGCGCCGTCCGCCCCGAACAGCTCGCGGATCGCGCCGAGGATGACGGCCCAGTCCTTGTTCGGACGGCGGTCGACGGCGATGAAGTCGGCGGCGCGGAACACGCTTTTGACCCCGTCGATGCCCAGCAATCTCAGATAGAACGGAGGAACCTGATCCCTGCGTTCCAATGTATACGTGTGGCGTTCGCCGAGCGGCAGCTTCTCGTCCACGTTCAGCTTCATGGAGTTCGGGCTCGGCGTCGGCTCGATCGACAGCAGCTTCATCGGAATCTCCTCCCGTCAATTGGACCCTGATCCGGCTTCGGCTAAGGAACGCCGGAGAGGGAGTATGTTCTACATCTATACATTAACTCAACTTGCGCATTCGTGCCAAATTCCTCCGCTCCCGTCCCGTCCGGCCCTCGGATATCAAGCCCCAAGGCGCGGAAATTGCCGAAAGGGCCGTCCGCGCATTGGTACATTCCCCGAATTCCTGCTATAGTATGAATGAGCACATCATCGGAGGGATCGCATGCGCAAAAATCGCTTCGGCAACCTGGACTCCGCCGGAGCCGTCCGCGCGGGAAGACACCGGTTCGCCCGTTGGGGACAGGAGAGAATCAACCGGCGCCGCGCCAAAGACTACACCGAATGCGTTCCGAACGCGAGTCCGGATCTGCCCTTCCTGCAACAGAACAGAAGCGAACCGACCATCACCTGGATCGGGCACTCCACGTTCCTGATTCAGATGTCCGGCCTCAATATCGTCACCGATCCGGTATGGGCCAGGCGGATGGCGTTCCAGAAGAGGCTGTCGCCGCCCGGCATCGAGCTGTCGGACATGCCGCCCGTCGATGTCGTTCTCGTCTCCCACTCCCATTACGACCATCTGCACGTCACGTCGCTGCGCAGGCTGAGAGGGGCCAAGAAGCTGATCGTGCCCGCCGGCCTCCGCAAGAAGCTTCTCCTCAAGGGGTTCCGTCAAGTGGAGGAGCTCAACTGGTGGGAGGAGACGACGTACCACGGCGTCAAATTCACGTTCGTGCCCGCCCAGCACTGGGCGCGCCGCAATCCGTGGGATACGAACAACTCCCACTGGGGCGGATGGGTGCTGGAATCTCCGCACGGACCGACCTTCTACTTCGGAGGAGACAGCGGCTACTTCCGCGGGTTCGAGGAGATCGGCCAGCGCTTCGACGTCGACGTCGCCATGCTCCCGATCGGGGCTTACGACCCGGAGTGGTTCATGTCGGAGGAGCACATGAGCCCCGAAGAAGCGCTGCAGGCCTTCACGGACGTGGGCGCGAACTACTTCGTGCCGATGCATTACGGAGCCTTCAAGCTGGCGGACGATACGCCGAAGGAAGCGCTCGACCGGCTGGAAGCCGAACGGCTCCGGCTCGGAATCCCGGAGCACCGGATGTTCGTGCTGCATCACGGCGAGACGATGCGCTTCGTCGCGCATCCGGAATCGGAAGCTCCGGGCGAACGATCGTAGCAACCCGGCCCGCGGAAGCGAACCGCCCCTTCTCTGCCGGCGGTTCCCCGCAGCCGATTTTAATATAGCAAAGGATGGATCATAAGCGATGATTAGCGCTAACGGCATCAGTCTTCGTTACGGGAAGCGCCCGTTGTTCGAGGACGTCAATATCAAGTTTACCCCCGGCAACTGCTATGGCCTCATCGGGGCGAACGGAGCGGGCAAGTCGACGTTCCTGAAGATTCTGTCCGGGGAGATCGAGCCTTCCACCGGCGAAGTGCACATCACTCCGGGCGAACGCCTGGCCGTGCTGAAGCAGAACCACTTCGAGTACGACGAATACAACGTGCTCGAGACCGTCATCATGGGCTACGACCGCCTGTATAAGGTCATGAAGGAGAAGGACGCGATCTACGCCAAGGCCGACTTCACCGACGAGGACGGCATGCGCGCGGGCGAGCTCGAAGCCGAATTCGCCGAGATGAACGGCTGGGAAGCCGAGAGCGAAGCGGCCGAGATGCTGAACGGCCTCGGCATCACGACGGAGCTGCACGATAAGAAAATGGCGGAGCTCGGCGGCAACGAGAAGGTTCGCGTCTTGCTCGCACAAGCTCTGTTCGGGCGCCCGAACATTCTGCTGCTCGACGAGCCTACCAACCACTTGGACATCGAGTCGATCAATTGGTTGGAAGATTTCCTGTCCGGCTACGAAGGCACCGTCATCGTCGTCTCTCACGACCGCCACTTCCTGAACCAGGTATGTACCCATATCGCGGATATCGACTTCGGCAAGATCCAGCTCTACGTGGGCAACTACGACTTCTGGTACGAGTCCAGCCAGCTGGCTCTCAAGCTGATGCGCGAGCAGAACAAGAAGAAGGAAGACAAGATGAAGGAGCTGCAGGAGTTCATCCAGCGGTTCTCCGCGAACAAGTCGAAGGCGAAGCAGGCGACCAGCCGCCGCAAGATGCTCGACAAGATCACGCTGGACGACATCAAGCCGTCCAACCGCAAATATCCGTTCATCCACTTCAAGCCCGAGCGCGAAGCGGGCAAGCAGATCGTCACCGTCGACAACGTCACCGTCACGATCGAGGGCGAGAAGATTCTGGACGGCGTCTCGTTCGTCGTGAACAAGGGCGACAAGATCGCGCTCGTCGGCCCGAACGGCCTGGCGAAGACGACGCTGTTCCAGGTGCTGGCGGGCGAGCTGACGCCGGACTCCGGCTCGGTGACGTGGGGCGTGACGATTACGCCGGCCTACTTCCCGAAGGACAACTCGAAGTACTTCGACGGCGTCGACCTGTCGATCGTCGATTGGCTGCGCCAATATTCGAAGGACCAGGACGAATCGTTCATCCGCGGCTTCCTCGGCCGGATGCTGTTCTCCGGCGACGAAGCGCTGAAGAAGGCGTCGGTGCTGTCCGGGGGCGAGAAGGTCCGCTGCATGCTGTCCAAGATGATGCTGACCGCGCCGAACGTGCTGCTGTTCGACGAGCCGACCAACCACTTGGACCTCGAGTCGATCACCGCGCTCAACAACGCGCTCGTCGAGACGGATGAGACGACGATCTTCACGTCGCACGACCATCAGTTCATCCAGACGATCGCGAACCGGATCATCGAGATTACGCCGAACGGCCTCATCGACCGGATGACGACGTACGACGAATACCTCGAGAGCCCGGAGATCAAGGAGCTGCGCGCTCGCATGCTGCCGGCTTAAGGAATGACGAGGTCGCGATACCGCGACATGGACGAGAGACTCCGGCTCCTTCCCGGGAAGGGGCAGGAGTCTTTCTTTTTTTCCCATCGTTGCAACTTTTGAACGTAAGGCCCGTCTTAACCCAAGGGGGAGGAATCGATAAGATGCGAAAAGGAATCATGGCGCTAATGGCTGCGGGAATGCTGACGCTGGCCGCTTGCGGCAATTCGGCCGAAGAAGAGACGGTACAGGGAGACGTATATCCCGTGAAGAACGAGGCTCCGAAGGTGACGGTCAGCCGCTTCGTGGACTTCGGTCCGATCAACGAGGACGTGTACGGCTCGTTCGCCGACGCCGATACGATCAAGGCGTTCGAGGAAGCCGTCGGTTCGGCCCAGCGGATGGAGGGTCAGCTGGACGTCGGGGCTGCCGATTACGACGTCGTCATCGAGCGCGACGGCGTGCCGAAGGCGATTCGGCTGTGGATCGACGACGCCGCGGAAGAAGGGGCCAAGGGCATGTTCGTGGACGCGAGCGACAGCGGCATCGGGTACACGCTGACGGCGGACGCGACGAAGAAGCTCGGAGAGCTGATCCGCGGGATCGAGTATTCGGCGGAGCAGGCCGAGAAGAACGGCGACGTCGTGCTCGCCCTGGACGGAATCAAGAACCCGGGCACTTGGGTGCAGTTCGCGGAGAACGTGAAGCAGAAGAAGCCGGGCCGCGTCCAGATTACCGCTTATACGGTAGAGGGCGACCCGATCTTCTACAATCTCAGCTACAACGGCGGAGACGATATCCGCTACCGGTTCGACACGACGCACGACGCTTACGGCAACCCCGAGAAGCGCGAGGAGTTCTGCGGCGAGATCGCGGAGACGTTGACGGACAAGGGGATGGAGTACCGTCTCAAGTCTTGCGGCGCCAACCGCGATCAAGAGAGCAAGACGTTCTCGATCCTCATTCCGGGATAAGCAGAGGAGCGGGCAGGGCGAATCCCGAGCGGGAGCCGCGGCTGCCCGCTTTTTTCTGGTTAAGCCCATTGCGCTAACGGACTTCCTTCGAACTTCCCGCTCTATTTTCCCATAAGGCCGGGAAGGACTCCCTACCGGCCGGGCAACCGTCTTCGCTATTCTGGACGTGAGCCAAGGGTTCAAAAAAAGAGAGCGGAGGAGTACAATGAACGCAAGCGCATGTAAAAAAGGAATATGGCTGGGAGTCGCCTTCCGGTCGTTCGCCGTCCTGTTCGCGGCGGCGGGGCTGCTCATGCTGCAGGGATTGTCCGAGGGATTGGAGCCGTGGGTTCGGTCCTTCCTGGCCTCGACGCCGCTGGAGGAGGGGGTGAGGTTCCACGCGGCTGCCCACGGGGCGCTGATCGGCATCCTCTTCAGCTTCAGCCTGCTGGCCATGCTGAAGGAGCCTCTGTCCAAGCCGCTGCTGCTGAATTTCTATATCGTCGGCCACCTGATCTTCCTCGCCACCCTGTCGGCGACGGACCCGGCGCTGGCGAAGCAATCCTTCTTCGTCTTCATCCTCTTCACGGTCGTTCTGGTCGTCCTGTACGCCACGTACGGCGGCAGGCGCGAGATCTTCCGGCCCTCCGAGCCGAAGGCGATGAACCGGACGCTGCTCCTGTTGACGGGGATCGCCTTGTTGGCGCTAAGCCCGTTCATTGTTCGCGGCTTAATCGAGCAGGCGGGCGACGGCCAGATGCAATTCCGCTGGGGAGAAGGGGCTGCCCTCGGGCTGACGCTTCTGTATGCGGGCTATCTGACGGCCACTTCGCGGACGGGCGCGCGCGCCTTGGGGTACCTTCAAGCGCTGGCTTATGCGTATATGGGAGCGGCATCCCTGACGCTTCCGGATTATCCGGGGAGCTGGGGGCTGTGGGGAGGCCTGGCGGCGATCGCGTACGGAATCGTTTATGGAGCGGTCGTGCGTCTGCAATTGGCTCCGCGCCCGGCGACGGCCGCGCAGGGCGCCGTCGACACCCGAACGGAATAAGGGGAATCCGAATGACCATCGGAACGAGAGAGCAAGACAACTTCATTCCGGCCGAAGGCCGCCGCCCTCCGAGGCGGCGGTCCGTCGCGCGTTGGGCCGCTTTGACCCTGTGCGGCCTCTATGCGTTTTTGTTCCTGTGGAAGATCCCGTCGTATTACGTTTACTTGCGGGACGAGTGCTTGGGCACGGCCTGCGGGCGAAGCGTTCTGACGCCGCTTCCTTCCGAAGCAGTCGCAAGCCTGGGATTGACGGACGCCGCCTTCGCCGGGTTGTATACGGGACTGTCCTTGTTCTTCTTCTCGGTCTACCTCGCGGTCGCCGTTCTTATCCTCCGCAAGCGGCCGAAGGAGCCGATGTCCTGGATCGCCGCGGTCGCGCTGAACTCGCAGCATATCACAACCTTTATTCTGACGCAGTGGGAAGGGCTCGGTTGGTTGGCGTCCGCGCTCGCCGATCTGTCGATGGTCGCCTTTATTGTCTTCCTGCTGCTCTTCCCGGACGGGCGGATCGTTCGCGGATGGATGTTCTGGACCGCCCTGGGCGCGGCGTGCGTCCGCAACTTGGCCTGGTACTTCCCGGAGCAGCCATGGGGAGCGCAACGGTGGCCGATCTGGCTGACGCTGCTCTGGATGATCGTTCTCTACGGAACGATCCTGTGGAGCCGGATCGTCCGCTATCGGCGCCATGCCGACGTGGCCGAGAAGCAGCAGACCAAGTGGGTGGTCTACGGTCTGCTCCTCTCGCAGAGCGGCATCGTGGCGGTGTCGGTCGCGCCTCTGCTCGCCGACCGCCATTTCTACTCCGCTTCGGGATACGAGACGTGGAAGCTCGTTATGGACGTGGCGGTCCAATTGCTGCTGCTCCTGATTCCCGTGACGCTCGGCATCTCCATGCTGAAGAAGCGGCTGTGGGACGTCGACCCGATCGTCAACCGGACGATCGTCTACGGCGTCCTGAGCACGGCGATCGTCGCTCTCTATTCGCTCGCGGTCTGGTATTTGTCCATTGTCTTCCGGACGGGGCCGAATATGATCCTCTCCGTCCTCGGAGCGGGTCTCGTGGCGTTCGCGTTCGCCCCCTTGAAGGCGAGAATTCAGCGAATCGTCAACCGCTTGGTCTACGGAGGGCCCAGCGATCCGTATTCCGTTCTCGAGAAGCTGGGACAGAGGCTCAAGGAGCCGTCTTCTCCGGACGAGGTGCTCGACATCGTCGTACGGACCGTCAAGGATTCCTTGAGGCTGCCATACGCGGCCATTCGGTGGAACTACCAGGGAGAATGGCGGAGAGCCGCCGCGGTCGGCCAAGAGAGCGGAGAGCCGATCGGGATTCCGCTGATCGACTCCGGCCAAGAGGTCGGAACGCTTCTGGTCTGCGCCCGATCGCCGGAAGAGAAGTTCGGCGAGGCCGATTGGAAGCTGCTGCGCCTGCTGGCCAGGCAGGCCGGATCCGTCGTTCGCAGCGTCAAGCAGTCGATGGACATTCAACTGCTGCTCGGCGACCTGCTGGAGACGAGGGAGCAGCTGATCTTCGCGCGGGAAGAAGAGAGGCGTTCGATGCGCAAGAACCTGCATGACGACATCGCCCCGCGGCTTGCCGCGCTGCGGCTCACTTCCTCTCTCGCCGCCGATTGGATCCGCAAGGATCCGAACAAGGCGATCGACCTTCTGTCCAAGTTCAAGCAGGACATCGGGGAGACCGTGGACGAGATTCGGGGCATCGTGTACGACCTGCGGCCCCAGGCGCTGGACGAGCTCGGGCTGATCGGCGCCGTCCGGCAGCGGATCGAGCAGGTCCGGCAGCTTAGGCAGCTTCGGGATCTCGAAGCGGACGAACCGTTCGAGGTGGAGCTGGAGGCTCCGGACGAGCTTCCGATTCTTCCCGCGGCGGTCGAGGTCGGCGCTTACCGGATCTTGACCGAGGCGCTGGTCAACGTCGTGAAGCACGCCCGGGCGAGCCTCTGCCGGATCCGCATCTCGCTCGAGACCGAGGAGGATTCCGGCGCTTTGACGCTTCTCGTCGCCGATAACGGGATCGGGTTGGGGAGCAGGGAGGAGGCGCCTGCGTCCGCGGAGGAGTCCAAGGGCGGGCTTGGGTTGTTCTCCCTGCGGGAGCGGGCCGAGGAGCTGGGCGGCTCCTGCTATATAGGACCGGGGGAATCCGGAGGAACCCGGATCGAGGCGAGGCTTCCGCTGAGAGCCGGAACGATTCATGGAAGGGGTTCGAATCATGCTGCGTATTCTGTTGGCCGATGATCATCCGATGTTCCGGGAGGGCGTCCGGAGCGTGCTCGAGGGCGCCGAAGGGATCAGCGTGGCGGGGGAGGCCGCCACGGGGGACGAGGCGGTGCGGCTCGCGCTCGAATTGCGGCCGGATCTGGTTCTCATGGACCTGCGAATGCCCGGGCTGAACGGCATCGAGGCGACGGCCCGGATCCGGGAGGCCGATCCCGGCATTCAAGTTCTGGTCTTCACGATGTTCAAGGACGACGCTTCCGTCATCACGGCCATGAAGGCCGGAGCCCGCGGCTATATCCTGAAGGATTCCGATCGGGACGACATCCTCCGCGCGATCTGGGCCGTCGCTTCCGGCGAAGCGATCTTCAGCGGGGACGTGGCTTCCCGGATGATCGACTACGTGACCCGGCCGCTGAGCCGGATGGACGCGTTCCCGGAATTGACCTACCGGGAGAAAGAAGTGCTCAGTCTGGCGGCGGAAGGCTGCGGCAACTCCGAGATCTCCCGGAGGCTCGGGCTCAGTTCGAAGACCGTATCGAACTATATGACCAACATTTTCAACAAATTGCAGGTATCCGACCGCGCGGAAGCCATCGCCAAGGTGAGGGCTGCGGAGAGATAACCGGGGACAAGCGGGGCGTCGGCCGATAGGGGCCGGCGTTTTTGCTTGGCGCCGGGTACTTCCCGGTCTTCCGGCCGCAATTTCCCGGATTTCGGGATAGAGACTCCCTTCCCCGCGGGAAAGAACGGGTGCTAAGATGGATATAACGACCAAACCGCGGCAGATCGGATTCAATCGAGGAGGAGGGGCCGTTCGTGGGAGAGCGTCGCCGGTTAGCATACGATATTCACGATACGGTGGGGTACACCCTTACGACGGCGCTGGTTCAGGTCGAGGGCATTCGCCGCCTGCTCGAACGGGGAGACGACGAAGGAATCCGGAAGCTCGAAGCGCTCGGGAATTTGCTCCGGATCGGCTTGGGGGAGCTTCGTCAGCTTCTGAGGCAGACGGAGGACGGTCCGGAGCCGGACGATCTCCCGGATTTGGAAGAGTCCTTGAGAGGACTGATGGAGACGACCCGGGACGCGGCCGGAGCGGAGACGTCCGTCGTCATCGATGCTCCTCTCCGCCGGCTCTCGGTCGCGCAGAAGAAAATGATCTACTACACGGTGCTGGAAGGGCTGACGAACGGATTGCGCCATGGGGAGAGCACCCGGTTCGAATTGTCCCTGACCGTGCGGGAATCCGTCCTGGTGATGGAATTGGCGAATAACGGGAAGCCGATGGCCTGTACCGGGTCCGGGTCGGGAGTCGGCTTGTCGGGGATGCTCGCCCGCATCGCTTCCGTCGGCGGCTCCCTGGAGATCAAGCCGGGGGCGGAGAAGGGAGTCCGGCTGCGCGTGAGAATCCCGATGGCGGACGAACAACGGGATGCGATCGCCGCAAGTCAGGAAGGCGAAGTCTAAGCCGCGCGGATGGAGAGTTCGCCGTCCTCTGCATCGGTTTTGATAGACGGCACCTTTACGGAATCGCGGCGAATGGAACCCACCGGACCCGGCCGGCGGTTCTTTCTTATTTCTCAGGTCCGCCAGGGCTTGCTGGTTGGCTTTTTTTTCTACGAAAGACCATTTCGTTCATGGTTGCAAGTTGCAATTGGAATCCCATGCTCCCCGTTCATAGGCCCCTTTCTTCTCTAGCGAACCCAGGAGACGCTATTTAGCGTTTAGAAGCCCTTTTGACAATCTAACGAACTCCAGCGATCTTATTTAGGGGAATTGAGGGGGAAGCGGCGCGATTAGCGCTGGAACCCGATATTGCCCTGGTTAGAGAGCTTCCGCCAAGACCTCGGACAAGCGGCATGAATAAGTGGTAAATCGCACCAGCGCCTTGAAGCAAACGCAGCGGGGGCGCGGATTGTTGTTCTTTAAGCCTAGGCGCGTTCTGGACCCTATTGCCTATGGGAGAGTCCCTCCTTGAGAATTCCGTCTCATGAATCCCGCCGCATGTCCTCCGATAATGGACTTGATACACCAAGTTCATGGGGAGGACAAGACTACATGAGAAGGAATTTGATGATTGCGCTGACCGCCCTGACGCTGGCTTCCGCTCTCCCGGCTGCGGCCGGCGCGGCGGCGAAGGAGGGCAAGGCGCAGATCGTGGCGACGGTCAGCTTCCGCACGGCCCCGAGCACGTCTTCGAGCGTCGTTCGATACCTGAAGCCCGGCGAATCGGTCGCCCTGCTGGAGAAGACGAACGATTACTGGTGGAAGGTGCGGGAGTCCGGCGGCCGGACGGGCTACGTCTCCTCGAGGTCGACGTACGTCAAGCTGATCTCGGCGCCGGCCGAAGAAGCCGATTCCGGCGCCAGCGCCAACGCCAACGCCGTCATCGTCTCCTCCGTCTCGTTCCGCGAAGCTCCGTCCGCGTCCGGGGCCCGCATTCGCTACCTCAAAGCGAACGAGAAGGTAACGGTGACCGCTAAGGTCAACTCTTACTGGTATGCGGTCACCGACTCCGACGGCAAGGCCGGCTACGTCAGCTCCTCCTCTTCCTATATCAAGCTGACGGGACCGATCCCGGACGCGTCCTCGGGGGGAAGCTCCGGCGGCAACGCGGGAACCGGCTCCGGAGGGAACGGTTCGAGCTCCGGCGGAAGCGGCTCCGGCTCGGACTCCGGAACGGATACGTCCGGCCCGGGCGGGACGTTGGACGCGGCCGCGAAGGCCGAAGCCGTCATCGAAGCCGGCCTGAAGTATCTCGGCACCCCGTACGAATACGGCTCCGACCGGAACACGACGACGACGTTCGACTGCTCGGACTTCGTCCGGCAGGCGTTCAAGGACGCGCTCGGCGTGACGCTTCCGGGCGATTCCGCTTCCCAAGGGGCCTACGTGCGCGAGAGATCGGCCGTCACGACCGATTGGAGGCAACTGAAGCGCGGCGACCTTATGTTCTTCATGGATTACAAAGGGACAAGCTCGTCCTTGTACGCGAACAAGCAGCCGTTCACCTCGAAGATCAGCCACGTAGGCATCTACCTGGGCGACGGCAAGATTCTCCAGACGTACTCGAAGACGTCCGGAGGCGTCCGGATCGACTCGATCGCGGGCAAGCATTGGGAGTACCGCTTCCTGTTCGGAGGCAGCGCCCTGTAAGCAAGCCGCGCCGCGTGCCTCGCGCCGTTCGCCCCCTCGCGCGTCTCTCCCGGCGCGCGTTATGGCGCCGAAGGCGCCGTGCGTCGGGACGCAGCACAATGGCGGCGTTCGTCCTCCATCTGCCGGGACGCTCGGCCCCCAAGGAGCGGCAACGGCCGCTATAATCCATACAAGCCGGACGAGTTCCGCTCGTCCCGGTTCGCCAAAGTTCGTCCCCTATCCGACGGGGGACGGGCTTTTTTTGTGTCGGCCGGGAGAGCCGGCGATACGGAAATCGTTTTCCAAGTGGTTACTTTACCGTTCATAAGAAGTTACAATCCGCACATTTGTCAAACAATCGCGGATTTATAATCAAATTGGAACCGAATCCCAAGCGTCATTCGGAAAGGAGGAGAGGCGTCAGCGCTATCGCATCGCAAATCCATTCGGGAGGGATTAACGATGAAGTGGAAGAGGTTGACCAGAACGTTATCCGGCTTGATGGCGTTATCGACGGCATTGTCGTTGGGATGGGGCCCGCTCTTCCAGGAGGGGCGCGCGTCGGCCTCCGCCTCCTCGTACAACTACGCGGAGGCTCTGCAGAAGTCGATTTACTTCTACGAAGCCCAGCGGTCGGGCGACTTGCCCGCGAACAATCGCGTGGAGTGGCGCGGCGATTCGGGCATGACGGACGGCGCGGACCGCGGAATCGATCTGACCGGCGGCTGGTACGACGCGGGAGACCACGTCAAGTTCGGCCTGCCGATGGCGTCGACGGCGACGATGCTCGCTTGGTCGGTGTACGAGTATGCAAGCGGTTACAATCAAGCCGGCCAGTATGAAGAGATTTTGGACAATCTCCGTTGGGTCGACGATTACTTCATGAAGGCGCACACCGCCCCGAACGAGCTGTACGTCCAGGTCGGCACGGGCGGGGTCGATCATGCCTGGTGGGGTCCCGCCGAAGTGATGCAGATGAACCGGCCGTCCTACAAAATCACCGCCTCGTGCCCCGGCTCGGACGTCGCGGGCGAGACGGCGGCGGCGCTGGCGGCTTCCGCGATCGTGTTCGAGGAGACCGATCCGGCGTACTCCGCCCAGCTGCTCACGCACGCGAAGCAGCTGTACTCGTTCGCGGACACGTACCGCGGCAAGTACACCGACTGCGTGACGGACGCCGCCAGCTTCTACAATTCCTTCTCCGGCTATTGGGACGAACTGGCTTGGGGGGCCGTCTGGCTCTATCTGGCGACCGACGACCAGACGTATCTGACCAAGGCGATCGCGGCCTCCGACCAATGGGGCAAGGAAGGGCAAACGAGCCACTGGGGCTACAAGTGGACCCAATCGTGGGACGACAAGCATTACGGGGCCCAGCTGCTCCTCGCCCGGATTACGAACGACGCCCGCTATATAACGTCTACCGAACGGAACCTCGACTTCTGGACGACCGGAACGACGGATACGCGCGAACGGATCACCTACACGCCCGGCGGCCTCGCCTGGCTCGACCAGTGGGGCTCGCTGCGGTATTCCATGAACGCTTCGTTCCTCGCGTTCGTCTATTCGGACTGGGTGACCGATCCGGCCAAAAAGCAGAAGTACAAAGACTTCGCCGTCGGCCAGGCGTTGTATGCGCTCGGGGATAACCCCCGCAATAGCAGCTACGTCGTCGGCTACGGCGTCAATCCGCCGCAGCATCCGCACCACCGCACCTCGCACGGCTCCTGGGCGGACAGCCAGACCGTGCCGGCGAACCATCGCCACGTCCTGTACGGGGCGCTCGTCGGCGGGCCGAACAGCAGCGACGCTTATACCGACTCGATCGGCGACTACGTCAGCAACGAGGTGGCGACCGATTACAACGCGGGCTTCACCGGCGTGCTGGCGAAGATGAACCTGCTCTACGGGTCGGGACAGCAGCCGCTCGCGAACTTCCCGGCGCCCGAGACGAAGGAAGACGAGATGTTCGTCGAGGCTTCGTTCAACAGCACCGGTCCGAACTATACCGAGATCAAGGCGCTTCTCAACAACCGTTCCGGCTGGCCGGCCCGCATGGGCGACAAGCTGAGCTTCCGCTACTACGTCGACCTGACGGAAGTGTATAACGCGGGGTACACGGTTAACGACATCGCGATCACGACCAACTACAACCAAGGAGCGACGGTATCGGCGCTCAAGCCATACGACGCGGCGAACCATATCTATTACGTCGTCGTGGACTTCACGGGCACGAAGATTTATCCGGGCGGGCAGTCGGCCTACAAGAAGGAGATCCAGTTCCGGCTGGCGGCGCCGCAGGCGACGTCGTTCTGGAATCCGGCGAACGATTATTCGGCGAAGGGATTGACGGCGATGTCGACCGTGAAGACCGCCTACATTCCGGTGTACGACAACGGCGTGAAGGTGTTCGGCAGCGAGCCGGGGGCCGTTACGCCGACCGTTCCGGCGGCTCCGGCGGGGCTCTCCGCGACGGCGGGCAACGCGCAGATCAGCCTGAGCTGGACGGCGTCGGCCGGAGCGACGGGCTACAACGTGAAGCGGGCGACGACGAGCGGCGGCCCGTATACGACGGTGGCGACGGGCGTGACGGCGACGAGCTACGCGGATACGGGGCTGACGAACGGCACGACGTACTACTACGTCGTCAGCGCGACGAACGCGGCGGGCGAGAGCCCGAATTCGGCGCAGGTTAGCGAGACGCCGACCGCGGCGCCGACGGTTCCGGCAGCTCCGGCGGGGCTCTCCGCGACGGCGGGCGACACGCAGGTCAGCCTGAGCTGGACGGCGTCGGCCGGAGCGACGGGCTACAACGTGAAGCGGGCGACGACGAGCGGCGGCCCGTATACGACGGTGGCGACGGGCGTGACGGCGACGAGCTACGCGGATACGGGGCTGACGAACGGCACGACGTACTATTACGTCGTCAGCGCGACGAACGCGGCGGGCGAGAGCCCGAATTCGGCGCAGGTTAGCGCGACGCCGGCGGCGCCGGCGACGGGCGGACTCGTCGTGCAGTACAAGACGACCAATTCGAGCGCGACCGACAACCAGGCGTACGCCCAGTTCAACATCAAGAATACCGGCACGAGCGCCGTCAACCTGAGCGGGCTGAAGCTGCGCTACTACTTCACGAAGGACGGCAATTCGGCGCTTAGCTTCTGGTGCGATTACGCGCAGGTCGGCAGCTCCAACGTCAGCGGCGCGTTCGCGACGGTGAGTCCGGCGAAGACGGGCGCGGACACGTACCTGGAGATCTCGTTCGGCTCGGGAGCGGGCTCGATCGCGGCCGGCGGGCAGAGCGGCGAGATCCAGGTCCGGTTCGCGAAGTCCGACTGGTCGAACTTCAACGAAGCGGACGACTATTCGTACGACGCGACGAAGACGTCGTTCGCCGACTGGAGCAAGGCGACGCTGTATCAGAACGGAACGCTGGTATGGGGAACGGAACCCTAATAAACCGACAGCGAACGAAATACGCGACTCCGATCCGAAGGCGCCGAGGCCTGCGCGGCGCGGCCCCTTCGGCTATCAACCGCCAAAGGAGCTGATATCGTTGAGTAAAACGAAAGGGATCGCTTCCGTCGCGGGCGCGGCCGTGCTGCTGTCCGCGCTGCTTCCGCTGGCCCCGGCCGCCCATGCGGCGCCGGTCAACGTATCCATTACGGTCGACACGGGAGCGGAGAGGACGAACATCAGCCCCTACATTTACGGGACCAATCAGGATTTTCCGAATGTCGGCGATTATACGGCCCGACGATTGGGAGGCAACCGGCTGACCGGCTACAACTGGGAGACCAACGCTTCGAACGCGGGCAGCGATTGGCTGCATTCGAGCGACGATTATCTGTGCGGCGCCAACGTCAGCGGCTGCTCGGCTCCGGGCGCCACGGTAACCAAGTTTCACGACGTGTCCGTCGCGAACGGAAGCTACTCGCTCGTCACGCTTCAGATGGCGGGCTACGTCGCCGCGGACAAGAACGGATCCGTATCGGAGAGCGAAGCGGCTCCTTCATCCCGGTGGCGCCAAGTCGTGAACGAGAAGGGCAGCCCGTACACCCTGACGCCGGACCCGAACGACGGAAGCGTCTATATGGACGAAGAAGTGAACTTCCTCGTGAACAAGTACGGCTCCGCGGCGACTTCCACGGGAATCCGGGGGTATTCGCTGGATAACGAGCCGGCGTTATGGTCGTCGACGCATCCGCGAATCCACTCCGCCAAAGTGGGAGCCAAAGAGTTGGTGGACCGGTCGGTCGCTCTGTCGAAGGCGGTTAAAGCCGTCGATCCAGCCGCCGAAATTTTCGGACCCGCGTTGTACGGATTTTACGCCTATTACGCGCTTCAGGACGCGCCGGACTGGCCGGCGGAGAAGGGCAGCTACAACTGGTACGTCGATTACTACCTCGACAAAATGAAGCAGGCATCCGCGACGGCGGGCAAACGGCTGCTCGATACGCTCGACGTTCACTGGTATCCCGAAGCGCAAGGAGGCGGACAGCGCATCGTTTTCGGCGGGACCGGCAATACGGACACGCAGAAGGCGCGCGTGCAGGCGCCCCGTTCGCTGTGGGACCCGACGTATCACGAAGACAGTTGGATCAACACGTCCTTTTCCAGCTATCTTCCCATAATCCCGAGACTGAAATCTTCGATCGACTCGTATTACCCGGGCACCAAATTGGCGATCACCGAGTACAGCTACGGCGGAGAAGGGGACATCTCGGGCGGCATCGCCCAAGCGGACGCGCTCGGCATATTCGGGAAGTACGGGCTGTACTTCGCGTCGTTCTGGAAGCTCGAGTCCGACTCCGATTACGTGAATTCGGCGTTTAAGCTGTACCGCAATTACGACGGCAACGGCTCCAAATTCGGCGACATTCACGTCAAGGCGGACACTTCCGATATCGCGAACAGCTCCGTATACGCCTCCGTCAACGACGCGACGAATTCGGAGCTGCATCTGATCGTTCTGAACAAGAGCTTCGACAGTTCGCTGAACGCGAACATTCAAATCGCCGGCGACAAGACGTATACCTCCGGCGTCGTCTACGGCTTCGACAGCACCGGTACTGCACTCTCGCAGAAAGGCGTTATCTCCTCCATTAGCGGCAATCAGTTCGCGTACTCGATTCCGCCTTTGACCGCCTATCACATCGTACTTCAATCGGGGAATTCATCGACGCCTGCGGCACCGACGGGCGTGACGGCGACGGCGGGCGACGCGCGGGTCGACTTGGCTTGGGCCCCTGTAAGCGGAGCCGCGAGCTATAACGTGAAGCGGGCGACGACGAGCGGCGGCCCGTACGCGACGGTGGCCTCGGGCGTGACGTCGACGGCTTACGCGGATACGGGCCTGACGAACGGGACGACGTATTATTACGTCGTGAGCGCGGTCCATCCGGCAGGCGAGAGCGCGAACTCCGCTCAAGCCGTCGCAACGCCCCAAGGGGCGCCGCCGACGGGCGGGCTTGCGGTGCAGTACAAAGTGAACAACGCGAGCCCGAACGACAACCAGGTCATGGCGCAGTTCAACATCAAGAACGCGGGCGCGAGCCCGGTCGCCATGAATTCGCTGAAGCTGCGCTACTACTTCACGAAGGACGCCGGTTCTTCCGCGCTTCAATTCTGGTCCGACTGGGCGCAGGTCGGCAGCTCGAACGTGAGCGGCTCGTTCGTCGCGATGAACCCGGCGAAGACGGGAGCGGACGCCTACCTCGAGATCTCGTTCGGCCCGGGAGCGGGCTCGATCGCGCCGGGCGGACAGAGCGGCGAGATTCAAGCCCGGTTCGCGAAGTCCGACTGGTCGAACTTCGACGAAGCGAACGACTACTCCTACGACGGAACGAAGAGTTCGTTCGTCGACTGGAGCCGGGTAACGCTGTATCGGAACGGCACGCTGGTATGGGGAACGGAGCCGTCCTGAACGGCGGCTCTTCCCTTCATTCGATCAGGAGGAGGAGTTACGAATGATAGCGAGTTTGACGAACAAGGCGTTTAAGCTCTGGATCGCCCTCGCCGTCGTCCTGACGGTCTATGCGGGATTAGGGTCGGGCCCGGCTCCGAAGGCCGCCGCGGCGACCGTGAACGAGACCCGGTTCCTGGAGCTGTACGACGCCATCAAGGATCCGAATAACGGGTACTTCTCGCCGGAAGGCATTCCGTATCACTCCGTCGAGACCCTCATCAGCGAGGCTCCCGACTACGGCCATATGACGACGTCCGAGGCGTACAGCTACTGGCTGTGGCTGGAGACGCTGTACGGCTACTACACCGGGGACTGGACCAAGCTGGAAGCGGCTTGGGACAGCATGGAGAAGTACATCATTCCGATCAACGAAGGCGACGGCAAGGAAGAACAGCCGACGATGAGCTATTACAATCCGAACAGCCCGGCCACGTACGCGGCGGAGAAGCCCTATCCCGACCAGTATCCGTCCCAGCTGACGGGGCAATACGCGGCGGGCAAGGACCCCCTCGACGCCGAGCTCAAGGCCACGTACGGCAACAACCAGACGTATCTGATGCACTGGCTGGTGGACGTCGACAACTGGTACGGCTACGGCAACCTGCTGAACCCGTCCCATACGGCGACATACGTGAACACGTTCCAGCGGGGCGAGCAGGAATCGGTCTGGGAAGCGATCGACCATCCGTCCCAGGACGACAAGTCGTTCGGCAAGCCGGGCGAAGGCTTCATGTCCCTGTTCACGAAGGAGAACGCCGCTCCCTCCGCCCAGTGGCGCTACACGAACGCGACCGACGCGGACGGGCGGGCCATCCAGGTGATGTACTGGGCGAAGCAGCTTGGCTACAACAACCCGGCATACCTGAATAAAGCGAAAAAAATGGGAGACTACTTGCGCTACGGCATGTACGACAAGTACTTCCAGAAGATCGGCAGCGCCAGCTCCGGGTCGCCGACGGCCGGCACGGGCAAGGACGCCAGCCACTACCTCATGTCGTGGTACACGGCTTGGGGCGGCGGACTGGGAGCGAACGGCAGCGGCAACTGGGCTTGGCGGATCGGCGCGAGCCACGCCCACCAGGCTTACCAGAACCCCGTCATGGCGTACGCCCTGTCCACGAACGCGGGCGGCCTCATCCCGGCCTCGCCGACGGCCCAGACAGACTGGAGCACGTCGCTGACGCGGCAGCTCGAGTTCTACACGTGGCTCCTGTCCTCCGAAGGAGGAATGGGAGGCGGCGCGACCAACAGCTGGAACGGAAGCTACGCAGCCTATCCGTCCGGCGTCAGCAAGTTCTACGGCCTCGCCTACCAGGAGGCTCCGGTGTACCACGACCCGAACTCGAACACGTGGTTCGGCTTCCAATCGTGGCCGTTGGAGCGCGTCGCCGAGCTCTACTACATCCTCGCCTCCAACGGGGATACGTCGTCCCAGAACTTCCAGATGGCCAAGAACATCATCCAGAAGTGGATCGACTGGTCGATGGACTACGTGTTCGTGAACAAGCGTCCGTCGACGGACGCCGACGGCTACTATCTGAACGCGTCCGGACAGCGGGTGCTGGGCGGCCTCAACCCGGCCATCGCCTCGACGAACGCGCCGGGCGAATTCTGGCTCCCCTCTACGCTGGAATGGACGGGACAGCCGGACACGTGGAACGGCTTCTCCTCGTTCACCGGCAACCCGTCCTACCACGTCATCACGAAGAGCCCCGGCCAGGACGTCGGCGTGCTCGGAAGCTACGTCAAGGCGCTGTCCTTCTTCGCGGCCGGCACGAAGGCCGAGACGGGCGGCTTCACGGCGCTTGGCAGCCAGGCGAAGACGCTGGCCGAGCAGCTGCTGGATACGGCCTGGAGCTACAACGACGGCATGGGCATCGCGGTCGACGAGACGCGGGCCGATTATTACCGCTACTTCACGAAGGAGATTTACTTCCCGAACGGATGGTCCGGAACGTTCGGCCAAGGCAACGCGATTCCGGGAACCGGAGCCGTCGCTTCCGATCCGGCCAAGGGCGGCAACGGCGTCTACATCAGCTACGCGCAGCTTCGTCCGAAGATCACGCAGGATCCGCAATGGTCTTATCTGTCCGACCTGTATAACAGCTCCTGGAATCCGGCGACCCAGAAGTGGGAGAACGGGACGCCTACGTTCAAGTACCATCGCTTCTGGTCGCAGGTCGACATCGCCACCGCCTACGCGGAGTTCGACCGGCTGATCGGCGGAGGCTCGACGACGCCGACGGTTCCGGCGGCTCCGGCGGGGCTCTCCGCGACGGCGGGCAACGCGCAGGTCAGCCTGAGCTGGACGGCGTCGGCCGGAGCGACGGGCTACAACGTGAAGCGGGCGACGACGAGCGGCGGCCCGTACGCGACGGTGGCGACGGGCGTAACGGCGACGAGCTACGCGGATACGGGGCTGACGAACGGCACGACGTATTACTACGTCGTCAGCGCGACGAACGCGGCGGGCGAGAGCCCGAATTCGGCGCAGGTTAGCGCGACGCCGACCGCGGCGCCGACGGTTCCGGCAGCTCCGGCGGGGCTGACGGCGACAGCGGGCAATGCGCAGGTCAGCCTGAGCTGGACGGCGTCGGCCGGAGCGACGGGCTACAACGTGAAGCGGGCGACGACGAGCGGCGGCCCGTATACGACGGTGGCGACGGGCGTGACGGCGACGAGCTACGCGGATACGGGGCTGACGAACGGCACGACGTACTATTACGTCGTCAGCGCGACGAACGCGGCGGGCGAGAGCCCGAATTCGGCGCAGGCGAGCGCGACGCCGACGGCGCCGGCGACGGGCGGACTCGTCGTGCAGTACCGGACGACCAACTCGAGTCCGACCGACAACCAGGTGTACGCCCAGTTCAACATCAAGAACACCGGCACGAGCGCCGTCAACCTGAGCGGGCTGAAGCTTCGCTACTACTTCACGAAGGACAACGCCTCTGGGCTTAGCTTCTGGTGCGATTACGCGCAGGTCGGCAGCTCCAACGTCAGCGGCGCGTTCGCGACGGTAAGCCCGGCGAAGACGGGCGCCGATACGTATCTGGAGATCTCCTTCGGCTCGGGAGCGGGCTCGATCGCGGCCGGCGGGCAGAGCGGCGAGATCCAGGTCCGGTTCGCGAAGTCCGACTGGTCGAACTTCAACGAAGCGGACGACTATTCGTACGACGCGACGAAGACGTCGTTCGCCGACTGGAGCAAGGCGACGCTGTACCAGAACGGAACTCTCGTCTGGGGAACCGAGCCTTAATCGCCGCGGCGGGCGTCCCCTTCTTCCGGCTTCCGGGTCGGGGACGCCCGTTCGTGCATTCCGATGCGAAGGAGGAGTCCGCCATGTTCAATCCGAAGAGAGGGCGGCGGCGTCTCGCGCCGCTGCTCGCCTTCGCCGTCGCGCTCGGCCTGTCGTTCCCGGCGGGGAGCGGGGAGAGCGCCGCCGCCGGCGCGCCGACGGGCTATTATCATACGTCGGGCAACCGGATCGTCGATTCCAACGGCGATCCCGCGATTTTCAACGGCATCAGCTGGTTCGGCTTCGAGACTTCGAATTATTCTCCCCACGGCCTGTGGGCTCGTTCGCTGGACAGCTACCTGGACGAGATCAAGAACCGCGGCTACAACTTGATCCGGCTGCCGTTCAGCTCCCAGATGTTCGATCCCGGATCGACCGTCAACAGCATCAACGCGGTCGTGAATCCGGACCTGGTCGGGCTTACTCCCCTTCAGCTCATGGACAAGGTCGTGCAGGAGGCGGGGGAACGCGGCATCCAGATCTTCCTGGACCGTCACCGTCCCGATTCGGGAGGCCAATCGGAGCTGTGGTACACGGCGCAGTATTCGGAGCAGCGCTGGATCGACGACTGGAAGATGCTCGCGGCGCGTTACGCGAACAATCCGACGGTCATCGGCGCGGACCTTCATAACGAGCCGCACGGAACGGCGACGTGGGGCACCGGCGACCCGGGCACGGACTGGCGCCTCGCCGCGGAACGGGCGGGCAACGCGATCCTGTCGGTGAACCCGAATTGGCTGATCATCGTCGAAGGGATCCAGTCCAACGTACGGGGGCAGACCGGCTCCTATTGGTGGGGCGGCAACCTGAAGGGAGTCCGGAACGACCCGGTGCGCCTGAACGTCCCGAACCGGGTCGTCTATTCGCCGCACGATTACGGGCCCGGCGTCGCACAGCAAACGTGGTTCGAGGACCCTTCGTTCCCGAACAACCTGCCGGCGCTGTGGGATTCGTACTGGGGGTATATCAGCAAAGAGAACATCGCCCCGATTCTCGTCGGGGAATTCGGCGGGCGCAGCGTCGACGCGGTCAGCAAGGAAGGCCGATGGCAGAACGAGCTGGTCGACTATATTCAAGCGAACGGCCTGTATTGGGCGTACTGGTGCCTCAATCCGAACAGCGGAGACACCGGAGGGCTGCTGCTCGACGATTGGACGACGTGGAACGCCCCGAAGCAGACGATGCTTAACTGCATCATGAAGCCGCTGTCGGGCGGATGGCAGTCGGCGCCGCAGCCGCCGTCAAGCCTGACCGCGACGGCGGGCGACGCCAAGGCGAGCCTGAGCTGGCCGGCCTCGGGCGGAGCCGCGAGCTACAACGTGAAGCGGGCGGCGACGAGCGGCGGCCCGTACGCGACGGTGGCGTCGGGGGTGACGGCGACGAGCTACGCGGATACGGGGCTTGCGAACGGCACGACGTATTACTACGTCGTCAGCGCGGCGAACGCGGCGGGCGAAGGGGCGAATTCGCCCGAAGCGGCCGTTACGCCCCAGGCGGGATCGAACGGTTCGCCGGGCTCCCTCGTCGTCCAATACAAGGCGAACCAGCCGAATCCGGCCGGCAATCAGATTACGGCCCAATTCAATATCAAGAACAATGGCGCTAGCGCCGCGAGCCTCTCCGGACTTAAGCTGCGGTATTATTTCACGAAGGAAGGGGCGGCCGGGCTCAGCTTCTTCGTCGATTACGCGGCGGTCGGCAGCTCCAACGTCGGCGGTGCGTTCGCGGCCGTCAGTCCGGCGAAGCCGGGAGCGGACACGTACCTGGAGATCTCGTTCGGGCCGGGCGCCGGCTCCATCGCGCCGGGCGGCCAGAGCGGGGACATTCAGATCCGCGCGGCCAAGACGGACTGGTCGAACTTCGACCAGAGCGACGACTACTCGTTCCTGGCGACCCAATCGTCTTACGCCGACTGGACCCATGCGACGCTGTACGAGAACGGCGCTCTCGTCTGGGGAACGGAGCCTTGACGGCGCGCCGATAGCGAGCGAACGGGACGACGGGAAGCCGGGGCGAACGAGATTCGGCCCGGCTTCCGGTTCCGGCTTGGGAACGCAGGACCGTTTTCTGACGCCAGACCGTCTCTTTTTCCTTAAAATAGTAGTTGTCGGACATATCGGAGGGGAGAGGAGGACCCCGAATGCAGACCGTTCTATTCATCGCCGGCGAGTCGGAATCGGCCGAGTGGTTGGAAGGGTGGGGCGATTCGGAGACCGCGCCCGCGAAGATCTGGAAGGCTTCCGATGCCGGAGGCGCCAGGCGGCGGCTCGAAGGAAGGCGGTTCGACTGCGTATGCTGCGATCTGGAGGCGACCGGATTCGAGGAGGGGCTGGCGCTGCTGGAGTGGGCCCGGGAACGGGATCCCGGCGTCGCGTGGCTGTCGATCGTTCCGCCCGGCTTGACGGGAGAGCAGATCGAGAGGCTGGACGGCTGTTCCTACGTCGTGAAGCCGCTTCGGCCCGGGAGGCTGCCGGCCGTTCTGTCGCGAATGCTACGCCAATCAAGGGAGAGGGGGGAATTGAAGAATAAGCGGGAAGCGGCCGGCGAATGGCTGCTTCCCGTTCGCATCGCCGTGAACCGATGGCGCATCGGGCTCACTTCCCGCGAGCGGACCTTGCTCGAGTTCGCGCTCGGCAACGCGGCGGACGAACTGATCCGGGGTTCGGAAGCGGGGCTGACGGTTCCGGTCCAAGACGGCTTCGCGGTGCTGCTCCTCGGGCTTCCGGCGCCGCTTCGAAGAACGGACGAGATCGAGAGCCGCTGCCGCCGGTTCGCGAAGGCCGCCCGGAATCACTTCTACGCCGACGTCTCGGTCTCGATCGGGGAGCCGGTCGCGATGAGAAGGATCGGGGGCGAAGCGGAGGACGAATACGAGGGAGACGAGGAGGGAGGCCGGGCGGGAAGTCCGGAACGCGGGCGTAGCGGCGCGTCGGCATCGTTATCGATGGAGGAGGCGCAGGAGGAGAAGACTCAGGAGGAGAAGACGCAGGAAGAGAAGCTGCAGGCGGAGAAGACGCGGGCAGAGAAGGCGGAGGCAGAGTCGCCGGAGGAGGCGAAGAAGGAGGCAGGGAGGCCGGATGAAGGGAAGAAGGAGGTCGGCAGGCGGGAGACAGGCGATTCGGAGGGCAGGCTCGCGCGCGAAGCGGACGGGAAGCCGAGCCGTCAGGCGCGAACGAGGAGTCCGAGTCCGTCGGACCGAGCCGTTCTGCAGCGCATCTTCTCCTACGTGGACGAACATTTGCCCCATGAGCTGAAGAGAGAGGAGATCGCCGATCTCGTCCACTTCCATCCGGCTTACTTGTCCCGGTTCTTCAAGAGCCGGACGGGAACGTCGCTGTCGCGGTACATCGTCAACCAGCGGATCGAGAAGGCGAAGGTGCTGCTGACGCAGTCCGAGCTGCAGGTGAGCCACATCGTCCATCGGCTCGGCTATTACAATACCTCCCACTTCACGCGAACGTTCAAGCAGGCGACCGGCTTCACGCCCAGGCAGTACCGCAGCGTCATCGTCGGAGAATCGGACTCGCCGCCCGTCCGTTGACGGCCGCCGCACAACTTTTTTTTGCTTCCGGTCCAGCCTATCTGGATGATATTGGCGGACCGGGAAAATATATGCCTTAGCCAACCGGGGGGCCTGATTTTATACTTAAAGGGTTGGATTCAGGTTTTTTTGCGAACAGGAAGGGATTTGGACATGGCAACCAAGAAGAGGCAGCAGGAGCACAACGGCAATCAACTGGTACGGGGCTTGAAGGCCCGCCACATGACGATGATCGCCATCGGGGGCTCGATCGGAACGGGGCTGTTCCTGGCGAGCGGCAGCGCGATTCATTCCGCCGGCCCGGGAGGCGCGCTTCTGGCTTACGCGGTCATCGGCTTCATGGTTTACTTCCTGATGACGAGCCTTGGGGAGATGGCGGCCTACATGCCCGTATCGGGCTCGTTCAGCACGTATGCGGGGAAGTTCGTCGACCCGGCGCTAGGCTTCGCTCTCGGCTGGAACTACTGGTTCAATTGGGCCATCACGATCGCCGCCGAGATCTCGGCCGCCAGCCTTATCGTCAAATATTGGCTGCCGGGAACGCCTTCGCTAGTATGGAGCGTACTGTTCCTTCTGCTAATGACCGGCATCAACTATTTCTCCGTGCGGGCGTACGGGGAATCGGAATTCTGGTTCTCGTCCATCAAGGTCATCACGGTCGTCGTCTTCATCGCGATCGGACTGATCATGATCGTGCGCATCCTGACGGGAGCCAATCCGGGACCTCTGCATTTCTCGGAAGGGGGAACGTCCGTACACGGCGGGCTGCTGGCGGTGTTCGGCGTGTTCATGACGGCCGGCTTCTCCTTCCAGGGCACCGAGCTCGTCGGCGTCGCCGCCGGGGAGAGCGAGGACCCGGCCCGGAACGTGCCCCGGGCGATCAAGCAGATTTTCTGGCGCATCCTGATCTTCTACATTATGGCCATCGCGGTGATCGGAGCCCTGATCTCGTACCGGGATCCGCTGCTCCTGCAATCCGGGATCGAGAACATCGCCGTCAGCCCGTTCACGATCGTCTTCGAGAAGGCCGGCTTCGCCTTCGCCGCCTCCGTTATGAACGCGATCATCCTGACGTCCGTGCTGTCCGCCGGCAACTCCGGCATGTACGCGTCCACCCGCATGCTGTGGGTGCTGGCGAAGGAGGGCAAGGCGCCGGCTTGGCTGAGCAAAATCAATAAAAGAGGCGTCCCGACCGCTTCTCTTCTCGTTACGGCGGCAATCGGGATGCTCGCGTTCCTGTCCTCGCTGTTCGGAGACGGCACCGTCTACATCTGGCTGCTGAACGCTTCCGGCATGTGCGGCTTCCTGGCGTGGCTGGGCATCGCGATCAGCCATTACCGGTTCCGGCGGGCCTTCGAGGCGCAGGGCAAGAAGGCGGACGAACTGCCGTACCGCGCCCGCTGGTTCCCGTTCGGCCAGCTCGTGGCGTTCGCGATCTGCTTCGTCGTCATGATCGGCCAAGGGTATTCGCTCCTCGAGACGGGCGAAGTCGATTGGTACGGGGTCGCGGCCACGTACATCGGGCTTCCCCTGTTCCTGATCGTCTACGCAGGATACAAGATCAAGCATCGCACCCGGCTGATTCCTCTGCGGGAGTGCCGGTTCGAGGATACGTAGGAAAAAAAGCCGCCCTCCGGAAGCTCCGATCGCTGGATCGCTTCCGGGGGACGGCTGTTTTGTTGCGAATCCGGTTCAGGATTGTTCCAGCAGCTGCAGGACCGCCTTCGCGCACTTGGCCGGCTCGTATTCCGCGTTCCTCAGGGCGAGGAGGCTGTCGCGGTGCTGATTCGCCTCGTAAGGCTCCTGGATGAGCCGGAACCAGCGGTCGATCGTCTCCGTCGACGTCAGCAGCTCGCCGAAGCCCTGGGTGACGAAGTAGTCGAGGTTCTCTTCCTCCTGGCCGGGGATCGGCTCGTAGAACAGCATCGGGATGCCCTTGGCCATCCCTTCCGTGCACGTCATGCCGCCGGGCTTCGTGACGAGCAGCTCGGAGACGTCCATCAGCTTGCTCACTTCCTTCGTGAATCCGAGCACCTTGATGTTCGGGTGCTGGAACCGCGGGTCGGCGAGCAGCTTCTCGCGGGCCTTGTCGTTGTTGCCCATGCAGAGGATGAGCTGCACGTTGTCGGCGTAGTTCGTCATGTATTCGACCATCTGGTCGGAGTACAGAAGCCCCCAGCCGCCGCCCATGATCAGGACGGTAGGCATATCCGACAGCTGGAATTGGGCCAGTATCTCTGCCCGGTCGTGCGGGAACCAGAAGTTCGGATGCACCGGGATGCCGGTCACTTCGACGCTGGCCGGCGAGATGCCCCGGGCGATCAGCTTGTTGCGCACCGACGCCGTACTGACCAGGTACTTGTCCACTTCGGGATTCGTCCAGGTCGCGTGCGCGTCGTAATCCGTAATCAACGTATACAAAGGAACATCCAACCCGAGACGCTTGAGCCGGCTGACGACCGCGTTGGGAAAAGGATGGGTGCAAACGATCATGTCGGGCTTCAGCTGTTGGACGACGTCCGAGACATGATTGTAGAACAGCCGGTGCAGGGCGAAGCGCGTCATCCGGTTCAAGCCCTTGTCGTAATGGCTCTTGTACAGCTTGCCGACCAGCTTCGGCTGCTTGGTGACCGTCTTGCGGTAAGCGGACAGGATCAGCGGACCGATGACGGGATTAAGGAACGTCCCGAGCTCGATGACCCGCGCCTGAATATGGGGGGACAACTGGCGCAGTCCGACCGACAACGCGTACGCGGCTTGGGTATGTCCGGTGCCGAACCCTTCGGAGAGCAGCAAAACTCTTTTTTTACGCATGGGATACAATCCTCCACTTTACCTATCTCCCATATTACTTCCTTCTAGGACTCGGGACAAGTGCAGCGCTTTAAATCGCGACGGAATGCGGGCGGGCCGGGCCGGAACCGGAGCCGAACGTCCGTGCATCGGCCGCTTCGCTGTTGTACAATTCAAGTAGTCGAAAAGTTGGATTATGCGAAGCGACAGGAGGCGATAACGCATGAACGAACCGAACGCGACGCCCGGGCAGATCGTCAAGGCGGCGTACAAGACGGGGGAATACATAGCGGAAGTGGCCGAGTCCGACGGGCGGAGGGTGCTCGTCCAGGTTCACGCGGTGCTTCAGCATCCGACCCAAGGGGACCTGCACCACCCGTACGATCCGGACGCGCCGATGTTCCACGAGAGGCGGGCTTCGGCCTACGGCGAGAAGGTATGGGTTCCGGCCGCGGCCGTGAAGCCTTACGACGGAGCCATTCCGCCGTACAAGGAGACGCTGATGACCGCGCTCGGGGCGGAGATGGAGAGGATGGACCGGCTGCAGCGGTGGGCCCAGCGGAGTCTGGAGCGGCTGCGGAGCCTCGAGAAGGATTACAAGGGATAGGGTTGGTTGTCGAGGAAAAGGAAATGGAAAAGGCCAAAGGACGACGCGGAGAGCGAGAGGCTCTCTGCTTCGTCCTTTTTGTTGCGGCCTGCGGAACGGAGGTTATGTCGTTGCACGTGGCGAGCGGCGCGAGCAGGCTGCAACGGAAGTTTTATCCGTTGCATGGGGCGAACGCCGCAAGCGAGGCCGTGCAACGGAAGTTTTATCTGTTGCAAGAGCCGAAGGCCGCGAGCGAGGCTGTGCAACGGAAGTTTTATCCGTTACATGGGGCGAACGCCGCGATCTAGGGCCTGCAACGGAAGTTTTATCCGTTTTAGCGAACGGCTTCTCAGAGAGGGCACACACTTTGACACTAAACAGCCCTAAGTCTCTCTAACCTCCAAAATAGCGGTTACAGCGCGCCCTCCGGGCTACCGGGCCTCTGTAACCTCCAAAATGGCGGTTACAGCTCGTACTCCGGGCTGCCGGGCCTCTGTAACCTCCAAAATGGCGGTTACAGCTCGCCCTCCGGGCTACCGGGCCTCTGTAACCTCCAAAATGGCGGTTACAGCTCGCCCTCCGGGCTACCGGGCCTCTGTAACCTCCAAAATGGCGGTTACAGCGCGCCCCTCCCGCGCTTATTCGACCGGCACGATCGTGAGCGGATAGCCGGCCTTCCGATAAACGTCGGCTTCGTCCTCGTCGAGGCGGGCGTCGGTGATGATCTCGTCGAACTCGTCCAGCCCGGCGAAGATGGCGAGCGAGTTGTAGCCGAACTTGGTCGAGTCGGCGAGCAGAACGTTGCGGCCGGCGGCGCTCATCGTCGTCTGCCGGGCTCCCACGAGCACGGGCGACCAGGCCATCGCCCCCTTCGCGTGGGACACCGCCTCGCACGTCAGGAACGCCAAGTCCACCGTCATCGACCCGATCATTTTCTCCGCGTAGATGCCGTCCGTGCTGTAGGCCCACTTGCTGATGCGGCCGCCCGCGCAGTAGACGTCGAAGCTGCCGAACCGGTCCTCGTTCGAGAGCAGCAGCGCCGTATGCAGGTCCCGCGTGATGATCTTCAGCTCCCGGAACTTCTCCAGTTCGTCCACCATCGCCGCGACCGTCGTCCCCGCGTCCAGGATCAGGCTCATGCCGTCCTGAACGCGCTTGGCCGCTTCCTTCGCGATGGCCGCCTTCTCCGCTTTGCGCTCGTTCGCCCGCTGGTCGTACTTCGCCCCCATGAACCTCTTCACCTTCACCGCCCCGCCGTGGAAGCGCTGAATCTTCCCCTCGGACTGGAGCAGGTCCAGGTCGCGGCGAATGGTCATGTGCGAGACGTTGAACTGCTCCGCGAGCTCGGGGATCGTCACTTCTTGCTTCAATTCCAGCGTCTTCAAAATTTCGTGTCGTCGAGTGATGACCATGCGCGAGTCCTCCCGTCGCCGGCAGAGCCGTAAGGATGTTGGCAATCGTTTTCTTGTCATTATAGCTTCCATTCCATACGGTTGTCAGTAACATTTTGTGAAAAAGATGTGCGAATGATGTGAATTTAGACTATACAAACTTTCGATTGCGTGATATAAGTGTAATATATTGATCGACGATGTGAGATATGAGTCATCAAAAATGACAGAAAATTTGAAAAAGTAGGACGAAAGGGCGCCGACCCACGACTGATTCGATGATCTCTCTGAGTTTTGTGTTAATTAATGTGACGTTTCCGATGACTTGCAAGGAGAGGTGAAGAAGATGCCCTTCCGTTACGAAGGAGAGGCCTACGAGAGACGGTTCCTGCCGCGGCTGACGACGAGAGAGATCGCGGCTCTGCCCAAGGAAGACGCGCTCATCGTTCTGCCGGTCGGAGCCGTCGAGCAGCACGGGCCGCACCTGCCCGTCTACACGGACACGCTGCTCGGCGAGGCGTTCATGGCGGCCGCGTTCGCCCACCTGCCGAAGGACGCGCCGATCTGGCTGCTTCCGTCGATCGGTTACGGCAAGAGCACCGAGCACGCCGAGTACCCGGGCACGATCACCCTCTCGGCCCGCACGCTTATGTCGGTGCTCGAGGACGTGGCCGCGTCGCTGGCGCGAAGCGGGTTCAAGAAGCTGCTGCTGTTCAACACGCACGGCGGCAACGCCGATCTGCTCGGCATGATGGCGCGGGAGATCCGCATCTCGACCGGGATGGCCGTGTTCCGTCTCGACCCGGGCGCCGTCGGCTACGCCGACGAGTTCACCGACGACGAGGAGAAGGCTTGCGGCATTCACGGCGGCGACGTCGAGACGTCGCTCGTCATGGCGGTCTGCCCGGACTGGACGCGACCGGAGCTGGCGCCGAGGGAGATGCCCCGGTTCCCCCGGACGGCGGCGCTGTCGCTGAGGGCCAAGTCGTTCGCCTGGACGACGAAGGACATCTCCGCCAGCGGGGTCGCCGGCGACGCTACGAAGGCGTCCGCCGCCCGCGGAGAAGCGATGCTGAACCGAGCGGGGCCATTGCTGGCGGAAGCGCTTCTGGAGATCGCGGCGTTCGACCTGAATTCGGTCCGCGAACCGCGAGATTAACGCGAACAAGAAGAGGAGGCGGTAGACCGATGGCGGCAACGGCGGAAGCGATCGAATGGGTGAGGATGGAGAGGCTGTCGAAGGTGTATCCGAACGGCACGGTCGCGGTGCAGGACGTGAACCTGACGATCCGGGAGGGGGAGTTCCTCTGCTTCGTCGGCCCTTCCGGCTGCGGCAAATCGACGATTTTCAAAATGATCACGGGCCTCTCCGGCCCGACCGGAGGGACGCTCGAGGTGATGGGCACGTCCCCGAAGCAGGCGCGCAAGCAGAGCGATACCGCGTTCGTGTTCCAGGACCATACGCTGCTGCCCTGGAGCTCCGTGCTCGACAACGTGTCGCTGCCTCTTGCCCTGCGGGGCGTCCCGCGCAAGGAGCGGAAGGCGGAGGCGGAACGCGCGCTCGAGCTCGTCGGGCTGAAGGATTACGCGAAGGCGATGCCGAGGCAGCTGTCCGGCGGTATGAAGATGCGGGCGTCCATCGCCCGGGCGCTCGTGTCGAAGCCGAAGCTGCTGCTCATGGACGAACCGTTCGGCGCGCTCGACGAGATTACCCGGCAGACGCTGCAGCTCGAGCTGCTCGACATCTGGCGGCAGGACCCGAAGATGACGGTGCTGTTCGTTACCCACAACGTGTTCGAGGCCGTGTTCCTGTCGACCCGCGTGGCGGTCATGACCCCGAGGCCCGGCAAGGTGGCCGCGCTCGTCGACGTGCCGGTCCCGTTCCCGCGGGACGAGTCGTTCCGCACGACGCCCGAATTCGGACGGATCGTCCGGTCCGTCTCCGAAGCGCTGAAGCATTGATACATTGAAGCCGTGAGGCAAACCCAACCGGATAGGAGGATTCTCTCATGACGACCGACTGGACGAAGGAGATGCGGGGATTGGTCGGGGAGGAGCGGGTGCTCGTAAGCTCCGACCAGGTCGACAAGCTGTCCAAGGATTATTATTGGTACTCTCCCGTTCTGGAGCCGCTGCTGCGGGACAAACGGGCCGAAGCCGTCGCCGTGCCGGAATCGGAGGAACAGGTGGCGCAGCTGCTCGCCGTCGCCTTCCGCCGCGGAATCCCGGTCACGACCCGCGGGGCGGGAACCGGCAATTACGGGCAGGCCGTTCCGCTCGAAGGCGGGCTCGTGCTGGATCTGAGCGGGCTGGACCGGGTGCTCGAATTCGGCGAGGATTACGTCCGCGTGCAGGCGGGCGTCCGGCTCGGAGCGCTGGAGAAGAAGCTTCGGGAGCGCGGGCAAGAGCTGCGTATCTACCCGAGCACGTTCATGAAGGCGACCGTCGGCGGCTTCGTCTGCGGCGGCTCCGGCGGGATCGGCTCTATCACGTGGGGCAACCTGTGGGACGGCAACGTGCTCGAGGCCGTCGCATACACGATGGAGGAGACGCCCCGCCGCCTCGTCATCCAAGGTCCCGGCCTTCGCGCTTACATTCATAACTACGGCACGAGCGGCATCCTGACGGAGCTGAAGATTCCCGTCTCCTCGAAGACGGAATGGAGGCAGACGGTCGCGCAGTTCGACGACTTCGAGTCGTGCGCCCGGTTCGCGCGCGCGGTCGCCGCGGACGACTCGATCCGCAAGCGGCTCGTCGCCCCGGTCGAGTGGCCGATTCCTTCCTTTTTCCGACCGATCGTCAAGCATCTCGAGCCCGGCTCCTCCGCCTGTCTGATGGAGATCGAAGACGGCGGCGAAGACGCGCTTGCCGCTCATGCCGCGGCGGCGGGCGGACGGATCGGCTACGTCATCCCCTCCTCTCAATACCGCGCCGTCATCGGCCTCTCCGACTTCACCTGGAACCATACGACGCTGTGGGCGCTTAAGGCCGACCCTTCGTTCACCTACCTGCAGGCGGGCTTCCATCCGACCGGCTTCCTCGATCAGATCGGCTCGATCAAGCGCCGGTTCGGCGACGAGGTGCTGATGCATCTGGAATTCATGCGGTCGGGAGGCGTCGTCGTCCCCGCTTCGCTGCCGCTCGTCCGCTATACGACGAAGGAGCGGCTGTACGAGATCATCGCCTACTTCCGGCAGACCGGCGTCTCCGTCAACGATCCCCACACGTGGACGCTCGAGATGGGCGGGCGCGGGGAGCTGGAGGAGATGCAGGCGGCGAAGCGAGACAACGATCCGCGCGGCCTGCTCAATCCGGGCAAGCTGCAGATGCCGGCGGGCCGGAGCGAGAGGAGGGCGGGAGCATGAACGAGGAACTCGCGACCGGGACGACGGCGGGACCGGGGCTGCATCCGCATCCGGCGGCGCCCTCCGCGGCCCGAACCGGCAAGAGGAGAAGCGCGAAGCCGTTCGCGGGCTCCCGGCTCTTGCGGATGGCGCCCCCCCTCGCGGCGTTCGTCCTGTTCGTCGGAGGCTGGGAGCTCGTCTGCCGCTTGGCGGGCATCAAGCCTTATCTGCTGCCGAAGCCGTCCGACATCGTCCGCGCCGCCTCGGAGAACGCTTCGAACCTGTGGGTGTCCGTCTACACGACGATCACCGAAGCCGTGCTCGGCTTCCTGCTCAGCATCGTTCTCGGCGTCGCCTTCGCCATCGCGCTCGCCAGCTCCAAGCTGGTCGAGCGAAGCGTCTACCCTTACGCGATCGTCATGCAGACGATTCCGATCGTCGCCGTCGCCCCGATCATCGTCATCTGGTTCGGCGCCGGCATCAACGCCATCGTCATGATCGCCTTCCTCATCGGGTTCTTCCCGATGCTCTCCAACACGCTCATCGGACTCAATTCCACCGAACACAACATGAAGAACCTGTTTTACCTCTATAATGCGTCCCCCCTGCAGACGATGTTCCGGCTTCGCATTCCGGCCGCGCTTCCCTACGTCGTCGCCGGGCTCAAAATCTCCTGCACGCTGGCCGTCATCGGAGCCATCGTCGGCGAGTACATCGCCGGCATCGGCGGGGGCAAGGGCGGCCTCGGCTACGCCATCACGGTGTCCGCCGCGCGCCTGCAGACCGCGTACCTGTTCGCGTGCGGACTGTCCGCCTCGCTGCTCGGGATCGCGTTCTATCTTCTCGTCAACGCCTTCTCCAAGTGGATGCTGAGCTCGTGGCACGAGTCCGAGATGAATTCCTCCGAAGGATGAGGATAAGAGGAGAAAAGGAGGGGAACGACATGCCGATTCCAACCGCGGACCTGGAGATCGTGAACGCCCGCCTGCCGCTCGCGGATGGCGGGGAGCTGTTCCGCCTCGCCGTCTCCGGAGGCAGGTGGACGGCGGTCGAGCCGCAGGCCGGGCGCCTGGCGTCGCCGGAGCACGAGCCGATCGGGGCTATCGGGTTCGAACGGCTGCCAAGCGTCCGGCGTCTCGACCTGGAAGGCCGGGTGCTGCTGCCGGGCTTCGTCGACGTCCACATGCACCTGGACAAAGCCTACTCGCTTCCCTTCGTGCGGAACCGGTCGGGGACGCTGCTCGAGGCGATCGGCAATTATCGGGCCGCCGCCCCGGCGTTCGCCAAGGAGACGATTCGCGACCGGATCGTGAAGGCCGCGCTCCGATCGGCGTCGTTCGGCTCGGCGACGCTGCGCAGCCATCTCGACGTGCCCGTCCACCTCGGACGCGACGTCGCCATGCGGACGATCGAGGCGGCGCTGGAGGCGAGGGAGCTCGTCTCCGGGTTCGTCGACATTCAATACTTCCCGATGTATTTCTACGATCCGGCGATGGAGGGCGAGCTGACCGAATTCGCGGCCGAGACGCTGCGGATGGGCGTCGACGGCGTCGGCGGAGCGCCTCATCTGACGCCCGATCCGGCCGCGGGCATCGACTGGGCGTTCCGGATGGCGACCGGGTTCGGCCTGCCGATCGACCTGCATGCCGACGAGACGGACGATCCTTCGGTCAAGACGATCGACGTCTATTGCGATTACGTCGTCCGCTACGGGTACTCGGGCCGCGCGACGGCCGGGCATCTGTGCTCGCTGGCGGCGATGGAGCATGAAGAGGCGGAGCGGCTCATCGCCAAGATGGCGGAGGCCGGCGTCGCCGCGGCGACGCTGCCCGCGGTCAACCTGTACCTCCAAGGGCGGGGCGACCGAGGCAACGTCCGCCGGGGCGTGACCCGGGTCCGCGAGCTGGCGGACGCCGGCGTGAAGGTGGCCGCGGCTTCGGACAACATCCAGGACCCGTTCCATCCGTTCGGACGGGGCGACATGCTGCAGATCGGGCTGATGGCTTCCTATGCGGCCCACTTGGCCGGGGAAGAGGATATTTTGACGGTGCTGCGCATGCTGACGCAAGTACCGGCGGCGATCGCCGGGGTGCGGGAGTACGGCGTCGCCGCCGGCAACCCGGCGAGCTTCGCCGTCTTCGACGCGGCGTCCGCGGAGGAGCTGTTCCAGGAGCTGCCGGCCGGGCGATGGGTATACAACAAGTCGCGATGGACCGGGGCGTCCGAGCTGATCCGGCGGAGGTACGACGATTCGCCGACCGCGGCCTCGCCCTCTTTTGCCGAATAGATTCCGCGTTGCCGCCTGCCGGTGTCGATCCGCTATGCGCGGGTGCACAGATAGATAAGAAGGATAAGGGAGGAAGAGAACCATGCTGAACGATCTTAAGGTTCGAAAAAGGGGAAGGAATCGCTTCGTTCCGCTGGCGATTGCGCTGGCGGCCCTCCTCGCGCTTGCGGGCTGCGGCTCGAACGGGAACGGCGGGGCGTCGTCCCCGAGCGCTTCGCCGGAGGCGTCGACGTCCCCGCCGGCTTCGCCGTCCGCTTCCCCGTCAGCTTCGCCGTCCCAAGCTTCGCCGCCGGCGAAGCTGACGAAGGTGAAGCAGGTGACGAACTGGTTCGCGGAGCCCGAGCACGGGGGCCAGTACGCCGCTCTCGCCAAGGGCTTCTACGAGGAGGCGGGGCTCGACATGACCATCCAATCGGGAGGACCGGGCATCTCCTCGACGCAGATCGTCGCCTCGGGCCAGGCCGAATTCGGCATGGGGCAGGCGGACGAAATATTGCTCGCCAGGCAGAACGGGATCCCTCTCGTGGCGGTCGCGGCTACTTTTCAGAAGAATCCTCAAGGCATCATGTTCCACAAGGGCAAGTACAAGGATCTGTCGGAGTTGAACGGGCACAAGGTGTACGTCGCGAGCGGGGCGTCCTATTGGGAGTATCTGAAGAAGGCCTACAAGCTCGACAAGGTCGAGGAGCTGAAGTATACGGGCTCGCTCGCCAACTTCGTCGCCGACCCGGAAGCCGCCACCCAAATCTACGTCACCTCGGAGCCGTTCACGATGGAGCAGGAGGGGGTGGACGTCGATTACTTCCTCAACTACGATCTCGGCTACAAGCAGTACGGCAACGTCCTCTACACGACGGAAGATTACCTCAAGAGCCATCCGGACGTCGTCAAGGCCTACGTCGAAGCGTCGGTCAAGGGCTGGAACTACTACAAGGACAACGTCGAAGAGATCAACAAGGTCATGCAGGAGAAGAACCCCGACCTGAAGCTCGAAGCGATGGCGTTCGGGGCGAAGGCGCAGGAGCCGCTCGTGTACGGCGGGGACGCGGAGACGCACGGCGTCGGCTACATGAGCAAGGAGATCTGGGAAGGGCTGCAGAAGCAGCTCGTCGACATCGGCCTTCTGAAGAAGGCGGAGCCGATCGAAGCCGCGTTCACGAACGAGTTCTTGCCGGCGAAATAACGAGGCAGCGGGGCCGCGCGCGGGCACAGCGTTCGCGGTCCCTTCTCGTTACGGATAAGAGGGAGGGAGAAAAGGGGATGGCCAACGTTCTCGTAATCTACTTCAGCGCGTACGGACATATTCACCGCATGGCGGAAGCCGCCGCGAAGGGGGCTGCCGATGAGGGGCATGCCGTTCGGCTCGCCCGCATTCCCGAGTTCCGTTCTCCCGACAACGTCACGGCGCTGCTCGACCATCCGGGCCGCCGGAAGGAGCGGGCGGGCGGCGGCGGCCACGGCAATGGCGGCCACGGCAACGACGGCCACGGACACGGCCACGGCGACGGCGGCGACGGCGACGGCAACGGCGGGTTGGCCGGCGCGTTCCGCATCGGGGCCCGGTGGGAGAAGTACGAGGCGTCCCAACGGGAGCAGCGGGGCGTTCCGGAAGCGACGGCGGACGATCTGAGGTGGGCGGACGGCATCGTCTGGGGGTATCCGACCTATTACGGATCGATGCCGGCGCAGGTCAAGTCGTTCCTCGACCTGTCGGGGAGCCTGTGCTCCGGAGGGGAGCTGGAGGGCAAGCCGACGGGCATCATGACGAGCGCGGGCTCGATCCATACCGGACATGAGGCGGCGATTCTGACGGCGATCGTTCCGCTGCTTCATTTCGGGATGGTGTTCGTCGGGCTGCCGTATACGCAGAACCCGGAATACTTGACGGCGGACGCGATCGGAGGCTCGCCCTACGGTCCTTCGACGCTGGCGGGGCCGGACAGCTCGCGGACGCCGGACGAGCGGGAGCTGACGATGGCCGGCCGGCTCGGAGCCCGGGTGGCGCGCTTCGCGGAAGCGGCCAAGGGGATCCGATGAACGGGGCGGAGGCGAGGGAGAAGGCAAGGGAGGAAATAAATCTAAAGGCGAAGGCAGAGGAGGAGGTGCAGGTGCAGATGCAGGTGCAGGGGCAGACGAAGGCGAAGGCGCAGGTCCAAGCGGGGGATTCCGCGACGAGCCGATACGACCTGGTGATTCGGAATGCGCGAATGTTCGGGCGCGGCCGGGAAGGAGCAGAGGGCGCGCCGTTCGATATCGGCATTGCCGGGGGCGTGATTGCCGCGATTGGGGAATTATCCGGCTCCGGCGCGGCCAAGGCGGAGGAGTTCGACGCGGGCGGAAGGCTGCTGCTGCCTCCGTTCGCGGAGGCTCACGTCCATCTGGACACGACGCTGACCGCGGGGGATCCCCTATGGAACGAGAGCGGGACGCTGGCGGAAGGGATCCGGGTGTGGACGTCGCGCAAGGCCGTTCTGACGAAGGAGGACGTCGTCGCGAGGGCGGAGCGGACGATCCGGCTCTATATCGGGTACGGCGTGCAATATTTGCGCGCGATGGTGGACATCGGCGACCCGAAGCTCGTCGCGCTGGAGGCGGTGCTGGAGCTGAAGGAGCGATACCGGGAGCTCCTCGAGATCCAGGTGATCGCCTTCCCGCAGGACGGAATCGAATCGTGCCCGGCCAACGAGGGCCGCATGGCGGAGGCGCTTCGGCTGGGGGCCGACGGCGTGTCCGCGGTGCCGCACCTGGAGCGGACGCGCGAAGAAGGCGTCTCGTCTCTGAGGCGCGCGTTCGCCATGGCGGAGCGGGCGGGGGCGTTCGTCCACGTTTTCTGCGACGAGACGGACGACGAATCCTCCCGCTTCCTCGAAGTCTGCGCCTCTCTCGCTATGGCTACCGGCCTCGGGCCGCGGGTCGCGGCCGCCCATGTCAATGCCGCGGCTTATTATAACGAGGCGTATTTCCACAAGGTGGCCGGGCTTGTCCGTCAAGCCGGCCTGTCCATCGTCGCGTGCCCCCTCATCAATTCGGTCATGCAAGGAAGGTTCGACGCTTATCCGAAGGGGAGGGGAATTACGCGCATCAGGGAATTCAGCGAGGCGGGCGTCAACGTCGCGCTGGCCCACGACGACATGCGCACGCCGTTCTATCCGCTCGGCACGGGCAATCCGCTCGACGCCGCCCACATGGCCGCCCATCTGGCGCATATGTGCGGGCGTTCCGAGCTGGCGGAGCTGGTCGGCATGGTTACGGAGGGCGGGGCGGAAGCGATGCGGTTGGGCGACCGGTACGGCTATCGGGAAGGCGCGTTCCGCATCGGAGCTCCCGCCTCGTTCCTGCTGTTCGACGCGGAGGACGCGCGCGACCTGATCGGCCGGCGCCCGGCTCCGCGCTACGTCTTCCGAGAAGGCCGTCTGGCCGCGGAGACCGCGCCGCCTGTCGCGCGGGTGTGGGAGGGCTAACGGAGTCGCGCGAACGCAGCCGCCCAGCCATCGCGCCGTTTGCTCCGAACTTATATGCGCGCTGACCGTACGAGACATCGAACAGACCCCATCTAGTGAAACGAGATTTATTGCAACAGCCGAAATGGGGGTTGCAGAGAGAGCCTTGAACTCCTTGGCCTCTGTAACCTCCAAAATAGCCGTTACAGCGCGCATCTCGGACTCCAGGGCCTCTGTCCCGAGACCGCACCTCCTTTTCCAGGCGAATCTCCTTCTTAAAGCGAACGCGATCGGCTCTCGATCGAACCTCCGGCCCATCCCGTGCATAAGACAATCGTGTAGGGATCTTCCGGCTTAAATGCCTGACACAACCATTCGGGGAGGGGATGCGCCTTCTTCGACGCGATGATGAGAAGCGGGTTCCAGAGACTGGGGAGAAGCCGAGCCGCCAACCGTCTCGCCCGCAAATACGGCCTGCGCTTCGGAGCCTCGCGGTTCGTGGCCGGCGAGACGATTCGCCAAGCGATCGAGGCGGTTCGCAAGCTGAACGCGACGGGGCGGGCGGCGACGCTCGACCACTTGGGCGAGTTCGTCTCTTCCGCGGAGGAGGCCGACGAGTCTGCCGCCATGTGCTTGCGGACGTTGGACGCGATCGCCGAAGCGAACGCGGACTGCAATCTGTCCTTGAAGCTGACTTCCCTCGGTCTCGATCTCGATCGCGGCCTCTGTCTCGCCCGCCTTCGTTCCATTCTGGACAGAGCCCGCCAGTACGGCAATTTCGTTCGGATCGACATGGAGGATTACTCCCATTGCCAAGCGACGCTGGAGCTGTACCGCGAGCTGCGCGGGACGTACGACAACGTCGGCGTCGTCATTCAAGCCTACCTTTACCGCTCGGAGAGGGACGTCGACAAGCTGCGGGAGCTGAAGCCCAATCTGCGCCTGGTCAAGGGGGCTTACAAGGAGTCTCCCCTAGTCGCCTACCCGGACAAGAGAGACGTCGACGCGAATTACAGGAAGCTGATCCGGATGCAGCTGCTCTCCGGCGACTACGCCGCGATCGCGACCCATGACGAGAGCATGGTGTCGTACGCGCTTAACGTCCTCCGGGAACATGGCTTGCCCAGAGAACGAATGGAATTCCAGATGCTGTACGGAATCGCCGAAGAGCTCCAGAACCGGCTCGTTCGCGAAGGGTTCAAAGTGCGCGTGTACGTCCCCTTCGGCCGCGACTGGTTCGGGTACTTCGCGCGAAGGCTGGCGGAACGGCCCGCGAACGTCCGGTTCGTTTTGAGGAACCTGTTCCAATAATCCGTTCCTGCTTCAACAGGGAGACGAGGAGGAGGGCGCGATGAACAAACGTACGGAGGCGGCGCCGTTCGCGAACGAGCCGTTCGTCGATTTCGGCGTCGAGGAGAACCGTCTGGCGATGGAAGCCGCGATCGGGAAGATCAAGGAAGAGCTGGGGCGGGAGTACCCGCTTCGGATCGGGGACGAGAAGATTTACACCGAAGAGAAGATCGTCTCTCTCAATCCGGGGGATGTCGGCATGGCGATCGGGCGGGTGAGCAAGACCGATCGGGCGTTGGCGGAGAAGGCGATGCAGGCGGCGCTAAAGACGTTCGAGTCGTGGAAAAACGTGCCGGCCGAGGAACGAGCGGGGGTCCTGTTCCGGGCGGCAGAGAGGCTGCGCGAGCGCAAGCGCGAATTCTCGGCGACGATGGTGCTGGAAGCCGGCAAAAATTACGCGGAAGCCGACGCCGACACCGCCGAGGCGATCGACTTCATGGAGTTTTACGCCAGGGAGATGATCCGGCTCGACCGAATCAACGAGACGCTTCCGCTGACGAAGATCGCGGGAGAAGACAACCGGCTCGAGTATATCCCGCTCGGCGTCGGCATCGTGATCCCGCCTTGGAACTTCCCGCTCGCCATCTGCGCCGGCATGACGGCGGCCGCGATCGTCTCCGGCAACGCGGTGCTGCTCAAGCCCGCCTCCGCGACGCCCGTCGTCGCTGCCAAGTTCGTCGAATTAATGGAAGAGGCCGGCCTCCCGCCAGGCGTCCTCAACTTCGTTCCGGGCAGCGGGGCGGAGGTAGGGGACTACTTGACTTCGCATCCGAAAACGAGGTTCATCAGCTTCACCGGCTCGAAGGAGGTCGGCTTGCGCATCGGCCGGCTGGCGGCCGAGACCGCTCCCGGGCAGATCTGGATCAAGCGCTTCGTGGCCGAGATGGGCGGCAAGGACGGCATCGTCGTCGACGAGACGGCCGATCTGGGCGCGGCCGCGCAGGCGATCGTCTCTTCGGCCTTCGGCTTCCAGGGGCAGAAGTGCTCCGCAGGCTCGCGCGCCTTCGTCGTCGAGTCCGTGTACGAAGAGGTAACCGAGAGAATCGTCGAACTGACGAAGCGTCTATCGATCGGACTGCCCGAGCGGAATTGCGCGATTGGACCGGTCATCGACGAGAGCTCCTATAAGAAGATTCTCGGCTACATCGAGATCGGGCGCAAAGAAGGCAGGCTTCTCGCCGGAGGGGGGAGGGCTCCCGGCAACGGCTACTATATCGAGCCGACCGTGTTCGCCGACGTGGACGGGAAGGCTCGGATCATGCAGGAAGAGATTTTCGGCCCCGTGCTCGCCATCGGCAAAGCCAAGGATTGGAGAGAAGCGATCCGCCTCTATAACGATACCGAATACGGATTGACGGGCTCCTTCTTCTCGACCGACGAGAAGCGGATCGAGGAGGCGGAGCGGACGATGCACTGCGGCAACCTGTATATCAACCGCAAGTGCACCGGAGCGCTGGTCGGCGTTCACCCGTTCGGAGGATTCAACATGTCCGGCACGGATTCCAAGGCGGGCGGCCGCGATTACTTGCTGCTGTTCACGCAAGCCAAAGCGATATCCCGCAAGAGATGATTGCGCTGCATGAAGGGAGAATGCGTCTAAGCCGCCTAAATGGAGCCGCGCCTTCCTCGAGCTTGCCCAATACGCGAAGACCCGCGACATCGTCGCGGGTCTCTTGTACGTTACGCTTCCCGTCAAGCGGGAGGGGAAAAGGATCGATTCGGCAATAAATCCTGCAATAAATCCTGCAATAAGTCCTGCGATAAGTCCGGCTAAAAATCCTCGAATCCGTTCGACCCCTCGCGAGGTGCCCGATCCGGCTGTTCCATCCGGCGGCTTCCGAACCGGCCGTTCAGCCGGATCTTCCCCGTTCCGAGACTTCAGGAGCGGCTGCACAGGGCTTGGGTCATCAGATAGGAGAGCGTGGCCTCGGCGCCGCAGTTCATGTTCGGGCCGTTCGCCTGCAGACCGTCGCAGCAGCAGCCGTCCCGGGCGTCCACCATCGACGTGTGCAGGTCGTTGTCTCCGTAGAACCAGGAGAGGCAGCCGTTCCGGGCTTGGCGAAGCGCCGCGATATGCTCTCCCACGTCGACGAGCCGGGTGTCGCCCGACCGGCTGGAGTCGTCCCGGTCGGCGGTCAGCGTCCCGTTCCGCGAAGGCCGCAGGCCGCCCGACGGGACTCCCGGGGAGACCAGAAGCGACATGCCGTCTCCCTGGACCGATTCGAGCACGGCGGCGGCCTCCTCCAAGGCGAGAGCGAGCTTGAACATCTCGAGCGGCTGCTGATCCCAACGGCTGACGGAATCCTTCGTGCCCCAATTCTCGTTGCCGATCGGGCGGAAGCCGCCGCTGTCGGACGTCATCGCTTCCTGAAGAGAGGACAGGCTGTCGAGCCCGATCTCCAGCGTCTCGGTGCGCCTCGTCGCGCGGTACGCCTTCAGCATCGCCCAGGGCAGCACTCCGTTGCCGTACGTCATGGCCGGCTCGAACCACCTCCAGCCGTCGCGGGAGAAGTGGCGGAACGCTCCGGTCAGATGATCCTCGTACCTCAGGAGGTGATCCTTCAGCTCCGCCGCCCAGCCGTCCGGCAGGGCGATCATTCCCTGATCGGCGGCCGTCAGCAGGTGCGAGCAAGCGGCCATCGCGAACGCCTGTCCGCGAAGCGAGTCGATCCGGCCGAGCGTCCGCATCGACTTCTGGAACAGAATGAGCGCGGTCTCGCGCTGCCCCGTCTCCAAGCGGACCCAGGCGTCGGCGCAGCTCCAGACGGAGCGTCCCTGGCAATCGTGCGATATGCTCTCCGGCTCGGGCGTCCGGTCGTAAGCGATATTGTTATGGAACCAGCCGTCGTCCTCCTGGGCCCAGAGAAGGAAGGCCAGGTAGATGTCGGCCAGCTCCTTCAGATTCGCCCGGTCTTCCTCCCCGACAACATTCGAATGCCGGGGATCGAGCCATTCCGTCACGGTCCACAGAGCCCGGGCGTTGTCGTCGGTCGTGTAGCCCTCCCGGCGCCGCGGAATGCGGCCGAGAGCGTGCTCCAGCAAGCCGGTATCGTCCGTTAATCTGCGCAGATGGACGAAGGATGGCGCGTCGCCGCGCCACGGCGTCCGGTCAGACGACATCGGCCATTCCCCAATCCTTATTCGCGACCACGCGCTCGAGCAGCCCCAAATACTGCGCACCTACTTGAGGCCACTGCATGCTGCGCCCGATCTCCGACATCCACTTCTCGCATTCCGCGCGAAGCTCCGGGTAGGTGAAGAGTTCGATGATCTTCGAGCTCCAGGCTTCCGTATCCCCATAAGGCAGAAGCAGCTCGTCGTAGCCCTGGACGAGATCCTTGGCGTAGCTGTACGGCGTGCTGAGAATCGGACGGCCGAGGCCGGCGGCGTAAGCCAGCGTCCCGCTCGTGATCTGCTGCATGCCCGGATAAGGCGTCACGTACAGATCGCACGCCGAGATCAAGGACACGAGCTCGTCTTCGGGGACGTAACGGTTGATCATCCGGACGTGGTGCTCCAGGCCGAGCTCCGCGATAAGGGCGATCAACTCCTCGCGGTACGCTTCTCCCTCGTGCTTCTTCACTTCCGGATGGGTCTGGCCGGCGATGATGTAGAGCAGGTCCGGAACGGCGTTCACGGCTTTGGACAGAGCCCGGAGCAGCGATTCGATGCCCTTGGACCGGCCGAGCAGGCCGAACTGGAACAGCACCTTCCGGTTCTCCCAGCCGTATTGCTGGCGGGTCAGCGTCCTCTCCCGGCGGTTCGGCACGGGAGCGCCGTGCGGAATGAACGAGATTTTCTCCAAGGGAATGCGGAAGTGGTCGTGCAAATAACCGACCGCCTTGCGGTTCATGACGTGAATGCGGTCGCTTCTCTCGGCGATGGCCGCCTGAACGGAAGCGTAAGGCTCCGCGGGGTTCTCGAACACCGTATGGAAGGTGGTGGCGACGGGCTTCTTCAGCCGGTCGAGAAATTCGAGCAAATAATCGCCGGCCTGCCCGCCGAAGATGCCGAATTCGTGCTGGACCGACACGACGTCGACGGAGCTTCGGTTCAAGGCGTCCGCCAGCCTTCGATAGTCGTCCTTCTCCTGCTTGAGAAGCGGGTATAGCCACGGCTCGTTATACGCGTCCGCCTCGTCGGCGTTGCACATGGCGATGACGGGGTCGGGGGCGGAAGAGCCCTTCGACGCGGCGACCGCTTCGCGCAGATGATGGGTGTAGGTGGCCAGCCCGCATCTTTTCGGCACGTATGTGCTGACGTAGGCAATTTGGAAAGGAGTTGAGTTCAAAGACGTTGCACCTCCAAAGCGCGGTTGGAAACCGCTTCGTTGTGAAATAAGGGGACCCGGGCGGGGCGTCGGTCCGATTGCGGCGCCGGCGAAGCGACATCGTTCCCGTCGGTTCGCGGTCGGCGGCGTAGAACGGCACCCTCGGCGCGGCGGCCGCCTGCGTACGGGAGAAGAAGTCTCTACCTTCATGGATACGGCTCTGCCGGGAGGATTATGCCCCGGCGCCGCCCCGCCCGCCGGAAATCGCCGCGCCGCTCGGACCGACATCGCTAAGGACTCGTTGCCCTCGTACAGGCTCTATATAGGTATTTAACGCAACGATCCGAAGACGAAACACCCTTCCGGCGCAAGCCCGAGCGATCGTCGAACCCGGATCTCCGGGCTCGTTCCCGGGCATTCGCTCCCGGGAAATAAAACGCCTTCCCTTCGATCGGGAGAAGGGAAGGCGCCGCTTGCGGGTCGGACGGCCGGCTTCCGCCGGGCTCGTCCGATCCGGCGTCAGGTTCGCGAACGACGTCCGAAAATGAGAGACAGAACGAACAAGACGAGGAAAACGAAGAACAGAATCTTGGCGATGCCGGCCGCCGCCGCTACGATGCCTCCGAACCCGAAGATCGCGGCTACGATGGCGACGACGAGAAAGACCATGGCCCAGTAGAGCATGTGAATCTCCTCCTTCCGTTGTTAGGGCGTTAGCCTTGCTTGCCGAGACTTTACCCGCACCTTCCGGCAGCGAATCAATCCGGGCCGCTCCGGGATCGCCGGAAACGCTCCGAGGCCGTTTGGTAAAGGCTTCCCGGCTGTGGTATCATGATAGGAACCCGAGCGGAAGGGGAGGTGATGGAATTGAACAATAACCGCTCTTCGATGCGATGGCTGCTTCTGTTCGCCATGCTCTTCCTCTCCTTATCCTTCGCGCCGGTTCCCGAATCCGAGGCGAACACGGGCGAAGGCGGCCGCGTCACCGTCGGCCAATTGATGGTCTCGAACGCCAAGTCCGCGGGAGGCCTTCCCAACGCGTCCTATCCGAAGACGTTCGCTCTTGGCGCCATGCTGTGCCTGCTCCTATTGACTTCCGGATCCGCCCGTACGGAGAGCAAACCTCGCCTTCCGACGGCTTACCGCTATCCGGATATCTCCCTTCGAATGCTGCGGCGGTTCCTCAGACCGTTCCGTTTCGAATCCAACTATTTGGCTTGATTCCCCATGCGCTGTCGGCAGCGCGTTTAAGGCGGACGTAGACCGGGCTCGTATTTTCGCATACCCCCAGGTCTGTTCAGTCGCGCCCCAATCCCTCGCAATCTATCGATACGTTCCTCTATCTTTTCCCGGCGAGCATCCCAACGAAAGACGATAGCCGCGCCTGGCCCCGATAGTTGAGGCTCTTGTTTGCGCACGCTATTTTTCCCATACGGAGATGGATAAAACTTCATAACTGGAGGTTGTGCGTTCATGCAAATTCGCGAATCCGAGCTTCCGTCGATCGGCAAGAAGTTCCAGATGACGACCGAAGCCGGAGACAAGCTGGTCCTTGTCGTGCACGACGACGGCAGGCGGGAGATGTACCATTACGACCGGGAGGACCCGGACGATTCGATCTCCATGGTCGAGCTGACGGACGAGGAAGCGAAGCAGTTCGCTTTTATCCTCGGAGGGCTCGTCTACAAGCCGAGATCGCTCGAGACGATCGAGATGGCGCTTGACGAGCTCGTCATCGAGTGGTACCGGCTCGAGCCGGGCAGCCCGTACGCCGGGCGGACGATCGGGGAGCTGGACATCCGCCGGAGAACCGGGACGACCGTCATCGCCGTCGTCGGCCGCGGCCAGGTCCGCCAGATCAATCCGGGACCGGACTTCGTCGTGCCCGAAGAAGCGACGCTCGTCGTGATGGGCGAGAGACGACACCTGAAGGAGTTCAAGAAAATGATCAAGAACGGAAGTGATTGAGTGGAGCACATCGTATTCGAGATCGGTCTGGCGATCGCGCTGGTCGCGTTCGCCGGCCTTCTGTCGGGACGGCTGAAGTTCTCGGTCATCCCGTTCTATATCCTGATCGGCATGGCCGTCGGTCCCCACGCGTTCCATTGGAGCGTATTCGACCTTCGGTTCATTCACAGCGCCCCGTTGATCGAATTCATGGGGCGGATCGGCGTCCTGTTCCTGCTGTTCTATCTCGGACTGGAATTCTCGGTCGGCCGTCTGATCAAGTCCGGCCGCAAGATCGTCGTCGGCGGAACGATCTACATCGCCATCAACTTCACCCTCGGCCTCGTATTCGGCTGGGCCGCGGGATTCCCGCTGGAAGAGACGCTCGTGATCGCGGGCATCACGACGATCTCGTCGAGCGCGATCGTGGCCAAGGTGCTCGTCGATCTGAAGCGCACGGCCAATCCGGAGACGGAGATGATTCTCGGCATCATCATGTTCGAGGACGTGTTCCTCGCCGTCTACCTGTCCATCCTGTCCGGCCTCGTGCTCAGCGGCTCCAGCACGCTGGGAGGCGTACTGCTGTCCGCGGCGGTGGCGCTCGTCTTCATGCTCGCGGTGCTGATCGTCGGGCGCAAGGCGGTGCCGCTCTTGAACCGGCTGCTGAACATTCGGTCCAACGAGGCGTTCCTGCTCGTCGTCTTCGCCGCGCTGTTCATCGTGGCCGGCTTCTCCGAGAAGCTTCACGTCGCGGAAGCGATCGGGGCGCTGCTGGTCGGCCTCGTCTTCGCGGAGACGGAGCACCGCAAGCGGATCGAGCATCTGATTACGCCGTTCCGGGACTTCTTCGGCGCGCTGTTCTTCTTCAGCTTCGGGCTGACGATCGATCCGAAGTCGCTGATCACGAAGGAGACGCTGTGGCTGTCGCTCGCGGCGGTCGCCGTCACGCTCGTCGGCAACTTCGCCGCGGGCATGCTCGCCGGGCGAAGCGCGGGCCTGTCCGCGAAGTCGTCCACGAATGTCGGCCTGACGATCGTCTCCCGGGGGGAATTCTCGATTATCGTCGCCAATCTGGGCAAGGCAGGAGGCCTCCTGGCGGTGCTTCAGCCGTTCGCGGCCCTCTACGTGCTCATTCTGGCCGTGCTGGGGCCGCTATTGACGAAGGAGACGAAGGCGATCTACCGGGTGGTCGGCAAATTCATCAAATTCGATTCGGATCAGAGGAGCGTGCAGCACAAATAATCCGCATTCAAGGAGGACGATAAGATGACCAAGCTTAGCCTGGCACGGACGGAGAGGGCAAGGCTCGGCCGGAACGCCGGCGCCGCCACGGGGGCGATGCTCGCCGCGGCCGGACTCGAGCTGTTCCTTATTCCTCACGGAATGACGGCGGGGGGAGCGATCGGGGTGTCCGCCTTGATCGCCTTCCTCGCCGATGCGAGACTCGGGCTGCTTCTGCTCCTTCTTCATGCGGTATTTCTGCTGGCCGGCTACCGGCGAATCGTCGGGCTGTTCGGGCATCCGGCCGTGATCGGCCTGGCGGTTCTGAGCCTGGGGACGCTCGTCCTGCACCCGCTGCCCGCGTTGACCGGCGACCCGCTGCTGGCGGCGCTCATGGGCGGGGCGCTGCTCGGGGCGGGCTCGGGCGTCGCCCTGCGGATCGGCGGGTTCACGGACGTCTCGCACTTCGTCAAGCTCCGCTGGTCGTCCCCCGCGATCTCCAAGGGCTTCCACGCCTTGAACGCGGCGCTGTTCCTGGGCGTCGGCCTGGCGTACGGCTGGGAGCGCGCGCTGTATTCTCTGCTCGCGTTCGCGCTCGCGGCCGAAGCGACGCGGCTTATGCTGCGGGGGTATCCGTTCTGGAAGCTGATGTGGATCTGGAGCGAGCGGGAGGACGACGTCCGTGCCGCGCTCGCTTCCGAAGGCAAGAGGGAGTTCGTGGAGACCGTCGGCGAGGAGGCGTCGCCGGGGGGAACCCGGCCGGTTCTGCTGTGCCGGGTCCACCGCCTGGAGGAGGAGAGGCTCCGAAGGCTGGTCCGGGAAGCCGATCCCGATGCCCGGCTGGCCCTGTCCCCGGTAGGGGAGGACGGGCGAATCCCGTTTACCCGATAAGGCGGCAGGTTTATGGCGGAGGGAGCCGTTCCGGAAGGTCGATAGACCGGCGGGGCGGCTCCCTCTGTTTAAGGAACGGGAGAATCGGGGTAATAGAACGCCATCCGGAGCTTGCGAAGGAGGAGTGCCCGATGGACGAGAGAGCGATCTACGCCGCAAGCGCGCTCGTGGCGGCCTTAAGCTTCGCGGCCTTATGCGTCTACTTGATCCGCACGCTCGTCAGCGCCAGGCAGACGATGGAGTCGCTGAAGACGACGGTAGAGGAGGCCGGAGCCACCGTGGAGTCGCTTCGCGGCAACGTGCGGGAGCTGACCGCGAACGTCAACGAGATCTCGATCAACGTGAAGCAGAAGCTGCACGCCGCGGACGCGTTGTTCCAGGCGGCGAAGGAAGCCGGGGCGACGTTGCAGGAGACGACCCGCGCGGCCAAGGAGGTTACGGGGACGCTGTCCAAGGCGGTGCGCGAGCAGGCGTCCAAGCCGGATAAGCCTTGGGTGGCTTGGGTAACGGCCGGTGTCAAGGTCGCGACCGCGATCCGCCAGGCGATGAAGGCGAAGGCCGCCGAGCAGCGGCCGCCGCACGCGAACCGGTCCGGAATTTGAGACGGGGTGTTTCGCCGCCCGGTCCGCGGGGTAAGAAGAGGACGTAACCGCAATACGATCGACAGCAGAAGGAGGAGATGCCGATGAGAGCCTACGTGAAGCTGGTGAACAACGGTCTGGAGGCGTACGACGCCGTGAAGGACCTTCGGGCTCAAGGGTACACGACGGATCAAATCTACGTGCTGGCGCACGGAGAGGAGAGGACGGAACGACTGGCCGACGCGGCGAACGCGAGCACGATCGGCCCCTCCGAGGAAGGCGCCTTGCAGACCGTCGCGAACCTGTTCCGCAAGCGGGGCGACGAGCTGAGAAGCAAAATCGAAGCGATGGGCATCGACAGCGGCGAGGCGAAGCTGTACGAGGCGGAGCTCGACCGCGGCAAAGTTCTCGTGTTGGCCCGATAAGGACGGGCCCCTCTCGCGGGAGGCAAACGGGAATAAGGAATGAGGGAGAGCCTCATTCCTTATTCCCGTTTGCCGCTTGCGCTTTACAGAGCGGGGGCGCGCAAGTACGCTGAAATTACGCTGGAATGATGCTGAAATTACGCTGGAATGATGCTGGAATAAGGGGAAGAGGAGCCGGTTAACCGATGAATATCCTTATCGTTGACGATAATCCGATGAACGTGATGGTCGTGCAGGAGATGCTTAAGCGCTCGGGCTACAAGGATGTCCGGGCCGCCCACTCCGCCGAAGAGATGTTCCGATTGCTGCATTCGGAGCTGGATGCTTCGCGCTCCTCCAAGGTGTCCGTCGACTTGATCCTGCTCGACCTGATGATGCCGAATATCGACGGGATCAAGGCGTGCCGCATGCTCCAGCAGGACGAGCGGCTGCGCGACATTCCCGTCATCATGGTGACGGCGATCGGGGACTCCCGCAAGCTGGCCGAGGCGCTGGACGCGGGAGCGACCGATTACGTGACGAAGCCGATCAACAAGATCGAGCTGCTCGCCCGCATCCGCTCCGCGCTTCGGCTGAAGCGCGAGCTTGATTGGCACAAGGAACGGGATCTGCGGATGCGGGAGGACCTGGACCTGGCCCGGCAAGTGCAGGAGTCCGTGCTGCCGTCCGACCTGGACGAGGAGACGTTCCGGCTGCAGGCCTACTTCCAGGCTTCGGAGGAGCTCGCGGGCGACCTGTACGCCTGGCACGTCTTCGACAAGCACCGGATTATCGTGGCCGTCATGGACGCCATGGGCCACGGCATCTCGTCTTCCCTCATCAGCATGTTCTCCGCCTCCGTGCTCAAGGAAGCGATGCGGACCCACATCACGCCGAAGCGCGTCGTCCACGAGCTGAACCGGAGATTGTGCCAGCTTCAGTACGAGAACGAGCTCGTGCATTATTACTGCACGGGAATCTGCGCGTGGATCGACCTGGAGCACGGCGTCATGGAGTACGTGAACGCCGGTCACCCGCCCGGGCTCGTCATCCGGGAGGGCGGCGCCAAGACGGAGACGATGGCCGTCACGTGCGCGCCGATCGGCTTGTTCGAGCAGATGGAGATCAAGGCCGAGACGATGAGTCTCGCTTCCGGAGATAACCTCTATCTCTTCACCGACGGCCTGCTGGATCTGTTCCCCGGCGACCTGGAGGAGAAGAGGACGGAGCTGGCGGGCCGGATCGCGGCTTCCGGCGGCCGCGAAGAGCCGCTGCAGGAGCTGCTGCTTCAGCCGTCCCTGGACCGCAGGCCCGACGACCGGTGCATCGTTCGCCTAGAGGCGAAGGCGAAGGGGGCGGAATAATGCGGATCAAGACGAAGATCCTTCTCGGCTTTGTCGTCCTGCTCGTGCTGATGGTCGGGATCACCACGTTCGGCTACGACCGGCTGAGCCGGATGAACGACCGGCTCGGCGGCTTCTACGACAACCGGTTCGTCAAGGTGCGGGACGTCATCGATCTGAGAGGCACCGTCAACGCCTCCGGAAGAGCGGTCAACGACGTTCTGGTCGGAGCCCTCGAGAGCGATTCGCTCGGCGTCGCGGAGCTGAAGCGCCAGCTCGTCGTCTTCCAGACGCAGCTGGCGAAGCTCTCCGAGAGGCCGAACGATCCCGGCGAACAGCAGCTGGTTGATCAAGTGACGCGCGACGGCGAGCGGTTCGGCGACTTCCTGCAGCGCTTCGTCGTTCTGACCGAGCAATTCGACCGCGAAGGCGCGCTCGAGCTGTACAAGAGCCTGGGACGATCCCGTCAGGACAACATCGTCAGCTCGCTCAATTCTCTCGTCACGTTCGAACAGAAGACGATGGAGACGGAGATGGAGCGTACGAGCTCGATGTACGACCAGTCCGTCCGTTGGGTGGCCGTCCTGACCGTTATCGGGCTGTTCCTCGGCCTGGGGGTCATCCTCTGGGTGTTCCCGAGCATTACGAAAGGGTTGAGCCTGCTGAATCTCATGGCGACGAAGTTCGGGCAGGGTAGGCTTCGCGGGTTCGGCCGGCTTCGGATTCAGTCGTCCGACGAATTGGGACAGCTCGCCGAGGTGTTCAAGCGGATCGCTCTCGACCTGCAGCAGCAGAAGGAGAGAGAGGCTCTGTACCATCAGGCGAAGGAGCAGCAGGCCTGGATGGACGCGCAGCTCGCCCGGACGGCGGAGCTGCTCAAGGAAGGCGCCGATCTGAAGGCGATCTCGCAATCGTTCATCAACGAATACGCTCCGGTTCTCGGAGCGGCCTACGGGGCGGTTTACTTGCTGGACGGGAACGAGAACACGAATCCTACGCGCCTCTACCGGTTCGGAGCCTACGCTTACTCCGGCTCGGATTCCTCCGCTCGCGGCCAGGCGGAATTCGACATCGGCGAAGGCTTGATCGGGCAGTGCGCGTTGAAGGGCGAGACGATGACGGTCGAATCGCTGCCGCAAGGGTACATGCCGATCCGCTCCGGCCTCGGCGAGGCGCCTCCGACGCAGCTCGTGCTGCAGCCGGTCAAGGCCGACGGCAAGACGATCGGCGTCGTGGAGCTCGCCTATTCGCAGCCGGCCGGCACTCTCCAGCGGACGCTGCTGGAGAAGATCGGCGAGAAGTTCGCTTACCTCGTCATGAACATCCAGTCGCGTTACCGGGTGGAGGAGCTGCTCCGGGAATCCCAGGCGATGACCGAAGAGCTTCAGGTCCAGTCCGAGGAGCTCATGTCCCAGCAGGAGGAGCTGCGGGAGACCAACGAGAAGCTGGAGCTTCACGCGGGACGCTTGAAGCGTTCGGAAGAGCGGCTTCAGCGCCAGCAGGAGGAGCTGGAGCACACGAATCAGGAGCTGACCGTGAAGACGATGGCTCTCGAGGAGCAGAACCGCCAGGCCGAGCAGAAGAACCGGGAGATCGCCCAGGCGAACGCGGCGCTGGAACGCCAGGCGATGCAGCTGACGCTGGCTTCCCAGTACAAGTCGGAATTCCTCGCCAACATGTCCCACGAGCTGAGGACGCCTCTGAACAGCCTGATCATCCTGTCGCAGTTCCTGGCCGACAACGCGGAAGAGAACTTGACCGAGAAGCAGCTCGAATACGTGAAGACGATCTATTCGTCCGGCAACGACCTGCTGAAGATGATCGACGAGATTCTGGATCTCGCGAAGGTCGACGCCGGGCGGATGGAGATCGCTCCGGAGCAGACGCTGATCGAGGACATTACGACGGATCTGTCGCACATGTACGGATCGATCTCCGAGGAGAAGGGCGTCGGCTTCTCGGTGCGGACCGAGCCGGACGTTCCTCCCGTCCTGTACACCGACGGCCACCGTCTCAAGCAGATTCTGCGCAATCTGCTGTCCAACGCGGTCAAATTCACCTCGGAGGGGTCGATCGAGCTGCGGATCCGTCGCGGGTGCGAAGAGGAGATTCCCGCGGACGCGGCGGGCAACGGACCGTACGTCGTCTTCGAAGTCGAGGATACGGGGATCGGCATTCCGGCCGACAAGAAGGAGATCATCTTCGAAGCGTTCCGTCAGGCGGACGGCACGACCAGCCGCAAGTTCGGAGGCACGGGCCTGGGCCTTACGATCAGCCGGGAGCTCGCGCATCTGCTGGGAGGCTGGGTCACCCTCGCGAGCAGCGAGCCGGGCGAGGGAAGCAAGTTCGTGCTGACGATTCCCGAGCAATGCCCGCATCCGGCCGAGAGCGGGAACCTGGCCCTGTCCGGCGACGCCTCCGCGGCGGCCTTCGACCTCTCCGTCACCGAAGAGGAAGCGTCCGCCGCGCAGGAGGTGACGGCGGCCGTCGAAGAGGCTCTCGGCGACGGGACCGGCGTGCCCTCGGACGCGAAGGGAGAGCCCGGCGGCCGGCGTTCGTCCAGGAGCGCGGCAGGGGAAGCGGCCTGGGCGGGCAAGACGATTCTGCTGGTCGACGACGACGAACGCAACGTGTTCTCGCTCAAGAGCCTGCTGAACCATCATTCGATCGAAGTGTTCACCGCCGAGAACGGCAAGGAGGCCATCGGGCTGCTCGCTTCCGGCCTCGAAGCGGATCTCGTCCTGATGGACATCATGATGCCGGAGATGGACGGCTACGAGGCCATGACCCGCATTCGCAATCACCCTCGCTGGAAGGAGCTTCCGATTATCGCGCTGACGGCCAAGGCGATGAAGGAGGACCGGGACAAGTGCCTGGAAGCCGGAGCTTCCGATTATTTGGCCAAACCCGTCATGATCGACCAGCTGTTATCCTTGTTGAAAGTGTGGCTATCCCGATGACCGACGAGAACGAGCTCCTGGAGTACGACGAACAACTGGAACGGGTCGAGATCGAGCTCCTGCTGGAAGGAGTGTATCGCCGCTACGGCTACGACTTCCGCAACTACGCCTACCCGTCGCTGCGAAGAAGGATCTGGCACCGGACGACGATGGAGCAGCTCGGCACGATCTCGCTGCTGCAGAACCGCGTGCTCCATAGCCGGGAAGCCTTCGAGCGCCTTCTCGCGGATCTCGTCATCCCGGTGACGGAGATGTTCCGCGACCCGGGCATGTTCCGCTGGTTCCGCGAGCGCGTCGTGCCGGAGCTTAGAAGCCTTCCGTTCCTCCGCTTGTGGCACGCGGGCTGCGCTTCGGGCGAAGAGGCCTATTCGACCGCCATCCTGCTGCGGGAGGAAGGATTGCTGGAGCAATCCCGCATCTACGCGACGGATATCAGCCAGCAGGCGCTCTCCAGAGCGCGCGAGGGCATCGTATCGGCGGACCGTTACGAGCTGTACGAGAAAAATTACCGGCTGGCGGGAGGGAGCGGGAAGTTGTCCCGCTTCGGCGAGCCGTTCCGCGGCGCTTGGCGGCTCGACCCGGCCTTGACCGAGCGGATCGTGTTCGCCGAGCACAATCTCGTGACCGACCGCTCCTTCAACGAGTTCCATGCGGTGTTCTGCCGCAACGTCATGATCTATTTCGACCCGGGGCTGCGGGAGCGGGTGCACGCCCTGCTGTTCGAGAGCCTCGCGGACGGCGGCTTCCTCATTCTCGGAGGCAAGGAGACGGTCGCCTTCACGAAGTTCGCCGGCCGCTACGAGACTTGGAACGACGAATACCGGATATACCGCAAAATCCGGTGACGCGCCGGCCGCGCGCCGCCGCCGGGTCTCTCCGGGGGTTCAAACGGCTTCCAAAGGGGTATAGTTTAGGGGAAGGCGGAGGCGAATCCGCCGCCGATCTACCCTGAAGGAGGTGTACTCCATGGCTTGGACGATGGGAATATTCGAACGGGAACAGCAAGTGCTCGACGCGGCCCGCAGGCTGCGGGAGGCCGGTCTTGGCGACTCTCGCCTGCGCGTGATCGTCAAGAACGAGGAGAGCGCTCCGCTTCTGTCTTCCCAAGACGCCGTGCCGGTGGAAGGCATAGCCGGCGTGCGGGAGACGAGGGAGCGCCAAGAGCGGGAAGGCCATGAATGGGACGGCGACGGCGAAGCGGTCGTGCCGGCCGTCGCGTACCTGGGCACGCTGCAGGGCTTCGGCACCGCGGGCAACACCGCGCCGGTCGCCGCCTATGCCCTGTCGAACGTTGGCGACGACGACCTGGAAGCCGCGAACGTTCTTCGCGGCATGGGCGTTCCCGATTCCGCCGCGGACGCCTGCGCCGACGCGCTGCGCGGAGGCAAGTTCGTTCTGACGGCGGAAGAGGACGGAGAAGCCGCGCAGGCCGGGGAACTGATGAGGGCGACGGGAGCGGTCGACGTGCTCCATTGAACGACGGGCGGCCGGTAAGAGGAGGGATTCCTCCTCTTACCGGCCGCTTTTTGCCAGGCGCCGCGCGCGGGCCGCTGCGGCCGAAGCGATCGGGATCGGACGGTCCGGGCGGACGATAGGGGCGACCGGCGACTTCTCGCCGATCAGGCTGTCGCGGATCAATCTCGCGGCGATCGCGCCGTAGACGGTCCCGTTGCCCCCGTAGCCGAGGGCGTAGAAGGTGCCGGGCCGCCGCGGATCCTCTCCGAGCCAGGGAAGATTGTCGGCGGATTCGCCGAACGTGGCGCACCATTCGTATTCGGGCTCCGGCTCGAGACCCGGGAACAGCTGGCCGATGTCCGAGCGAAGCCGCAGCGTGCGCTGCCTCAGCTCCGAGTCGCTGAGCACCGGCCGCCGGAGAGGCTCGTCCAAGCCCCCGGCGACGATGCGCCCGTCCTCCGTCGTGCGGGCGTACAGGTACGGCCTGGACGTCTCCCACAGAAGGAAGCGCTGATGCCATTCGCTTAAGCCTTCAAGCGGCTTCGTCGCCATGGCGTAGGACCGGTTCAGCCGGGCGGCGAACAGGGCGCTTCCCGCCGCTTCCGGGGTATAGCCGACGGCATAGACGAGGTTGTCGGCGCGGATCTCTCCGCGCCCCGCGCGGACGACGAACCGGCCCCGCTCCCCCTGCACGGACAGCATCGGCGTCTTCTCGTAGACGCGAAGGCCTTGCTTGGCGGCCTCCTCCACGACGGCATGGACGAACCGGTAAGGATTCATCTCGGCGTCTCCGCGGGTTACGATAGCGGCTTCCCGGCGGAAGGGGAAGTTCTCCTCGATGCGGCGCCCGTCCCACCATTCCGCCCCGAAGCCGAATCGGTCCAGCATCTCGTACTCGCGACGAAGCGCCGCGACGTCGTCCTTCGAGCTGGCCATATAGAGGCTGCTGCGGAGCTTGAACCCGACGTCGCGCGGCAGCGTCTCGGCGATCCGGGCGAGATGCAGGACGGCGTCCTTGCATTCCTTATAGAATAAGACCGCGTTCCGCTCCCCGATCTGCTCCGCCAAATGCGACAGCATGATATCATTGGAGTATTGGATCAGCCCGGTGTTGGCGAGCGAGGAGCCGGACGCGACTTCGTTCTGCTCGATCAGAACGGCGTCGATACCGCTTCTGGCCAGCAGGAGCCCGCATAACGAGCCCGACATCCCACCGCCGATCACCAGCGCCTTGCAGCGATCCGTTCCGGACAGGGAAGGGTAGCGGGGCGGATTCGGCCAGGTCGCGGGCCAATAGAGCGAACCGTAATACAACGACACCGGCAGTCCCTCCCATCGACGATTGCAAGCCGGGGCTTCTTCCAGTATGCGCATTATCCGACCATCGGAGTCAGAACCTGCACGATGAAGTAGACGACGGCGAACAGGACGCCGAGGCTGGCCGCGAACCGGGCGAGCGCCCGCCAGGCGTGGCTCGGGTCTTGACCGTTGTCCGGCCGTCTTCCGTCGAATGGCACGTTGGCGCGTTCCATCGTTCCCATCTCCTTGTCGCTTAGTCGCGCGCTACGCGCGGTATTGGCTGAATTCGATTCTTGCTGATCGCTTACCCGGCCCGGCGAAGGGCGAAACGGGAGCAACGGGAGCAGCGGGAGCGGCGAGCCGCCCGGCGCTTGTTTCGATATGCGGCGCGCGGGGTAATGTCCCTAGTAGAGCGCACTTGCAGAAAGGGGTTTACTATGCAAACCGATAAACTGACTTTTCGAACGGAGAATCTGGATGGGACGACCGTCGTCCACATCGCCGGGGAGCTCGACCTGGAAGTCGCTTCGCAGATGAGGGCGACGATGGAGCCCCTCATGGAGCTCGGCGATCGCAAGCTGGTGCTGAATTTGCGCGATCTCAAGTATATCGACAGCACCGGCATCGGGATCCTGATCGGCATCCTTAAAGCGCGGCATGCCAAGCAGGCCCCCTTCGCCGTCGAGGAAGTACCGGCTACGATCCGCAAGCTGTTCGACATGACCGGCATCACCCCTTTTCTGACGGCGGCGGAATCGTATTCGAACGGGTCGCCGAAGTGAGCGGCAGAACCAGGAAGAAAGGAACGGAGAGCCACACGATGAAAAATGACGCGAACGTAAAGCTGTCGGTCCCGGCCCGGCCCGAATTCGTCGACTTGGTACGTTTGACGCTGTACGGGATTGCGGCCAAAATGAATTTTTCGTACGAAGAGATCGAGGATATGAAGGTTGCGGTATCGGAAGCCTGCAACAACGCCGTCCTTCACGCCTACGGGGGCGAGGAGAACGGCGGTTCCGTCGACGTCCGGTTCGACATTCTGGGCGAAGACGAGCTGCGAATCACGGTCAGCGACTCGGGAGAGAGCTTCGTGCCTTCGGGCGACCTTCAATCGTCGAACCTGCTCGGGAAGTCCATTGAGGAGATCCAGTCGGGCGGATTGGGACTCTACCTGATGCAGGCTTTGATGGATAGCGTGGAAGTGAGAACGCAACAAGGAACGGCGGTCGTCATGTCCAAGCGGCGCGAGGCTGCCGGGAAGGCCAGCGTTTGACCCAGAGCGCGCGTCTGCCCGACGACGCTATGGAGATGCTGCTGGCGTACCAACGCACGCACAGCACGGAGCTGGCGGACGAGCTGGTGCGCCATTACGAGCCGCTGGTTCGCATGGCCGCGCTCAAAATCTCGAGAAGCCGGCCGGACCTTCAGGAGGACCTGTTCCAGGTCGGCCGGATGTCGCTGTTCCGGCTTCTCTCGCAGTTCGACCCCGAGCTGGGGATGCCCTTCGAACCGTACGCCATGAAGAGCATCGTAGGCCAGATGAAGAACTATTTGCGCGACAAATCGTGGTACGTGCAGGTCCCCCGGCGAATCAAGGAGAAGGGGCTGGCCGTCCAGCAGACCGTCGACGAGCTGACCTTGAAGCTCGAGCGGTCGCCCAGCGTGGAGGAGATCGCGGAGAGCCTCGGCATGGAGCTCGAGGAGACGCTGGAGGTGCTGGCGGGGCGGGAGCTGTATCACTACGTCTCGCTCGACACGCCGATCGTCGGGGACGAGAACACCGCGACGCTCGGGGAGCTCATCGGCTCTCCCGCGGACGACTACGAAGGCGTCGACCGCCGGCTCGACCTGCAAGAGGCGATGGAGAAGCTGAAGCCGGAGGAGCGCCAGGTGCTCGTGCTGCTGTACCGGGACGGGTATTCGCAGAGGAACGTGGCCGACCGGCTCGGCGTGTCGCAGATGAGCGTCTCGCGGATCCAGCGAAGGGCTATCGACCAGTTGAAGAAGTGGATGACCGAACACGATCAGGAACGGCCGACCGGAAGCGGATGACGAAGCCAAGGAACGCGGATCGCAGGTTGAAATAGGGGAAAGCCGATGGGCCCGGAGCCTCTTGCGTCGCAAGCGGTTTCCGGGCCTTGCCGCGCCCGCCCGTATGCCGCGCGCATCTTCGGGGGGCTTATCCTCATGTCTCGGGCTGCGCCGAAGCCCCGAGCCCTCCCTCGGAAAAAAAGAGTCTCGCGTACCGATCGTACGAATGTTTCAAGGCCCGCGTCCGGGGTAATAATCGGTACGCAACAAAAACTCTAAAGGACAAGGCGGTGGACGTGATGAGTGTTAAGTACCAGCTCCGTTGCTTCGAATGCGATATTATGGTGGTGGAGGGGAACGATGCTTATCAACTCAGCATACAGTCCCGCTCGAATCCTCTCGGCTTCGGCAACCGGTTGGCCGAATACGATACCGAGGAACGCGCTAAAGACGCAGCCGACCACTTCTGCAGGATGTATACGATCGCCAGAGAATACGGGTATCATCTTCACGGCGGGGAGTTCCGCAGAGAGGATCTGCCTCCCATTCCCGTAGCGCAATTCCTGGAACTGCGCTTGACGCCGACGGGAGTACGGGCGCTGCTCGACAACGAAGCCCGCATCTACGGAACGCCGCTAACGATGTAAGCCGCACGCCGAAATACACGGGCCGCCCCGGCAGGGGCGGTCTTTTGTCGCTCCGCCGCGCGAACGAGAAGCGGTTAGCCCCTTCACGGACGCCGGACCACCGCGCGAGGGGAAGCTGAGCGGCGCGCCTGAGCGAGAGGGAGAGCGGCGCAAGGGCGCTCCCGCTCGCACTCGCGCGCATCGCGAACAAAGGAGCGCTCCGTCATGGAGCGCTCCCGTCGAGCCGTTCCGGCCCGGCCTTCCGTCCGATTCCAGGGCGCCGAAGCGGGCGAGCCTACTCTTGGGCGGGATCGGACACGAGCCCTTCCTTCCTCAGCTGCGCTCCCGTCTTCACCCTCTCCATCTCCTCGCCGAGCCGCTTCAAATCGCTCATGTCCTGGACCATGGAGCCGTTCTCGGCCTCCGACACCGGGCGGGTCGGCATCGGGCCGGACGGGTGCCGGTCCGCGTCGGGCTCATAGGCGGCGTCCGAAGCCGCAGGGAGCTTCGTCTCGCAGGCGGCGTCCGATCCCGTAAGGCTCGCGCTCCCTTGCCGATCGTCGTTCATCGCGCTCACGCTCCTCTCTACTGGCATCCTATTCGCTCCTGGCGGCGTCTAGAAATAACCGTTAGCGCTGGCGCCGCCGTCCGAAGCGCGCCAACAAAGCCAAGCCCCGACGACTCGGGGCTTGGCTTATCGACGGACGGGCCTGCGGCTTAGTTGGCCGACGGCTTCTGCGAAGCCGCCGATGCCGCCGATGCGGCCGCCGTCTCCGCCTCGTCCTTCACGGCCCTCACGACGGACTTGGTCTTGTCCACCAGGTCCGTGGCGTGCTGGCTCACTTGGCTCGCGACTTCCTTCGTCTTGGCGCCGGCGTCGGACATCCACTGCATCGCCTTGTCCGATGCCTGGTTGTACTTCGAGCGGATGTCCTGGCGCAGCTCGCGTCCGGACTTCGGAGCCAGCAGCAGCGCCGCCGCCGCTCCGACCGCTCCGCCGATAATCGCGCCTTTGACCAAACCTTTGGATTCTGCCATAAGTAACGCCTCCTTCGATAGATTCATTCGGAATTTTCCCGCGCCGGCTCTCGTTCTGTCAGGCAGCCTTGCGAAGCGCCTGGCCGAGCAGGCCGAGCAGGAAGACGAACAACGCGGCTCCGATGATGGCCGGAATGACCGCGAATCCGGCGATGACCGGTCCCCAGGACCCGAGCAGCAGCGCCCCGAGCCACGCGCCGGCGAAGCCGGCGATCATGGAGCCGAAGACGCCTCCCGGCATCCGGCTGCGAACCAGCGAATCGCCGATGATCCCGATCAGGATGGCCATCAGCACGCTGATCACGAATCCCCACATCGACTTCTCCTCCCTTCGAGACCGCCGTCGCCGGCGATTCTATGGGATGTGTTGCTATTGCATCCTTACCCGCGGGCGCCCGCGCTGAACCACCGGGACTTTCCGACGTACTCTCTTTCGACTACAATAGGGAAAGACTGGTGAGGAAGGCGAGGACGTTCATGGATTGGAGAATAGACGATCGGTCGTCTCCGCTCAGCTTCGGAACCTACGGCTCCGGAGAGCGAGGCGGCCGTCGCTGGACGCGGCTGGATTGGATTTTGATCGCCATCTTAACGTTGGTATCCGCTTTGGCTTCATTTCACGACCTGGGGAATCGTTCCGCTCCGCAGACCTTCTGGAAGCCCGGGGCATCCGGGGAAGGCTTCGTCGTCGACTTCGGCGAGGCGAAGGCGGTGGATCGGCTGAACCTGTACGAAGGGCCCGGGGCAACCGGGAAGAGCAAGATCGAATATTCCATCGACGGTACGAACTGGCAGACGTATGCCGAAGTCGAGCACAAGGTGAACCGGGCGTTCACCTGGAAGTCCGAGGACAAGCACGCGGAAGCCCGCTATATGCGGTATACGGCCGTCGCGACGGGATTCCGCCTGTACGAGGCGGCGTTCTTCTCGAAGGGGTCGGACGAGCCGATCCGGATCGCGGACATCAAGCCGGCGGGAACGCAGAGCGGCTCCGCGGAGGGCAGCGCCGATCTCGCGTTCGACGAGCAATCGGAAGCGCCGTACCGGCCGGACTATCGCAACAGCATGTACTTCGACGAGATCTATCACGGCCGCACGGCCTACGAATTCATCGAGAAGATGGAGCCGTACGAGAACACTCATCCGCCGCTCGGCAAGGTCATTCTGTCGCTAGGCGTCGAGTGGTTCGGCATGACGCCTTACGGCTGGCGCTTCATGGCGGCGGTCGGCGGAACGGCGATGGTGCCCGTGTTCTACTGGGCGGCGAGAGGATTGTTCAAGCGGACCCGGTACGCGTTCATCGGGACGCTGCTGCTGCTGTTCGAAGGGTTCCATCTCGTCCATTCGCGGATGGCGAACGTGGATATCTTCGGCGTGACGTTCACGATCGTCATGTTCTACGCGATGTACCGCTACGGCGAGACGAAGTGGCGCGGGGGCGGATTCGGCAAGGGGTTCGGGTATTTGGCCCTCTCCGGCGTCTTCTTCGGCTGCGCGGCGGCCGTCAAGTGGAACTACCTGTACGGCGGGGCGGGGCTCGCGATATTGTTCTTCCTGTCGCTCTACCGGCACGTTCGGGAGGCGAAGCGGGATAGGGAACCCGGGGCCGCCAAGAAGGCGATTTTGACCGTGCTGGCCTGCGTCGTCCTGTTCGGGGCCGTGCCCGTCGGCATTTACGCGGCTTCGTACATTCCGTACTTGAAGGCGACCAAGGCCGAAGACAGCTACAAGGATTTGTGGCAATACCAGAAAAACATGTATCATTACCATAAAGGAGTCAAGGAGAAGCACCCGTACTCCTCCAAGTGGTACACGTGGCCCATCATGCAGCGGCCGGTCTGGTATTACGGAGGCAAGGACCTGGCCAAGGGCGACGCGCAGAGCATCGCCGCGATCGGCAACCCGCTGATCTGGTGGGGAGGGCTGCTCGCGATGCTCGCCTCGTGGGTGCTCGGATTCCTCCGAAGGGACAGGGTCGTCCTGACCCTCGGCGTCATGTACCTGAGCTTCTACGTGCCATGGATGGTCGCGCCGCGAAGCATTACGTTCCTGTACCACTACTTCCCGATGGTGCCGCTCCTCATCCTGTCCATCGTGTGGATGCTCCGGCATCTGGAGGAGCGCTGGCGGTACGGGCGGGAGTTCACGTGGCTGACGGTTGCGGCCGCGGGCGTGCTGCTCGTCTGGTTCTATCCCGTCCTGACGGGGATGACGATCAGCCGGGAATGGATGAATATCGGGATCCGCTGGCTCCCGAGCTGGGGATTCTGACAACCCCGAGAGGTATTGGAAAAGGGGATCGAAAATGAACGGACCTGTATTCCTGTCGGTCGTGGTTCCGATGTACAACGAGGAAGAGGTCATCGAGACGACCTACCGCAGACTCGTGTCTGCGCTCGACCCGATAGGAGAGACGTACGAGCTCGTCTTCGTCAACGACGGAAGCCGGGACTCGACGGACAAGATCGTAAGAAGGCTGGGGGCCGAGGACGCGAGGGTGAAGCTGGTCGACTTCTCGCGCAACTTCGGCCACCAGATCGCGGTCACCGCGGGGATGGACTACTCCTCGGGACGCGTCGTCGTGCTCATCGACGCGGACCTGCAGGATCCGCCGGAGCTCATCCCCGAGATGATCGCCCGCTGGCGCGAAGGCTACGACGTCGTCTACGGACGGCGCATCGCGCGGCGGGGAGAGACGTGGTTCAAGAAGGTGACGGCGGCTACGTTCTACCGGCTGCTGCGCTCGATGACCTCCGTCAACATTCCGGTGGACACGGGCGACTTCCGGCTCATGGACCGCAAGGTGTGCGACGCGCTCGGCAGCATGAGGGAGCAGAGCCGCTTCATCCGCGGCATGGTCAGCTGGGCCGGCTTCAAGCAGACGTCCGTCGAGTACGTTCGCGACGAGCGATTCGCAGGAGAGACGAAGTACCCGCTGCGCAAGATGATCCGGCTCTCGCTCGACGCGATCACGTCGTTCTCGACGAAGCCGCTGAAGTTCGCCGGCATCCTCGGCTTCGTCATGTCGGCGGTCGGCTTCGTCTACCTGCTCGTCGTCGTGTACCAGCGGCTGTTCACGGACACGACGCAGCCCGGCTGGAGCTCGATGGTCGTCATCAGCCTGCTGTTCCACGGCATCACGCTGTCGCTGCTCGGCGTGCTCGGGGAGTACATCGGCCGCATCTACGAGGAAGCGAAGGGCCGCCCGCTGTATCTGGTGGCGGACAAGCTGAACCTCGGCGAGACGGCGTCGGACAGGACGGGCGGGACCAAGCCGGATGCGAAGCCGCTGCCCGAGACGGCCGAGGCGGCGTACCGCCGCTGAAGCAAGCCGCGCACAGAACGAGAGGCTGAACCCGGTTCGTCACTGGGCCAGCCTCTTATCCGTTTCCGCGGCTTCCGCGAGCAGCTCGATCAGGTGTCGGATCGCGGGGTTTTTCCACTTTTTCCGATGGAGAACGATCTGGGTATAGAACGTAATGTCCGGGTGGGCGAACGGCAGCGCGACGAGATGGCCTTCCGCCAGCTCCCGGTCCACCGCGATCCGGGGCAGCAGGCCGACGCCGAGTCCGTAGCCGACGAGCCGCTTGATCGCTTCCAGGCTGCCGAACTCGTGCTGAATCTGGTAGGCGACGCCCTGGGCGGTCAGCAAGTTCTCGAACGCCGCGCGGTACGTGCACGTCTGCTCGGTGGCGATGTACGATAGATCGTGGAGATCCTTCGCATGGACCGACTTGGCGCCGGCGAGCGGATGGCCGGGCGGAGCGACGAGCACGAGCGGTTCCTGGCGCAGCGGGATCGTCTCGATGTCTTCGTCGCAGACGAGCCGGTCCATGATGATGCCGATGTCGAGCTCCCCCGCCCGGATCAGCTGCAGAATGTGCGGCTCGGCGAGCGGCAGCGCCTGCAGGTTCATCTGCGGGAACGCCTGGCGGAACCGGTTGAACACCGGGGGAAGGAAGTAGGCGACGAGCGATTCGATCGTTCCGATGTCGAGGTGGCCGGAGATCTGGCGGGAGATCAGGTGCTTCGAATCGTCGTACAGGGCGATGATCTGCTCGAAGTAGCGGTGCAGCTGCTCCCCTTCGGAGGTCAGCCGCATCGTGCGCCCGAAGCGCTCGAACAGGACGACGCCGTATTCGTTCTCCAGCTTCTGAATGTGCGTCGTGACGCTGGATTGCACGTAGCCGAGGTTCTCCGCCGCCTTGGTGAAGCTTTGGCAGCGGGCCACTTCCAGGAAGCTTCGCAGATAGATCAAGTCCAAGACCGGTCACCACCGACTTCAATAGGTTTAGGGCTGCTTCATCTGGAAAAGAATAGCCGCGACGAGAAGCGTCGCGGGGAGACGGAAGACGCCGCCCGGCGTCGTCTCCCCACCGTTCGCGAGACGCCGGAGCTCCAGCTTCCGCTCGCGCTCCTGCGTGTCGTTTTTCCATATTGTAAGGGCCACATAGTCGTTAAGCAACATCTTTCTCGCCTCCGTTCGGGGGATGGATTGGCTCTCATCTTACCACCGGCCCGGCAGGCGAAGTTATCCAACGTTTTGCATGATCGTTATCGATATTTTCGATGGAAACGCCGTCATCTCGCGAGCTTGGGCGGCGGGGCATACATCCAGGGAGGACGAACACAACATGAGCGATCGAATTCAGATGCCGGGCGACGTTCCGCTCGCCGTGACGACGAGGGGAGGGCTCGCGGAGAACGAGCACCGCGGACGCATCTGCGTCGTGTCGGCGGATAGCGGGGAACTGCTGGAGTCGTACGGGGATGCTCGCGCCCATGCTTATATCCGGTCGACCGGCAAGCCGATCCAGGCGATCGAGCCGCTGCTCGGGGGAGCGGCCGAGGCCTTCGGGTGGGAGGACCGCCATCTGGCGATGATGGGCGCGTCCCAGCGAGGGCACGCGGAGCAGGTCGCGGCGCTGGAAGAGATGCGCGAGCGGGCGGGCATTCCCGAAGAAGCGTTCGCGTTCCGGGCCGTCGCGCCGGCGAACGCCCAGTCGAGGGACGAATGGGCGAGGCAGGGAGGGCATCCGCGGAAAATCTACCATACGTGCGCGGGCAAGCACCTCGGCATGCTCGCCTGGAGCAAGTTGATGGGCTGGCCGCTGGAGGGCTACGCGGAGCCGGACCATCCCGCGCAGAAGAGAATCGTCGCTCGGGTACGGGAATGGATGGGCGCGGCCGAGGAGGAGACGACGGTCGGCCGCGACGGGTGCGGCATTCCGGTCGCGGCCGCGCCGATGTGGCGGACGGCGCTCGCGTACGCGCGGCTCGCCTGTCCGGACGCGGCGCCGGACGAGGCGGCCGCCCGCGCGGCCGACCGCGTCGCGCGCGCGATGAATAGGCACCCGGAGTTGGTCGAGGGGCCGGGCCGGCTGGCGAGCCTGCTGCTCGCCGACCCGAACGTCGTCGCCAAGAGCGGCGCGCAGGGGCTGTTCGCGATCGGGCTGCGCAAGGAGCGCCTCGGCATCGCGGTGCATCTGTCCGACGGGTCGGAAGCAGCCTGGGGTCCGGTCGTCATCGCGCTGCTGGAGAAGCTCGGCGGCGTCTCGGAGGAGACGATGGCGTCCTTGCGGGCGCGCTATCCGCGCACGTTCCTCAACGACGCGGGGGACGAGGCCGGCACTTGGGAAGTCGTGTTCTGATCGTGCTTGGGAGACCGCGGAAGGGCTTGGCGCATTGCGCCGCCTCTCCGCGGTTTTTTCTGCCATTGTCCCATTCGCATACGGAATTGGTTTTCCAAGTTCAGATCCGCATCCCTGCCTAGTTCGGACTGTGCAGAATCTAAATGCGGGCGGTTGAACGAACGAGTGCGATTTTTCGAATCAAATCGCCGAAATCATCGCAAACAGAAGAAATCCGTATGATTTTCACATAAAACGTAAGCAACGCACC
>NZ_JACJVR010000046.1 GCF_014212175.1 Cohnella xylanilytica | reverse complement strand
AAATATACCCACTACGCCCCGCGCGGCGAGATGGCTCTCGTGACCGGCCGCGACCCGGCGCTCGTGCGCGCCGCGGTGCAGCAAGCGGCCGACGCCGAGCGCGCCCGAGGCCGCCGCGTCGGCATTCTCGCCTGCGCCGAGCACGCCGGCGCCTACCGCGCCGACGCCGTGCTCTCGCTGGGCCCCCGCGCCGAGCCGGAGCTCGCGGCCCGCGCGCTCTACGCGGCGCTGCGCGAATGCGACGAGCGCGGCATCGAATTCATCCTCGCGGAAGGATATCCGGAGGACGGCATCGGCGCCGCGCTCATGAACCGGATGCGCAAGGCCGCCGGAGGCCGCGAGACCGCCGTCTGATTTTCCATAGCAGCCGCCCTTCGGCCCTGCCCTCATCCCGCGTCGACCGAACGCGAACCCCCTGCGGGACATGTTCGCCGCCTTGTCCGCATATGTTGGAGTATCGGCGCGTCCCGGCACCCGCCGGCACGTCCGTATGCCAATCGTACCGCATTCCGCTGCGGACAAGGGGGAACGACGATGGAAGAAGTGTCCGCGTCCGCGGGTCAACTGATCACCATTCTGGTTATGGGCATCGCCCTGGGCATGGACGCCTTCTCGCTGGGCGTCGGAATCGGGCTGAAGGGCGTCCGGAAGCTCGACGTCCTGAAGCTGAGCACCGTCATCGCCTTGTTCCACGTTCTCATGCCGCTCGGGGGCATGGTGACGGGGTATTACGTGAGCGGGCTGCTCGGCGGGGTGGCGACCTCCGCGGCCGGGGCGCTGCTGCTCCTGCTCGGCGGCCACATGGTGTACAGCTCGCTTCGCGGGGAAGCGGTCCAATCGATCAACCACCGCACCTTCTGGGGCGTGCTCGTATTCGCCGTGAGCGTCAGCGTCGACTCCTTCTCCGTCGGCGTGTCTCTCGGAATGTTCGCTTCGCATATTCTATTGACGGTTCTGACGTTCGGCTTCTTCGGCGGCTTCATGAGCGTGCTCGGGCTCATGCTCGGACGGAGGTTCAGCGGCAGGCTCGGAGGCTACGGGGAAGCGCTGGGCGGGGCGATTCTGTTTGCGTTCGGAATCCTTTTTCTGATATAACTAGGTTCACACGGCATTGGAGAAAAGCATAGGCGAAGAAATGGACCAAGCGTTAGATGGAAGGAGGGAAGCCCCATGTCTCGAATCCTGATCGTCTGCACGGGCAATACGTGCCGGAGCCCGATGGCCGAAGCGATGCTGCGGAAGCTGTCGGCCGAGCGGGAGCTCGGCGTGGAAGTCCGCTCGGCGGGCGTCTCCACCGTGGACGGCTTGCCGGTATCCTCCAACGCCGCGGCCGCCCTTCGCAAGAGGGACGTGCCGCTTCCGGGCGTCTCCACGGCCATGACCGGCAGGGAGGCCGCTTGGGCGGACCTGATCCTGACGATGACGTCCGGCCACAAGAGGGCCGTCGTCGAGCGGTTCCCGGACGCCGCGGACAAGACGTTCACGCTGAAGGAGTTCGCCTTGGACGGCGACCCGGTCATGGAGGACGTGGCCGAGGCGGAGCGGATCTTCGCCGAATGGCAGGTCCGCCAGGCGCTCGGGGAGAGTCTGCCGGAGGCGGACCGCAAGCGGCTGCTCGAGCTGCAGCGCCGGCTGCCGGACTTCGACATCGCCGACCCGTACGGCGGCCCCCCGGAAGTATACGAGCGCTGCGCCGACGAGATCGCGGAGGCTCTCGGGAAGCTGCTCGACAAGTTGGCGCGGAACGATTGATTTTTGCCGCTTCGTTCGGTATGATGAGGTTACAAGTTGCGGTTCCGATGTAACTGGCGACACGAGTGGGCTTAACCACGGTGGAGCATCGGAATGACGGCCGGTCGCCTGGGCAGAGAGCAACGTGCGTTAATGGCGCGCGTCTGCTCTTTTTTTCGTCTTTTTTCGCGCTTTTAGGTATAATACAAGTTGACGAAAAGGGAGGTTACCCACGCATGAAGATCGCAATCGGCGCCGACCACGCCGGCTATCGCCTGAAGGACGCCATCGTACCATTCTTGAAGGCTCAAGGTCACGAAGTTATCGACGTCGGCTGCAGCTGCGCCGACTCCGTGGATTACCCGGACTACGCGGTTCCGGTATGCGACAAGGTCGTAAGAGGCGAAGCCGAGCGCGGCATCCTGATCTGCGGCACCGGCATCGGCATGTCGATCGCCGCCAACAAGACGCCGGGCATCCGCTGCGCGCTCGTGCACGACCTGTTCTCGGCGAAGGCGACCCGCGAGCATAACGACACGAACGTTCTCGCCATGGGCGAGAGGGTCATCGGGCCGGGTCTCGCGGAAGAGATCGTCCGCGTCTGGCTGGACACGCCGTTCTCGGAAGGCCCGCGCCACAAGGGCCGCATCGAGAAGGTCATGGCGCTGGAAGCGCAGCAGTCCCTTCATCCGTAAGTTCACCCAAGCGAGACCGGACGGGAGGATGGAAGCATGACGACTTCGCATACGCATGGAACGGACCGGCCGCCGATCGCCGACCAGGTCGAGCGGGCGCTGTCCGAGTTGGCGGAAGCCGGGAAGCTCAAGGCCGGGCGCATCGTCGTCATCGGCTGCAGCACGAGCGAAGTGCAGGGCGCGCGCATCGGCACGTCCGGCGCGGAGGAGATCGCCGAGCGCATCTACGAAGGCGTGGAGCGGGTCCGCTCCCGCATCGGCTTCCGGCCGGCCTGGCAATGCTGCGAGCACTTGAACCGGGCGCTCGTCGTCCCCCGCGAGCTGGCGGAGGAGAAGGGCTGGACGATCGTGTCCGCCGTTCCGGTCCGCAAGGCGGGAGGGTCGATGGCCGCCTATGCTTACCGCCATCTGGACGACCCCTGCCTAGTCGAAGCGCTGCAGGCGGACGCCGGCATCGATATCGGGGAGACGCTGATCGGCATGCACCTGCGTCCGGTCGCCGTTCCGGTCCGCCCGTCCGTTCCGTGGATCGGCGAGGCGAGGCTGACGATGGCCTATACCCGGCCGAAGCTGATCGGCGGGGAACGCGCGGTATACTCCCTCGAGGAGAGGCCGGGTCCCGCCTCGTCCGGAACCTGCGGCTAGAGGGCGCTTCGGCGAAGAGGGCGGCTAGCCGAATGAACGGCTGCCAGACGAAGGCCTGCAAGAATGAACGCAAGAATGAACGCAAGAATGAATGCATACACGAACCCGTTTTCCGAAGCTAGATGGCATAGATATTCCGTTCTTAAATTAAGGAGGCTGGTCCGATATGGAACAATTGCGCAACCAAGACCCCGAGATCGTCAAAGCGTTGAATCTGGAGCTCACCCGCCAACGCGACAACCTGGAGCTGATCGCGTCCGAGAACATCGTCAGCGAAGCCGTGCTGCAGACGATGGGCACCGTGCTGACGAACAAATACGCGGAAGGCTACCCGGGCAAGCGCTACTACGGCGGCTGCGAATACGTCGACATCCCCGAAGAGATCGCGCGCAACCGCGCCAAGGAGCTGTTCGGCGCCGAGCACGCGAACGTGCAGCCGCACTCCGGCGCGCAGGCGAACATGGCCGTCTACCTCGCGGCCCTGAAGCCGGGCGACACCGTCCTCGGCATGAACCTGGCGCACGGCGGCCACCTGACGCACGGCAGCCCGGTCAACGCGTCCGGCCTGCTGTATAACTTCGTCGCTTACGGCGTGAACGAGCAGACGTTCACGATCGATTACGACGAAGTCCGCAAGGCGGCGTTCAAGCACCGTCCGCGCCTGATCGTGGCCGGCGCCAGCGCTTACCCGCGCATCATCGACTTCGAAGCGCTCGGCAAGATCGCCCAGGACGTGGGCGCGCTGTTCATGGTCGACATGGCCCACATCGCCGGCCTCGTCGCCGGCGGCCAGCATCCGAGCCCGGTGCCGCACGCGCACTTCGTCACGACGACGACGCACAAGACGCTGCGCGGCCCGCGGGGCGGCCTGATCCTGTGCCGCCAGCCTTGGGCGGCGGCCATCGACAAGGCCGTCTTCCCGGGAACGCAGGGCGGCCCGCTCATGCACATCGTCGCGGCCAAGGCGGTCGCTCTCGGCGAAGCGCTGCAGCCTTCGTTCAAGGACTACGCCAAGAACGTGGTCGAGAACGCGAAGGTGCTGGCCGAGACCCTGCTGGGCGAAGGGCTTAACCTCGTCTCCGGCGGCACGGACAACCACCTGATGCTGATCGACACCCGCAACCTGAACATCACCGGCAAGGACGCCGAGCACGTGCTCGACTCCGTCGGCATCACGGTGAACAAGAACGCGATTCCGTTCGATCCGACCAGTCCGTTCATTACGAGCGGCATCCGGATCGGCACGCCGGCCGTCACGTCCCGCGGCATGGGCGTCGAAGCGATGAAGACGATCGGCCAGGTGATCGCCTTGACGCTGAAGAACCCGAAGGACGAAGCGAAGCTGGAGCAAGCCCGCGGCCTCGTGCGCGGACTGTCCTCGCAATACCCGCTGTATCCGGGCCTGCAATACTAATCCGCTCCGGGCGGCGAACGAAGGCGCTCGAAGGGAATCAAAGGCAATCGAAGGCGAAGCGAAGGGGGCCGCCCCTCGCTTCGCCTTCTTCGTCCCTTCGCGCCGCTTCCCCGTCCCGGCGAGGCTCGAGCCCGCACCCTTTTCTCAGGTCGCGCATTATATAAGAGAGGCGGCTATACTTTCCAACGCCCGAATTTGGCCGTATTCGTTTGACGCGGTCGGAAGAATGGGGTTATACTTGTTGTACGCTTAATTTCCGTCGTCTATCGCCGGAAAGCGGGGGAACCAATCTTTGGGGCGAATTGCGGACCGTCTCGGCGGACGCATAGGGAAACCATCTGACCCGAGCCCGACAGCTAACCTCGTTTGCAGTGGATGGGTCAATTCACATAATTATTCGCAATCATTGACCCTGTTTAAGGGTCATTTTCTGTTTTTTGTGACCCCTCGCTGGCTAAGCGTGACCCTTATCCGACCGCCGCAGGGGTCTTCGCCGACCCTTGCCGGCCGCGGAACCATCACCCGGACAAGGAGGAATGAAGATGTCGATGCCGCACGAGTTCGCAGATTCTCCGCTCGATATCGCGACGAACGAAGCCGTCATGGGAATGGGCGATTCGATTCCGGTCGCGCGTCCGAAGCCGCCGGAGACCGCGGGGAACGGAACCCTGCACGTGAACCGGTCCACCCTGATCCTTCCGGAGGAAGAGGTAACCGAATGGTCTTCCGGCCTGCGGTACCTGGCGGAGCATGACGAGATCAGCCACGTTCTTCTCTCCGGTTCCGACAGCCTGGGCTTGCCGGGAGCCCGCCTGCGCGACGTTCTCGAACGGCTGACCGCCATCGAGCACGTTCGCATGATCCGGCTGTATTCCGGCTTGCCGGCTCGCGATCCCGACCGGATCGCGCAAGACCGGGAGCTGCTCGGAATAGTGTCCGCCTTCTCCGAATCGGACCGAAGCCTGTACGTGATGATGCGCTTCCGCCGTCCCGAAGAGGTGAACGAGCGGGCGATCGAAGCCTTCCGCGCGCTGACCGAAGCCGGGGCGAGCCTCGTCGCCGAAGTGCCGGTCGAAGCCGGGACGAACGACGACCCGGACGCGCTCGCCGAATTGCTCGACCGGCTGACGAGAGCGGGCGTCATCCCCTATCAATTCATTATCGATAGGCTCGCCCCAAGCGGCGAGGATGGCGAGGAGCTCCCGCTGGAGCGGGTATACCGGCTGGCGGAGGCCGTCAAGTCGAGAATATCCGGCCCGGCCCGCAGAGCCAGGCTGACGATGATGCATTCGGCCGGCTACTTCGAGATTCTCGCGGTCGAGAACGGCAAGGCCTACGTGAAGGGCCACCTCTCCGCGAGCGACGACAACGGGCGCTTCATGATCGTCGATTGCCCGCCGGACGCCGCGCGGTTCGACGATCGCGCCGTCCCGAAGCCGGCCGAGCGCTCCGGGAAGTTCCCGAGCGACGCGACGTACTTGAAGGTGCCGTACGAGATTCCGGATTGATTCCGGCCGACGGACGAAGAAGAAGCAGGGCCCTCGCGGGCTCTGCTTCTTTCTTTTTTACGTACGCGGCACGCCGCATCGCTATTTGTCGTCGGCCAGCCGCTTTGCTTCTCCGGCCAGTTCGTCTGCCGTCACCTCTTCCCAGTGGGTGACTCCGCGAAGGGGAGTCGCATACAGCTTCAGATACGCCCCTTGCCGAAGCGGCTTGCTCGCGGAGAATCTCAGCGTTTTCGATTTTCCTTTGTCCGTGTAACCCGTCAGTTCGTAGGCATACCGGTCGTTGCCGTCCCGGGTTGCTGTCGGTGGACCCGCTACGGTATAGTAGGTCGCTTTGCCTTTCGGGTCATCGGGATTCAGCTTGGCCGGGTCCATGAAGATCAGCCACAAGCAGGCTAGGACGGCAAGTCCCGGGACAAGCAGGAACCCTATTCTCTTCATGCGGAATTCCTCCTCGGATTCGACTGGTCAAGAGGAGACGACGTCCTCGTTCTTCATGCGGCGAATCGACCAGACGGCAAACAACAGGACGAACAAGCCGTTCATGAACAGGAACGCTCCGTTCTCGGCAGGCGTAAGTCCCTTCTGGCTTAGCACGCCCATCCCTATGGTCAGCAGGGAATGGGGGAACAGCATGCCGATCTTGAGCACGTACATCCCCAGACCCAGGAAGACGGCGCACAGGCCGATGCCGATCGGCGCGGCGAAGCTGCGTATGCGGATCGACAGACCGAGCTGCAGCGAGGCGATCGAGAGGGAGGCGAACCATCCTCGCAGGCTCCACGCCACGATCTCCATGGGGAAGCCGCCCGGAAGGGCGAACAGCCGGCCGCTTGCCCCGTACATAAGCACGAAAAAAGTCTGTGCGGCCAGGATGAGAGCGCCCACAATGAACAATTTGGCCGCGAACAGGCTCGTAACGGATAAAGGGGAAGTCAGCACCATGTTCCAGTTCCGGTTATTGTGCTCCAGCCTGCATACGAAAGCGCAGCAAATCGCGATCAGGACGGGCAGGAAGAACTCTCCGTAAAACAGGCTGACCTGCGTCCACAAGCTGTACCATCCGTTCTGAAGAACCGTCCGATTGAAGTAGAAATTAATGCACCCGACAAGCAGGCTGACGACGGGCAGGACAGCCAATACCGGGACGATCCGGGAACGCCGAATCTTGAGCCACTCGGCCCTAATGCTTCGAATCATGCGGCAGCCTCCTTACACTTCTTGTCGAGAGACATGGATATTCCCGGCAACGTAAAAAGCGACGGCCATGAGCAGCGCGGCGACGATCAAACCCGCGGGAAGACTGCCCGAGACGTACGAGCCCGAGGAATCGCCGTATTTGTACGCGGCCGGACTCAGGTCCAAATAGTAGGACCAAATAAGCAAGTGACGGACCGCCGAGGGGAACAGGCCGGAAGTCGTTCCGACGAAGCCGCCCACCATGCCAAGGCATAGCGCGAAGGCCTGATTGCGCACCGCAAGCGACAGCCATTGCTGGAGGGCGGTTACGGCGAACGTGGCGAGCAGCGTGCCGATCGCGAAGCGCGCGAGCAGGGCTGGCGGCAGGGGGGCGCTCATTTGCTTAAGAAGGCCGAAGACGACTATGAACAAGGTCTGAGCCAGGATGCCGTACACAATCAGGGCGTTGGCGCACGCGTATTTGGCGGCGTATACCTGCCTGCGGCCGATAGGGGTCGTCATCAGCATCTTCCACGTGCTGCCCTTGTGCTCCATGTCGCAGATGCGGGAGACGACGATGGCGGACAGGATGGGCAGGAACAGTCCGTTCATGGAAGCGATCGTGAAGACCAGCGCCTCCCAGCTCGCGTTGGCCGCGCTGCGGGAGATGGAGATGCCGATGGAGACGGAAGCCCAGATCATCTCGGCGGCTAGGAACAGGAGCAGCATAACCCGGATTTTTTTGCGGCGGATTTTGAAGAACTCCAGCGAGAGCGCCTTCATCACAGGCTCCGCTCCTTCCCGGTGAGGTCGAGGAAGATGTCTTCCAAGCTTTTTTTGCGCTCCTCGATACGAATGACGGGGATGTCCTGCTCGACCAGAATTCGGTTGATGCGGGATACCTCCTCGTCCCGGAGGTAGTCGAACGTCAGCCGATTGCCCTGCGCCACGGGCAGGTAGCCCCTCTCGAGAAGGACCGCCTCCGCTCTGGCCGGGTCCGCCGTCTGGAAGCGGATAGAGGCCTTGGCGCTCGCCCGAAGGCTTCGCATCGTGCCCTGATACAGCAGCCTGCCGTCGCTGATAATGCCGACCGACGTCGCGATCTGCTCGATCTCGGACAGCAGGTGGCTGGAGAGCAGGACGGTGATGCCGTATTGATCCGGCAGCGACTTGATCAGCTCGCGAATCTCGCCGATGCCCGCCGGGTCGAGGCCGTTCGTGGGCTCGTCCAGGATCAGGAGCTCGGGAAAGGCCAGCAGGGACATGGCGATCCCCAGACGCTGCTTCATGCCGAGCGAATATTGATCGGCCTTCTTATGCTTCTGGTTTTCGAGCCGGACGATTTGCAGAGCCTTGTCGATGTTGCGGGCGGGCGCGTTCCGCATCCGCTGCATGACCCGCATATTCTCCAGTCCGGTCAGGTGGCCGTAGTAGGACGGAGATTCGATCAGCGAGCCGGTCCTGTTCAGGATGTCGGGGCGGTGCTTGGCCAGGTCCTTGCCGAATACCTTAATCGACCCGGCCGTAGGTTTAATCAGGCCCAGCAGCATTTTAAGCGTCGTTGTTTTGCCTGCCCCGTTGGGGCCCAGAAATCCATAGATTTGGCCCGCTTCCACGGTCAGGCCGACCTGGTTCACGCGGTTCGAGCCTCCATAGGTTTTGGTCAGTCCTCGCGTCTCCACGATGGGGGATGCGCTCATCGTCGCTTCAACTCCATTTCGTCCGAATGATCCTTCGCCCCCAATATAGCGCGGTCATCTTGCTCTCCGCTGAAGGCGACCTTACATTTACCTTAAATGAAATGGAAAATACCGGATGAAGGGCTTGGCCCATGTATAATAAAAGGGGTGATGCGAATTGGACATGGTGAAAAACAAAAAGATCCTGATCGTAGACGACGAACCTGACATACGGGAAATGATCGAACGGTTTTTGCGGAAAGAGGGATTTTTCCGGGTATACAAGGCGGATAATTACGCCGATGCGCTGTCGCTGTGCAGGTACGAAAAGCCGGATGCGGCGATCCTGGACGTCATGCTTCCCGACGGGGACGGCTTCTCGCTGCTCTCGTCGATTCGTTCCTTCTCGGATATGCCCGTGCTGTTCCTGTCGGCGCGGGGCGAAGACGAGGATCGACTGCTCGGCCTCGGGCTGGGCGCGGACGATTACGTCGTCAAGCCCTTCCTCCCGAGGGAGCTGATCCTGAGGCTGATGGCCGTCCTGAAGCGGGTGTACGGGGCGCCCGCGGTCGAGAGGCTCCCGGTATTCCGCCTGGAATCGCAAGTCGTCGATCTGGAAGGCTCCGTCGTCCGAAGAGAGGGCGGCGAGCTCCCCTTGACGGCCAAGGAGCACGCCATTCTGCTGAAGCTGTACGAGAACAGGGGAAGGATCGTGACGAGCGACGCGCTGTGCCGGGCCGTATGGGGAGACGAAAGCTACGGCTACGAGAACACGCTTATGGTGCACGTGCGCCGCATCCGGGAGAAGATCGAGGAAGATCCGTCCAAGCCCGCGCACCTGCTGACCGTTCGGGGACTGGGGTATAAGCTGGCGGCGGCTCGGGAGACGCGTTGATGGATGGAGCGGTCCGCATTCTCAGGCGATTTGTCGGCTCCACGATCCTCGTATCCGTCGTGTTGCTGGTCTTCAATCTGATCCTGCTTGGTTCGTTGATCTTCAAGGAGATCCGGGAAGGTCCTTCGCCCGAAGCGGTGGTCAGGCAGCTTGACGGAGGGCTGGCCAAGGATGGACGGGGGCAGTACGGGCTGAGCGAGGAGTCTCATGCGTTGTTGAAAGCGCATCGGGCTTGGGCCATGCTGCTGGACGGGGACGGAGCGGTGCGATGGGGCGAGCGTCTTCCTGCCGAGATCCCGCGAGCGTACACCTTGACCGACGTCGCGAAATTCTCGCGATATTATCTCATGGAGTATCCGGTCTATGTGTGGGAACGCGAGGACGGCCTGCTGGTCGTCGGGTATCCCAAAAACTCCTACGGGAAATACCAGCTCGATTTTCTCGTGGAATGGCTGCGGTCTCTCCCCTTGCGCCTCTTGTTGCTGCTTCTCTGCAACGCGGCCCTTGCGCTGGCGGTCTCCGTTCTGATCGGCGCGCGTCTGATTCGCGGGATACGTCCGTTGATCGACGGCATTCACGCGCTCGCCAAGGAGAAGCCCGTCCGCGTGGAGAACGGGGGCTTGTTCAGCGATTTGTCCCAGAGCATTAACTCCGCTTCCCGCATGCTTCAGGACAAAAACGAGGCGCTGAAGGCAAGGGACGAAGCCCGTTCGAATTGGATCGCGGGCGTCTCGCACGACATAAGGACGCCGCTGTCCATGATACTCGGCTATGCGAGCGAGCTGGAAGAGCGGGAGGAGCTGCCGGCCGAGGCCAGGCAGCAGGCTGCTATCATTCGCCGCCAGGGGGAACGCCTCCGTTCGCTCGTCAGCGACCTGAACCTGGTATCCATGCTGGAATACGAGATGCAGCCGCTGCAGCTCAAGCCGATTCGAATCTCCGCGCTGGCCAGGCAGGCGGCGTCGGACTTCCTGAACGACGGCCTCGATGACCGCTATGCCATTACGGTGCAAGTACAGGACGAGAGCGTGCTGGCGCCGGGAGACGAGCGGCTGCTGTATCGCGCCGTCACGAATCTGATCCAGAACAGCATCCGGCATAATCCCGAAGGCTGCGCAATCGAACTGCGTACGCTTCGTTCTCCGGACGAAGGCTTCTGTCATTTCGTGGTGTCCGACGATGGTCAAGGAATTCCGAGGGAAGACCTGCCCGATGTCGTGAAGCTTCCCTATGTGGCGGGACGCAAGCGCCCTTCCCGGAACGGACATGGCCTGGGATTGCCCATGGTCGCGAGAATCGCCCAAGCCCATCGGGGCGATCTCATCCTGGACAGCGATCCGGGAGCGGGATTGCGGGCCGTTCTGCGACTTCCCTTGTCCTGACGAACGCCTCTCCCGGTGACGGCGAACAGCCGGCCCGCAGTTCTCGTCGGCAGTCGAGTTCTTCGGGGCATTTTCCGTATGGCAGAGAGGATTTCGGAGATCGTAAGGGCGAGAGACGGCTTCAAATGCTCATTGTCATTTCCTGATTGTTCCAACTATAATAAACGTATGCTCGAGGAGCTGCCCGCCAGGCCGTATACCCGTAGAGACTGCCGTCTCTCCCGGATTCGGAATTATTCGCGGGGAGATTGAAACTCCGGCCGGCCTTCGCGCGTAATACAGTTACATAAGGCAGGGGCAGAACCCCTAAGGGAGGATTCGATTTAAATGTCCATTTTCAAACGCCTGCGCGACCTGACGCTGTCCAACGTATACGCCCTGATCGAGAAGGCCGAAGACCCGGTCAAGATGACGGATCAATATTTGCGCGACATGCAAGAAGACCTCGAAGACGCGGAGAAGGCGGTAGCCGCCCAGATCGCTCTCGAGAAGAAGTTCAAGCAGCTGTACGAAGAGCAGGCCGCTCTCGTCCAGAAGCGCGACGAGCAAGCGAACATCGCCGCCCAGGCGAAGAACATCGACCTCGCGCGCCGCGCGCTGGAAGAGAAGAAGGCCGCCGAGCAGAAGGCCGCGGAATACAAGGCGAGCTACGATCAGAACAAGGCCGCCGCGGAGCGCCTGCGCGAGAAGCTCGACGAGATGCGCAAGCAGTTCACCGACATGAAGAACAAGCGCGAGACGCTGGTCGCCCGCGCCAACGCCGCCAAGGCGCAAGCCGAGATCAACAAGGCGATGACGGGCTTCGGCTCCGACACCGCGATGTCCGGCCTGAAGCGCATGGAGGAGAAGGTGCTCCAGATGGAGGCTCACGCCGAAGCGACGGAAGAGCTGAACGGCGCGAAGGGCAAGTCGCTCGACGACGAGATCGCCGCGCTCGGCAAGGATAAGGCGGTCGAAGACGAACTCGCCGCCCTGATGAAGAAATACGAAAGTTAATAAGGATAACCCCTTCTTGGGGTTTCCTTCTTCTTTTTAAGGCCTTCCGCGGCCGCGCCTTTACGGGCGCGGGGCCCGTGCGAAGAGCCCCGAGGTTCGAGAGGAGAGGCGTTCAAGTTGACGTGGGAAGAGATATTGGGAACTCTGCTGTGGACGGCGGCCGGCGCGGTGCTGCTGTTCATCCTGATGAGCATCGACGCTCTGTTCACCAAATACCGCGATCTGGAAGAGATGAAGAACGGGAACACGGCGGTAACCGTCCGGTTCGTGCTGAAGCTGGGGGCCCAAGGCTATATCCTGTCCCGCTCGATCGCCACTTCCGAGAACCTCGGACAGGCGCTTATCGTCTCGTTCATCTCCTTCGTCATCCTGTTCCTGCTGGAATGGATCGTCGAAGCGGTGCTGAAGGGCATCGCGGATCTTCGGCTGGACGAAGGCGTGAAGAACGGGATCGTCGGCTACGGCTTGATCGCCGGCTCGCTTCATCTCGTGGGCGCCCTCATCATCGGGGCGTGCCTGTGACGCTAGGCTAGGGGAGGATCGGACATGAGCTTGTTCAAACGCGTTAAAAATATTTTCAAATCCCCCGAGCCGCTGAAGACGGAGAGAAGCGTGCTGACGCTGGGGCCGGGGGACGTGTGCGAGGTCTCCCTGGTCACGTACCAGGTGATCGGGAGAACGAAGCCGCTGAGCCGGAACGCCGTCTGGCTGACGCTGCGCGACGGAGCGGACATTCGCTACCTGTCCGTCGAGGAGCGGGAGAAGACGACGTACGGTCTCTATTCCGTCATCGACGGCCGGCTGGACTCGGTGGACGAGGTGCCGACGGAGGTCGAGCTCGACGGCGTCCATTATTTTCTCGAGGAGCGCTATTCGACCCGGATTACGGAGTCGGGCAACGCCCCGTTCACGGCGGCCGGGGGCGAGCTGTACGTATGGCAGTACCAGTCGGACGGGCGCAAGCTTCTCCGCATCGAATGGCAGGACGGCCGGTTCATGCTGTATGAAGGGGAATCGGTGCTGCCCGCCGACGTGGAATGGCTGAGGGGGAGCGGCTGATGGACCGGCGCTGGCGCCGCTGGGCGTCCGGCCTTCATCTGACGGTCATCTTCGCCCTGATCGTCACCCTGCTGTCCGCTTGCGGCAGCGTCAACGTCAAGGAGACGTACCCTCTCGAATCGGTCAACAAGAACGGCAGCGAGACGTCCTACGTGTACCGGGCCGCCGGGGAGACGGTTCCGGAGGTCGCGAAGACGCTGGCGGACCAGAAGAAGCCGGAGCAGCAGTCGAAGGAAGACCCGGACCACATGTTCCTGGTCTACTCCGACCAGATCATCCACGTCCAGAAGGACGAGAACAATCCGGAAGACTCGCTGATCGAGGTGGACAGCAAGGAGTACGTCCGCCAGAACTACAGCCCGTCGTTCCTGGAGGGCTATCTGCTCGCCAGCCTGATCGGCAGCCTGTTCGACTCCGTCGGGCCGTCGGGGCGCTACGGCGATTACCGGGGCTACGGCAGCCTGAATTCGCATCCGCCGGCGAAGGGCTCGTACCACGCGCCGACGGCGAGCGACACGAAGGCCGCCCCGCCGATGACGGTGCAGAAGAAGGGCTCCATCTTCAAGCGGGGCACGACGTCCGGCGACGACGGGGGAGTCGGCTCCGGAGGCTTGTTCAACAAGAAGAAGGACAGCACCGTCTCTTCCGGCTCGAAGGGCACGATCACCCGGAACAAGGACGGGAGCTCGAGCGGCTCCAAGTCTTCGTCGGGATGGATCAAGCCGCGCAAGTCGACGACGCCGAAGACGAAGGTCGGCGGCTTCGGCAAGATCCGGCGACGACGATAAGACCAATAAGACCCGCGGCTATCCGGCAGGCATCGTGCCGGGTTCGTCGCGGGTCTTTTGGGTTTGTATGCGGCCGGGGAGTTCGGTTGCTGTCTGCCGGTCTACCGTCTACCGTCTACCGTCTACCGTCTGCTGCCTACCGTCTACTGCCTACTGCCTACCGTCTACTGCCTACTGCCTACCGTCTGCTGACGCCGATTGCCGTCCTGCGATTCGCGCTAACGAACCCAGCAGTCGCTATTTCGCTAAAATCGCGAGAAATAAAAACGTAAACATTCCTGTATAGGCTA
>NZ_JACJVR010000045.1 GCF_014212175.1 Cohnella xylanilytica | reverse complement strand
GAGACTTCTTTTCACGCTAAATCATGTACCGGCCTTGATGCGCTCGCATTTTGTATGATTTATCACACAATTCCCCCCCAATAGCCGCATGCATGCCCTATTTTGTACGATTTTTCGAACAACCTCCTTGCATCGGACGGCAATTTACGCGATTTGAACGATTTTTCGTACAAAGTACGCGATCTGAACGATTACTCGTACAAAGTCCAAGGGTCAGACGAACCAAGCCGACAGAGAAGGAGCCTAAGCGACGACCTGCTTCACGTACTTCGCCCGGATGAACAGGAAGTAGACGAGTTGGATGGCCATGAACGTGCCCAGCACCGACAGCGACGTCGTCATGAGCGATTGGTAGAACATGTTCTGCATCGCCGTCAGAGCGACGACCCCGTGAACGAACGCGACGACGATCGGCACGAAGAACAAGATCGCCAGCTGTCTCGTTACGATGCTCTTCAGCTCCCGGTCGGTCAGCCCCAGCTTCATGATCGCCTTGAACTTCACCCGGTCGTCCGGCAAATCCGCATACAGGCGGAAGTACAGGAAGCTGCCCGAAGCGACGAAGAAGACGGCTCCGATGAACAAACCGATAAACAGAACGATGCCAAACATCTGATTCACGACCGCCAATTCGTAGGCGACGGAGAAAAATAGGCTGTTCTCGCTATCCAACTTCTCGTCCAGCTCCTTGCCCAAAGCCTTCGTGCTCTTCCAATCGGGAACGTCGAACAAGGAATAGGTCTCCGCCGAATCGCGATCCAGGCGATCGTACAGCTTGTCGGACACGAGGTAATAGGTGGTGAACAACGGCAGCGCGGACGAGGACCGCATGCTCGCCGGCTTGAGCTCGATGCCGTTCGCGAGAACGGCCGTCTCCAACGCGGGCTTCTTGCCCCTCATCGAGTTATCGTAATAAATCATCGCCGTCTCGTCGCCCTTCAGCGCGACGGGCTTCTCGCCGATCGCTTCCGCCGCCGCATTGAACTCCGACGCCTTGACCGCGTAGGCGAGCGAGTTCGAATCCTTCATCTTCATCTCCGCCAGCTCGGCCGTGAATTTGCGGTATTCGAACCCTTCCTTCTTCAAGGAGCTCTCGATGATCGCGACGTCCTTCTTCGCTTGCTCCTCCCCTCCGGCGTACTGCTTGTATTGGAAGGCGAACGGATTCTGGCTTAGGATCGCATTCGTATTCATCTCCTTGAAGCCGACCAGCGAACCGATCGCCGAGAAGGCGACGGTAGACAGAATGGCGACCATGAAAAACGTTCTGGCGTTGTCCTTCATCCGATAGGCGAGGTCGGACAGGAACAGCATGTTCGTCTTGCGCCAGAAGAACGAACGGTTGTCGCGGCTTCGGCGAATGACGTATACGCTAAGCTGCGTGAACAGGAAGTACGTGCCGACGATGACCATCAGCGTTACGGGAATCATGGCTACGAATACGGCGATTCCCTTGACCAGCAGCGCGATGGCGTAACCCGCCCCGAGCAAGAGGACGGCGAAGAGGCTCAGAAGACGGGAAGACTTCGGTTCCTTCTTCGGCATGGAGCTGCCCTTGATCAGATCGATCAGCTTGTTGCCCCGCAGGATCGCCACCGTGAACATCGAGATGACGACGAACAGCACGAGGAACGCGGCGAACGTGAGCCCGATCGCCTCCAGGGGCCAGTAGAACGGCAGAGACTCGTCCAATCCGAGCAGATTCTCCGCGGACAGCAGCATCAGCTTGGCCATGACGAGCCCGAGCCCGATTCCGGCGACCGTCGCGCCGAAGCCGATCAGCACGTTCTCCAGGAACACCATCCAGCGCAGCTGTCCGTTGGACATGCCGAGCATGACCATCAAGCCGAATTCCTTCTTCCTCGTCTTCAGGAACGCGCTCATCGAATACAGCACGAAGAAAAACGAGAACGCGTAAATCAGGCTCTCGGCGAAATGCATCGCGACCGACACTTTGCCGTTGACGGAACCGCCGGACATGTCCGGGTGGAAGGCGAATACGGCATAGACGAAAAAAGCCATGACGGAAAAGGCGCTGCTCAGAAAATAGGCGGCGTACGTGCGTTTGTTGCGCAGGACGTTGTTAAACGCGAATTGTCGAAAGGTCATGCGCGTTCCCTCCCAGCAGCGACAGCACGTCGATGATTTTCTGGAAGAACGCCTGTCGGCTCTCCCCGCAGTGGATCTCGTTAAACAGCTGCCCGTCCTTGATGAAGACGACCCGATGGCAGTAGCTCGCCGCCACCGCGTCGTGGGTAACGAGCATCATCGCCGTCCGTTCGGAGCGGTTGATCGCGGTCAGGATCTCCATGACGTCCTTCGCCGCCTTGGAATCGAGGTTGCCCGTCGGCTCGTCCGCGAACAGGAACTTCGGGGAATGGATCATCGCCCGCGCGATCGCGGTCCGCTGCGCTTGTCCGCCCGATATCTCGTACGTGCGCTTCTTCAGGATCGATTGAATGCCCAGCTTGCCGGCGATGGCCGCGACCTTCTCCTCCATCGTCTTGACCTTCTCCCCCTCCAGGGTGAGCGGAAGGACGATGTTCTCCTCCACGGTCAGCGTGTTCAGCAGGTTGAAATCCTGGAAGACGAAGCCGAGCTCCTTCCGGCGGAATCGCGCGAGCTCGCTCTTCGACAGCTTGTGCGGGTTTTTGCCGTTCAGCAGCACCTCCCCCGTCGTCGGCGCGTCGATGGCCGCGACCAGGTTCAGCAAGGTCGTCTTGCCGCTGCCCGAAGGCCCCATGATGCCCACGAATTCCCCTTCGTCGATCGTCAGGTTGATATCGGTCAAAGCGCGGGAAGGCACCTTGCCTCCGTAGATTTTGTTTAATTGGCGAACGCTCAGCATTTCCATACCTCTGCTCCTCTCCTCCGTGCGGAACCGCGTTAGTCCCGCGATACGATTCTTATTGTAACGGGAGCGAGGGATTCGTCCTATCGATTTACCTTTCAGTTACCTTACATCTATGTAAGGTACGAGGAGAACGAGATGCGAACGACGGTGCCGACGCCGACCTCCGACTCGAGTTCGATCCGGTGTCCCAGTCTTTCCGCGATCTCCTTGGCGAAATAAAGGCCCATGCCGGTCGATTCCCGATACTTGCGGCCGTTATCCCCGGTATAGAACGGTTGGAATACGCGCTTGCGGTCGGCCGGCGGGATGCCGATGCCCCGGTCGCGGATCTCGAGCACCGCTTCCCCGTCTTCTACGCGGGTCGAGAAGGTAACCTTCTGTCCGGAATCCGCCGAATATTTGACCGCATTCGTGACGAGCTGGCCGATCAGGAAGCCGAGCCACTTCGCGTCGCTCTCGACCGTCAAGCCCGGGTCGACCTTCATCTCGGGATACACCTTGCTGCCGATAAAAAGCCGTTTGTTCTCGTGCACGGCATTCTCCGCGACCGTTCTCAGCGACACCGGCTCGACTTGGAAGTCGCGATCGAACGTCTCCAGCCGCGCGGCGTAAAGAACCGTCTCCAGCCCCTTCTCCATCCGATCCGTCTCTTCGAGCACGCTGACGGATTTGGCATCGTCCTGGTCTTCCAACGTCAGGCGAATGACGGACAGGGGCGTCTTCATCTGGTGGACCCATTGGTTCATGAACGTCAGATGATCGTTGCGGGACTTCTCGGCGGCCTTCAGCTTCGTCTGGTAGTGCGCGTACTGGGTCTCGAGCAGGCGGTCGAGCGCGGCCGGCAGCGGAGCGGAATCCCCGCCTCGCAGCGAGTCGTCCAACGACTCGAGCGGCTCGGACAGCCGCAGGTACAGCGATCGATGCGTATAAAACCGGTAAACCAGATAACCGCCTACGAATACGATGCCCAGGAATACGGAATAAAGCCCGGTCCACAAGTCGCGGTATCCGTCCAGCCAATAGACGAGCAGCACGACGAACAGCTGGACGATCTCCAGGACGACGAGCGGCAGGTGATCGCGCAGGAACAGCTTCACCTCGGCATATCCTCCTCCCAGGAAGGCATTAGCCGGTAGCCGGATCCGCGAACCGTCTCCAGCCCGTTCTCGACGCCCAGCTCCTGCAGCTTCTTGCGCAAGCGCGTGATGTTGACGTTCAGCGTATTCTCGTCGACGAACGTCTGGTCGTCCCAGAGCTTCTCGAGCAGCAGCTCTCGGCTGGCAACCCGCGGCGACTGGAGAATCAGCGATTCCAGCAGCACGGCCTCCTTCTTCGTGAGCCCCACGACCGCCCCTCCGAGCTCCGTCTCCAGCCTCTCGGGATACAGGCGCAAACCCGCCAGCTGAACGATGCGTTCGTCCGCCGGCTCCGCGTATTCGCCGTCGACCCGTCGGAGCTGGCTGCGGATCTTCGCCATGACGACCGCCATATGGAACGGTTTGGTAATGTAATCGTCCCCGCCGTATTCCAGCGCCATCACTTGATCCATCTCTCCCGCCCGCGCGGAGATGAACAGGATCCGGCACTTGGATACGGTTCGGATCTGCCTGCACCAGTAGAAGCCGTCGTATCTCGGCAGGTTGACGTCCATCAGGACGAGCTGGGGGTCGTACGCCTTGAAGAAATCGAGCACGCGGTCGAAATCCCGCACGACGCCGGTCTCGTAACCGTCCTTCTCGATATTCGCCCTCAGCAGCTCCGCCAGCTTGGGGTCGTCCTCGCAAATCATAATTCGATGCAATCCAAGTCTCCTCTCCGCCGTTAAAGGCGCGATGCCCGACGCAAGTTCTTCTATTCTTATACCATGAAGACGGAAGAAACGCGAAGGAAGAAAGGCGGCGTCCGTATGCGAGAGCGGTCGTTGCGGTTATAAGGGAATGCGAGACATGCGGCAATCGGCTCATGTGGGCAGGCGTGGATTATCGCTTCATATGTGTGTATGCACTGGCAGTACGTTTACACTCGCCATACCTTAGCAGGGTGACAAACGATCACAATTCACTTCGGGGCGGTGAGACTATGGGCTATGGAGTTGGCGGCGTAGGAGGCTATGGCGGTTACGGAATGGGAGCCGCAGCCTTCGCGCTTGTTCTGTTCATTTTGTTGGTCATCATCTTGCGCGCCGGTGCCGGGATTTACTAAGATCGCAAACGCAAAACCCCGTCAATCTTAAGAAGACTGACGGGGTTTTTGCGCAGACATCCTGACTTGAGGTGATTCTCGGTGGGCATTTCCGTTACGGCCTTAATCGTGCTTGTGATTTTTATTATCCTTGTCTTTATCCTTATAGGCAGCGCTATTTCGGGGATGGCCTATCGTAGAAAAGGACGAGATCGGAACGGCGAGCGCGGCTGCGCCCGTTACATTCGGGAAGCGTCCCGGTATTCCTGGGGCGTTACGCCCGTCGCCTTTTTGAAGAAGCGGGTGAACGACTGGGAAGCCTCGTAGCCGACCCGCAGGCCGATCTCATGCACCTTCAGCTCGTCGTTCCTTAGAAGCTCCTTCGCCCGCTCGATTCGGGCGGATTCGATATAGTCGGACAGGTTGACGCCGCTCTCTTGCTTGAAGAGCCGCGATAAATACGACGGGTTAAAGTGGATATAGCCGGCAAGACGGACCAACGACAGATCCTCGGCCAGATGCTCTTCGATATAAGCGCGAACCTTCGCGATCGCTTCGGCCGCGCGATTCCGTTCGCCGGAAGTCCTCAGCTCGAAGAGGGTCTCCGCCGTCGATCGGAGGAACTCGAACGCCTCCTCCCAGGACGGGAACTCGTCTCTCCGCATCAGGGCCGGGACGCCGGCCACTTGATCCTCCAGCTCCCACCGGTTGATGTAGGATAACAGGACTAGCGAGATCGTATAATACAGCTCCAGCAGGTACGGCGCTCCGCCATTCCGCTCCGACTCGGTCAGCTCTTCGAACAGGAGGAGGAATTCGTCGCGCCTGCCGGATTCGAGATGCGCGGATAACGCGTCCATCTTGTCCCGCGGCGAACCCTCTTTCGTACAGCACGTCGCTTCCAGGTTCACGGTCTGCACCATATGGGCGCCGTCTCCGATCCGAAGCTGCCGCTGCCGCCTGATCTTGTCGTAGGACGAAGACAGCTTCCGCCACTCGCAAGGCCGGTCTCCCAGCGTGACGGCGAAGGCGAGGCCGAGACTCTCCTGGCACGCTTGCTGGATCAGTTCGAACTGGCCCTCCAAATACGGGAGAACGGGCGAGCCGGCTGCCGCTTCGTTCCCATCCCCCTCGGCGGACGGCTGGATGAACCAGACCGGATCCCCGAATCGGTCGATCATGCCGAGACTTAGGGACTGGCCGGACAGGAAGCTCTCGGCCAGCAGCGTCACGGCCAGAGCCGACTCCTGCCGATTGGCGTAGGACGACGAGGCGGACGAGGCCCGGGACAGGTCTCCTTGCGCGATGTAGACCGGCTTCTCGGCATCGAGCGGGATGTTCAGCTTGCGGAAGTCCTCTCCCAGGGTCGGCGCCGGCTTCGCGCCGTGCAGCAGATGGCGGAAGTACTCTCCGCGGGCCAGCACCTCCAGCGTGTTCAGCTTCTCCTGCGCCTGCCGGACCAGCTCGCTGCGGCGAAGGCTGTCGTCGAGCTCCTTCACCGCTTCGCGGACGGCTTGAATCACCTTCGGGTACCCTTCGCTCTTGAGCAGGTATTGAACGCCGGGCGTCTGAATCGCCTGATAAACGGAATCGAAGTCGCTGTAGCCGGTCAGGAAGATGACCCGGCAATGCGGCCAATTCCGCTTGAGGATGGACAGGAGCTGCATCCCGTCGATCCCGGGCATCCGAATGTCGGACAGGACGATGTCGACGCGGGTTCGATGCAGCCAGCCCAGCGCTTCCTTGCCGGAATAGGCCTTGCACAGGTCCAATCCCATGTCGCATCCGGCCAACGTCTCGTACAAGCCGTCGGTTATCATCTCTTCATCATCCACGATCAGCAATCGGTACATCGGCTTGCCCCTCCCATGGAAAGTGAAGCGTCACTTGAAGTCCGCCCAGCTCGCTGCGGGCGACCCGGACTCCGCCCTTCTCGCCGAACGTTATCGTCAAGCGGCGATGGATATTGACCATCCCCGTCGTCTCCGCGTATTCATCCCGGTTCGCCAGAGCCCTCGACAGCTCGCTTAGCTTCTCTTCCGTCAAGTCTTCGCCGTTGTCCTCGACGACGATGCGGAATTCGCCGTCCCCGATCTCGAAGCGAACGACGATCCGACCGTCTTCCTCCTTGCGCTCCAGGCTGTGCTCGAAGGCGTTCTCAATAATCGGCTGCACGATCAGCCGGGGCACCTTCGCCTGCGCGGCTTCCTCCGGGAGATCCTCGAAGCGCGCCCGAACGCGCCGCGAGAAGCGGAGCAGCTGAATGTCCGTGTACGTGCGGGCGTGCTGGATCTCCTGCTCGAGCGGAATTTCGTCGGAGGCGCTGCGGGTGACGAAGCGGAAGTATTCGCCGAGCTGGATCGCGAATTGCTCGACGCGCTCCGCATCTCCCCTTCGGGCCATCGTGCTGAGCATAAACAAGCTGTTGAATAGAAAATGAGGATTGATCTGCGATTGAAGCTGCTTCAGCTCCGCCCGCTGAGCCAACAGCTTCTGCCGGTAGGCCTGGTCGATCAGCGAACGAAGGTTCGCGACCATCTGATTGAAGCGGCTGTACAAATAGCCGAATTCGTCCTTGGACGCGTGCGTGATGACCTGATCCAGATCGCCGATCTCCACCCGGCGGAAGCTCTTCACGAGCCGAAGCAGCGGCTTGTGGATGAATTTATACGTCGACATCGCGTACAAGGCGACGATCACGAGAGCCGCCGCCGCGAACAGCCAAGCCCAGGTATAGAACTTGTCGAGCGGCTTGCGGATAACTTCGGACGGAATGAACCGGTAGATGGCCATATTCAGCTTGTCCGAACCGGCGTATACGGTATAATACCGATGCCCGCCGAACTCGCGGGCTTGATCGTAGTCTTCGGCGGTCCGCGTCCCCCTGATGTACGAGGAGGCTTCCGTCAGGAAGGAGGCGACGGACCCGCTCGCAAGCCGGATGCCGCCGGTCTCCGAGACGAGAAGAGTCCCGCTTCCGGCATACGTATTGAATTGGGCCAGCGCTTCCCTCAGCTTCTGCTGGTCCAGCTCGATCTCGACGACGAATAACGGCTGCCCCTTCGGACGGCCGCTCGGCTTCGCCGCGCTGAGGTACAGCCCGCTCCTCCACTCGATGATTCGGGTCTTCCGGCTTCCGTAGACGGAGCGAATGGCCTCGTAACGTTCCTCGTCGAGAGGATTGACGCCGTCCACGGACGAGATGGAGCGCCCGATCGGATGAATGTAGACGCTTACTTCTTTGATGTACATGCTGCTGTTCTGGACGAGATACAGACGATTGCGCAGCGAATTGATCCGGTCGGTCTTCTCGATGACCCCCATCCGATTCCAGAGGAGCGTCAGCTTGTTCAGGTCTTCGTCTTCGAGCAGGCCGAATTGCAGCAGCTTGATTCTCTCGATCTCGTTCTCGAGATCGGTCAGATAGAATGCCGTCTGGGAGGCCGCCGTCTTGGCGATATCCTCTCTCGCCGTGTGAACCGACCATTGGTAGAGGTACACTCCCAGAACGATCAAGGGCATCAAAATAAGCAGAAACGTAAAGATCAAGCGGAGGAATAAGGTTCTGCGGAAAGAGAACATCGGCGTATTGAACATGGTCCGCCTCCAACGTTAAATCGTTCCCTTTGATCCTATCCCTTCACGCTTCCGAGCACAATGCCTTTCACGAAGTATTTCTGCAGGAACGGATAGGCCGCGATAATCGGCAGCGACCCCAGGAAGATCTGCGAAGCCTTGAGGGTGCGATCCGAGATCTGCGCCAGATTCAGAACGTCGTCGTACGAGACGTTGGACAGGTTCTGCTGAATGACGATCGTCTGAATGTAGCTCTGCAGCGGATAATGCGTCGGATCGCCCATGATGAGCAAGCCGTCGAACCAGCTGTTCCAATGCTCGACCATCGAGAACAGCGCCAGCGTCGCGATCGCGGGCTTGGAGATCGGCACGAAGATCGTCCACAGCGTCCGCCAGTGTCCGGCCCCGTCGATGAGCGCGGCCTCCTCCAGCTCCTTGGGAATCTCCCGGAAGAAGTTAAGCAGCAGGATGACGCTGAAGACGGGCACCGCGCCGGGAAGCACGAGACCCCAGATCGTATCCAGCAGATGGAACTCCTTCAACGTCGAATACCAGGGGATCAGCCCGCCGTTGAAGAGCATCGTCATGAAGAAGATCCACGCGTAAACCATGCGCATCCGGAAGGCCGTCGTCTCCTTCGACAACGGGTAAGCGACCAGAATCGTCATCAGCAGATTGAGCGGCGTCCCGATTCCGATTCGCTCGACGGAGACGAGCATCGCCTTCCAGAAGGCCGCCCTGCCCGCCGTGAAGGAATACGAGGCCATCGTGAAGTCGACCGGCCAGAGACGGACGCGGCCCGCCGAGGCGGCCGCGCTGGAGCTGAAGGAGAGCGCGATGATATGAATAAGCGGAAGAATGCATAAGAGCGAGATGAATATAAGAAGCACCGCGTTCAGGACGGGAAACCAATCCCTCCGGCTCTTGCGATTGGCCGGGATGCCGCCTGTCCGGTTGCTCGTCGCGGTCTGCGCCATCCGCATCCCCTCCTAGAAAATTCGATATTTGGCAAAGCGATAAGCGAAGAAATAAGATCCGGAGATCAGGATGAGCGAGACGATCGATTTGAACAAGCCGACGGCCGTCGCTACGCCGTACTGGGCGTCCAGCAAGCCGATCCGGTACACGAACGTATCGAGGATGTCGCCGCTCTCATAAACCTGCGGACTGTACAGGTTGAACACTTGATCGAACCCGGCATTGAGCAGCTGCCCCAGGCTAAGCACCGACAGGAGCACGATGACCATGCGCATGCCCGGAATCGTAATATGCCAGATTTTCCGCCAGCGGTTCGCCCCGTCGATCGTCGCGGCCTCGTACAGGCCGGGGTCGATCCCCGTGATGGCGGCCAGGTAAACGATCGTTCCGTAGCCGAAGTTCTTCCAGATGTCCGATACGATCAGCGTGGACGGGAACCAATGATTGCTTCCCAGGAAGAAGATCGGATCGAGCCCGAACGACTTGATCAGAGCGTTGACGATGCCCTCGGACGGCGACAGAATATCGATCAGAATGCCGCCGAGGACGACCCAGGACAGGAAGTAGGGCAGATAGATCGCCGTCTGGACGGAACGCTTCAGCAGCTGGTTCTTGACTTCGTTCAGCAGCACCGCGACGACGATCGGAACGATCAGCCCCAGAATCAGCTTCAAGCTGGAGATGTAGAGGGTGTTCCATAACACTTGCTTGAAATTCGGCAAATTCATCACATAGTCGAAATTGTCCCAGCCGACCCACTTCTGATTCCCGAACAGCCCTCTGGCGGGAATGAACTTCTGGAAGGCGATCGTGATTCCGGCCATCGGCACGTAGGAAAACAAAAGGATAAGAAGCAGCCCCGGCAAAATCATGACATGTAGCGGGAGCTCTCTTCGCCATTTTCCGATCTTCATGGGTTCCCTCCCGTCTGCGGAATGAAAGAAGCAGAGGCGGGAAGACAGCCCCGTCCTCTGCCGGTTATTCCATCTTGAGGCGCTTACTTCTTCATGGAGGCGTAATAGTCGTTGACTTCCTTCGTAATCTGCTCGCCGCCGAGCTTGTTCCAATCCAACACGAACTTGTCGAATTCTTCGATCGGGGCGCCCAGGATGATCTTGACGAACACCTCGTTCTGCATCTTCTCCAGCGTCGATTGCCGTTCGACCATCGTCGCCGTAGGAGCTCCTACGAACTTATCGAACAGGAACTGATTGTTCTTGTCGTATTGATCGACGACGCCTTCCGCCCCTTCGGGGCCGTAGATGCGTTCCCAGCCCCACAGCGCGAAGCCGTCCTTCGAGCCCGACGCGAACGCATCCAGCTTCTGTTGAACCGCCTTCGCTTCGCCCGTCAGCTTCGACTTGTCGCCCGTCTTGCGCACTTCCTCCAGCGTCCGGAACAGCTCCAGGTTCTTCTTGGGAGGCGCCGGCTGGACCGTCGACAGCTGCCATACGCTCTCCGCATCCGGCGGCGCGTAGTAGTACTCGTTCTCCTGCGTCTCTCCCCAGTTCTTCTCGACGTGCATGTTGAACAGCTTGATGACGGCCTCCGGGTGAGCGGCCCCCTTGCGCACCGCGAAGAACTTCGTCGTGCTGAACTTCAGCGGGATCTTCGCGGGATCGCCGGACTCCGATACGATCGGGAAGGCGCGCCACTGCGCGTTCGGATCGTTGTTCTTATTCAGCTGCAGCGGCCAGATGGAATTCCATTGCTGACCGTACTCCATGCCGATCTTGCCGTTCGCGATGACCTCGGAGATTTTGCTGCCGTCCTTGACGCCGAACTCCTTGTCCAGCTCTCCGTTCTTGTACATCGCCTGCAAGGCTTGAAGCGCCTTCTTCATCTCCGGCTGAACGCTGCCGTACGTCAGCTTGCCCGACGAATCCTCGAGCCAGATGTTCGGGTAGGCTCCGTAGCCGGCCATAAACCCTTCCAGCCCCATGGCTCCGCCCCACAAGTCCTTCGTGATGGCGAGACCGAAGGTGTCCTTCTTGCTGTTGCCGTCCGGATCCCGCTCGGCGAACGCCTTGGAGATCGCGAGGACGTCGTTCATCGTCTTCGGCGGCTGAAGGCCCAACTTGTCCAGCCAATCCGTGCGGATCCAGACGAACTGCGCTTGCTCGATCGACGAGCCCGTCTGCGGAATGGCCATCAGCTTGCCGTCGAACGTCGCGGCGTCGAACGGCCCGGAGCCTTCCTCGGAGAGGATCTTCTTGAGCAGCGGGGACGCGTATTGCTCGTACAAGTTCGTCATGTCCTCGATCTGATCCGAATCGGCGAGCTGCTTCAATTGGGTGGCGTTGACCGGAATGACGTCCGGCAGGTCGCCCGAAGCCAGCGTCACGTTCATCTTCTGCAAGTATTGATCCGAGTTCTCGTCGCCCTTCATCACCCAGTTGTACTTCATCTTGATGCCCAGCTTGTCTTCGTACAGCCGGGACCACCGGTTATCCTCGAGCGTCTCGTCCTTCAGAACGCCCAGGACGTTATTCTCGACGACGTCGCTCAGGTTGCGAACGGTCGTAATCTCGATCGGCGGATCGTACTTGCCGAACGGATCCGCCGCGGCTCCCGCCGCGCTGCCGCTTCCGGACGGACTCGCGGCCGACTCGGTCGCGGGCGCGTCCCCGTTCTTGCCGTTGCCGCCGGCATTGTTGCCGCTGCAGGCCGCGAGGGCCGCCGTGAGCATCATCACCGTGCCCAATGCCAGAATCGAACGAGCTTTGCCTGGATTCATGGCCATCCCCCTTCTCTCTGTTCATTCGTTTTGGTTACGCTCTCATTATAGGCAGGCCGGAAATGGTCGAACAACGTTCATCTTTTTACTTGCTTCACCATCGTTGACAAAATTGTAAGCGCTACAATGAGGGGCAGACCAAGAGCAACCAAGAGCCTGCCGCTATTCCAACGCGAACGAGGCCAGGCTGGCTCCTCCCGTGCCCGTATACGTCAAGTACAGCGCCTGAACGCCGTCCGGAATGGCGATATCCGCGGAATATTCCGTCCATACGTTCGTGAAGTCGACCGGAATCCGGCCGAGAGCGGGACCGTCCCAAGACGTCTTGACCTCGAAGGCGCCGCGGCAATACCCGCGCACCTTGATCTTGACCCGGCGAATCCCTTCGCAGCGGAGATACTTGAAGCCGGCCGTGGCGGAGTCTCTCATATTGGCGATATAGCCGACCTCCTCGTCCCCGTCCTTGCCGTCCTGCGTGATCTTCGGGAAGCGGCTGTCCATCCATTCCCCCGGGGCGCCCGTATACAGCGACTCGTCCCGGCAGAACAGATGGCAGGCCAGGTACGCGGGATATTCCCCTCGTCCTTCCAAAGGGCCTCCGTTCGGGCCGCACGAGGTCATCTCCGCCTGGACGATCGTGCCGTCCTCCCGGAATTCGATCGGCTCCATGCATCCCTGCCGGCTGAAATTCGTTCCGTTCGTATGCCGGTGATAGAAAACATACCATTGTCCATTCAGCTCCGCGATGCTGCCGTGGTTATTGCCGCCGTAATACATCGGCTTGTTCGCCGGCTTGTAGGAATCGATATGAAGATCGTTGTTGCTGATAATGACGCCTTGATAGACGAAGTCCCGGGTCGGAGACCGGCTGGTCGCGTAGCACAGCTCGTGCATGACGACGGACGAGTATATGAAATAATAAGTATCGCCTATTTTCCTAATGGATGGAGCCTCGAAAAAGGCGTGTCCCTCATAGCCGCTCCCCTGGCTATAAGGCTCGCTGGGCGCGACGAATACCGGCTCTTCCGCGATCGTGAGCATATCCGGGCCGAGCACCGTCGCCATGGCTCCGTGCCTGGACCGGTCCCCCGGCGCGCAGAAGCCCGTGTACAGATACGTCCGCTCGCCCTCCGTCAACACCCCGGGATCGAATTGGGGCTCGTCGCCTTCCCTCTCGCCCAGACGCGTGCCGTCGGCATACCGGACGTAGCCGTAAAACTCATACTTGCCGGCCGGCGTATCGCAGACCGCTACCGAGACGACGGACACTTTGTCCAGCACGTAGTAGAGGTAATACCGCCCGTCGGGTCCGACCGTGACGTCCGGCGCATAGAGACACATTCTCCCGTCCGGGTTCAGCGGATCGTCCGTCTTCTCGTAAATCACGCCTTCATAGCGCCAATCGCGCGGATCGTCGGCGGGCGCCGACCAGCAGACGTAATCGTTCAGGCAATACGCATGTCCGTTAAACCGGTCGTGCGAGCCGTAGACGTACACTCTGCCGTTAAATACATGAGGTTCGCCGTCGGGGATGTATTCCCACGACGGAAGATATGGATTCAGTCCTTGTGTTCTCACTTGCTCAACGCTCCTCTTCCGAACGAATCGTAGATGCGGTTCCTCCTGGCCCTCTCGTCCGGATCGAGCTTCTGCGCATCCGCGATCTCGTAGACGCCGAAGGTGTCATACAGCCTCGAAGAAGGATCGACTTCCACATAGGTGCACCAGGGGAGCCAGTGGTAGTGGCTCTGCAGCGTTTGACTCGCGAAGTCGCCGCTCTCGTGTCCGAGACCGGGCATGACGTAGCCGATGCTGCCGTCCGCGTCGGTGGACTGCCGGGTGTTCTTATGAATGAACTCGGCGAAGTCGAGATAGTGCTCGTCGCCCGTCAGGAGGTAGAGCCTGTAGTACGTATAGGAGCAAGCCGCCATATAGACGTCGGCGCCGCCTCCGATCGTAATGATGCTCTGACCGCTGATGGAGAATGGGTTGAACGGATGCTTCGGCCAGAGGGTACGCACCGGGAACGTCCAGGCATAGGTCCACGTCTCGGTATAGTCGGCGGCCCCGGTCGCCCCTTCGAGCCATCTCTCCTCGCCGGTCAGGTCGTACAAGGCCAGGAATCCGAACAGAGCGTAGATGCCGGCCTCTTTGTCCTGAATGTCCAAATTGTCGCAGGTGCCGCCCCGATACTCGAGGTTGCGGTAGTTGTTCTCGTAAGCCCATTCTCCGGCCTTGATCGCGGCAGCTCTGTATCTCTCGTCGCCGGCAACCAAGTAGAATTGAACCAGGAACCGGATGACGCTGGGCGTGTTGGACTTCGAGTCCATGCGAATGGAGCCGTCGGCATTGTACGCGCGATAGAAGCTGCCGTCTTCGTTCTGGACGCGAACGAGCCAATCGGCCGTCCGTCGGCAGAATTCGAGCCAGGCCGGCCGCTCCTCGCCCTTCCTCCGCATATAGAGGCAAGCGTCCAGAATCGCCTCGATGCCGTCGGCCAGCATCCGGATATAATGGGGGTACGGCTCGAATCCTTGGAGGTTGGGGTTATAGCACATCTGCGGCAGGCCGGATTCGGTCATGGCCGTCCGCACCCAGAAATCGATCACGTTCACGCCTTTCTCGAACGCTTCGGGCACGTTCTCCTTGTCGCCGTAGCGAAGCAGCTGATAGCCGATGCCCGGCTGCTGGCCGACGAAGCCGAACTGGAAGGAGACGCAGGAGATATCCATATCGGGCAACTGGCAGGCGAACGGCAATCCGTACGAATCTCCGTACCGGCGCGTGTATCGGGTCAAAATAGCCATGCCGTTGCGGTAATGACGCTCGTTGTCCACTTCGAACAGCTTGTCTCGCAGCCTGGCATACGTCGTCCGCCAGACGTCTCTCATCATCGGCTGGAAGCCGTCGTACTGGCCGAAGAGGATGCCGACGGCGTAATTTTGCTCGAATCCGGCCTGCACGGGATGGTTGATCCGCTGGAACGTTTTCGCTTGCCCGTTGTAGTCGAGTCCCCCGTACCGATTGCTGCCGGGCATCTGCCCGTCGCAGCCCGGGTACACGTAGTCGATGGACAGGCCGTCGATCTCGGCCTCGAACTCCTTGCGCACGGCAAAGCCGTAGTACATGTAGTTGAGCGTCTTGCTCTCCGGCTTGCTCATGCCGATGGCTCCGATCGTACACTTCGGGTCCGCGATATTCTCCGATCTCACGACGTCCGTCGAAGGCAGAGTCGCGTCGGCGGCCCAGCGCGACAGAACGGCCGTCTCTCCCGACCCGAGGTGCCGCATCGCGAACAACGGCAGGGCGTATCGGGTCTCCATCCGCCAGAAATACTCGTTGTTCAGGTCCTTGCCCATCGCGGAATCGGGAGCGAATTCGTTCTGCTTGTACCAAACGCCGGGAGCGAAGATGTCGTAATCGCGAACGTCGTCCGTCTCCGCCATCGTGAAGGAGATCTTCGTGGAGAAGCCGAGATCGTCTCCCGCCTCCAGCACCTTGACGTTCCGGCTCGCCTTGAACCCGGAGCCTGCCGCTTCGTAGATATCCGTGAACGCAAAGACCGAACCCGAAGGCGCCGTTAAGGTGCCTTCGGCGATGATCTTGCCGCCGGATGCCCGGACGCCGGCGTAAGCCTTGTCATAGAATTCGTTGACGGCGAATGCGGTCTTGACCGTCACGAACATCGGCCGCTTGTTGAAGGATAGAAGCCTGTCGCCCTTCCGGACCTCGATGCCGCCGTCGATAAAGCCAAGGGTGTAGTCGCCGCATGTCAGCCTCATGGATCATCTCCCCTTCCTGGTCTATCCTTCCGGGTTCAAGCTCTTCCTCTTGAGATACTGCTTCACGAGGAACTTCATCAGCTCGCTCGGCTGCTCTTCGCGGAACTCCGCCCGATCCGCGAAGAGCATGCCGTACGGCGCCTCCGGCGTATAGGGCTCCCACTTCGGCAGCTCCTCTCCCGTCGAATCCGGCCCGTTCGGATCTCCGGAGCGGATGAAGTTCGCCCAATAGTCGCACATCTGGCGGGCCAGATCGTAATGCTTGCCGACGAACGGCCTCCAGCATTTGGCGAGGGTCTCGAAGAAGAACCAGAGATCGACCGAGTGGAACGTGCCCGGGCGATCCCATCCCGGGATCTCCGCATCGAAATTGTAATAGTACAGAGGAACATGGGCGCCGGTATCGGCGTTGGCCTGCCCGGCGATCCGGATCGCGTATTCGATGCCGCTCGCCGAAGCCTTCTTCACGGCGTCGTCCAAGCTGGCCTCGCCTGACTGCGCGCCGCAGAGCGCGAGGAAGGCTTCGGCATCGTCGCCGAACAGCTCGGCCGCCATGCTCTTGAATTCGTCAAGCGTACCGGCTTCCGGAACGTTGATAAATTCGGAGGACGTATGGCCGAGCAGCACGGGCACCATCCGGCGCTTATTCTCCAGGAACAATTCGAACGCGTCGCCGACGTTGAACTTGCCGTCGACGACGGTGCCCCAGAAGGCGCCGGACTCCAGGTACTTGTCGCGGACGTAGACCGCGTCCAGCTTCCGGGCTTCCGCAAGCGAGGACACGCCGAGCGATTCGAAGAAGCGAACGCCGTCTTGTTCGGCTTCCGCCAACGTGCGCAGGAACCTGGGCGTGCTGTTGCCCGGATAGAGCTTCGCGAACACCCCGCTCTGAACGATCGCTCTGCGGAAGAGCCCCTCGTTCTGAGGCGAAGCGAGCTGGTTCATGACGCTGCCGCCGCCGGCGGATTGTCCGCCGATCGTAATATGGTCCGGATCGCCGCCGAACGCCGCGATATTGCGCTGGACCCATCGCGTCGCGAACTGTTGGTCGAGATGGCCGAAGTTCGCGGGAGCTTCCGGCGATTCGGCCGTAATCTCCGGATGGCACAGGAACCCGAACGCGTTCAGGCGATAGCTGATCGTCACGACCACAATGCCTCTGCGGGCGATGCGTTCGCCGTCGAATTCCATCTCCGCCGGATGGCCGACCTGCAGGCCTCCGCCGAAATACCACACGAACACGGGCAGCTTCTCGTCCGCGCTCTTGGCCGGCGTCCATACGTTCAGATAGAGACAGTCCTCGTCCATGGCGATGTCCGGCTCCACGGCCCATTCCCGGGTGTAGATGTTGTTCACGTCGATCTCTTGCCGGACCTGCATCGGGACCGGCGCGAACTCGAACGCTTGGAGCACGCCTTCCCAATCGCGGGCGGGCTGCGGCGCTCGCCAGCGGTTGTCGCCGACGGGCGGCGCGGCGAACGGAATGCCTTTGAAGCTCGTAATCCGGGGATCGGCCGCCGGCAGTCCCCGCACCGTCCCATTTTCCACCTTCACGGTTCTAAGCATCTTGACGTCTCCCTTCCCTCGCGGCTCGTCTTCCATAAATCGGGAGGGGGAGCTCTATTCGAGCTGTCTCCCCCTCCTTGGCAAACGCGGCTATTCGGTTGAGATGGATTACTTGCCGGCCAACGCTTCCTGGCGCATCTTCACGATCTTCTGGGCCTTCGCCGTATCGGCGGCCACGACGTCCTTCCAGCCGAGACCTTCCACGTCCTTCTGCATCTTCGTCCACAGCTGGTCGAATTCCGCCTGGTTCTTCGCGAAGACCATCTTCCAGGACGTGTTCTTGACGTAGTCCGAGATCTGGCTGCGCTTGTTCTTGATATCCGAAGAATCGGTGCCAAGGCTCGTGTTGATGTTCGGCACGATGTCGATCATGTTGTTCTTCAAGTAGTAGTCCGTCGCGTTCGTCGCGTTAAACGTCTTCTGCCAATCCGTCGTCAGAGCCGTCTTGTTCGCTTCGATCGTCGAGCTCCAGTAGTTGTTGTTGTAGAATTCGCCGGTGTCGGGATCGATGGTGAAGTCGCTCATGATCATGCTGTTGATCTTGCTCTGTCCGTCCTGGTAGCCGCCGCCGCCGTATTCGTCCGGAACGGGCGTATTGTTCTGGAAGGCGGTCTGCCCGACTTCGGTCAGCTTGAACTTGCCGTCGGGCGTCTTCTCGTAGTTGAAGCCTTCAAAGCCGTTCGTGTAGTAGCGCATGCCTTCCGGGGAGACGAGCCAGTCCATGAATTCCATGATGCGGTCGGGATCCTTCGCCTTCGAACCGATCGCGAACACTCTTCCGTTGCCGTAATAAGCGTCGCTGCTCTGGATGATGCGAGTGTCGGCGATCGGAACCGCCACGTTGCCGTCCCCGTTTTTGCCCCTCTCGATGGTGTTGTAGAAGCCTCTCTGCCAGGAGTACCACAGAAGAAGAACCTGCTTGTTGGTCAGCTTCTCGGCGACCTTGTTCCAGTCCTGGGTCGGCGAATCGGGGTCGACCAGGCCCATCTGGTTGGCGTCGAAATAAAACTTCAGAATCTTCTTGTACATGCTGTTGTCGTCGATAATCGGCACGATATCGCCCTTCGCGTTCAACTGGATCGTCGTGGTGCCGTCCGGCTTCTCGTAGCCGTACCAGTTGCTGAGCCAGCGGACGTTCTCCATGGCGCCGGTACCGCCGTCCCAATCCTTCCACAGGGTGATCGGCACGATCGGCTTGCCGTCCGGCGTCTTCGGATACTTGGCCTGCATCTGCTTCAGGACGTTCAGCAGATCGTTCAGGTTGTTCAGCTTGGGAGCTCCGACTCCCTTGTAATAATCCCAAGGCATAATCGGGCTCGAGTAAGGAATCTCTTCCGAGAAGGTCGTCGGCGAGGTATCGGCCTCGAACGTCGGCAAGCCGTAAATTTTGCCTTCCGGATTGACCTTGTCGAAGCCGGCGTTGAACGGCTTGAAGTGATTGTCCACGTATTGGGACAGGTACTTCGTATTTTTGAGCTTATCCGTGAGGTCCATAATGAGCCCGGCCGGAATCAATTCCTCCAACTGGCTGTTGTCGATGATCAGGAGATCCCCCAGATCGCCCGCCGCCGTCCTCGTCTTGTACAGCTGATCGCCGGCCACCTGCGGAGCGAGGATGTTCAACGTAATATTGAACTTATCCTTGACGAGCTTGCCGTACCACCCCGTCTGTTCTCCCTGGTAATTGGCCGCGTTGTCGAACACGGTGATGGTGAGCGGCTTGCTGTGGTCGATCGCGCCGGCGGCTTGAGACGCTCCCGCGCTCGCGCTTGCGCCGGAGCCGGACGGCTCGCCGGATGCCGGAGAATTGTTGGATCCGCTCTGGCAGCCGGACAAGGCGGCCGACGCCAGAATCAGGCCGGCCAACGTGACGGCCGCCGATTTCCTTGCGACTTTCCTGCTTTTGCTCATGTGCTAACCCCCAAATTGGTCAATGTATTATAATGGCGCGGATCAACCTTTCACGGCGCCGATCATAATCCCCTTCACGAAGAACCTCTGGAAGATCGGATAGACGAGCAGAATGGGCGCCACGACGATAATGGTCACCGTCATTCGGATCGACGTCGTCGTCTGCTTGGTCGCCAGGCTGGCCATGGCCGTCGAGCCGGCGTTCTGGAGGTTGACCATCGTCGACAACGAACTGGCCTGGTTAATGTAGTTGTAGAGAATGAACTGCAAGCTGTAGAGCTTGCTGTCCGTCACCAGCAGCAGCGTATCCTGGAAGGAATTCCATTGATCCACGGCGGCGAAGATGGCGACCGTCGCCAAGATCGGCTTGCAGATGGGCAGCATGACCTTGAAGAAGAGAGTCATTATTCCGGCCCCGTCGATGCTGGCCGCCTGCTGCAGCTCCTTCGGCGTCGATTCCACGAACGTCTTGACCAGGATGATGAAGAACGGGGCGACGACCATCGGCAGAACGTAGGCCAGAAAGTTGTTGGTCAGGTGCAGGGATTTCATGGTCAAATACCAAGGGATGATCCCGGCATTGAAGAACATCGTGATGACCGTGAACCGGTACCAGAACTTCCGCCCCCACATATCCTCCTGGGTGAACATGAAGCCCAGGAAGGCCGAAGCCCCTACCGTCAACGTCGTTCCGATGACCGTCCTTCCCAAGGAGACGAGGGCCGCGTTCCCCAGTCCCGGAATCTTGAACACGTCCAGGTAGTTCTGGAAGTGGATGTGCTTCGGAAGGAACACGACTTCGCCTCTGGCGCTGATATCGTTGGCGCTTATCGTGTTGATGATGATCGAGTAGAAGGGGTAGACGCAGACGAGAGCGAACAGGGAGAACAGGGTATAGATCAGAACCGTAATGAATTTGTCCGCGGCGCTGACCTGATAGCTCGTCTTCTTCGCTCGGCTGCGGTGCGCCGGCTCTCTCGGCGCCAGCCCGGCTGCGCTGTCGTTCATACGATGCTCTCCCCTCTTGTCACTTTGGATAGTCCGTTCACCGAGAAGAGAAGCACGACGCTGATCAAGCTCTTCAGCATGCTGATCGCGACGGACACGGAATAGCTGCCGCCTCCCATGGCCAGGTTGTAGACGTACAAGTCCAGAACCTGAATGCTCTCCTTGTTGAAGGCGTTCTGGAAGACGAAGTACTGCTCCAGCCCGTTGTTCAGGAAGCTCGCGATCTGCAGCATCAGCAACACGAAGTACGTCGGCAGCATGCTCGGGAGGACGACGTGCCGGATCACCTGCATTCTCGTCGCGCCGTCGACATGGGCCGCTTCGTAAAGGGAATCGTCGATTCCCATGATCGCCGCGATATACAGGATGGCCGACCAGCCTAACGTCTTCCACGTCGTCCACAGCCACATCGTCAGCCACACGTGCTCCGAGCTCTGGAGGAACAGGATCGGGGAATCGGTCAGGCCCAGCTGCTTGAGCATGCCGTTGACGATTCCTTCGCTGGAGAACATGGAGAAGGCCAGCGAATAGACCAGGACCCAGCTGATGAAGTTCGGAAGGGTGGTGACCGTCTGGATGAACTTCCGGAAGCGGACCGCTTTGATCTCGGTCAGGAAGATGGCGAAGATCATGGGAAGCCAGGAGAAAAGAAGGTTCAGGCCGCTCATTCCGAACGTGTTCTTGATGACCTGCAGCAGCTGGTCGACCTTAACCTGGTTCTCGACCAAGGAGTGGAACCACCTGAACCCGACGAACGGGGATTCCGACAGCGGAATCGGCGGCATGTAGTCGAAGAAGGCATATACCCATCCGTATAGCGGATAGTAGGCGAAGACGCCCAGCATGATCATGAACGGCAGGATGTACAGAAATTTGCGGATGGACATGCTCTTCAAGCTGTAGGATCGCGTTCGCACCGTGTCACTCCTTTCATTGGAAGCGCTTCTCTTTGATTACGCTTTCATTATAGGCAGGCGGGAAACGGCTCAACAACGCGCATCTTTTTACTTGCTTAACCATCGTTTACTCTTTTGTAAGCGCTATATATTCCGGATTAGGAAAAGGCGGCGAAGAGAGAGCCTCCCTTGCGCCGCCTTTTATGTTATTGGATAAGCTCCTGCGCCAATCCGGAAATGATTATCCGGACGCGAGCGCCCGCATGCCCGCTTCCAACGTCTTGACGATTCGGTCCGTGTCGTAGACGCATCCCTTCCACGTTCCGCCGCTGGCGGCCTGAAGCGCGGCCCATAGCCGCGTATCGTCCGGCAGATTCGGATCTGCCGCCAGCCCGGCATGGGGCGGTCTCGCGTTCAGAATGGCCGTGCCGGCCTCCGGCGTATCCGGCTCCTGCCCGCAGCCGACCATATCGATTCGGCCTTCCAGCTTGCGGGTATCGATGCGAATATCGACCCAATCGCCGTCCCGCAGCCTGCCGACAGGCCCGCCCGCCAGCGCCTCGGGCCCGATATGGCCGATGCAGGCCCCCGTCGATACGCCGGAGAACCGGGCATCGGTGAGCAGCGACACCCGCTTGCCGAACGACAGATGCTTCAGCGCCGACGTCAGCTGGTACGTCTCCTCCATCCCGGTTCCGGACGGTCCGCGTCCGATTAGCGCCATGATGTCGCCGGCGGCGATGCCCCCGGTCTTGATCGCGCGGATCGCCTCGCGTTCCGTCGTGAACACCTTCACCCGGCCGACATGCCGGAACACGCCATCGGAGTCGAGAACCGAAGGATCGAGCGCGGTCGATTTGATCACGGAGCCCTCCGGCGCCAGATTGCCGGTCGGGAACGTGACGGTCGGCGTCAGACCGGCAGCGCGGGCGCGATCGGGGCTATAGATGACGCTGTCCGGATCGATCCCTTCCTTCTCGGACAGCCAATTCCTCATGCGGCGGCGCCGCTCGGACGTCTCCCACCAGTCCAATACCGCGCTCAACCGGACCCCGGCCGCCGTGAGAGCGCTCACATCCAAGACGCCGAGTCGGCGCAGATGCAGCATTACCTCCGGCACGCCCCCGGCCAGGAACACGCGCACGGTCGGATGCGGAACGGGCCCGTTCGGCAGCACGCTGACCAGCCGCGGAACGCTGCGGTTTACCGCCGTCCACTCCCCGACGTCCGGAACGCGAAGCTTCGCCGCTTGCGCAATGGCGGGGATGTGCAGAAGCAAATTGGTCGAACCGCCGAAGGCCGCGTGGACGGCCATGGCGTTGCGAATGGAGGCGTCCGTCAGCAGGCTGCCCAACGTCAAGCCTTGCTCCGCCAGCGCCATGGCCGCGCGGGCGGACTGTCGCGCCATCGCCGTCCAGACCGGCTGCCCCGACGGCGCGAGCGCGGCATGCGGCACCGTCAGTCCCATCGCCTCCGCCACGACCTGCGCGGTCCCGGCGGTACCCAGGAACTGGCACCCGCCGCCCGGCGTCGCGCAGGCGCGGCAGCCCAGATCGGCGGCCGCCTCCAGCGACAGTTCCCCGTTCGCGTAGCGGGCGCCTATGGTCTGGATCTTGCCCGCGTCCTCTCCGTTCGTCGGCGGGAGCGTGACCCCGCCCGGCACGATAACGCCCGGCAGATTGTTCATTCCGGCGAGCGCCAGCATCATGGCGGGCAGGCCTTTGTCGCAGGTCGCCACTCCCAGAACGGCTTGGCGCGTCGGCAGCGAACGAATCAATCGCCGCATGACCATCGCCGCGTCGTTGCGGTAAGGCAGCGAGTCGAACATCCCCGTCGTCCCTTGCGACCGGCCGTCGCACGGATCGCTGACATAGCCGGCGAACGGAATGTTGCCGGCCTTCGCGATCTCCTCCGCGGCAGCTCTCATGAGCAGGCCGATCTCCCAATGCCCGGTATGATAGCCAAGCGCCGCCGGCGTCCCGTCTTCGTTGCGAATGCCTCCAAGCGTGCCCAGGATGAGGATCTCCCGCCCCCGCAGCCGATCCGGCCGCCAACCCATCCCTACGTTCTGGGTCCAGCCGAACAGGTCGCCGCTCGGCGAATTCAGCAGAAGCTCCGGCGTAAGGGGCAGCCGGCCCGAAGGGCCGGGAGCGTTCGTCTCCACCTGAAAATACGTCTCGTCGTCCGGTCCCATGAGGTCCCGAATGTCCCGAAGCCCATCGTCCATTGCCTCTCTCCTCCCCTGTCAGGGCTTGACGAACACCGTCTTCACCGCCGTATAAAACTCGATCGCTGCTTGTCCCTGTTCGCGCGAGTGGGAGCTGGATCCCTTCATTCCGCCGAACGGCGCCTGCAGCTCGACCCCCGCCGTCTCGGCATTGATGCGGATAAGCCCCGCCTCCATCTCCTGCGCGAATGCCAGCGCGTTCGCGAGATCGCGCGTATAGAGCGAGGCGCTGAGCCCGAATTCCGTATCGTTCGCAAGCTCGATCGCTTCCTTCAGATCGCCGGCCTCCATCAGCGCCAGCACGGGACCGAAAATCTCTTCCCGCGCGATGGTCATCCCGGTCGTCACCCGGTCGAATACGGCGGGAGTCACGAAGAAGCCGTCCGCAAGCGAGGGATGGCTCGGCCGTTCGCCGCCGACAAGCAGCTCCGCTCCTTCTTCCCGCCCTTTGCGGATATAACCGATCACCGTCTCGTACTGCTTCTCGCTGGCGCAAGGTCCGAGCCAGGTCTCCGCATCCAGACCGTCGCCGACGGTCAGCGTCTTGATTTTGGCCAGCAGCTTCTCCTTGAACGTCTCGTACACCTCGCGAACGACGATAACGCGGCTCGTGGCCGTGCACTTCTGGCCGGTAGATCTCAGGCCGCCGCTGATCGTCGCGTCCACCGCAAGGTCAAGATCGGCGTCGGCGGCGACCACGATCGGATTTTTGCCCCCCATCTCCAACTGATATTTCGCGCCGCGCGCCAGCGCGATCTGGCCGACTCGCTTGCCGACCGCGTTGGATCCCGTGAACGTGACGCCGTGGATGCCGGGATGCTCGGCAATGCCCTGTCCGATCGCTGCGCCGTCGCCGACGACCATGTTCACCGTTCCCGCGGGAAACCCGGCATCATGGAAGCACTCCATGACGAGCGCGGCCGTGACGGCGGTCTCGATCGCCGGCTTCCATACGACGGTGTTCCCGTAGATCAATGCCGGCGCTATCTTCCAGAGCGGGATCGCCACCGGAAAATTCCATGGCGAGATCACGCCGACGACGCCGAGCGGCACGCGAGTCGTATACATAAGCGCTTCCGCGTCCGTTGACGGAATGACGTCGCCGATCGGACGCATGCCTTCGCCCGCATAGTAGCGAAGGATGGCCGCCCCCCGCGCCGTTTCGCCCTTCGCTTCGCCGATCGTTTTCCCCATCTCGCGGGTCATCGCCCGGCCGATCTCGTCCATGCGACTCTCCAGCAGATCCGCCGCCTTGAACAGCAGCGCTCCGCGCTGGGAGCCCGCCAGCTTGCGCCAGGAGCGCCGGGCCGCTTCGGCCGCCGCGACCGCCGCATCGAGGTCGGTCCTGTCGGAATCGGGAACGAGCCCGACCGTCTCGCTTCTGCGGGCCGGATTCAGGCTGGGCACTCGGCGCCCGGACGCCGGCGGACGCCAGCCGCCGATATAGTTGTCGATCGTCGCCGTCCCGTTCATTTGTTCGCGTATTGTCATCGTCTCCGCCTCCTTGATCTCACGCAAGCTTCGCTTCCCATTCGTCCGCATAGACCGCCGTGTTCGCCAGCGTGCCGATTCCTTCAATCTCGATCTCGATTCGGTCCCCGGACTGCAGAGTGAACTGATTCGGCGGGACCAGACACGTGCCGGTCAGAAGGACGGTGCCGTCGAACACCTCGTTGTCCCGTATGAGGAATCGGACCAGCTCATCCAATCGGCGCTTCAGCTGATTGGTGTTCGCCGTCTCGTCGACGACCTTCTCCCCGCCCCTGTAGATGCGGCAAGCAATGCCAAGCGCATAGGGGTCCGCCACGGTCTCCGCCAACCGCACGTACGGCCCGATGGAGCATGATCGTCTCCAAATTTTGGCCTGCGGCAAGTACAACGGGTTCTGCCCCTCGATATCGCGGCAGCTCATGTCGTTGCCGACCGTGTAGCCGACAATCGCGCCCGTTCGATCCAGCACAAGCCCCAGCTCCGCTTCCGGCACCTGCCAGGAGGAGTCCCTTCGCAGGCAGACGAGCTCGCCGGGTCCGACCGTTCGGGCCGCGGTCGACTTGAGGAACAGCTCCGGCCGTTCGGCATCGTACACTTTATCGTAGAAAGTCTCCTTGTCCTCTCTGCCTTCCGTGGCTTCGAAATTGCGGGCCTCCCGGCTGCGCTGGTAAGTGACGCCGGCCGCCCATACCTCCGGCGCATCCAGAGGCGTGGCCAGGTCAAGCGATTGCGCCGGAACGTCGATGCGCAGGTCTTCCCGCAGCCGCGACCGGACGAAATCCGCGGTCGTATCGCCCGCTTCTCTAGCTTGCCGCACCAGCGTCATCAGATCGGGAGCCTCCAACCGATAAGCCCTTCCATCGTCCGCAAGCGCGGCCAGATTCAAGTTCGTTCCTTCCCGATAACGGAAAATAAACATGAGCTCCCTCCAATTTGTTTTATAATATAAAACTGAGTTCTCATTTTATAAGACGGAAAGGCCAGGCACGCCGACTTCCGCGCCCATTGCTCTTCCCTTCCCTTCCCTGCCCTTACCCGCGATAACCAAGCCCCGAAGAGATTCGTTCCGCCGTCGCGCTTAACCGACGGGCGAACGAAGCCAGTTCCTCGTCTCCGACGGTGGCCGCCATCGTCGAAATGCTGATAGCCGCAGCCAGATGTCCGGCATGATCGTACACCGGCGCCGCCGCGCAGCGTACGCCCGGCTCATTCTCTTCCCGGTCGTAAGCGACGCCTGTCTCCCGCACGATTCGAAGCTCTTCGCGAAACGCGGGTCCGCTTCCAATCGTATGGGGCGTGTGCTTGGAATATTCATAATCCTCCAGCACGCGCTCCAGCTCCGCCTCAGGCATGAAGGCGGCCAGTATCTTGCCGACCGCGCTGCTGTGCAGAGGAACTCGGCGCCCGATCCGGGAATAGCGAATCGCGGCTCTGGTTCCCTCGACTTTGTCGATATAGACGCCTTGCGCTCCGTCTCGAATGACCAGATGCACGCTCTGTCCCGTCTCGGCGGACAGCTCCCGCAGAGGCCCGTTCGCAATCTCGCGAATATCGAAGCCTTGCAGCAGCAGCTGTCCCTTCTCCAGCAGACGCATTCCGAGCCGGTACTGGCCATGCTCGTCTTGCTCGATATAGCGATGCAGCTGCAACGTCTTGAGCAATGAATGCACCGTGCTCTTGTGCAAGCCTAATCGAGCGCTGATCTCGGTGATCTTCAACTCGCGATGATTCTCGTCGAACAAGTCCAGAATGTTGAGCGCTCGATCGAGGGACTGAATAATCGGCATAAATCGCTGAACCCGCTCCTCGGTTTTATATTATAAAACATAGTTCTATAATATAACATTCTACCAAATCATCGATCCGAGGTCCAGTATCCGGCGCGGCAGCCCATGTCGATGTCGTGCCGGAAACCGTCGAAGTCCGCGAACCCGCCGTAAGTCGTTCCGTCACGAACGCGCGGCCTCGACGACTTCGCGGAACGACGGCTTGGGCCGGTGGCCGGCATCGAAGAGGAACGGCCAGTTTTTGCGCCCGCGAACGGGGAAGTTATCCAGCCACGTATAGTCGTCTGCAGCCCCCCAGAAGGTGACGGATTCGATATGCTCGCCGTATTCCTTGAACAGCCGGAAGATCCGTCCGTATCGCTCCGCTTGTCTCTCCAGCATGCCGGCCTCCGGCTCCTTCAGATCGGTGCGGCGATCCTCGTGCAGGAAGACGGATACGTCGAGTTCCGTGACGTGCAGCTTGACCCCGAGACTCGCGTATCGTTCGATCGCTTGGCGAATGTCGTCCAGGGAAGGATGAACCAGGTTCCAATGCGCTTGAAGCCCTACGCCGTGAATCGGAACCTCCCTCTCCTTAAGCGACCGGACCAGCTCGCAGATCTTCTCTCTCTTCTCGGGAACCGACTCGTTATAGTCGTTGTAGAACAAGAGCGCTTGCGGATCGGCCGCATGCGCGTATTCGAACGCCTTGGCGATGAAGTCCTCGCCGGCGATGTCCAGCCACTTGGACGGACGCAGCAGCTCCCCGCCGTCGTCGGAGACCGCCTCGTTCACGACATCCCACGCATAGATCAACCCTTTGTAGCGGGAGACGACCGTCTCGATGTGGGACTTCATCCGAGCCAGCAGCGTCTCCCGATCCGCCGCGCCGCCGGACGGGTTCTGGAACACCCAGGGCGGCGTCTGGTTGTGCCAGACGAGCGTGTGGCCCCGGACGGCCATCCCGTGCGCCGCCGCGAAGTCGACGATCCGGTCGGCCTCCTCGAACGCGTAGCGCTCCTCTTCCGGATGCAGGCTGGCGAATTTCATTTCATTTTCGGCCGTTACGCTGTTGAAGTGCCGCGCGAGCAGCTCCCGCTGCGCGGTCAGGGTCGACGGATTGACCGCCGCGCCGATTCGGAAATACGGTTCGAATACTTCGCGCAGCTTCGGAATGTCTTCCAGCGCCTGTCGTTGCGTCATAATAATTCGCCTCCCAATCTTCGACTAAATGACTTCCTCGAGCTGGCGGCGGCTGTGGGCGTCCAGCTCCCGCCAATCCGGAATCTCGCAGCGCTTGCCGCTCAGGTCGACGAGAACGATCCGGCTTCCGCCGGGAGCCTGCACATGATCGTGCAGATTGCGCATCGCGAGGCTCGTCGGCCCGAGATGCGTCTGCAGCTCCCACACCCATAGTCCCGACTTGAACTTCACGCTGTCGACCCTCGTTACCTTCGGCAGGAAGTACCGCAGCTCCAGCTCTCTCGCCAGCTCGGCGGCGCTCTCCTCGTTAAGCTCGGCGATGTCGCGGACGATTCCCAGCTCCTCGTCCTTGGCGTCGCGGATCGAGATGTACTCCGTCGCGAAGCGGAACGGGAACGCGCGGTACGCGACCAGCTCCTCGTAGGGCCGTCCGTCCACGACGCCCTGAAGCACGCCGCCCTTCCCCCGGCTGACGTAGAGGTCGTCGGGTCCCAGCATTCGGATATCGTAACGATCCGTCATCCGCCCTCGACCCCCTTGATCTTGGACAGCTCGGTCTGGGCGTCGACCAGCTTGCGGTAGACGCCGTCCTCCTTCGCCAGCAGCTCCTCGTGCGTTCCGACCTCGACGATCCGCCCCCGATCGAGCACGACGAGCCGGTCGGCATTGCGCAGAGTGGACAGCCGGTGGGCGATGGCGAACGTCGTCCGCCCCTGGACGAGCCGCGAGATCGCCTCTTGGATCTGCCGCTCCGTCTCCGTGTCCACGGAGGCGGTCGCCTCGTCGAGAATAAGGATGCGCGGATCGTGAATGATCGCCCTCGCGATCGCGACCCGCTGCTTCTCGCCGCCGGACAGCTTGTGCCCGCGCTCCCCGACCTTCGTGTCGTAGCCGTCCGGAAGCCGGACGATGAAGTCGTGCGCGTTGGCGATCTTGGCCGCGCGCATGATCTCCTCCGGCGTCGCGTCCGGCTTGGAGTAAGCGATATTCTCCGCGATCGTCCCGTCGAACAGGAACGTCTCCTGCAGCACGACGCCGATCTGACGCCTCAGATCGGATTGCCCGATGCCGCGGATGGGGACGCCGTCGATAAGAATGTCGCCCTCGTCCGTATCATAGAATCGGCACAGCAGATTGATGAACGTCGACTTGCCCGCCCCCGAATGGCCGACCAGGCCGATCATCTCGCCAGCTCGGACCCGAAGATCGACCCCCTTGATCACGGGATGATGCTTCTCGTAGCCGTACGTGACGCCGCGGAATTCCACATCGCCCTTCAGGCTTCCGATCGGCGCCGGATCCCGGGCGTCGGGAACCTCGGAGGGCGTATCGAGAATCTCGAACACCCGATGGGCGGAGACGATCGCGCTGCTCACCCAATTGATCATCTGGCTGACCGACTGCAGCGGCCGGAACAGCATGCCGAGATAGGCGATCATCGCCAGGACGACGCCCAGCTCCAGTTCGCCGCGAAGCACCTTGAATCCGCCGGCGTACCAGATGAGCAGCGTGCCGAGACCCGCGATAAAGCCGAACGCCGGAAAAATAATTTGCCACAATCTCTCCGTGCGAAGATTGACGCGGACGACGTCGGCATTGACTCCATCGTACCGGGATACCTCCTCCGGCTCGCGGCCGAACGCCTTCACGACGCGAATGCCCTGCAGCGATTCGCCGACCAGCGTGTTCAGACGGTAGATCGAGCGCCATTGCTGGTACATGCGGCGGCTGATCTTCGGCCAGAGCGTCATCGAGACGGCCACGATGACCGGAACGGGCAGAAGCGCAAGAAGGCTGAGCTGCCAGTCCAGGGCGCACATGACGATGAAGATGAAGACGACCCGCAGCGATTCGCCGAGAACGTAGACGACGCCGTCCGTCATGAACTGGCGCATCGATTCCGCGTCGCTGTTGACCCGCCCGATAAATTGCGAAGTCTGCCGGCGGTCGAAGTAGGCGAGCGACAGCTTCATCAGCGCCCCGAAGACGTCCCGGCGAATGTCGCCCATGACCTTCGTGCCGACCCACATGCCGATATAGCCGCGAACCGTCGACATGAAGGTCATGAGCAGGGTCGTCGCGCCAAGGCCGAGCAAGATCGCAAGCAGAACGGACCCCTTGCCGCCTTCCGCCGCCAGCACGTCGTCGATGATCAGCTTCGTCAGATAAGGGGGAACCAGTTCGATCAGCGTCGTCAGGACAAGCAAACCGGCGGCGGCGATCAACGGCAGCCTGTAGGGCAACGCGTACTTCAGCATGCGCGAGACCGCCTTGCCTTTGTTCAAGCAGAACGGGCACACCCTCGAGCCTTCCGCGAGAGGATGCCCGCACGTCGCACAGCGCGGAGGGACGTCGCGCTCCGACAGAACCGGCCGCTCCTCGCCCTTCGCCAGGGCGGCGAGCAGCTTCGCCGCGAAGCCGAAGATCGGCGTCTGCTCCGCCGTGTACCGGACGAGAACGACCGGTCCCTCATTCGCGTCGGCGACCAGCATGCCTCCGCCTATTCCGGCCGCCGCCCTCGCGTCCTTGATCTCCGTCACGCTCAAGCCGCGAGCCTGCGTCCCGTCTTCCTGCCATACCCGGACTTCGCGATCCGTGACGGCCATCCACTGCCCGCCGAATCTTCCGTCGCTCCCCAGGTCCGTCTTGGCGCAGAACAGCAATTCTCCGCGTATTCGCTCCCGAAGAGGATTCGGAAGCGCGTTCGGCATCGCGGGCGTCGCCTTCCTTGGGACGTATTGCGGCTTAACTTCGCCCATCTTGTTCCTCCACAGCAGCCCGATTTTGAACGAAACAAGCCCAGTTTAGCGTTTGGAGGCGAAGGCAACAACCCGTCGATCGCTTGGTTTCTCACCCGTTCGCTTGCAGGTTCCCGGACCGGTTCGCGGCTCGCCGTTCGACCGGCCGTTCCGCAACGACGGACGCCATCTCTATGGCATCTACGGCACTTGCTTTATCGGTCTTGCTTTATCGGACTTGCTTTATCGAACTTGCTTTATCGGACTGCCCTATCGGGCTTGCTTCACCTTAAAATAAATCTGGTACGGTTCGTACCCGATATCCCGGAGTCGCCTAAACGAGATCGCCGGGTCCTGATTGGCGGTCTTGAAGAAATATCGCCAGCTTCCCCACTCGCGTTCATTCTCCATCTCCAATTCGGACGCTGCGGCGTCCAAGTCCGCATACAGGATTCTCTCGGATTCGCAGATCCCCGCCAGAACCTCCGGACCGAACCGGAACGCCCCCATGCTCTCGTCGTCCGGCAGCGGAACGAAGCGGATTCCGATCGGCAGCAGCAGGCTGACGGTATCCCCGTCCTGCCAGACTCGCCGAACGGCATAGAAGCGGCCGCCGTCCTCCGACTTCCCTTGAAGGCTGCCGTTGACGTAGATCGTCGCTTCCGACATGATCCATTCCGGTATCCGGAGATAGATCGTAAATTCCGCCGGCTCCGAGAGGCTCACGTTGAGATCGTACTTCCGGTACGAGGGCATATTCTCGTGAATAGCGGTCATTGGATTTATTCCCTGCACGCCCGCTGTAATAGAGGAGTTCATCCCGCTTCCGCTCATGCGATCCTGGGATTGAACGATGGTGACGGGCGTTCCCCCGATATTCGCCTTTACTTCCGAGTCGAAATATTGGCAGACGTAAATGCCGTCCCGATCCTGATAATAGAGGCCGCGATTCCAGGCGGCGTTCGCCTGGACCATCGTTCCGTGACAGCAGAAGAAGCTGTCCGTCTCCGAGCTCCAATCCTTGCGCAGACCGGCCTTCATCGGAAGGAAGTACGTGAGCAATCCGCTGGAAGGATAATCGTGCTTATGGCCGGTCAACGAATATTCTTGGTAATACGCCTGCGACATGATGCCGTTGTACAGGTTGTACTCGATGTATTGCGCATAGGCGGGGTCCGCGAATGCCGGAACAGGAACTCGGCCAGACGGATCATGTTGTAGACCGTGCAGTGCTCCTGGTTTTTGTCCCCGAGGCGGGCCTTCATCTTGTTCTTGGGCATCCACACCTCGCCGGCCGTCTGTCCGCCCGTCGCCAGATACCCTCTCTCCGTCACCGCGCACTTCCAATAGGCCTTCACGATATCCATCCATCGTTGTTCGCCCGTCACCTCGTAGGCTCTGGCGCAGCCCAGCACTTCCGGGATCGTCGTGTTCGCGTGCATATTCGTCAGCGGGTCCTTGCCTTCGAGCAAGGGCTGGAACAGCCGGCTGCGATAATACCGCTCAAGCAGCGACTTGTACTTGGCGTTGCCCGTAATGCGCAGAAGATCCGCCCAGACCTCCAGCATGCCGCCGGTCTCGACGTCCAGAATATCGTCGAATTGCTCCCTCGAGAATCGGCCGCTCCAATCGACGAACCAATCCGCGAACGAATCCGCGATGCTTAGCGCCTTCTCGTTCCCGGCATAGAGATAAGCGTCGACAAGACCCATGAGCAGCTTGTGCAGGTTGTATTGCGGCGCCCAGATGCTCTTCCCGTTCGCGATCCAGTGCAGGTACTTCTCCGGAATGGGCCCCGCCCATCGACCTCCGTTATCCTTCTGGCACTCCGCCAATTCGTCGATGATGAGCTCCATCTTCACCCTTAGCTCCGGATCCCCCGTCTCTTCGACATGCATGGCGGCCGCCGACAGCCAATGGCCGAGGAAATGTCCCCGCAGCTGACAAACCGGCGATTCCCAGCCTCCGTGCGCGTCGTCCGGAATGCCCCGGCCCGAGAACCGTCCGGCCTCCAGCCGGTAATTGAAGAGAAGATTCTCGTTCTTCAGCTTCATCAAGTACGCACGGTTCGCCGCTTCCCTTCGTTTGATCTCTCCATCCCGGATAAGGACGTTCGTTCCCTTCAACGGTTCCAAGGCGGTCTCCTCCTCATTGAATCTTCTTCTGGATAACGCTTCTCTCGAACGGCAAGCCGGCCATCACGAATGGGCCGCGCTCGCCCCCTCGAACGGCGCCGTCAGCGTATAGCTCCGCCCGGCTTCCACGGGCAGCTCGACGATGTCCGCCCCCAGGCCGCGAATGCGGCACACGCCCGAACGGGAAGCGGCGACGACGACCCGCCCGAGCCGCCCTTGCGACCATTCCATATCCACCGTGTAGCCGCCCCGCGCCCGCAGGCCGCGTACGCGCCCGTCGCCCCAGGCGGCCGGCCAGGCGGGAAGAAGATGGAGCACGCCCGAGTGGCTCTGCAGCAGCATCTCGGCGATGCCCGCCGTCCCGCCGAAGTTCCCGTCGATCTGGAACGGCGGATGGTTGTCGAATAGATTCGGCAGCGTGGAATGGCCGAGCAGCGCCAGCACGTTCTCGCGAGCCTTGTCCGCGTCCCGGAGGCGCGCCCAGAAGTTGATAATCCACGCCCGGCTCCAGCCGGTATGCCCGCCCCCATGAGCAAGCCGTCTCTCCAGCGCGACGCGCGCGGCGGCCGCCAGCTCCGGCGTCTCGTCCGGCGTGAACTGCTCCCCGGGGTACAACCCGAACAGATGGGAGATATGGCGGTGCCCCGGCTCGGCCTCCTCGTAGTCCTCCATCCACTCCTGAAGCTGGCCGTGCCGGCCGATCGCGGGCTGCGGGAGCCGGCTCAGAGCGGCCTCCAGCTCCAGGCCGAACGGTTCGTCGATCCCGAGAATGCGGATGCTCCGGATGCAGGCGTCGAACAAGGCGCGAATGATTTGAAAATCCATCGAAGCTCCGGCGCACAGCACGCCGGATTCGCCTCCCGGGAGCACATAGGTGTTCTCCGGGGATACCGAAGGACACGTGATCAGCCGCCTGTCTTCCCCTTCGATCAGGTAGTCCAGCAGGAATCGGGCCGCTTCCTTCATCGTCGGATACGCCTCCGCCAGGAACGCCTCGTCCCGGCCGAATGCGTAATGCTCCCAGAGATGCAGGCACAGCCACGCCGCGCCCATCGGCCAGAAGGTCGCGGGAGGATACGCGTCCTGCGGGGCCGTGTCGGCCCACAAGTCCGTATTGTGATGCGCGGTGAACCCGCGGCACCCGTACATGACCGCCGCCGTCTCTCTTCCCGGCGCCCGCATTCTCTCGATCAGATCGAACAGGGGAAGATGGCACTCCGCCAAGTTGCAGTTTTCCGCCAGCCAATAATTCATCTGGGTATTGATATTGATCGTAAACTTGCTGTCCCATGGCGGCAGAAAGTGAGGGTTCCAGATTCCTTGCAAATTCGCCGGCAGGGAGCCGGGGCGGCTCGAGGCGATAAGAAGATAACGCCCGAATTGGAAGTACAGCGCGACCAGTCCCGGATCGTCCTGTCCGCGTTCGATTCCGGCCAGCCTCTCGTCGGTCGTCAGCTCGCTCTTGTCGCCGTCCGGCTCCTCGATGTTCAGCTGCACGCGGTCGAAGAAGGAACGGTAATCCGCGACGTGCCGCTCCCGAAGCCTCTCGTACGATAGCCGAGCCGCGGCTTCGATCTCTTCCTTGCAGGCTTGCTCCGGGTCCGGCGAACGGAACGTCGTGCCGGCCGCGATAAGCAGGATCGCCTCGTCCGCTTGCTCGACCAGCAGATATTCTCCGATCGTGCGGCAGTTGCCCCCTCTTGTAACCGCCTTCAACGCCGCGCGGAAGCTCACCCCGCCCTCGCCGCCGGCGTCGCCCGCCATAATCAGCCCGTCCGTCCCCCACGGCTCGATTCCGTCCAGGTAACGCCACCGCTGGCGATCCCATCGCGCCCGGAAGGTCAGGCTCCCCGGCTTGTCTGCTTGAAGCCGGACCGCGATGACCTGGTCCGGGCAACTGGCGAACGCTTCGCGGGAATATCGAATCCCGTCTTGAACGTAGGACACCGCCGTCAATCCGCGGCTGAGGTCGAGCTCCCGTTCGTACTCCTCCGCGGAACCGCCGGATGACGCGAATTGAAGCTCCAGATCTCCCAGGGGCAAATAATGCCGCTGCGATTCGGGGATCCCCGTCAGCGCCATGCTCGCCAGGTCCTGGGCTTCCCGCAGCTTGCCGGCCAGAATGAGTTCCCTGATCTTCGGCAGGTTCGGAAGGGCGTCCCGATTGTTGCGATCCCTCGGCCCTCCGTACCAGAGCGAATCCTCGTTCAATTGGAGCCGTTCGCGGTCCGCGCCTCCGAATACCATAGCGCCCAATCGCCCGTTGCCGATCGGCAGCGCTTCGTTCCAGTCTTGAGCCGGTTGTCTATACCAGAGCCTCTCGCGGCTTGCGATCTCGCCCATATCCGAACCGCCTTCCATTGAATTTGTCTACAGCCTATAGCCCGCTATCGATTCACGACGACGACCGTGGATACCTCGGCCAGCTCCGGCTTCAAGTCCTTCTCTTCCGTGAGATCGAGAACCGGATAGCCGTCGATGTCGAAGTGAACGCGCCTTAAGCCGGCGCATCTGGGGCCGTCGATTCCGTTCCTCGCATGATAGACGTTCCAGATGAAGCCGTCTTCGTCCGTTACGTAGGAATTGTGGCCCGGCCCGTATTCGCCCGGCACGCTTCTGGACGTCAGCAGCGGATAATTGCCCTTGGTCCAGCTGGCCGGATCCAGCAGGTCCGCCTCCGGATCCGCGCTCAGAATGCCTACGCAATACGTCGCGTCGACCAAGGCGCCGGCGAACGTCATGAAGATCTTCTTGTCCGTGATCAAGGCGTAAGGCCCTTCTTCGACGAACGTGCGGTTGTTCGCCCAACCGTAATCCGGCTTCGACAGAAGCACGGGATCCGTCGTCAGCCTCCACGGCTCCTTAGGATCGATCTCGGCGATATAGATCCAGGAGCCGAGGTCGCTCGGGACGAACTCCCGCTGAGCCCAAGCCGCGTAGACGCGACCCTTCCATTGAATAATCGTCATGTCGAGCGTAATGCCCGCCTCGAAGAGGGGACTTCCGTCTCTGCGGACAACTCGGACGGGCTCCTCCCAATCGGTGGCGACGACGGGATTGCCGTTCTTCTTCAGCTTGGCGACGTGGGACTGGATATTGACGAATTCCCCCGTGCTTCCGGCATGGAACAGGTACAGATCCTCTCCGATAGCATGGAATTCGGGCGCCCACAGGAAGCTCTTCAGATGGCCGTACGTCTCCGTGTCCAGAATCCGGACTTCCTCCGCCGTCGCCAAGCCCGAGATCGTATCCGCCTCCCGGATAGAGAGGCTGCGGTTCCCGTCCGCATCGTTGGTGGCGATAAAATAGAACTTGCCCTTCCACTTGGCGATGCAGGGATCGGCCCGGTCGACGGCCATCGGGAAGGAAGAACGAGGCTGACGGATTTTGCCCGTTATTCGATAGCTCCCCGCGCGGCTCCAATCGATCCCCGTCGTATCCCAATCCACCGGCTTCTCCGCGGTCGTGCCGTCGCTATAGAAGGACGTCGCCGGGACGGCTCTCAGCTGCTCGTCCGTCGCGGCCTCAACGCGTTCCGGCGCTTCGTTGCGGATGTTCGTCGGAGCCGTCAGCTTCCTCTCAAGCCGATCCGCCACATCCCGCGGGACCGGGAGGGAATTGCGAGGCGCGATGCCTTCGATGTCGGCGGACACGCCTTCCACCGTGAAAGCCTCCGCCTCTTCCGGTTCCGACGCGCCGCTCAGGTCCATGAGATCCTCTATCGAATTCCGATAGAATCTCCCGTTGCCGTCGCTCCAGCGTACGACATATCGATCGTTCGCCCGGTCGAACTCGCACGCCGCGTCGCGGACATAAGTATCGCCCTTCAGGTCGAGAAGCCCGATCTCCCGATAACTCAGCAGATCCGCCGACTTGAACAGCAGGACGGAGCCTTTGCTCTCGATATCGTCCTCTCCCCCCGCTTCCGTACATACAGCGATCACGCCGAAGGTCCCGTCGGCCAGATCGAACAGATAAGGATTCTTCAAGCTCTTGGGCCGAAGAGACCCGTTCGGCGCTTCCGTAGCCAAGGCGAACAAGACGCCGGAATTGCGATTCAGCTCCCGATAACGATAGCCGTCGTCGCTGCAGGCAAGATGCATGCTATAAGCCAGCTTCGGAGGATACGCCTGCTCCTCGTTCGGTTCCCTCGTATAGCACAAGATGTACTTCTTTTCTCCGGACATAGGGACTCCTCTCCTTCGAAGTTCGAATGCTGATCACACGGCAAGTATAGAAGACCGATGCCGGATCAACAATGATCGATCATTTCAATTACTTGATCTATCCTGCATTCGAAGAGAGGCCGGATTCCTCCCGCAGGTCTCGTTCGGCTATAATTATATCGACCTGCAGCGACGCCCCGGTATCCGCCCGACGCGACATCCGGACGGCCAAGATGTCGCATTCTCGCAGGCGGCAAGGAGCGAACGGCCATGCCGAAGGATCTCTTCCCGATCGAGCTAGGCAATCTGGACGTGAAGCTGTCGCTCGGCGGACTCGCGCTGAACGTCCACTACGTCAAGTCCGGCACCTTCCATCTCCCGATGCCCGAGCACAGCCATAGCGCCCGCAGCTACGAGCTGCATTACGTCCCGAGCGGCCGGGGCACGCTGATCGCGCAAGGAGAGCGGTACCCGCTCGGACCCGGCTCCCTGTATATGACGGGCCCCCTCGTCGCGCATGAACAATTGCCCGATCCGCTCGATCCGATGTCGGAGTATTGCGTCTTCTGCGAGGTCCTCCGTCCGGACGCTCCCCGCGGCGCGCCCGAACCCGCGGCCGATTCGGACGACGCCGAATTGGTCCGGAGGCTCCTGTCGACTCCGTTCTGGATCGGGCAGGACCGCGCCGGGCTGCTCGAACTGTTCCGGCTGATCTCGAAGGAGGCGGAAGCGCGCGAGCTCGGCTACCCGGGCAACGTCGCCCGACTGCTGGAGATGGTCCTCGTTCGGACGCTCCGCCAATACGAGGACGCCGAGCCGTCTTCCCGACCGCTGCCGACCCGAACGCTCGACGACAGCCGGCTGCTCGCCATCGAGAACGCGTTCCTGTTCCGCTTCCGCGATGTCACCTTGACGAGCTTGGCCGACGAACTCGGCCTGAGCCCGAGACAGACCGAACGAGCCGTGCGCAAGCAGTACGGCCTGTCGTTCAACGCCAAGAAGACGGAAGCGCGCATGAGCGCCGCCGCCCGTCTCTTGTCGTCGACCGACCTTCCCGTAGCCGCCGTATCGGAACGGCTGGGCTTCGCCACGCCGGAGAGCTTCGCCGGCGCCTTCAAGAGATATTACCGATCGACGCCGACGGAGTACCGAACCCGGCATCGTCCCGAATAGGGAAGGGCTGCGACGGGCAGCGCAGGGAGGATCGTTTAAGATCAATCGCGGTGAACCGTACCACAAGTAACGGCAAGTTTTTGAAATAAACTACAATAGTATGAAAAAAGGAGGTATAATATTACAAATTACGCATAGTTTCATGGGGCGATGGTTGCATGGAGATTATTAGTCAAATTGAAATAAGGTACTTTAGATCGATCTATTATCTAAAAATCACAAAGAATAATTCACTAAATATATTTTCTGGTGGTAATGACGCAGGCAAGTCTAATATTCTAAAAGCCTTAAACCTATTCTTTAATTCACAAACTGATTTTAGAACCGAAGTTAACTTCTACAACGATTTTAACTTTAGCAGGCTAAAGGAAGTTAGACAGGAATCTATTAAGGGGAAACAGTTTATTCAAATACGAATAACCTTTAAACGAGGGGATAGATCTCCAAATACACTTCCTGAATATTTTACTGTCACCAGAACATGGCATAGAGGTTCGGTAACTCCAACACAATCGGATGATTTGGAAAAACGATTAAAGGGAACGACAATCTCTTTAACAAAAGCTAGAGCTTCATTAAGTAGATTTTTGGATTCATTAAAGTATGAGTATATTCCTGCAATAAAAGATAATCAACTATTTAACTATATAATGATAGATCTTCAGGAAGCCTTGTTCAACTATGGGAATGCAAAGGGAAACCTTATAGGTAATAACTCAACTTTCGCAGCATG
>NZ_JACJVR010000044.1 GCF_014212175.1 Cohnella xylanilytica | reverse complement strand
GGTCCAGGCTGCCGGGCCGCAAGGCGAGGGCGCGCAGCGCCAGACCGGCGGCGGCGGAGGCCGCTGGGCCGGCAAGAACCGGCGCCGCGGCGGGTTCCACGGCGGCAAGCCGAACCGTCCGCGGCCGGAGGGCGGGCCGCGTCCCGAAGGCGGACGCCGGCCGGACGCCGGCCAGTCCGGCGGCGAGCGGCCTTAGCGCGGGCCGGGCATCTCGGCCCGCGAGGAAGCGCAACCCGTCGCGCTTCCTGCCGGGTTGCGCCATTGCAAACGCCAAATAGGGGCTGTCCCGCGAGGTCGATCGACCTGCGGGACAGCCCCTTTATATCGTTATCCATCCGATCGTCACTTCGGACGCTTCTGGGCGGCCTGCACGGCATCCTCCGGCTTGAAGCCGATGAACGCCTCGCGCACCCGGTTCCAGAACGGGAACGGACGGTACCGGGCGAATTGGACCTTCTCGTCGGCGACCGAGCAGATGATCGACCGGACCTCGTGGAACTGCATGACGAGATGGTCGATGCCGACGGCGAGCGGCTCCTCGGGATCGGTCACGATGTCGCAGTGATGGTGCTTGGGCAGGATAAGGGACGATCCGAGCGTCCGGTAGACGCGGTTGTTGATCGACGCGATCTCGGCGATCTGCAGCGCTTCGAGATGCGGGTGGATGACCGCGCCGTTGACGCTCTTATTGTATCCGGTGCTGCCGGTAGGAGTGGACACGACGATGCCGTCTCCGCGGAACATCTCGAACGGTTCGTCGTTGATGTTGAGCTGGGCGACCAGCGTCCCGTCCACGCTCTTGAGAGTGAATTCGTTCAGCGCCAGATAGACCGACGTGCCGCCGTCCGTGACGATCTCGACCCGCAGCAGCGGATAGCTGACCGTCTTCGGCTCCACCGTCGCCATGAGCTGGACCAGCTCTTCGAGCTCGTCCTTCTTCCAGTCGGCGTAGAAGCCGAGATGCCCCGTATGAACGCCGACGAACGCCACCGAGCCGACCTTGTCGCGGAACCGGTGGAACGCTTGCAGCAGAGTGCCATCCCCGCCGATGGACAGGACGATCTCGGGGGACGATTCGTCGCGGGTAAGCCCGCGCTGTCGCGCCAGGTCGTGGAACCGCTCCGCCAATTCGCGCGAGAGCCGGTCTCCACGGTCAAGCAGTGCATACTTCAAGGGTTTGCTCCTTCCGCAGCCAATCGGTTGCTCTTCTCGATACGATCATACCCTAATGCCGCCCGAGAAAACAATCCTGCAGCCCCGATTCCCCCGGAGCTTACGAGGAAGGCTGATACAAATACGGCCACAGCGCGTAGACGAGCGCCACCGCCATGACGGCGTGCAGGAGACGCGCCCGGAAAAAAGGCCCGTACCGCCAGCTCGTTCGGCTCATCAAACCCGCCACTTGGGCGTGCACGGACAGTCCTCCCCAGGAGAGGACGAAGGCGGCGGCCGCCACCCGGTCGACGAGAGGAGGGACCGGCAGGCCCGAGACGGAGCCGGCTTCCGCGGCGGCCCGGGCACCGAGCGTCACCTCGAACGTTCCGCGGATGAGCGAATCGGACAGCGACGGCGAGGCTCCCGCGAGATGAAGCAGCCCGACGAACAGATGCCTCAGCGTCCCGAGCAGGCCGCTGTGAATGAGGAGCTCCAGCGTCGCCGAGAAAAAAACGACGAGCCCGCCCACGACGATCATAAGCTGGATCGAGGATCGCAGGGAGTCCTGGAGCATGACGGCGAACGTTCTTCCGTCCTCCTGCCTCGCGCGGTGCATGGCGGCGAGCGCCTCCCGGAGCCGTCCTCCCCGGCGCCGTTCCGCCTTTTTCCTTGTCCCCCCGTCCTCCGCCTTCTCCCCGCGTCCTCCCCACCGCATCAGAATACCGAGCAGCATCGCCCCGCCGTAATGGGCGGCCGCCAGCACGGGGACGATATCGGCCCTTCCGAAAAAACCGATGCAGACGGCCCCGATCAGGAAGATCGGGTCCGACGACGTCGTCATCGCGACGAGCCGCTCCCCTTCCTCCCGGTTGACGAGCTTGCCGTCCATGAGCCGGGAGGTCAAGCGGGCGCCGACGGGATAGCCCGAAGCGAAGCCCATCGCCACGACGAAGCCGCCGGCCCCGGGGATGCGGAACAACGGCCTCATGAGCGGGTCGAGCAGCGTGCCGGTCAGGTGGACGACGCCGAAGCCGAGCAGCAGCTCGGACAGCACGAAGAACGGGAACAGCGCGGGGAACAGCACTTCCCACCAGACGGCCAGCCCTTTGAGCGACGCGTCGAGAGCGACTTGAGGCATGGAGAGCGCGAGCCCTCCGATCAGCAGAACCGCGGTCCCGAGCGTCAGCGCCGCCAGCCAGCCGTTGAGCCGGGACATTCGTTCCGTTCCTCGTTGCGATACGGTCGTGCGCATGCGGATCTCAACTCCATCCTGGTTATCCCATTAAAAGCTTCTTGTCCACTATATGTTCGAGAAGCGGGTTACTTGCCCGGCGTTCGATCTTGTAATCGCTTGCAAAAAATCGGTGATTGTTCGGGGGCGATATGCTACAATGGAACTATATCGGAATGGTTGAAGAATCGCGATGATTCTTGAATGACTCATGAGAGCGGAGGGATGGGAGATGGCGGCTATCGCGGCGGGTATTCTTGTATGCGCTTTCGTATACGTAATCAGGGAATCCCTGACACCTCCGGAGAACGACTGGTAACAACGATCGAACTATGACTTCTTTCATCGCCCGCTTGGGCGATTTTTGTTTGAATAGGAGATAAGTTCGGGTTCCGTTATGGTATAATGGGTGTGCCTAGGGAGAAAAGTCCCGATATTGCCAAGAAATACGAGAAGGAGGCTGTCCGCGTGACTTATTCGACGATCTATGAAGCCGCGGGCGGAGGACCGGCCATTCGCGACCTGGTCGAGAGATTCTATCCGAAGGTGCAGGAGCACCCTCTGCTCGCGCCTTTGTTCCCGGAAGACATCCGCCCGGTCATGGAGAAGCAGTATCAATTTTTGACCCAGTTCTTCGGCGGACCGTCTCTCTATTCCGATCTGCACGGACACCCGATGATGCGCGGGCGGCACCTGCCGTTCCCGATCACGAAGGAGAGAGCCGACGCCTGGCTCGATTGCATGAGACGGGCGCTCGAGGAGACGAGCCTGTCGCCCGAGCTGCAGCGGATCATGCTGGACCGGCTGTCCGGGCCCGCTTACCATTTTGTCAACTCGTAAGGCCATTACCCGCGACGTCCCGCCTGAGGCGGACGGCGCTTGGAGGAGTCCTTAGTGGATCCGTTATATTTGACGAAGATCAAATGTCCCTGCTGCGAATCCGAGTTCCAGACGTCCCGGGTGCGGCCCAGCCTGAAGAGGGCCATCCGCACGGATTCCGACTTCTGCTCGTACTTCGCCTCGGTCAATCCCGATTTTTACGTCGTCCGGGTGTGCCCTTACTGCGGGTTCGCGTCGACGGAGAACTTCAACGGGCATATGCGGGACGACCAGAAGAGGGCGTACTTGGACAAGATCGGGAAGCAGTGGACCTTCCGCGAATACGGCGGGGAGAGAACCCATCGGGAAGCGATGGAATGCTACAAGCTGGCGCTCCTGTCGGCGCAGGCCGTCAAGGAGAAGGACCGGATCATAGCCGGCATCCTTCACCATATCGCGTGGCTGTACCGGTACGAGGGCAACGCGGAGATGGAGCTGAAGTTCATCGAGTTCGCCCTGGACGCGTACATAAGGGTGTATCAGAGCGAGAGCGCGGTCAACAACGCCCGGCTGCTGTACCTGATCGGAGAGCTGCATCGCCGGCTCGGCCATTATCACGAAGCGGTCAAGTGGTTCTCGAGGGTCATCCACGACAAGAGCATCACCGACGCCGCCATGATCCGCGCCTCGCGCGAGCAATGGACCGTCATTCGCGAGGACATGACGAACGCCGGGGCCGAGCTCCCGGAAGAGATGACGCGGAACGGCGCTTAAGACGCCGCTGCGAATACCGGACTGCCGAGAACGATCTCGGCAGTCCTTTCTTGTTGGGGCGGGAACCTGCCGAGAGCCGGGCGGGACGAGTCGCGGTCCGTTAGTCCAAGAAAGTACTTGCGTTCGCCGACCCGAGAGCACGCGGAGAGGCCGGGAAAATCAAGCCCGCCGTCAGCTCCTTGTCCGGGCTCGTCCGACGGGCTTGTCCGCGAGCAGGTAATCGCCGTCGGCATCGACGAGCTGCACGCGGGTGTGGCAGCACGGGAACACGACGGAGCGCTTGCGCCCGGCTCCGCGCAGCTCCTCGACGTCTTCCGGCTTCAGCGGCAGCCTCACGTGCGATTGGCCGCAGAACGGGCATTCGGCCGCGTAGACGTCGTTCATCTGGATGTCGTAGGGCAGACTGTTCTCGAAGGGGATCACAACGGCACCTCCGTTCCGTTCGAATGGGATTCTCTAACGATACACCAGTTGTTCCGGGAAGCGCAATGATGTAGCATTTGAATAAAGGGGAACCGGTCCGTCCGCAACAGGACTATTAAGAGGATGAGCCCCGAAGAGAGGATGATACGTTCATGCCGCACAATCTGTCGCAGACATGGGATTTGGACCTGTTTTATCCAGGCGGCTCGGCTTCGCCCGAGTTCGCCGCCTTCATGGCGGAGACGGAGGCTCTCGTCGCTTCCCTCCTAGGGGAGCTGCAGCAGAGGAAGGGCGGCGAGCCTTCCGACTCGGAGCTTCGGGATTGGACGGCGAAGCTGCAGGAAGCGCACATTCGCATCCGCCACGCGGACTCGTTCGTCATCTGCTTGTCCTCGCAGAACATGAACGACAAGCGCGCCGTCGCCTGGACCGAGAAGGCGCAATCGCTGTCCGCTCGGCTCAAGCAGGCGTCCGATCTGTTCGACGTCGGGCTGGCGGCCATCCCGGACGAACGCTTCGCCGCATGGGTCGCGACGCCGGAACTCGCAGACATCTCGTTCCCGCTCGAGGAACGCCGCGCGGCGATCCGAGACAAGCTGGCTCCGGAGCTGGAGGCGCTCGCCTCGGAGCTGGCGATCGACGGCTATCAAGGATGGGGCGAGCATTATTCGACCTTGGTCGGCCGCATCTCCATTCCGTGGGAGGAAGACGGGAAGACGTCGAAGCTGTCCGCGGGCCAGGCGGCCAACAAGCTGGACGATCCGAAGCAGGAGGTCCGCGACGAGATGGGCCGTCTCTGGGAGGAGGCGTGGGCGGAGCAGGCCGATCTGTGCGCCGACACGCTGAACCGTCTGGGAGGCTTCCGGCTGAAGCTGTACGGCCGGCGCGGGTGGGACGATCCGCTTCGCGAGCCGCTGAAGATGAACCGGATGAGCCGGGAGACGCTGGACGCCATGTGGGACGCGGTGGCCGGCGGCATCGAGCCGCTCAAGCGCTACTTAAGCGCGAAGGCGCGCCGCTTCGGCAAGGAGAAGCTGGGCTGGCACGACGTCTCCGCTCCGGTCGGAGCCGACGGGGCGAAGATCTCGTACGACAGCGCGGCCGCGCTGATCGGAGACGCGTTCCGGGAATTCTCCCCGAGTATGGCGGAGCTCTCGAAGCGGGCGTTCGAGGAGCGCTGGATCGAGGCCGAGGATCGTCCCGCCAAGCGTCCGGGCGGCTTCTGCACCGACTTCCCGCTGAAGCGCCAGACGCGCATCTTCATGACCTATTCCGGCACCGCGGGCAACGTGTCCACACTCGCCCACGAGCTCGGCCACGCCTACCACTCGTCTCTGGTGGACGGCCTCCCGCCGTTCGCCCAGGATTACGCGATGAACGTCGCGGAGACCGCGTCCACCTTCGCCGAAGGGCTCGTCACCGACGCGCTTCTGCGCCGGGCGGACGGCGACGAGGCGAAGCTGTCGCTGCTCGACGAGCGGCTGCAGAACGCCGTGGCGTTCTTCATGAACATCCGCGCGCGCTTCCTGTTCGAGACGCGGTTCTACGGCATGCGCCGGGAAGGGATGCTGGATGCCGGGCAGCTCGGCGAGCTGATGGTCGCCGCCCAGCGCGAGGCGTTCGGCGATGCCCTCGGCTCCTGGCACCCGCACTTCTGGGCGTCGAAGCTGCACTTCTACCTGACCGACGTGCCGTTCTACAACTTCCCGTACACGTTCGGCTACCTGTTCAGCACGGGAATCGCCGCCGTGGCGGAGGCGGAAGGGCCGGCGTTCGCGGCCCGGTACGACAGCCTGCTGCGCGATACCGGCGTCATGACGGTCGAGCAGCTTGCCTCGCGCCATCTGGGCGCCGACTTGACCAAGCCGGACTTCTGGCGGTCGGCGGTCCAGCGCGCGGTGGCGGACGTGGACGCCTTCGAGAAGCTGGCGGCCCGGTCCTGATAGCTTGGGAAGCCCGGAGGGGATTGCTCCCTTCCGGGCTTTCTTAGTTCGACCGGACGCAGCTTTATGCTTTTTTTAACGACAAGGTAAGACAAAATCATTGAAATTTTCTAAATATTCTCATATAATGAGTCTGAAGTTGCAGAAAAGGTAGAATTTAGTCGACAAAGAGTAAGCATTAAGGAGGAGAGCGATGACATTGGAAATGGTTCCGTTGGCCAGGCAAGTGGACGAGGCTCTGCGCGAGATGGAGGAAGAGCTGAAGGGGCTGTCGGCGGGGACGATCGTATTCCAGATTCGCAACGACGACGTGGGCAAGTTCGGAATCCGCCATCTGCCGCTGGATTGCGAAGAGAAGGGAACGGCTGGAGAGAAGCCCGCCGGCAAGGGAATGAACGCCGAGCAAGTGGCGTCGCTCCGGAGGATGGCCGTAGAAGCACTCGTACATAAGCGCAGTTGGACGCACGGGGAGATTACTTACGATTTCGTATTGCGCCAGGGGAAGGTCAGCTTAAGCGTTCAATTCGAATCGAATTACAACATGGCGAATTTGATGTTCCGGTTGAAGCCGAAGCGCCGTTCCAACAGCCAGCAAGCCTAAGAGAAGGCCGGTCTCCCGTCGGGGAACCGGCCGTCGTCATGCAGGCGATCCCTCGCCCCGCAGCATTTCCCTCCTTTTCTCATACCCAACCGTACCTCTCGAAAATATGCGAGCCAAGCAGGACAAGCCATGCGGTCAGCAGCGCGAATTGGACGACGAAGCCTCGGCGGAAGGTAGACAGCATCATGAGGGTGCTCTTGAAATCCATCATCGGCCCCAGCACGAGGAAGGACAGCAGGGCTCCCGGCCGGAACAGATGGACGAACGAAGCCGCCACGAAGGCGTCGGACGTCGAGCAGAGCGACAGGATGAAGGCGAATCCCATCATGAACAGATGGGAGACGAGATCGTAGCCGGCCACGGCGGCGAACGTCTCCTGGCTGACCGCCGTCTGGACGGCCGCCGTGATGAACGAGCCCGCGAGCAGGTATTTGCCCATATCCCACATGTCCTCGGCGGAGTGAAGGGCGATGGCTGCGAGCTTGCGGTGCCAAGGTCCTTCCGCCGGCACGGAATGGTCGTGATGATGGTGTCCGCCGAACAATCCGTGCGAATGCCCGTGATCGTGCTTATGCTCGTGATCATGTCCCTCGCGATCATGTTCGTGACCGCCGTGTTTATGCTCGTGATCGTCGTGCTTATGTCCATGCCCATGCTCATGCGAATGCCCATGCTCGTGAGCATGCCCATGCGAGTGTCCGTGACGGACGGGCGAGGGCTCCCGAAGCGGATTCTGCTTCAGCAGGACGGACAGCATGAGCCCAAGCGCGACCGCAACGGCGAACGCGAGGCCGAAGCGGGCGTAAGCGAGCCCGGGATCGCCCCGGAACGCGGCCAGCGTCGACGCGATCACGATCGGGTTCAGAATCGGCCCGGCGACGAGGAAGACGATGCCGACGTACGGGGGAAGCCCCTTGCGCAGAAGCCGGCGGACGACGGGAATCATGCCGCATTCGCACAGCGGCAGAACGAGCCCGAGCGTGCTTCCGAACAGAACGCCGACCAGCCTGTTCCGCGGGGCGAACCGGCCGATCAGCCGATCCGACACGTACGTCTGGATGAGGGCGGAGACGACGGAACCGAGCGCCAAATAAGGGAGCGCGTCGAGAAGAATGCCCGCGAACGTGCGGACGAACGGCTGCAGCCAGGCCGCATGGTTGCGCCAGAGCAGCAGGAGATAGGCGGCTCCCGCGGCCGCCGCCAAGTATCGGAGTCGGAAGATCGCCAATCGCAATCCCTGCCTTCCGCGTAACCGTAACTTTTACTAACCTATGCCCGTCCCGGCCGGACAAGAACCGGGAAGCCTCCGGAGCCCCGGTGACGGAACCGGAACAGGCCGCTTCTTTTCTAAATATTTATTATTGATAATGATTCTCACCACTGCTATAATTCGTCAAGTGGAGAAGAGAAACGGGATAAAGGAGAATCGTCGAATGGCTAAAGGATGGGGGAGAAAGTCCGCGCTGACGGGCGCCGCGGGAATGCTCGCGCTCACGGTCGGGTGCAGCAGCGGGCTGGAGGTTAAAGTGACGGACGAGAACTCGTTCGACACGGCGGGGAATATGTTCGCGTACGCCGAATTCGAGCTGTCCGGGGAACCGCTCGCGGAATCGCTCGGCCTCGATCTGGACGTGCTCGACGCGAACGCGATCGACAAGCCTTCGGCTTTCGATTATATAGCGGGAATCGAATCCTATGAATATTCGGAAGAAGCGATGTACGAGGTGGTGGAGAAGTCCGGCCTCGGCTTGCATCTTCTGAACGGACCGGCCGTTCAAGCCTACGCGAAGGAGAAGGGCGTGTCGGCCAACGAGGCGCTCGCCGCCCGCTTCACGCAGTTCGCCGAGTCCGTCGGGTCGGCGGCCAGCGACATTCAGCAGAACATGTTCCCGACGACGATCGAATACGCGTCCGGGGACCCCCACTATTCGCAGAAGGTGGACACCGGCAAGTTCGCCGACGGTGAGGACGGCGCTTACGTGCCGAACTACCAGGTCGACTTCGCCAGCCTTCGGTGGGACCGCTCCAAGATGGAGAAGACGCTCGTCCCGTCCGCCTATGGGGCGACGATGCTCAAGCAAGCGCTCTGGGCGGGGGATTTCCTGGGCAATGTCCACTCCAAGGACAAGGACGAAGAGCTGGATGCGGCTTCCGTCGACCCGAACGACCCGAACGTCGCCCTCGGCGTGAGCTCCGCCGACGGCCTCCAAGGCATGTTCCTGACGGAAGAGATCTGGAACAAGCTGCTCGCCGTCCGCCAAGGCCTGTTCTACGACGCGAACTCGGGTCAGTTGACCGCCGGCAAGGGCGCGGCCTACGATCCTTCGCAGGGCCTGGCGTACTTGCCGCATTCGATCGCGGTCACGGAGAACGGGGACAAGGATTACCCGGGCGCGACGAAGTACGAGGTCAAGGATAAGAGCAGCCAGCTGCGCGATCAGTGGCTGACGCTGTGGCCGGCCGCCGAGTTCTTCGGCACGGTCGACCAGCGTCCGGCGAACGCGAACCGGAATCCGGCGTTCGCGCTCGCGTTCGACGGCTCGCCGTTCCCGGCTGCGCCGGCCGCGAACGTGGACGGGGATCCGTCGAACGACGTTCCGTCCGACGATCCGTATACCGCCGACCGCGACGTCATGCTCCAGACGTTCCGCAATATTCAGGCGATGCATTGGAACGACCAAGGCGGCTGGCTGCTGTCCGAGCACGACGGCATGAAGCCGGGGACGAAGGGCGACACGTTCGACGCCGGCTACGCGATGGAGGCGCTCCGGATCTTCGAGCGCGCGATCGACGGGAAGCCGGTCGGCTACGCGAACGGCGAAGGGGCCGAAGGGCTCGACACGGAGGAAGGCAAGCAGGCTCTCGACATGATCAAGCGCCAGGCGGACTTCCTGATCCAGAACGTGCTCCGCAAGGACGGCTTGGCGGCGAACGGCTGGAACGACAAGGGAGAGCCGGACGATTCCTCGCCGACGCTGGAGGCGCAGACGGGAGCGATTCGCGGCCTGACGGCCGCCTACCTGGCGACCGAGGACAAGAAGTACCGCGACGCCGCCCGCAAGGTGTACGACGCGACGGATCGCCTGCTGTGGAAGAAGGATTGGAAGACGTACATGACGGACTTGGACGGCTCCGGCAAGTACGACGCTTATACGGCGGGCGGCGTATCCGCCATGCTGCGGCTCGCGCTCCAGAACCTTCGCAACGAGAGCGGGGACGCCGAACGTCTCAAGACGCTCGAGCGGGACGCGATCAAGGACCGGTACGTCAGCTTCTACCGCACGGTGATCAACGGGCCGACGCTGGATCAAGGGATGCAGGCGAGCGAATTCTGGGATACCGGCGACCGCTACGTGGAAGGCGACAAGTCCGGCAATACCGATAAGGACGCCGTTCCCCAGATTCAGAGCGCGGGCGGACCCTTCGGCGTATCGCCGATCCTGAGACCCGTCGAGGTGTCGAAGTAATGAGCCGGAAGGCAATTGTCTGGATAACCGCGCTCGTGCTGGTTACCCTTGGAAGTCTGGCCGGCTGTACGTCATCGAAGACGCCTTCGGCAGCCGGGCCTTCTTCGTCCGACAACGTGGCGCTGTCGCCGGACGGCAAGTACTTGTATGCCGTGAACGGGGACGCCGGCACGGTATCGAAGGTGAACGTCGCCCGCGGCGAGGTCGTCGTCGAGGCTCAGGTGGGCAAGATGCCGCAGCAGGCGGCGTTGTCGCCGGACGGGAAGAAGCTCTACGTGACGTGCCGCGATACGGATAAAGTAGACGTTCTGCGGACGAAGGACCTGTCCATCGAGGGCACGATCGACGTCGGCATCGAGCCGTACGGAGTCGTCGTCTCTCCGGACGGGAAGAAGGTGTACGTCTCCAACGACCGCTCCGGCACCGTGTCGGTCGCGGACGCGGACAGCCGCAAGCTCTCCGGAACGATCGAAGTGGGAGAGAGACCGCGAGCTCTCGCCTTGACGGCGGACGGCTCGAAGCTGTACGTCGGTCTGTACCTGTCGGCGAACGTCGCGGTCGTCGATACCGCCTCCGGCACCGTGAAGACGACGATCCGGCTCGCCGAGTCGCCGAACCTCAAGGATCGGAAGAAGAGCCAGGGCTTGCCGAACACGCTCGAGCAGATCCGCATCTCGCCGGACGGCAAGACGGCCTGGGCGACGCATCTGCTGACGAATACGGACACGGCTATCGCGTTCGACGAGACGATCTTCCCCGCCATCTCCGTCATCGACACGGCCGCGGACCGGGAGCTGACCGACGAGCGGAAGCAGCTGTTCAAGGAGATCAACGTCCCGGACAATCTCGGCAAGACGATGATCGTCTCCAATCCGTCCGACGTCCGCTTCTCGAGCGACGGCTCCAAGGCGTACGTGCTCATGTCGGGCAGCGAGGACGTCGTCGTCTTCGATCTGACCAAGGGCGGCAACGCGACCCAGATCGTTCGCCACGTGCCGGGCGACTGGCCGATCGGGATGGCGCTGTCGCCGGACGACTCGACGCTGCTCGTGAATAACGGGAACACGCACGATCTGGCGACCGTCTCGACCGGCTGGCCGAGCGGCGACGCCCGAGCGGAGGCGAAGACGCTGAAGCTGATCGCGAAGGATCCGCTGCCCGCGGAGGAACGGCTCGGCAAGACGCTGTTCCTGACCGCGAACAGCGACGAGTACCCGATCACGCAGCAGCATTGGATGAGCTGCGTCTCCTGCCATGCCGGGGGAGAGACCGACGGGATGACGCTGCTCACCGCCAAAGGGCCGCGCAACGTACCGAGCAACGTCTTCGCGATGGAGACGGGGCTGTTCATGTGGGACGGAAGCCGCGACGACTTCACGGACTACATCCATACCGTCCAGAGCGAGATGGGCGGGATGATGGACGCGGACCCGGGCAAGAAGCTGCCGGACGAGTATCAGAAGATGTACGACGCTCTCGCGACGTTCCTCAAGAATCCGGACAGCCTCCCCGTTCCGAGGAGCCCCTTCCGGGCGGCGGACGGGGGGCTGACGGACGAGGCGAAGAAGGGCAAGGAGATCTTCGACACGGTCGGCAAGTGCATCTCCTGCCACGCCGGCGATTATTTCACCGACAGCAATCAAGCGACGGGCGGCGGCACGGCTCTGACGACGGACGACATCTCGCACCTGTACGACGTCGGCACCGGCACCGATAAGGACTTGAAGTCCGATGGCGACGCGCGGGCAGGCTTCAAGAACCCCCGCACGCCGGAGCAGTGGGACGTTCCGACGCTTCGCGGCGTCTGGGCGACGGCGCCTTACCTGCACGACGGAAGCGCCGCCACGCTGAAGGACGTGCTGACGACGAGGAACCCGGAAGGCAAGCACGGAGGCAAGCTGACGGACGAAGAGATCGACGCGGTCGTCGCCTATTTGAGGCAGATCGAATAAACGGAGATTCCCGATTCCTTCGGGCTCTCCTTCCGGTCCTTCTGCCGGACCTCCTTCCAGCCCTACTTCCAGCCCTACTTCCGGCCCTCCTGCCGGCCGCTCCTGCCGGTATCCGGTTGACAATCGGGTCCCGCGGAGTATAATGGATTGCAATATCAAGTTCGGCGATGATGAGAAGAAGTACGCCTCGGGGGTCGGGCCCAGAGAGCCGGTGGTTGCTGCGAACCGGTGCCCGTCCGAAGGCGGAATTGGAGCTCGGAGCCGGGAGCGGAACGGCGCGCCTATAGGTCCTTAGTTTCTTATCCTCGGACCCTCTTCGAATCGGCCGCGTCCCCATGCTCCCCGGTCGTTCCCCGTTAACGGAACCGAAGGCTTCCCTCGACCCCGTAACCGGGTACGGCCGCGACGCGTCCTCAACCGCGCACGGCGTGGCGTTAATCCGCTATCGGAGAAGGAAGCGAATAAGGGTGGCACCACGATCTCTTCGTCCCTTGACGAAGAGGTCTTTTTGTTTTTTTTGGCCAGACCATATCCGATTAGGAAAAGAAGGAAGGCGAATGAAGCCATGAGCAACAACCAACCTCTGCGCGTCTTGTCCGGCATCCAGCCGAGCGGCAAGCTGACTCTCGGCAACTACATCGGCGCCTTGAAGAACTTCGTGGAGATGCAAGGCGAGTACGACTGCTTCTTCATGATCCCGGATCTGCACGCGGTCACCGTGCCGCAGGAGCCGGCGGACTTGCGGGAGCAGACCGAGATGGTGGCGGCCCTGTACGTCGCGGCCGGCATCGACCCGAAGCGGGCGTCGATCTTCGTCCAATCCCACGTTCACCAGCACGCGGAGCTCGGCTGGCTGATGACGACGCTGTCGTATATGGGCGAGCTCGAGAGAATGACCCAATTCAAGGACAAGTCCGAAGGCAAGGAAGCCGTCGGCGCGGGCTTGTTCGTCTATCCTCCCCTGATGGCGGCGGACATCCTGCTCTACCAGGCGCACCTGGTGCCGGTCGGCGAAGACCAGAAGCAGCATCTCGAGCTGACGAGGGATCTGGCCGGCCGCTTCAACTTCCGGTTCGGCGAGACGTTCAAGATTCCGGAGCCGTATACGCCGAAGGTCGGCGCGCGGGTCATGTCCCTCGACGACGCTTCGAAGAAGATGAGCAAGAGCAATCCGAACGCGGGCAGCTACATCGCGCTTCTCGACGAGCCGGACGTCATCCGCAAAAAAATATCCCGGGCCAAGACGGACCTGGGCCGGGAAGTCGTGTACGATCCCCAGAACAAGCCGGAGATCAGCAATCTGATGGGCATCTACGCCCAATGCTCGGGCCTCTCCATCGAAGAGGTTCAAGCCCGTTACGAAGGGCAAGGCTACGGGGCGTTCAAGAAGGAGCTGGCGGAGCGCGTCGTCGAGACGCTGGAGCCGATCCAGCGGAAGTACGCGGAGATCCGCGCTTCCGGAGAGATCCACGACATTCTGCGTTCCGGCGCCGATAAGGCGAAGGCGGTCGCGGAAGAGACGCTGCGGCAGGCGAAGGAAGCGATGGGCTTCCTGCTGCCTCGCCGGTAAAAACAAGCGAACCCGCGCGCATGCCAGACGCGCCGGAGAAGCAAACGAACCCGCGCGGCCATCCGCGCGGGTTCGTGCGTCTTCAAAGCGCGTTGCCGATCGGGCCGCCCCGCGCGGGGGGACGGGAATCGACCGTTGCGAAGCCGGTCGCCCGGAACCGCCGTCGCTTACGCCCGGCTCTTCCGCACGCGGGCTTTGACGACGAAGCCGAGCCCGATGTTGGCGATGCACAGCACGAAGAAGAGCAGCGCGAGCCAGCCGTTGTAGTCGAGGGAGATCGCCGTGGCGGTCATCCATACGATGGAAGTGACGGCAAACAATAAACCAAGAGATTTGTTCATGGATTGATCTCCTTAAGCATATTTTTCTCCCGCCATTGCATACTAGGAAAGCAAGCTTGCAAACCATTCAGCAAGGCGAAAGGAGAGCATCAAGCATGGCAGGAAACAACAATTCTTCTTCTTCCCGTAACCGGGTGCTCGTCAAGGAAGCTAAGGGCGCCCTGGAAAACATGAAGATGGAAGCCGCTCAATCCCTCGGCGTTACGATCCCGCAAGACGGCTACTACGGCAACGTAACGTCCCGCGACGCAGGCTCCCTTGGCGGTTACATCACCAAGAACCTGGTTCGCATCGCCGAGCAACAACTGTCCGGCAACGCCGGTCGCTAAGCGGACCCAGCGTCCCCGACCGAAAGCCCGAGGGTATCCTCGGGCTTTTAATATTGCGGCAGGGGAATTGAATAAGCGGACTCGATCTTAGTACGATCTTATTGTCCCCCAATCGAATTCCCCCGTCAATAGCGGCGGCTTATCCTTCAATAAGTGTTCATCCTTAGCCTCTTCTCCAGCCGGTCGTCGCTGAGCCACCCTACGTACGACTGGAACGGAACGTACGACGAATCCATCAGCGCGACGGCGACGAACGGGTATTGGCGGCGATGCCGGTACCGGATGTCGATCCAGCGAACCTCGTATCCCCACGGCTGGGCTTTGACGTGTCCGCACGGGAACGGGGTTACGTTCAGGAACGCCTGCACGTCCTTATTGGATTTGGAGGCTTCCACGGCGGGATGCCGGTCGCACCGGGTCCGTTCGAGCCAGACGAGCTTGCCGTTCTCCCATTCCCCGACCCCGTAATGGCCATCGGCGGTCTTCTTCACGACGTTCCACCGGTTCAGCGACAGAGTCGGCAGCAGCGTGTAGACGTCTCCTTCGCGGTGTTCGGGGTCCTTCGCGGGCAGCCTGGCGGACAGGCGGCGATGGACGAGAGTTCTCCACCCGTAGTACAGGACGAGCAGTCCGTACAGCGTCGGGAAGATGGCGGTCGGGGCGGCCCATCCGCTCATCCACAGCAGAATGGCGGCCACGTGGGCCAGGAAGATGGCCGGGTCGAAGATGTGGATGATGTTCCAGGCGACCCACTTGCTCGAGATCGGGCGGAGCGCCTGGGTGCCGTAGGAGTTGAACAGATCGGTGGCGACGTGGACGACGACGGCCAGAAGCACCCAAGCGCCGAGATGCAGCCAAGGAACCCCCCGGAAGATCAGCGACAGGACCAGCGTGATCAAGGCCGTCCAACCGATCAGCGCCGGAAAAGAATGGGACAATCCTCTATGGTTTCTGATATAATCGGCATTGCTTTTGAACCGGAGCAGCGTGTCCGCGTCCGGGGCCTGGGAGCCGATTATCGTCCCGATCAGGACGGCGACGGGACCGTACGGGTGGGAAGCGATGGCCGGATCGGTCAAGGCCAATCCGCCCAGCCCGAGTCCGAATACCAAATGCGTGCCTGAATCCATGCGGCGAATCCCCTTTCTTCGATTGACGGTAATCGGGTTCAGTATGGTCCGGGCGGGATCAATTTATGTTGAAGACCAATTATAAGGAAGAGAGAAGGAGACCGGGATGATTCTGTTCTGCGAATATGCGATTCCGGAGGAGCATCGCTCCGCGTTCCTCGAATGGGCGGCGGCGGATCCGGCGAGATGGGAAGGCGCCGAGCTGGCGGAGAACGTCGCCCAGCCGGGCGTCTTCGTGGAGTTAAGGAAGGCGAGCGACGAAGCGGAGGCCGCGCGCATAACAAAAGAACGCCGCGATGGGCGTTCTTGGGCGGAGATGGAGAAGTGGGTGAAGGGAGGACGGGAGGGCCTCCGCATCTGGACGTTCCGGCCGGTTATCTAGCCCTCGTTCCGCCGGAGCCGAACGGGAGATTGTAATTGAGCGGTTCGTCGAAGGTGATATAGTCGAGATTAAGCATCAGGAGCAGGAATCGCTTGCCCGTCACCGGATCGCTGATGATGATGTGGTCGCGTCCGGCGGCTTCGATGACGCCCTTGAAGATCTTCGCGTTCCATTCGCTGTTGTTCTCGTACGTCATGTAGAACGTGCCGACCTTGCCCAGGTTCATCCGCAGGATGTTCTCGACGTACGATTCTTCGCGGGGGATCGGCTGGAACGCACCGCCGCCCGGCGTGCCCTGCGGGGGGATGATAGCGCCCGTCTGGCCCATGGGGATCATCCCCCCGGTGGGTGCGCCGGGCATCATGGAACCGCCGGGCATCATGGAGCCGGGGAACAGGGATCCGGGCGTCAAGCCGCCGGGGGAGGCCGTTCCGGGATTCATGCCTCCGGGCGTCAACGATCCGGGCAGCATAGAGCCGGGCGTCATCGATCCGGACGTCCCGGTTCCGGGGAAGAAGGAGCCTGCGGACGTGCCCGGCTGCATGTTGCCGGTAGCGAATCCGGGAGAGACGTTGCCGACCGGGGCGGTCGCGGGAGCGGATCCGGGAACGGACTGGGTTCCGAACGTCGGGGCGGCCGTGTTCGTCGGCCAAGGCGTTTTGTTGAACAAGAGAAAATACCTCCTTAGAATATGGCTGTAAGCCTTAATAAACTCTCGGGCAATCCTTGCAGGTCGGAGAGTAGGAGCGGTGCGGCTTGCAGCGTCCGGCGTTGGACCGGCGCCCGGCTGTTCGCGATCGGTGCTGGGCGTTTGTCGCATTACAGTCTATTGCGGAAGCCCGGATTTTGTGACTCGTCGGCCGCGTCGTTTTCCGTCCATGGAACGGTCCCGCCGCGGTGGCGATTTGATGAACACGGCGGCGCGAACATTGTCAACGGCGGAAGATTTGGGGTATCATTTAAACAATGACAACCGGTATCGCTTGCGGTTTGGCAATTTTTAAAGGAGGAACACCGTGTTTAAAGATCTCGTGGCCCTAACCAAGCCGGGAATCATCCGCTTGAATTTATTCGCGGCATTCGGCGGTTACTGGGTCGCTTCCCGTTGGCACATCGATTGGCTTCCGTTGGTCTGGATGCTGGTCGGCTCGACGCTGACGATGGCTTCGGCTTGCGTGTTCAACAACTACTTGGACCGCGATTTCGATACGAAGATGGCCCGCACGCAGAATCGGGCATTGCCCCAAGGCCGGCTTCGGCCTTCTTTTGTGCTGGGCTACGGCATTGTCCTCGGCATTCTGGGGCTCGGGGTCCTGTTCCTGCTCGTCAACCCCTTGTGCGGGTGGCTCGGCGCGCTCGGCTTCTTCGTCTACGTCGTCGTCTACACGCTCTGGCTGAAGCGCAACTCCACCTGGAGCACTTCGGTCGGCGGCATCTCCGGGGCGATGCCTCCCGTCATCGGCTACTGCGCCGTGACGAACGAAGTCGACGCGGGCGCCTGGATCCTGTTCGCGCTTCTGTTCCTGTGGCAGCCTCCGCACTTCTGGTCGCTCGCGATCCGAAGGGTCGAAGAATACCGCGCGGCCGGTTATCCGGTCCTTCCCGTCGTGAAGGGAGTGCTGCGGACGAAGATTCAGATGGTGCCGTACATCGCTCTCCTGCTCGTGGCGTCGATTCTGCTGTATACGGAAGGATACGTGGGCGTCGTGTTCCTCGTGCTGTCCATCGTTATCCTCGGCTGCTGGGTGCTTCACGCCCTGTCCGGCTTCCGGACCCGGAATACGGAGAAGTGGGCGAAGACGGACTTCCTGTTCTCCGTCAACTACCTGCTCGTCATGTTTATCGCAATGATCCTCGATACGAACGGAGTGTAATGCGACCATGTCCACGAACGATAATCAACGTCCGGCCGCGGAGACGCCCGCCGGCCAAGGGAGCGCGGCCAAGCGTCCGTTCGCGAAGCGCTACGCCTTCCCGATGATCCTGTTCGCCCTGTGCATCGTGCTCGGCGGCTATCTGATCTGGAACTCCTCTTCGGACAAGGAAGGCAAGCTGAAGGATCAAGGGGCGGCGGCCGACTTCACTTACAACGATATCAACGGCAACCCGGTCACGATGAGCGAGCTGAACGGCAAGGTCCGGCTGGTCTACTTCTTCTATTCCAACTGCCCGGACGTCTGCCCGCCGACGACCTTCATGATGTCCAAGGTTCAAGAGAAGCTGAAGGAAGACGGAACGTTCGGCAGCAAGGTCGACTTCCTGTCCATCACGATCGATCCCGAACGGGATACTCCCGAGGCTCTTAAGAAGTTCTTCGACAAGTTCAATGCGGATTACAACGGGTGGAAAATACTGAGGGGAGACGAGAAAGAGACGGCCGAGCTGGCGAGGAAGTACCAGCTTCTCGTCTCCAAGGATCCGAAGACCGGCGAGTTCGGCCACATGAACCTGATCGTCGTCGTCGACAAGAAGGGAAGGATGCGAGACTTCATCTCGCCCGAAGCGAACGGCAATCCCGGCGACTACGACGCCGACGCGCTTTACAAGGAGATCAAGAGCCTGCTGTAGAGAAGCATTCGAATGGCAACAGCCGCTCCGCGGAAGAGACGATGTCTCGACCTCGGAGCGGTTTTTTTTATGCCGGCCGGATCTCCCCTCGGCGAAGTTGCTCGGCAACTGTGACCGTTGAGTTACGGAAGATGAAGAGGAGCGGTCGGGGAGTTGTGCATAAAAAGGCAATAACGGGAGCGGGGGAGGCATGATTGCGTGGCTGGGGGGCTGGCGACGACAACCCTAGAAAAGCACCGGCTTAGCCGGTGCTGCGGCGGACGCTCACTCGACCCACGGCGGAGCGGGATCGGGATAGAGGATATAGGCTTCCAAGCCGGCCTTCTCCAACTGCTGGATCAGATACTCCTCCGGCGTGCCTTCGACTCCGTTGTAGCCGCGGCGAGTGTAAATATGCTCGGCGTCGGGGAACACGTCCCTCAGCACGCCGCGAATTCGCCGCCCCGAGGCGTCGGGATCGGTGAACAGGTAGACCTGCCGGTCGCCTACCGCCTTGCGGAGCGCTTCGATTCTCTCGGTGTTCAGGGTGCCGAACGTGCAGTGGATCGGAACCTCGGAGGAGAGCACGCGGGAGAGACGGCTCTTGTCGTTCTTGCCTTCGACGATGATGGCGATATCGGAATCCATGCGTCAGGTTCTCCTCCTTGAAGGCGGCGGCGGGCCGCTATAGCCGAGATGGGCCGGTTCGTTCTATTGTACCACAATCGGCGAAGAGGAGAGGGGGAGGCTCGTCCGGCATTTGGGGGCGGAATTCGCGCCCCGGACGGCCGGGGCGCGAGCAAGCATTAACCCGCTCTCAGAACGATGACGAGGAGAATGAACAGAACGAGGACGATCAGGTTCGTCACTCCTGCGTTCCCATATCCGGCGGCTTGCGACATTCGGCATCACCCCGCTTCGGAAGCTTGATAGGGGCCCGATCCGAACCGGGCCGGATACGGGCGCCTGCCCTCCTGCAGTCTATGCGGGAGCCCCGGAACCGAAGTGTGCGTCCGCCCATCCCCGATGGGTAAGCCCTGCGAACACGATCGCCACAAAGGTCCGCAGGTTCAAAAATGGCGCCTGCAGGCTCCGTACTCCATCCGCCGCCGCCGCTGCTCCCCTCGTGCAGGGAGGACCGATGGACCTGACGGGGACGAAGACGCGAACGCAAACGCAATCGCAAACGCAGACCGGATCAATGCCCGGCGGCGGGCGGGATGTCCGCGGAGCCGTTCCAGCCCTTCGCGTAGACCGGGCGGGGCATCAGCGCGACGAGCGCGGCCATCAGCACGGCGAAGGAGAGGAAGAAGGGCGACAGATGGCCCCGTACGGCGCCGGCCGCGACCGGTCCGAGGAACGAGCCGATCGCCATGGCGATGGACATGAAGGAGAAGGTGCGGCCGAATCTCGAGGGACCGCTCAGCTGGAGCATGAAGGAAGTCATCGCCGGGAAGATCACCCCCTTGGCCATGCCGACGACGAACAGCATGCCGACCATAGGGATCGGCCATTCGGCCGCCATTCCGTAATACGCGATCGCCATGAGCAGCAATCCCGCCACGTTCCGTCCGTACGGCAGGTAGCGCTGCAGGAACAGCATGCCGAGCGTGGCGAGCGCGCCGAGGCTGACGACGGAGAACAGCAGGCCCGTCGTCAGCAGCTCGTCGGAGGAAGTAGCTCTCAGCGGCAATTCGAAGGCGAGGATCCCCTGCGCGCACGAGATGGCCACGGGCAGCAGGAACACGACCCACGGGAACTTGCCTTCCGCTCCGCCCTTCTCCGCGGACGCGGCCCCGGACCGCGCGCTCTGTCCGTCGGAAGTGGCGGCAGGCCGAACCCGGTCCGCCTCTCCGGCTCCTCCCGAAGCGCCTTCCGCTGCCGTCTGGGGCATCGGGGGCTCGCGAACGAACCAGAGCGAAGAGATGCCGGTCGCGAGCAGAATCCAGCCGAGGATGGCGAACGACTGGGTGAAGCCGATCTTCGCGGCGAGCCAGGCGCCGGCGGCCGGGGACACGACCGAAGCGATCGTATGGACGAGGCCGTTGCCGGCCATCAGCTTGCCTTGCTGGATATGGTTCTTGGCGAGCCGGGCGAGCAGCGACAGGCAGGCGGGCGACAGGAACGCCAGCACGAAGCCGCTGGCCGAGCGAATGTACAGCAGGTGCCAGGGGTCGGTGACGCGGGCTTGCAGAAGGAGCAGGATGCCCGCCCCCGCCAAGCTGGCCGCGATGAAGATACGGCTGCCGTAGCGGTCGACGCCGTAGCCGGCCATCAGATTGCCCGGCAGATGCGTGAGCGAATACATCCCCATGACCAGCCCGATGAACGAGGGAGCCGCGCCCAGCGATACGGCGAACGGGGTGAGCATCGGGTATTGGGCGTGAAGATCGAAGAACGCGACGAACAGGAATAAATAGAGCCAGATAGCCGTTCTCATCGGCGGCGCACCTCCATGGAAGACAGGAGGCTCGGCTTCGAAGCGCACCCTGTCCGGTCTATCCTACTTGTACGTCGAACAGGCCCGGGATATGCCCGCTCCGTGAATCCGCCGCGATATGGCCGCAGAATGGGCTTGCAAGTGTGTGGCGCATCGTGGTACACTTTCCTCAACCGAAGTGTGTGGTGTGTAGCCACACAGTGGATACAGTTAGGAAAGGCGGGATGCGCATGCCTCCCATCCGAACGTGGACGATGGACGACTTCCGGCTCGATCCGTCCCGTCCGCTGTACGAGCAGTTCGTCGAGCAGATTCGGGCGATGATCGCCAAGGGCGAGCTGGAGCCCGGCACTCGCCTCCCGTCGGTCCGGGAGACGGCCGCAAGCCTGCGGGTCAACCCGACGACGGTGATGAAGACGTACCAGGAGCTGGAGCGTCTCTCCCTGATCGTGACGTACCGGGGACAAGGGACGTTCGTGACCGAAGAAGAGGAGGCGATCCGGCGCTCCCGCAAGGAGCTCGCCGTGGCGGCGGTCCGGCAGATGGAGGAGACCGCGAAGTCGATCGGATTGACCTTGGAACAATTATGGGCGTTGGCCCGGGAGAAGGAGTGAGCCTTATGCGGAACGAGGAGACGAGGAATCTCGGCACCCCCGCGATTCGGTTCAAGAACGTCGAGGTTAAGGTGAAGAGGAAAAGAGTGCTGGCGGACGTCTCCTTCGAGATCGAAGCCGGATGCCTGGCCGGCTTGCTCGGTCCGAACGGAGCCGGCAAGTCGACGCTGATGAGGCTGATGACCGGGCTGATGGTTCCGGATCGCGGCGACGTCGAGCTGTTCGGCCGGCCGGCGGACCCGAGCCGGCTCGGGGAGGTCTCGTTCCTCCCGGACCGCGGCCAGCTGCCCGCCCATCTGACGGCGGGCGAGTGGCTGGGCTTCGCCGCCCGGCTCTATCCGGACTGGGACGGAGCGCGGGAGGCGGAGCTGGCCGAGAAGCTCGGCGTCGAGCGATCGAAGCGGATCGGCAGCCTGTCGCGCGGGGAAGAAGCCCGGCTGCAGCTGCTGACCTGCCTCTCGCGCCAAGCGCCGCTAATTATCCTCGACGAGCCGTTCACCGGCGTCGATCTGCTGTCGCGGGAGCGGATCGCTTCGGCCGTGGTCGGGGACATGGCGGACGGAAGGCGCACGTTCTTAATCGCGACGCACGACATTCGCGAGATGGAGCAGCTCTTCGACCGGATCGTCCTGATCGGGGACGGAACGATCCGGGGCAGCTACGAGGTCGACGAGCTTCGCTCGAGCGGCCGCTCCGTCGAATCCTGCTACAGGGAAGTGTTCGCATGAGCGTCCGGGACGACGTGCTTCTCGAATTGGAGTGGAGACACTACCGGCACTTCCTGCCCTATTCGCGCAAGGGAGCCCTGGCTTGGGCAGGGTTTATGGGAGCGGCCTTGATCGCCAGCCTCGGCTTCCTCGACCATTCCGGCTCGGTCGAGTCCCGATTCGTGCTCGGCTTCATGTTCGCGGCGGTCATCGGCTCCACTCTCGCCATCGGCCAGTCGATGACGATCTGGGAGAGTCCGTTCAAGGACTTGTGGCTGGCGCTGCCCTATCCCCGGCGGAGCCTTATCCGCGCGAAGGCGCTGGCGGCCATGAGGATGCAGCTTCACGTCGTCGCGGCCTTATGGCTCGTCTGCTTGCTGGACGGCGCCGTCCGGTCGGCGGCCGGCTCCGTCCCGGACGGCCCGGTCGGCGCGGGACGTCTAATCGCCGATGCGCTCGCGTACGGGGCGCTGTACGCCGCGGCGGTCCCCTTGTTCGTAGGCGCGGGATTCGCGTTGCTCGGAATGTACTATGGCAGGAGGCGCTGGCTGTTGATCCCGTTTCTCGTTTTTCTGATGCTGCCCTACGGTCTGTTCGGGTTCGTATCCGACGGCGAAGCGACTCTGCGGCGCTGGATGTCGGCGGAATTCGCCTTCCTCTACGCGCTGGCCGCCTTGGCCGTCGCTTGGCTCGTCTACCATGGGATGCTGAGGTTCGTCGCCCGATACGGGATGCCGGAGCTGTCCCGCCATCGCGCCGGAGCCGCATCCTTCACGTCCAAGAACGGCAAGGAAGGCAGGACCGGCGAGGGGGAAGCTCCCCGTTACCGGGTGCGCGGCCGCGGCTTCCCGGCGCTGTACGCGCTGGAGCGGTCCCGCTTCCGCCACTTCGCCTCGATGAAGGCGGTCCGCATCGTCTACGGCGCCTTGCTCGCGCTGCTCGCGATCGGCGGCTTCTTCCTCTCGATGTACCGGGACTCCATGACGGCGCTGCTCCAGTCTCTTTTTATCGTATTCTTCGTCGTGCCGATTCCGATCCTGGGCACGCTCAATCAGCACGAAGCGAACAAACGGAGGCTCGATTGGTGGCTCTGCCTCCCCTATGGCCGGACGACGCTTCTGTGGGCGCGGCTGTCGGCGGTATGGAGCTCGGCCCTCCGCTGGATCGCCGGCTGCCTGACCGCGTTCTACGCGGGAGCGTTCGCCCAAGAGCTCGCTCTCGGGCGATGGGATCCGAGCTGGCGGCTCGACGGCGTCCTGCTCGCTTATCTGGTTCTCGTCTACTTGGTCGGAGGCTTCCTGCTCAGCTGCATCATGCAAGGACAGCCGTATTCGTTCCGCAGCCGTCTCGCGACGTGGGTGTACACGCCGCTGACCTTCCTGCTCTTCTTCGCGCCGATCGCCGTCAACAACTGGCTGGTGACGGACCGGGTCCGCTTGGAAGGCGTCGATCCGTATCGCTGGGGGCTGTTCGGGCTGATCGTCCTCGTCGGTTCCCCGCTCGCCTATGCCGGCTTCCGGACAGGAGCGAAGTGGATGCATCTGTACCTGCTGAATACGAGCGATGCGGTTCTTCGCCGGCGGGGAGCCGGACCGGAAGGGAAAATCTAGACTTGCGACGGGTTTTACTCCAAGCGAAAAGGTACAGTATAATAGAGTAGGATATTTTCATATAAGCGATGGAGGAGATGGAATGAACCTCGATCTCGAGGCCTGGAAGCAATTCGCGATCGACCATTGGGTCGTCATCGCGGTCGCGATCGTGGCGCTCGTCATCGTCGTGAACGTAGTCAAGACGTTGGTGAAGTGGGTGCTTGTCGCCGCCATCGTCATCGGCGTGGCGGTTTACGGAGGATACAGCGTGAACGATCTGAAGGAAGTCGGGAGCAAGGTGTCGTCGGTCATCCTGGACGACGCGATCTCGGCGATGGCCGGAGAGGCCAAGGACGCGAAGTATACGTTGAACGAGGACGGGACGTATACGGTCGAGACGAAGAATATTACGCTCTCGGGCGTCGCGAATTCCGGGGAGGTCAAGGTGACCTACCGCGGCGTGACGTTCCCGGCGGTTCCGCTCGAAGGGGCCGTGAGAGAATTCGTCGTGCAAGCTAGGGAAGCGTCAAAATGAATCCGCCGGACACCAACCTCGTCACCGTAGCCCTGCTGGCCGTCGTGGCGGTGTCCTTGGTTCAAGGCGTATGGAGAGGGGCTACCGGATCCGCCAAGCGGCTGTTCTCGTTCGTCGCCGGGGCGGCCATGACCTTGGCGTCCGTCGCGCTGGCGGCATGGACGGCGTCCGCCGCTTCGCCGGCGGTCCAGGCATGGCTCGTCCGCCGGGCGTGGGAACAGCCCAAGGCGGATTCTTCGATTTTCATCCAGATCGCCTATACGGTCTATTCGGGCATTCGGGACTTGCCGCTGCTGCGCTTCGCGGTCTTGTTCCTGATTGCCTATCTTATGCTTCGGCTCGTCTTCGGGACGATCGGCTCGCTGCTGATTCGCGTCGGCGCCCTGCCGTTCTCTCTCGTGCCGTCGGGTGGAGCCGTCAGCCGCGCGTTCGGGGGCTTGATCGGGGCGGCGCTCGGGTGCGGCCGCGCCCTGCTGCTGACGGTCTTGCTGTTCGGCTACTGCGCGCTGTTCCCGCAGGCGCCGTACGCGGATTACGTGGCCGAATCCGGGCTCTACCAGGAAGCCGCGGCCCGGATTATCGAGCCGGCGGCGGGACGGCTCATCGAGGAGAGGCTGCCGGTCTTCGCGCGGAAGATGCAGGGAGAGCTCGACCAGCTGTGGCAGAAGCGCTACGACGTGATCGACGCGGATCTGCCGTCCGACATCGTGCTCGCGGCCGAGAAGGTCACCGAGGGCGACGAGACCGACGAGCAAAAAGCGAAAGATTTATACAACTGGGTGGGCTCCCGGATCGTCTATGATTATGACAAGGTGACGGCTTACGAGGAGAGGGGCGAGTGGCGCGAGCAGACGCCCTCCGATACGTTCTCGACCCGCAAGGGCGTATGCATCGATTACGCCCGCCTGTATGCGGCGATGGCGCGTTCCGTCGGCCTGCAGGTCCGCGTCGTGACGGGGCTCGGCTACGACGGAATGGGAGGCTACGGTCCCCATGCCTGGAACGAGGTTTATCTGACGGAGAGGGAGGCTTGGGTTCCTCTCGACGCGACTTGGGCGAAGACGGGCGACTGGTTCGATCCGCCCGGCTTCCAGGAGACCCACGTCCGGCAAGCCTGATCCCTTGGCAATACCGCAATAAGAGCAATGGGAGGAACGAGTTGTGAGCAACGACCGCACGGAAGAAGCGCAGAAGCGGGAGATACGCAACCGCCGCAATTTCAGCTTCCGTTTGAATATGTTCTTTTTCGTCACTTTTTTCGTCTTCTCGCTGCTTATCGTCAAGCTTGCCTACCTCCAATTCGTGCAAGGTCCCTCGCTGAAGGAGAGGGAGCACCAGATCGGCACGCGCGACGTGTCGATTCCGCCGATCCGGGGCAACATCTACGACTCCACCGGGCAGCCGATCGCGTATTCGACGTCGACCCAGTCGCTCTACTACACGCTGGAACCCGGCACGAAGGTAGAGGAAGGAAGAGCGCTGGCCGCCAAGCTCGTCGAAGTGTTCAACCTGTACGGGGACAAGACGAAGACCCCGCTCACCGTCGACGACGTGTTCGAGGACATGGACTTCGGCGGCCGGGTGCACCTTCCGTATCAGCAGCGCCGGATCAAGTCCGGCTTGACCGAGAAGGAGATCGCCTACTTCAGCGAGCACCGGGACGAGTTCAAGGGCATCGACATCGTCGAGGAGAGCATCCGGCAGTACAGCAAGGAGAAGGTAGCCGTTCAACTGGTCGGCTATATGAAGCAGCTTAAAGGCGCGACATCTTTGAAGAAGTACAAGAACATCAACGAAGGGCAGACCGATCCTACGCTCGAATACCTGGATTCCGAAGACGTCGGCTTCGACGGCATCGAGCTGATGTACCAGGAGGAGCTGCGCGGCCGCAACGGGCTGAAGACGTATCCGGTCAACAACCAGAGCCGCATCGTCGGGCCGATGGAATTGACGAAGCCGGTCAAGGGCGACAACCTGTTCTTGACCATCAACAAGCAGGTTCAGCTCGCGACCCAGGACGCGATCATGAACCATCTGAAGAAGATCAACGCTTCGACCAATTACTACGAGAAAGCGCCCTATGCCAAGACGGGGTACGCGGTCGCGATGGAGGTCAAGACGGGCAAAGTGGTCGCGATGGCGAGCATGCCCGATTACGACCCGAACATGTGGCAAGGGGGCATCAGCAAGAAGGATTACGACGCGGTCAAGTATTACATGGGCAACGGCGCGATCCGCGAGGTGCAGGCGCCTTATGAAGACGATAAGGAACGGCTCAAGCACCCGTCCTCGCTCGTCAACCTCGGGTCGACGCAGAAGCCGCTTACGATTCTGCTCGGTCTGAACGAAGGGCTGATCACGCCTCATTCCAGCTTCAACGATCCCGGCTATTTCGCCTTCGGGGCGAAGGGGCACGAGACGAAGGTGCGCAACTCCCAGAACAAGGGGAACGGCCTCCTGTATCCGTGGTCGGCTATCGCCAAGTCGTCCAACGCCTTCATGGCCAAGATGGTGGGCAACGCCCTCTATCTTCGCGACGGCAAGAAGGGCCTCGACGTATGGGATAAGTACATGAAGGAATTCGGCCTCGGCGTGACGACGGACAGCGGGCTGCCGGGAGAATCCGCCGGTTACATCAACTATTACAAGGAGCTCGAGAGAGGCAGCGCCCAATCGGCTCTCATCTATGCCTCGTTCGGCCAGCAAGGCCGCTACACGGCGCTCCAGTTGGCCCAATACGCGACGACGCTTGCCAGTCACGGCACGAGGCTGAAGCCGCAATTCGTGGAACGCATCGAGGACGCGGAAGGGAATCTGGTTCAGCCTTACCAGAAGGAAGTGCTCAATACGGTCAGCTTCCCGGATTCTTTTTGGGATACGATCGAGAAGGGGATGTCCCAAGTCAGCGTTCAAGGGTTCGACGGCTTCCCCTACAATTTCTACCGGAAGACGGGGACGTCCGAGCAGGACGTAGGGGGACAACGGGTTCAGAACGCCGTGTTCATCGCTTACGCTCCTGCCGAGGACCCGAAGCTCGCCGTCGCCGTCGTCGTGCCGGAGGGCAACTTCGGCGGATGGGGCGCCGCTCCGATCGCCCGCAAGATCTTCGACGCTTACGACGATGCGATTGGCCTCACCTCGGCGGGTCCCCGCAATCCGGCGAAGGCAGCGACGGACGCTGCCAATTCGGACGCTTCTGCAGCGGACCAAAGCGGCCAAGCGGCCGACGGCGCGACGGGAGAAGCGGGCAACCGCCAGTAACCGAAGAACAACCGCTCTTATACTGGTCGTCCAACGGAACGACGCTATCGATATCCATCCGACTTTCAAGAGCCGCGCCTTAAGGGCGCGGTTTTTCGTTGGTTTTGGATATGGGACAGCGGAGTTGTTGAATAAAAGGCAATAATACAAAACGTTTAATTTGCCGCGGAGAGCTCTGCCGATCGACTCGAAGAAGCCCTTGCGGAAACTAGCGGACGGGATGGGCGATATGAAAACGCTTTAACGCATGTCATTATTTATACCGCCAAAGCTGACATCTTTTACATCCGCCGTTTTGAAGGAGACTGGAAATGAAAACGCATAAAAATTACTTTATACGAATAATATTGCAAAGCGTCGATTGAAAGAATGTTAAAATAGCCGCAATGAATGACAATTCATTTTACAAAACGGCATGGTAATTTTTGCATAAAAATCCATCGTAGGAATATAAGGAAAATGAAGCTTGCGTGAAAAGTTTCCTTATATAAAAACTTTTTCCCATAGTAAACATATGAAAGAATGACAAAAACCAACCCCTATTTATCGCGATTTAACGCCAATTCCATTTGAATTTTGCCAATCGAAGCTTCAACGCGGTGAACATTTAAACCATATCTGCGGTGAAGCTGTAAGTTCGGAAGGCGTGAAAAAAATCATAGATTTCATGGAAATTATGAAGTATAATTTCCCCAAATAGGGATGCACATATGTAAACTGTCTCTTATTCAATTGTGCATTCTAGAAGAACAGATAGGGAGGAATGGGCATGAATAAAGCGATATTTGTGTGAGGGAATATGACTTAAACCTTACGCAAATAGAGTTGATGAGTCCAAAATATACGCATCCGACGACTTTAGACGCCGCAAAATAATTAGATAATTCACGCAAATTCATCTCGACCTCATCGATGCGCATTCCAACGATCCGAAACTTAACGGAACAAGGAAGGGGTTTGATCAGATGAAGCTGAAGAGATCATTGACGACGGCGCTCGCGGTCGCGCTTATGGGAGTCTCCCTGGTGGCCTGCAGCGGCAATAACGAGAAGAATTCGAGCTCCGAGTCCCCAAGCGCGACGCCCAGCGGCTCGCCAAGCGCAAGCCCGAGCGCAAGCCCGAGCCCAAGCGCCGAACAGAAGGAGAAGGAATTCCGGTTCACGCTGGCGAGCGATCCGCCAAGCCTCGATCCCGGCCTCATGACGGACGCCCAGTCTTTTATCGTCGGCAAAGCCATCTACGAAGGCCTCATGCGGCTCAATCCGGCGGGAGAGCCGGAGAACGGCATCGCCGAGAGCTATACCGTGTCCGAAGACGGCAAGACGTACACGTTCAAGCTCCGCCAAGACGCCAAGTGGAGCAACGGCGACCCGGTCACGGCCCACGACTTCGAATATTCCTGGAAGCGCGCGCTCGCACCCGAGACGGCTTCCGATTACGCGTACATGCTCTTCTACCTCGATAAGGGCGAAGAATACAACGCCGGCAAAGCGACCGCCGACGACGTCGGAGTCAAGGCTCTCGACGATTACACGCTGGAGGCGAAGCTGAAGGCGCCCGCTCCCTATTTTGTCAACCTCGTATGTCACAGCAGTTATTGGCCCGTGCACAAGGGTACCGTTGACGGCAAGCCGGAATGGGCGACCGAAGCGTCCACGATCGTCTCGAACGGTCCGTTCCTGCTCACGGAATGGTCGCACGGCGACAAGATCGTTCTGACGAAGAACCCCAACTACTTCAACAAGGATAAAGTTCACTTCACCAAAGCGACGGTTACCCTCGTCGAACCGAGCTCCACCGTCTTCAATCTGTTCGAGACCGATAAGATCGACTGGATCGGCGCGCAGGCCGGCTCGGTGCCGACCGACCAAGTGCAGAAGTTGGTCGCGGAGAAGAGAGCGGAGATACTCCCGGTAGCCTCGACCTATTACTACATGATCAACACGACCAGGAAACCGTTCAGCAACGTGAAGCTCCGCAAGGCATTCGCCATGGCCGTCGAGCGGCAGAACCTCATCGACAACGTGACGAAGGCGAACCAGACGCCGGCTCACGCGCTCGTGGCTCCGAGCATCGAGGGAGCGGACGGCAAGAAGTTCCGCGAGATGTTCCCGGACACGGACTATCTCAAGGAAGACTTGACCGAAGCGAAGAAGCTGCTGGCGGAAGGCTTGGCGGAAGAGGGCTTGTCCAAAGTGCCGGAGATCACGCTGCTGTACAATACGGACGAAGGCCACAAGGCCATCGCGGAAGCGATCGCCGATATGTGGCGCAGGAACCTGGGCGTCGAAGTGAAGCTGGCGAACCAGGAATGGGGAACGTTCCTCGAGACGAGGAGCGCGCAGCAATTCGACGTCGCCCGCGCGGGTTGGGGCGCGGACATCAACCATCCGATCAACTTCACGTACGACCTGATCCACTCGGCGTCCGGCAACAACGACGGCAAGTACAAGAACGAGAAGGTCGACCAACTGCTCAACGAGTCGCTGCTGACGACCGACTTGAAGGAGAGCATGAACAAGATCGGCGAAGCCGAGCGGATCGCCATGGCCGAGGATATGGCCGTGCTGCCGCTGTATTACTACACGACCGTCACGATGGTGAAGCCGGGCTTCAAGGACGTCGTCTCCGACTACGCCGGCCACCTCGACTGGGCGTTCGGCGACAAGGAGTAAGCGGACGGACTTCCCGTCGGCATCTCCGCAGCCGGTCTTAGGCAGAAGGGTATATATAGGTCCCTATATATACCCTTTTGAGTTGCCATCCTAGCGAGAACGGGCAGGTGGATCCAGTGGTACGATACGTCTTGAACAAATTCCTATTCATGCTGCTGTCGCTGTTTATTCTGATCACCGCCACCTTCGTCCTGATGAATGCGGTCCCCGGCAGCCCTTTGCAGTCGGAGAAGGCGACAAGCCCGCAGATTCAGAAGAACCTGGAGGCGCATTACGGCCTCGATAAGCCGTTGATCGTCCAATACGGCATTTACTTGAAGAAGCTGGCGCAGTTCGATCTCGGCATCTCCATGAAGAAGAAGTTCCAGTCCGTCAACAAGCTTATCGCGGGCTCCTTCGACAATTCCTTGAAGCTCGGTCTCGTGTCCGTCGCGACGTCCGTGCTGGCCGGCTGCGCGCTCGGCATTATCGCCGCCTTGTACCATCGTAAATTCCTGGACAATGCGGCGCTGGTCGTGTCCGTGATCGGGCTGGCCGTCCCGAGCGTGGTCATGGCGCCCTTGCTGCAGTACGTGTTCGCGGTGAAGATCCGGGCGTTCGAAGTGGCGGGCTTGAACGGCCCGATGGATTACGTGCTGCCGACCATCGCCTTGTCGGCCGCCCCCATCGCTTTTATCGCCCGGCTGATCCGCTCTTCCATGCTGGAAGTGCTGAACTCCGACTTCATCAAGACGGCCAAAGCCAAGGGGCTCGCGGGCCACATGATCGTGTGGCGCCACGCGCTCCGCAATTCGATGCTTCCGGTCGTCACCTATCTCGGTTACCTGATCGCCAACGTCATTACGGGCTCGGTCGTCATCGAGCAGATCTTCGCGATTCCGGGAATCGGCAAGTTCTTCGTGCAGAGCGTCCTGGATCGGGATTACCCGTTCATCATGGGAATCACGATTTTCTACGCGATTCTGCTCATGGCCAGCCGGTTCCTGTCCGACCTCGCCTATGCCTTGGTCGATCCTCGGCTCCGATTACAAACAGGAAGGGTGGCGAAGTAGATGGCGGACTTGGAGACCCCTAGGGCGACGGCCGATCCGTTCGCGCCTCTGCAGCGCGATCCGTCCGGGGCGGAGCGAATCCAGAGGAGATCCCGGACGGCGTGGCAGGACGTCCGTTATCGGCTGACGACCAACAAGCTGGCGATGACCGGCTTCTGGCTCCTGATCCTTCTCGTGCTGATGGCGTTCTTCGCGCCGCTCGTGTGGCCGTTCGACCATTACACGAACGATCTGCAATTGAACAACCAGCCGCCGGACTCCACGCATTGGTTCGGAACCGACGACTTGGGCCGGGACCTGTTCGCGAGAACGTGGAAGGGCGCTCAGATCTCGCTGTTCGTCGGCGTGGCCGCCGCGCTCATCGATCTCGTGATCGGCATCGTCTACGGCGGCATCATGGGCTATTACGGCGGCAAGGTCGACGAGGTCATGAACCGCTTCGCGGAGATTCTGTACTCGATCCCCTACCTGCTCGTCGTCATCCTGCTCCTCGTGTTCATGGAGCCGAGCCTGACGACGATCATCGTCGCGATGTCCATCACCGGCTGGATCAACATGGCCTGGATCGTGCGCGGGCAGATGATGCAGCTCAAGAACCAGGAGTTCGCCCTGGCCTCCAAGGCGTTGGGCGCGAGCTCGATGCGCATCATCTTCCGCCATCTGGTCCCGAACGCGATGGGGCCGATTCTGGTCACGCTGACGCTCAGCGTGCCGAGCGCCATCTTCACAGAGGCGTTCCTCAGCTTCCTGGGGCTCGGGGTGCAGTCGCCGGTCGCCTCCTGGGGGACGATGATCAACGACGGCGTCCAGTCGATGTCGATCTACCCGTGGCGGCTCTTCTTCCCGGCCTTGTTCCTCAGCCTTACGATATTCGCCTTCAACGTATTCGGAGACGGCCTGCGCGACGCCTTCGATCCGAAGCTCAAAAAATAACGGACCCAGGAAGGAGGCCGCGACTTCATGAGAACGATGCTGGAAGTGAACGATCTGAGCGTCTCGTTCGACGTCTATGGAGGGGAAGTGCAAGCGGTCCGGGGCGTCAGCTTCTCCGTGAAGGAAGGAGAGGCGGTCGCGATCGTCGGAGAGTCCGGCTCGGGCAAGAGCGTGACGGCGCAGACGATCATGCGGCTCATCTCGACTCCGCCCGGCAGAATCAAGCAGGGGTCCGTCCGGTTCGACGGACAGGAGCTGCTCTCCTTGCCGGAGAAGGAGATGCAGCGGGTGCGGGGCAATCAGATTGGCATGATTTTCCAGGATCCGATGACGTCGCTCAACCCGACGATGACGATCGGCATGCAGATTATGGAAGGCCTGATGAAGCATCAGAAAATGAGCCGATCGGACGCCAAGAAGCGGGCGATCGAGCTGCTGACGATGGTCGGCATCCCGAATCCCGAATCGCGAATCTCGCAGTACCCCCATCACTTCTCCGGAGGCATGCGGCAGAGGGCGATGATCGCGATCGCGCTCTCGTGCAACCCGGCCCTCCTCATCGCGGACGAGCCGACGACGGCTCTCGACGTGACGATCCAGGCTCAGATCCTTCGTCTGATGAAGAACCTGCAGAAGCAGACCGGCACCTCGATCATTCTCATTACGCACGATCTCGGAATCGTCGCGGACATGTGCGATCGCGTCATCGTGATGTACGCCGGACAGATCATCGAGACGGGGACGAAGCGGGAGATCTTCCGCAACCCGCAGCATCCGTACACGAAGGGGCTGCTGAAGTCGCTGCCCCGGCTGGACCAGTCGAAGAACGAGCCGCTCGTTCCGATCCACGGGACGCCGCCGGATCTGATTCAGCCCCCGCAGGGCTGCGGCTTCTGCAGCCGGTGCGACTATGCCATGCGAATCTGCCAGACGGAAGTCCCCGAGTTCACCCGGCTCAGCGACACCCAGCAGGTCCGGTGCTGGCTTCAGCAATCGCAGGGCGGAATCCGGGGCGGCAAGGGGGCGAGCGCATGAGCGAGGCATTCGTGGAGATTCAGGGGCTGCGCAAGTACTTTAACGTTGGCAAAAACCGCGTCCTGAAGGCGGTTAACGATATCAGCTTCACGATCGCGAAGGGAGAGACGCTCGGGCTGGTCGGCGAGTCCGGCTGCGGCAAGTCGACGGCCGGGCGCACGATCACCCGCCTGTACGAGCCGACGTCCGGCCGGGTATCTCTGAGCGGCGTCGACGTGACGAAGCTGTCGAAATCCCAGCTCAAGGCGTATCGGCGGCGGATGCAGATGATTTTCCAGGACCCGTACGCTTCGCTTAATCCGCGCATGACGATACTGGACATTATCGGGGAAGCGCTCGATATCCACGGCCTCGCCCCCAGCCGGGCGCACCGCAAGCGTCGCGTGGAGGAGCTGCTCGAGCTGGTCGGACTGAACGCCGAGCATGCTTCGCGGTATCCGCACGAATTCTCGGGTGGACAGCGGCAGCGGATCGGCATTACGAGGGCGCTCGCCGTCGAGCCGGAATTCATCGTGTGCGACGAGCCGATCTCCGCGCTGGACGTGTCGATTCAGGCTCAGATCATCAATCTGCTGATCGACCTCCAGAAGAGGATGGGCTTCACGTACCTGTTCATCGCCCACGATCTGTCGATGGTCAAGTACATGAGCGACCGCGTCGCGGTCATGTACCTCGGCAAGATCGTGGAGCTCGCGCGAAGCGAGGATCTGTACGACCGTCCGCATCATCCGTACACGAAGGCGCTGCTGTCCGCGATTCCCGTGCCCGATCCGGACCTGGAGGAGCGGAAGGAGCGGATCGTCCTGTCCGGCGATCTGCCGAGCCCCGTTAATCCGCCTAGCGGCTGTCCGTTCCGGACCCGCTGTCCGATCGCGACGGGACGGTGCGCCGAAGAGGAGCCCGCGTTCCGCGAGGTGCGGCCGGGGCAATGGGCGTCGTGCCATTACGCCTGACCTGGAACGGCGATCCCGACAAGCGAATCATCCATCCGCAGCCCGGCGCCCGCAGGCGCCGGGCTGTTCGCGTCCCGCAAGGTCAAATCGTGTTCCCACCCTTTTTGTGATAGAATGTCGTTGGATAGTTTCCGGCCGCGGGCCGAGAAGGAGTGAACGTTGGGATTGGGACAATATCGTCTTCTGGCACTGGATTTGGACGGCACGACGTTGAACGACCGAAGCGAGATCAGCCCGGCGAACGAGGAATGGATCCGGAAGGCGGCAGACGCGGGGATCACCGTCTGCATTTCGACCGGAAGGGGCTTCCAGAGCGCCCTGCCGTTCGCGGAGCAGCTCGGGCTCGAGACGCCTATGATCACCGTGAACGGCGGAGAGATCTGGTCGCGGCCTCATTCGTTACATAGCCGCACGACGCTTCCGGCCGAGACGGTCATGAAGCTTCACCGGGTGGCGGAGGCGCATCCGGAAGCCTGGTTCTGGGCTTACTCGACGCAGGATATATACAATAAGGAGAGATGGGCGGGGGATACGTACGCCCTCGAATGGCTGAAGTTCGGCTATTATACGGAGGATCTGGACGATCTGAAGGCCATCCTCGACGAGATCCGGGAATGGGAAGGGCTCGAGCTCAGCAATTCTTCTCCTTATAATATCGAGATCAATCCGAGCGGCGTCTCCAAGGCGGCGGCGATCGAAGAGGTATGCCGGATGATCGGCTGCCGCATGGAAGAGGCGGTCGCCGTGGGCGACAGCCTGAACGATCTGGCCGCGATCAAGGCGGTCGGGCTCGGCGTCGCGATGGGCAACGCGCAGGACGAGGTCAAGGCGGCGGCGGACGCCGTCACCGGAACGAATCTCGAGGACGGAGTGGCGGACGTCATCCGCCAATATCTCTTAAAGTAAGGGCGTGAGACGACTATGGACATCGTCGGATGGGTAATTATCGTCGCCCTGTTCGTCGTGGGCATGGCCGGCGCGGTCTATCCGATCCTGCCGGGAGCTCTGGCGATTTACGCGGCGTTCTTCGTGTACGGGCTGTTCTTCTCGTTCGAGCCGTTCGGCTTCTGGTTCTGGGCGTTCCAGACGCTCATCGTGGTCGTCCTGTTCGTGGCGGATTACGTCGTGAACGCGTGGGGCGTCAAGAAGTTCGGAGGCTCGAAGGCGTCCGTCGTCGGGAGCACGATCGGCATTCTGATCGGCCCGTTCGTCATTCCGGCGTTCGGGCTGCTGATCGGCCCGTTCGCGGGGGCGGTGCTGGGCGAACTCGTCCACGGCTCGTCCATGGAGCGTTCGCTCAAGGTCGGCTGGGGAGCGATGGTCGGCTTGTTCACGAGCACGTTCGTCAAGGTCGTGCTGCAGCTCGCGATGATCGTGATTTTCGTCATATGGTTGATTTAACGGATACGGCGAGGAGAGAGCGGGATTGATCAAGGTTACGGTATGGAATGAATTCAAGCACGAGCAGGTCCACGAGGAAGTGCGCAAGGTGTACCCGGACGGCCTGCACAAGGCGATCGCGGACGGCCTGGAGCAGGAGGGAGGCTTCGCCGTCCGGACGGCCACGCTGCCGGAGCCGGAGCACGGGCTGACCGAGCAGGCGCTGGCCGACACGGACGTTCTCGTCTGGTGGGGGCACATGGCCCACGAGGAGGTGGCCGACGAGATCGTGGAGCGCGTCCATCGCCGGGTGATGGAGGGAATGGGGCTGATCGTGCTGCATTCGGGCCATTTCTCGAAAATTTTCAAAAAGCTGATGGGAACGTCCTGCGACCTCAAGTGGAGGGAAGCGAACGAGAAGGAGCGCGTCTGGGTCGTCGATCCGGCCCATCCGATCGCGGCGGGGCTGCCCGAATACTTCGAGCTGAAGCCGGAGGAGATGTACGGCGAGCACTTCGACATTCCGGCGCCGGACGAGCTCGTGTTCGTCAGCTGGTTCGAAGGCGGAGAAGTGTTCCGCAGCGGCTGCACGTACCATCGCGGGCAAGGGAAGGTGTTCTACTTCCGTCCCGGCCACGAGACGTATCCGACCTATTATCACCCTCTCGTCCGCCGCGTCATCGCGAACGGCGTCCGCTGGGCGGCTCCGTCCGGAGCGGCCAAGCCGGTGCGCGGCAACCATCAACCGTTGGAAAAGTTGGGATGATTCGCAGCCATGGTAAAGAAAGATTCGCTCGTTAAAGGAACGATCATCCTGGCCGCCGCGGCCATGGTAGCCCGCGTGCTCGGCATCTTCCAGCGCGTGCCGCTTCAGCACGCGATGAATAACGAAGGGAACAGCGCCTTCGGACAAGCCAACAACGTCTACCTGCTGCTGCTCGTCTTCGCGACGGCCGGCATACCGAGCGCCGTCTCGAAGATGGTGTCGGAGCGCCTGGCGCTAGGCCGGGAGGAGGAGGTCAACCTCATCTACCGCGCCGCGCTCCGCTTCGGCGTCATCGCGGGCATCGTCATGACCGCCCTGCTGCTCGTTGCGGCTCCTTATTACGCCGATCTGTCGGGCGTCCCGCAGTCGACGCTGGCGATCCGGGCGATCGCGCCGTCCCTGCTCCTCTTCCCGATCATCGCGATGATGCGGGGCTACTTCCAAGGGCGCCAATTCATGATCGCGGGCGGCGTCTCGCAGATTGTCGAGCAGATCGCCCGCGTCGTGACCGCGGTCGCGCTGCTGTACGCCCTGCAGGCTTGGGGCTACGGAGACACGGTCATGGCCGCGGGCGGCGCCTTCGGCAGCGTGCTCGGCAGCATCGCCGCCTTCGGCACGATGCTCTGGTTCGCCTACAAGCTGAGGCGAAGCGACCGGGCGGCGGCCGGGGGGCGAACTGCGGCGGCCGAGCGGCCGGCCGTCAAGCCGGGAGACCCTCCCGTGCTCGCGAAGCCGCGGGACATTTACTCGGCGATTTTCCGCATCTCGATTCCGATCCTGCTGACGGCGATGACGGTGCAATTGATCTATCTAATCGATTCTACCCTTCTCGTCCCGTTGTCCGAGTGGAGATTCGAGACCGCCGATATCGAAATGTGGCACGCCGTGCTCACGAACAACGCCCAGTCGATCGCCGGCATTCCGCCGGTGCTCGCCATCGCCCTCAGCGCGTCGATACTTCCGGTCATCTCCTCCGCGTTCGCCGCGGGGGATACGGAGCGGGTGCGGCGCCAAGGGACGCTGGCGATGCGCATCGCCGTCTTCTCCGGCATGCCGGTCGTGCTGCTGCTGTCGGTCGGCGCCCAGGCGGTGAACGGGCTGCTGTTCAAAACCGACGCAGGCAGCGCCATCGTCGGCATGCTGACGGCCGGCACGATTTTCCAGATTACGATGATGACGTCGAATTCGATTCTGAACGGGCTCGGCCGCCAACGCGTCGGCATGGCCCATACGCTGACCGGCATCGGCATCAAGCTTGCGCTCAGCCTCGCGCTGACGCCGTTCTTCGGCGTCTACGGCCTCGTGGCGGCGACGAGCGTCTGCTTCGTCTTCGTCACCGTCTGGAACATGGCGACGATCCGCAAGCTGACCGGCGTCAAGGTGCTCGGAGACCGCTGGCCGGGCTTCGCGGCGACGGTGCTGCTCGTGGCCGCCGCCGGCGGGGCCGTCGCGTATTACGGCCTCGAATGGTTCGCTCCGGCCGGCTGGAAGTGGCCGTACTTCTTCACGACCGTTCTTCTCGGCGCGATGGTCTGCGTCGCGTATCCGGTGCTGCTCTTCTTGTTCCGGGCCATGCGGGCCGAAGACGTGGAGAGCTACCCGGCGAAGCTTCGCAAGTTGCTTCGTCCGTTCGCCAAGCTGCAGAGCCGCGCCAGGGGTTAAGGCGGAGCGAACAGCGACTTCGCCAGCGCGGCCGCCTGCAGCTTGCGCTGGCCGAATTCGTGCTCCCGCGTCATGTCGAACAGAAGCGGAGGGCGCAGGCCCCGCATCGCATGGAACGCGGCGGACAGGTTGCGGCCGTCCAGCCAGTCCTCGTCCGGTACCGGCCCGAGCGGCCGATCGTCCCAAGCGTCTTCGAGCCTTGGGCTGTACCATAGATTCTCGATCGCCTCGCGACCGGCGGAGCGGCCCGAACTTCCGGGCCCTTCGCCGGTTTTTGCCGTATCGGCGGTCGCCGCGAACCTTCCGGGCCAGTAGTCGGCTCTGGACCCGCTGTGCGGAACCGCCTCGGCGAAGGCGATCGCTCCCTGCAGCACCTTCGGGTAGCCGTAGAGCATCGCGTACAGGCTTTTGCCGAAGGCGATTCTCTCCTTCAGGTCGGCGAACCGCTCCAAGATCCGGCCGGCGAGAGGAGGAGGGTCGGCCGCTTCTCCCCGGCGGTCTCCAGCTCGCCATGGCCGATCATCGGCTTGTCCCGGCCGATCTGCCGCTGGCTCCGGGGAATCTCCCGCCGTTCCCTTCTCTGCCGGCTCCCCCGGTCTCGCTCCTCCGGGCACGCCCAGCGGGAAGACGATCTGGTTCAACTGAAGCGCGGTCTGCCCCAGCAGCGCGATGGATCGCAAGACCGTCTCGCTGTACGCCGGATCCTGCACCACCTTCCGTTCGACGACGTGCTGCTCGTTGACGATAAGCGCGACGGTCAGCGTGGCCGAGTCCCGATCGATCCAGAATCGCTCCCAGAACGGCGCCATGAACGCGGACACGCCGAACGCCGGAAGGAGGGAGAACCGGCTCTCCCCGCATCGCCGGCTCTCGGCGTACAGCTTCAATTGGGGATAGGCGTCCCGGAAAATCAACGCGTTGCAAGACTCCAGCATGTCGAACAGAGTGTCGCGGGTCGGCCGATCGAGCAGCTTCGGGAGCCATTCGCCCTTCAGATCGGTCATCGCCCATCCGCCGTTGCGGGAGACGAGGTGGGCGAGCAGCGCCCAATGCAGCTCCGGCCACTCCCGGAACATCTCCCAATAGGCGGCCGTCCTCGTCACGTTGTTGCGGTTCAGCCGCTCCGTCTCCTCGCGGATTCGCCGGACGAGCTCCGCGATCCCCGTCCGAAGCGACGAGAAGTCGCCCCGGCTCCCGCGAAGGCGGAGCTTGCGCAGCTTGGCCTCCGCGCCGCGAATCGTCTCGCGGCTCGTCCGCAGCCCTCTTCTCGGGCGGGCCAGCCTGCGCGAGCCGCGCCAAGCGGCGGCTTTGGCGCCGATTCCCTCGGCGAGCTCCCTCCCGAGCCGGCTCCATGTCTGCCGGCTTCGTAATTTTTCCTTCATTTTCAGCACCTTCGGCTCTATAAGTTCGGTTACTGGAAGGATTTCCATATTGGACGTCGAACTATCCTTACGCCGGACGCGAATTCATCGCTTACGACGCCACTATGGGGAAGGGACGGAAGGGGATAGCGGAAATGATAAGAAAAGGTTGGAAAAGAGCCGGCTTGGCGCTCGGCGCCCTGCTGCTCGCGGTATTGGTCGGCTGTCAGGCGGTCGGAGGATTCAGCCTCGACGACATGATCCTGAAGCAGCTCGACGTGAAGTCCTCGGAGTCGAGCGGCACGTTCGAGATCGCGCTGGATTGGGACGACGCAGCGCTGGCTCAGGAGGAACCGAAGGTCGCGGCCGCGATCGAGTGGTTCCGCAAGATTCAGGTGCGAATCGACCGTTCGGCGTCCGACGAAGACGGCAACGCGTACGTCTCCGGCGCGCTGGCGCTTAGCAAGGGAGAGATTCCGTTCACGCTGCAGACGGACAAGGACACCGTTCTGCTCGACGTGGCCGGCGCCAAGCGGCCTCTCGTTCTCGATATGTCGTTCGACGGCATGATGCCGGGTCTAGGGGGAACGGGCGGAGAGAACTCCGGCGCGTTCGAGGACGCGATCTTGAAGCTCGTTGGCGAAGCGGGCTCGTATCTGGTCGGGCACCTGCCGAATCCGCCGACCGTGAAGGTCGACCTGCTCGCGTCGGAGCCGATCCGCGGCGTGCCGACCGACGTGACGAAGGTGCACGCCGAATTGAACGGCAAGGAGCTGGGCGAGCTGATTCCCGCCTATCTCGACGCGCTCGTCAAGGACGAAGCGGGCTTGCGCCAGCTGCTCGGCAGCATCGTCAAATGGGCGGCGGAGCTTCCGCCCGAGCTGCAGGAAGCGTTCGGGATGGAGGCCGAAGATTGGGCCCCGACCGAGCAAGAGCTGAACGAGACCGTCCAGGAGATTCTCGATTCGTTCAAGGAAGCTCAAGAGGAGCTGGCGGCGGCGAAGAAGGACGAGAGCTGGAACGATATTTTCAACGAGGGCATCCAGTTCAAGACGGACCTGTACGTCGACCGTTCGATGCACATTCGCAAGACGAACTCGGAGCTGACGCTCTCGGCCGAGCTCTTCAAGGATTCGGGCATTCCGCTTAAAGGCGTGACGATCCGCAGCTCCGAGGAGATCTGGAACGTCAACGGCGACGTAAGCGTCCCGGCGATCCAGAAGCCGTTCAACGCGTACGACCTTGAAGACCTCGTAGAGTTGAAGCCGTTCCAGGCGGTCAAGCTGTTCGACGAGAATTCGGTCATTTATCAGCTGCTGAAGAAGGATCTCCAGATCGACGACCAGGAGTTCCTCCTCAGCCCGGATTGGGGCGTTCCGTACGTGGAGACCGAGGACGGGGACGTCTACCTGCCGATCCGCGAGACGATCGAACAGCTGGGCGGGCAATTCCTCGAATACGACCCGGCGACCAAGGGGATTCGCTTCTACGACGAAGCGACCCGGCAGACGCTGGAACTCAAGGTAGGCTCGGCGAACCTGCTCGTGAACGATAAGCCCGTCGCCTGGACGAATGCGGTCGAAGGCGTCGACGGGCTGGCGTACGCGGAAGCCGACGACCTGCTCGGAACGCTGCATGCCAAGTATAGCGTCGTGGAAGACGAATACGGCGACTATCTCGTCGTCAGCCGCGACCTGTAACCCTCTCTTGTGGGGAACGCGGCGAAGGCGTATAATGTCGGATAAAATGATCGACCCGCTCGCCGCGGGTTCCCGGGAGGTCTTGAGGATGGAGAAGATTCGCGACGAAGCCGAATTCCGGCGCAAGGTCGGAGAGAGCGGCTTGACGGTAGCGGTGTTCAAGACGACATGGTGCAAGGACTGCCACTTCATCGATCCGTTCATGCCGGAGGTGGAAGCGGCTTACGCCGACCGCCTTACTCTGATCGAGGTGGACCGGGACGACTTGCCGGATCTGTGCTCGGAGCTTAACATTCTCGGCATTCCGAGCTTCATCGCGTTCCGCGACGGCAAGGAACTGGTGCGCTTCGTCAGCAAGCTGCGCAAGACGCGCGACGAGATCGAGCAGTTCCTGGACCGCGCCGTCGAAGTATCGCGCGCGATCGCTCCGACCGCGTAAGCGGCGATCCCCCGATCCGCCGGAGGCTGAGCTTCCCGCGGGTCGGGGGATTTCTTTTTCCTGCGGCGGGCGGGCGATTATCGCCGCTGCCTTCGGAAATCCGTTTGTTGTGATTTTGTGACAGGCGGCGCGGGCGGGCGCGTCGGTTGTTCACAGTTTCAACATGGTATTGCGTTGGCGGGTCCGGTATAATGGGGGTGGCCATCTTTGAGCCTACTTTCACAATAGAAACTGGGGATGGGCATGACCGCTAAGCGTTATCGATTGTTGACTTTATGGACTTGCATCGGCATGTTCCTCGTGCTGATCGTCGGAGTCGTCGTCACGAACACGGAGTCCGGACGCGGCTGCGGCACCGATTGGCCCCTGTGCAACGGCAAGTTCGTTCCCGCTTATACGTTAGAATCGATGGTCGAATATTCCCATCGGGCCGTCAGCGGCATCGAAGGGCTGCTCGTCGGAGCCGTGTTCATCGTGACGCTCCTGATGAAGCCGAGCAGCAAGGAGGCGGCTATCTACGCCAGCGGCGCCCTGCTGTTCACCGTCGCCCAGGCGCTCCTGGGGGCGGCGGCCGTCATCTGGCCGACATCCGACGCCGTGCTGGCGATTCACTTCGGCATCTCGATGATCGCGTTCTCCTTCACCTGGCTGCTCGACGCCTGGGCGAAGAGACGCGCGGATGCGGTCCGCTCGGGGGAAGAGGCCGACATCCGAATCGGCAAAGCCGCGCAAGCCCAAGCCGCCAGCACAGCCAACAGAGCCAACAGAGCCAACAGAGCCAACAGAGGCAGCATGGCCAAAGCCGCCAACGCGGCCCCATCCGCCAAGGCAGCCCGCGCAGGCTCGCCAACCCGGACGGCGGCCGCGCCGATCCCCGTCGCCTTGTTCCGTGCGACCGTCGCCGTTATCGTCTACTGCTACGCCGTCGTCTACCTGGGCGCCTACGTTCGCCACACCGACTCGGCGGGCGGCTGCATCGGCTGGCCGCTGTGCAACGGCAAGTTCGTGCCGGAGCTGAACGGCGCGACGGGCATCGTCTTCGCGCACCGTCTCGCGGGCGCCCTGCTGTTCGTCCTGATTGTGCTGCTCTACTTCTACGTCCGCCGGGCGGCATGGAGAACCCGCGAGCTGGGCGGCCTCGCGAACGTCTCGCTCCTGCTCGTGCTCGCGCAGATTCTGAGCGGATGGCTGCTCACGGCGACGTTGGAATACCATGACGTGTACGTCTTCACCAGCCTGCTTCACACGATCATCATTACCGCGCTGTTCAGCTCGCTATGCCTGCTGGCGATCCGAGCCTGGCAGCTGTCTCGCCGCTAAAGCCACAGGAGGGGAACCATGAGCTTCTCATCGCTTCGTCCGTATCTGGAAATGCTTCGCAAGGAGAACGATCTGGCGATTATCGACGCGCCGGTCGATCCCGCGCTCGAGATCGCCGAGATTCACCGCCGGGTCATCGATGAAGGAGGCCCGGCTTTGCTGTTCACGAACGTCAAGGGGAGCCCGTTCCCGGTCGTCACGAACCTGTTCGGCACGAGCCGCCGCGTCGACCTGGCGTTCGGGCCCCGTCCCGAGCAGCTGGCGAAGCGTCTCGTCGGCGCCATGGATACGCTGCTCCCGCCGACGCCTTCGGCGCTGTGGCGCGAGAAGGACATGCTGCTCGACCTGGTCAAGGTCGGCATGAAGAAGACGTCGCCCGCGTCGGCTCCCGTCCTCGGCGTCGCGAAGCGCGAGCGGCCGCTGGCGGGGCTGCCCGCCTTGACGAGCTGGCAGGAGGACGGCGGCCCCTTCATCACGCTGCCGCTCGTCTATACCGAGCAGCCGGGGCACGGGAAGCGCCACAATCTCGGCATGTACCGGATGCAGGTGTTCGACGACAGCACGACGGGCATGCACTGGCAGATTCACAAGGGCGGAGGCTTCCACTACCACGAGGCGGAGAAAAGAGGAGAAGCTCTTCCGGTCACCGTCTTCCTGGGCGGACCGCCGGCGTTGATCGCGTCGGCGATCGCACCCGTCCCGGAGAACGTGCCGGAGCTGCTGCTCACCTCGCTGATCCTGGGAGGCAAGCTGCCGATGGTCGAGGATCCGCTCGGCGGGCACCGCATTCCGGCCGAAGCCGAATTCGCCATCTCGGGCAAGGTGCCTCCGCACCTTCGCCGGCCGGAAGGGCCGTTCGGGGATCATTACGGCTATTATTCGCTTCAGCATGATTTTCCCGTGTTCAATGTCGACCACGTCTGGCACCGCAAGGACGCCATCTATCCGGCGACGATCGTGGGCAAGCCCCGCCAGGAGGACTACTACCTCGGCGAGTTCCTGCAGCGGCTGCTGTCTCCGGCGTTCCCGATGGCGCTGCCGGGCGTTCGCAGCCTGTGGACGTACGCGGAGACGGGCTTCCACGCGCTGACGGCGGCCGTCGTCCGGGAGAGCTATTCGCGGGAAGCGCTCGGCACCGCCTTCAGCATTCTCGGGCAAGGCCAGTTGACGCTGACCAAGTTCCTTCTGCTTACGGACCGCCCGGCGGAGCTTGAGCACTTCGCTCCGGTGCTGGAGACGGTGCTGGAGAGGTTCGACCCGAAGCGCGACCTGTTCGTGTTCGACCATACGTCGCACGATACGCTGGATTATACCGGCAAGCGGCTCAATCACGGGAGCAAGGCGGTTCTGCTCGGAGTCGGAGAACCGGTCCGCGCTCTCCCCGCCGAATATTCGGAAGGGGACATGCCGGATATCGCGAGAATCAAGCCGTACTGCCGGGGCTGCCTGGTCGTGCAGGGAGCGTCTTACGAGAAGGATCCGCGCCTGGCGGAGAGGCTGTCGGTTCATCTGGCCGAACGCGGCACCGAGTGGCCGCTCGTCATCTTGGCCGACGACGCCGACATCGCGGACGGGCAGACGCCGTTCCTGTGGACGACGTTCACCCGGTTCAATCCGGCCCACGACATCTACGCGGTCAGCGAGACGTCGCGCCACCATATCGGCTACGGCCTGCCTCTCGTGATCGACGCCCGGATGAAGCCCGGCTATCCGGACGAGCTGTTCCCGCGCGAAGATGTCGTCGAGCTGGTCGACCGGCGTTGGCGCGAATATTTCAAATCCTGAGCGGGCGCGTCGCGGCCGCCAGAACGAAGAGAAGCCTGAATCCGTTCGACGGATCAGGCTTCTTCTGCGCTTTTGCCGCTTAGGCTCAACGCTCGGACTGGTTCGTCCGCCCTTGTCCTTGCTCGTTCTCGAATACTTCCGCGGCTTCTTCCGCGGAGAATTCCGTATCGTCTTCGCCCGGCGCGGGCATCTGGTTCAGCTTCGTGGATTGCACTTCCGCTTTGGTCGGTTGATCGTTCGCAGGGGTCACGCTGCCACCTCCTTCCGCTACAGAACAACAGCCCTTATTTTGCCAATTGATAGGTGCATTTATTCAAGCGATTCCGCTGACCGAACCGTCCGCTCCCAAACCGCTCCCAAGCCGCCTCCTGCCGCCTCCAATCCCGTCTCCAAAGCGCCTCCAATCCCGTCTCCAAGCCGCCTCACGCCCTTCCAGCCGTTCCTCCGCCTCGTTCCTTCCGGCTCCCCTCAAGCCTTCCGGTTGAGCGGGGAGGCGGGATTGCGTTACAATGGAAGAATGGACGGCACCGCGCCCCGGTTGAAAGGCGAACGAGCCGATCCGACGGAGAGGCAGGAGGAACGGAATGCTGCGATCGATATTCGGCGAACCGCCCCGCGAATGGCAAGGGCCGCTTCAAGATACGGTTCAGACGATCGAGAGATTCGCCCGCCTTATGCGCGACAAGGGGCGCGGAGAGGCCGGCAGCGCCGTCAAATTCCGCAAATACGCCATCTGGTCGGAAGGACTTCTCCGGTCGCTGGACGAATTGGAACAGAGCAAGTACGCGGCGGAGCGGTATGCGGCCAAGGTGGCCAAGCCGTCGGTCGACGAGATGTCTTCGGCGGAACGGCTGAACTATTACCGACACGTCTATTACGATAAGAACGCGTATATCCGGGTGTTCTCGCTGCTCGACAAGCTCGGGATGCTGCTGAACGAGACGCTCGGCCTGCGGACGGAGAGAATCAAGTCGCGGTTCTCTTACTTCACGGTTCTTCGGGGCATGCGCGGCAGCGAACGCCACGCCCGCCTGGCCGAAGCGTTGAACGAGTGGAAGGAGAGGCACCAGGACGCGATGAACCGGCTGCGGAAGCGGCGCAACATGGAGATTCACCACATGAACGCGGAGTTCCAGGACGATCTGCTGCACAGCTTGAACCCGGACACGGGATCCGCTCATCTGGAGAATATCGCCGCCAACATGAACGATCTGGAAGAGGGCTGGGAGATGGCATGGCGAACTCTCGACCTCTCGTTCCGTTATTTATTGAAGCAAGGATCGCAGATGGCTTGACGGCCGCATGGGGGAAAGGGGCGGACAGCGGACTTGATGCTTGAGGGGAGAACGGCGCTCGTAACGGGAAGCGCGAAGGGGTTAGGCCGGAGAACGGCGCTGGAGCTGGCCCGTCTCGGCTGCGACGTGGCGATCAATTACGTGAGCAGCCGGGCGGAGGCGGAGTCGGCCGTCCGGGAGATACGGGCTCTGGGACGCGAAGCCGTCGCGATCGGGGCGGATATCTCGAAGGCGGAGGAGGCGCGGCGCCTCGTCGACGAGACGGAGGAGAAGCTGGGCGGCGTCGACATTCTGATCAACAACGCCGGCCCGTTCATCCGGGAGAGGAAGCTGTTCGCCGATTACTCGGCGGAGGAGATCCACTATCTGATGAACGGGAACCTCGTCGGCACGATGCTGCTCGACCATCGCGTCCTTCCGGGCATGCGGGAGCGGCAGTGGGGCCGGATCGTCCACTTCGGGTTCGGCCATGCGGCGGAGGCGCGCTCCTGGCCGCAGCGCGCGGTGTACGCGGCGGCGAAGGTGGGGCTCGTCTCGTTTACGAAGACGCTGGCCGTCGAGGAAGCGGCGAACGGGATCACCGTGAATATGATTTGCCCGGGAGACATCCGGGGCGAATACAAGGAGAAGGGAATCGCCGAGGTGGACGGCGTCCGGGACGAGGAAGCGCCCCGCGGCCGGCCCGGAACCGGCGAAGACGTAGCCCGGGTCATCGGCTTCCTTTGTTTGCCGGAGTCGGATTTCGTCACGGGGAACACCATAGAAGTATCGGGCGGTCTGGACCCGATCGTGACGTACGTGAAGCGAAGCTGATTAGGCAGGCGAGTCAGAGTCGAGAGCTCTAACTCGATTCCAAAGTCCTTTTTGCGCCATTATCTAGGCGAATCGGGCCGCCGAGCTCCGTTAGAACGATGATCGGGCATCGGTACGTTGGAGGACACAGGCTCGAGGTTCCCGGGAATCGACGGGGAATAACTAAAGGCCCTGCCGCGCGGCTTCCCGCGAGACAGGGCCCTCTTCGCCGGCCTTCCCGGCCGGTTCGGGTGTATGGCTAACTTGGAACGAACCGATTAGAACACTTGAACGACTTCCTGGATCCCTTCCACTTCTTCCAACAGCGCGCGCTCGATACCGGCCTTAAGCGTAATCGTGGAGCTCGGGCAGCTGCCGCAAGCGCCCATCAGACGAAGCTTAACGATACCGTCTTCGACGTCGACCAATTCGACGTCGCCGCCGTCACGCTGCAGGAACGGGCGAAGTTTATCAAGCACCTCGAGTACTTCGTCGTACATCGCGTCTTGCGCGGTGGTCTCGCTCATCGCCATCCCCTCCTTTCATAAAGTTATTATAGTACAAATTCGGATGAAATAAAACGGACGTCCGGCAAAGAAAGGACGATAACGATATGCACATCGTGGAATTTTGCGTCAGCAACATGCATCACGGCACCGATGAAGTGCTGAAGAAGCTGGAACGGCTGCCGGACGTCGAGGTCGTCGAATACGGCTGCCTCGGCAATTGCGGCGAGTGCTACCTGTCCCCGTACGCGCTCGTGAACGGAGAATCGGTCGTCGCCGAGACGGCCGATTCCCTCTACGACCTGATCCTGGCCGCCATGAAGGAGCAGGAGGAGGAGCGATCCGCCCTCGACAAACTGCTGGACGACTTGTGACGAATCCTTCCCAGCTTCTCGGCCGCGGTCAGCCGAAGTGGCGGCGGCTCTTCCAGAGGACGCCGCTCTTCAGCAGGCGCGCGAGACGCCCATAGACCGGTGTGGAGCCCATCAGGCCGAAGCCGGACTTCTTGCCCAGAGAGCCCAAGGTCCCCTTCAGACGAATGCGGGACACACGAGGCTCTTTGTTGTTCCAGCGGGCGCTGATCACCTGGGCGACCTGGTGGCCCTGAGCCTGGGCCAGCTGGCCGCTCGGCGAGAAGGGCTGGCTGGAGCAATCGCCGATGACGAATACGTTCGGAACGTCCGGCAGCTCGTGGTAATCGTTGACGATCAGCCGTCCCTGCTTGTCCTTCGGATAATTCATCCGCTGCACGAGCTCGACGGGCTGGATGCCGGCCGTCCAGACGGTGACGTCGCTGAGGATCTCTTCGTTGTCGTTATAGATGACGCCGGGTTCGAGTCGAACGATATGAATCTGGGAGCGAAGCTCGACATGATGCTCCGAGAACCACGATTTGGCGAAATGCTGTAATTTCCCGGGAAATGCCGACATGAGGCTGCTTCTGTCGAGAATTCGGATGTTCAGGTCCGGACGGCTCTCGCGCAGCTCGGAAGCGACTTCAACCCCGCTCAGGCCTCCCCCGACGATGGTCACTTGCCCGTACGGCTTCGTATTGCCGAGAAGGTGGTACGTTCTTCTCGCCGCGGCCATCGTCTGGACGCCGGTGGAGTTCTCGTACGCTCCCGGGATGCCGTGGAAGTTATCGGTGCAGCCGAGCGCGATAACGAGCGAGTCGTAAGACAGCGGGTCGCGGTTGGCGAACCGGACCGACTTCTCCTCGAACGAGACGTCCGTCACTTCCCCGTAGACGACTTCGAGCTGCGGGTGGGACGGGAACGAGACGCGAATGTCCAGCTCCGAGACCGTTCCGGCCGCCAAGGCGTAGAATTCGGTCTTCAGTCCGCCGAACGGCATCCGGTCGACCAGGAAGACCCGCGCGTCCGCGGGGATATTTTCAAGCAGTTCATTGACGACGGTCAAGCCGCCGTAGCCTCCGCCTAATACAACGACGTTGCTCACAAGACATTTCTCCTTCGGTATTCATGCTTCTGATTAGTATGAACTTGTTGTGGAAAAGGACGCAAGCAAAATAGCGGCAACATCTGCCGCTATGCGGGGATCCTTCATTCGTAAACTTTGACTTCGTTGTACAGCGTGTCGCGCTCGACGGGGATGCGTCCCGCGCCTTTGATCAGCCACACGAGATCCTCGCGCGTGATCCCGGCGGGAGTCAGCGCTCCGGCCGCATGGCTGATCCGCTCGCGCACGATCGTTCCGTGGGCGTCGGAGGCGCCCATCGTCAGGGCGACCTGCGTCAGCTGCGTGCCGATGTTGATGAAGTACGCCTTGACATGCTGGAAGTTATCCAGCATCAGCCGTCCGATGGCGATCGCCTTCAGATCGTCGAAGGCGGAGTTGCGGCGACGAATGCCGGCCTTCGGGCTCGTCGGCTGCATGGACAGCGGAATGAACACCTGGAAGCCGCCCGTCTCGTCCTGCAATTCGCGCAGCTGCAGCAAGTGCTGAACCCGCTCTTCGATCGTCTCGACCGGTCCGTAGAGCATCGTCGTCGGCGTCTTCATGCCGAGCTGGTGGGCGGTGCGATGGACTTCAAGATACTGCTTGATGCCGGCCTTCTCCACGCGCATCTTGTCGCGGTACTGGTCGGACAGAATCTCCGCGCCGCCGCCCGTCAGCGATTCGAGGCCGACGGCCATGAGACGCTCCAGCACTTCGCGATAGCTGAGGCCCGAGATGCGGGAGTAGAAGTCGATCTCCGCGGCGGTGTAGGCCTTGATCGTCACCTGAGGATAACGCTCCTTCAGGGACCGGATCGATTCGACGTAATAATCGAACGTGACGTGCGGATTGTGCCCGCCGACGATGTGGAATTCGCGCGCGGTCGGCGTGATGTGCTGGTCGACGTAGGCGAACATCTCTTCCGGAGTCAGCGTGTAGGAGCCTTCTTCCCCCTGGTCCTTGCGGAAGCTGCAGAACGCGCAGTGGGATTCGCAGACGTTGGTGAAGTAGAGGCTCATCGTCTCCGTGAAATAAACCTTCTTGCCGTTCTTGCGCAGGTTGACCTCGTTGGCGAGTTGACCGATCGTCAGCAGATCGTCCGTGCGGTACAGGAAGACCCCGTCTTCGAACGTCAGGCGTTCGCCGCCGCGTACTTTATCGGCGATCTCGGCCATCCGTCTGTCGGGGTTCGCGGTAATCAAAGTCATCGTTCGCGCCTCCTTCTATGCCGATTTGATGTAGGGATGCCGTCTTCTTGTGAAAAAAGGAACTTGTTTAGTCCGAAACTGAGACGCACACCGAGCGGGTGAACAACTGTACATATTATAAACTTCTCTCTAATACCCGGCAACTGAAAATGAAAAGCAGGTATATTTTTGCTCAAAAGGGGGAATCAACTTGAATATTAAACAAATTATGGTTATGTTTATGTTGGTGTAACGTCCAAAACCGTTAAAGGGAAGGTGTTTAAGCTTGATCGACGTATTGCCGTTGTCGGAACTGGAACAGATGGACCAAGCGGACAAAGTAGCAACGCTGCAAAAATACAGAGCTGCCTATACGATCAAGGATCTGAGCCAGGCTTGGGGATTGTCGAACCCGATTCAGTACTACATGTGGCTGAAGAAGCAGCAAATTTACGAACAGCTCGTCCGCCGGGCGGACAAGTTCGAGCCGTCGAAGGAATGGAAGCGGATGAAGGAATCGGAACGCGAATCGGAGCGGATGCCGGTCAAGGGATTGCCGGCCGATCAATTCCGTTACGGGCTCGATACCGATTCGACCGGGCCGGAGCTGGCCCACGTATTCCGCAGGCTCGCCGACTTCCTGACGAACGAGACCGGCCACTTCCGATGCCGGATCGAGCTCAAGGCGCTGCCTCAGCAAGCTTCCTCCGGCGGAGAGTGGAAGGAAGAAGAGCCCGGCGCCTGACGGCGCCGGCTTTCTTTTTCCCGGTCCGATCGCTTCCTTACATATCCCTTGAGGCTTGCTCGCGCGAGGAGTATACTAGAGGCAAACGATGATTATTCGTCGCACAGCCAGAAGGAGGGACCGGACATGATTTCGATCAGCGAGACGGCAGGCGATAAGATTCAGGAGATGATCGCCGCCGAGGAGACGCCGAACCTGTTCTTGCGCATCGGAGTGCAAGAGGGCGGCTGCAGCGGTTTTTCATACGGAATGGGACTCGACGACGAACAGCACGAGGACGACCAAGTGCTGGAAGTCCAAGGCCTCAAGGTAGTCGTGGACTCGGAGAGCGCGAAGTATCTGCGCGGCCTCGAGATCGACTACAAGGAATCGGCCATGGGCGGCGGGTTCACCATTCACAACCCGAACGCCATCGCGACCTGCGGCTGCGGCTCGAGCTTCCGCACGGCGACCGACGCCGGTAAGCCGAATCCGGAGCAGTGCTAATACCGCGTCTTATCCAGGTTGAGCTCTTCGGGTAGCCTGTGCGGGAAGAGCTCGCGTGGGGGATAAACGTTCGTTGATTGGGGGTCGTTCGGGAGACTGAACGTTAACGCCCTCGATCGACGAACGTTATTTATTTTCGAATGAGGGTCAGTTCCCCCGGCTTAGGGGATAAGGGCTAATCGGGTACCGTATGCTCGGCCAAATTTTGAATCGTCGCCGCGAAATATCGGCCATGAAAAACCTGAAGCGGGGAATCAAACCACTTTACCCGATATTTGCGCTTGAGAAGAACTTGACCGGTCAACACATCGATTTTTAAAATTTCGTTCCAGCGAAGCAAATACAGCGTTCGTTCGAATACCGAACATTTAGCTAGGCTGCAATGTTGCTTAAACCTGCGGCTACATAGCAAATCCAGGTTTGGCAGCGAGAAGCACAGGACTTGGTAGCGGGTTCTGACGATGATTCTGTCCTGGCAGACGACCGGCGTCTCATTCATCGGACCCTCGTCAGCCGATTGGCCGGTTGGAAATGAAGCGCTCCTCATGAGGTTCCGATTCTGAGTATCGATCACAAGCAATTTATTCTGAATTCCAATCCAGACGCGGTCGCCGATTAACAACGGATATTCAGGAATACGATCGGGATCCTCGAGCCGTATGGGATCGATTTGCATGGTTCGCTTGAAGCCTCCTTGCGTTTCTTCCTCTTTTTTCATTATACAAGAATAATAGATTCCGTAGAGACGACGTTGTAATCTGCCTCGCTTCCTGCAGCCGGATGTCTCCCGTACGGCCGCCTCTCCCCGCCATTCGAGGATTCGGGCGATTCACGCGCGTCATTCATCCAAGAACCTGTCCTCCCGTTCGAGTATGTATAAGTATACTCTGGGAAAGGAGGCCACGCGGATGGATGTGGCGACGATATCCAACGGGCGGCAGCTGGCCAGCAAGTGGCTGAAGACGAACGCGCTGCTGTCCAACCCTTACGTAGCCCGCCACATTCCCCCTTCGCGCTTGTTCAGCCCGGCCAACCTAAGGTCGATGCTGAGCCGTCACGGAACGGTCGTCATCAAGCCGGTGCGCGGCGGCGGCGGACTGGGAGTTATGAAGATCTCCTACGCCGGCGGACGTTACAGAAGCACGTACATGTCGAAGACGAACTCGTTCGGCACGTTCTCGGGTCTGCTGTCCCACGTGAATCGGACCCGCAAGAGAAGGACTTACCTGATCCAGAAGGGGATCCATCTGGCTACGATCTCGGGCCGGCCGATCGACTATCGGGTCAAATACGTCAAGGAGAACGGAATCTGGACGTTCCGCTCGATGGTGGGAAGAGTGGCGCGCCGGGGACTGTTCGTCACTAATCTGTGCCGGGGCGGATTGCAGCTGACCGCGGCCCAAGGAATTCGGCGTTCGTTGTCGGCTCGCAGCATCGCCGCGAAGAAGCGCGAGATGAGACATTTGACGAAAGTTGCCACAAGCCTTCTGGAGAGCCGCTTCCCGGGCATCGGGCAGCTCGGCTACGATTACGGAATCGACCGGAACGGACATATATGGATTCTGGAAGTCAACACTCGACCGCAATAGTCGAGTCCATTTTACAAAATTTTCAATTAATTCGCTTAATGTCGATACGAACCGTAATCAAACATTTTTATGACACGGAATGTAACATGATCTGTGTATAACCTCATCCCCAATATCCCCCGCAAGAAAACAAGCATTTCGGGCGATATCAACAATTTGCGCACACCTTGTCCACCGGCGGCTGTGGATAAATGGAGGCTTGTCCGCGTTCTCGGACGCATGCTATGATGCCTTCAGCCGATCAATCGCTGGGAAGGGAAGAGGTATCGTGATGCTGCCGCTTCTATCGGACGAAATGCTGTTGGAAGCTTATCTGCACGCGCAACGCTTGCAATTGGAACGGGACTTCATCTATATGCTGAAGGCGGAGATCGTTCGGAGGAATCTTCTGCCGCCGGACGAGCAGGCGGGGTGATCGCCCGGCGGCCTTGTCCGATCACAGAGGCCACAGAGGGACGGCGACCGGGAAGGCCGATCCGCATTCCGGACAGGCGGCGGCATGGACGCAGCAGCCGTTCTCCTCGGACCGGCGAACGGCCGCGGAAGCGGGCGGGGAGACCGGACTGTACGGGGAGTACGGGCCATACCAGTCGTCGAGGCGTCCTTCGTCGCGCGCGGCCGCGCCGCAGCGCGCGCAGCTGGGATCGAACGAAGCGAGGGCGTTGCAGGCAGGGCACAACAAGATGGGCATCCTCCTTGGGAACGGAACTCGAGTCCGTTAGTCCCAAGATAGGATGCCCATCGTTCGTTGATCTGCGCCTTACAATTTCATGTTGCTGCTATGTCCCGGAGACAGCTTGGCTTCGGGATCGACGTAGACCTTGGCGTTGTTGATGGCGGTCGGAGCTTCCCCGAACCCGACGGCGATCAGCTTCAGCTTGCCGGGATACGTCGTGATGTCCCCCGCCGCGAAGATGCCCGCGATGTTCGTCTCCATCCGCGTGTCGACGACGATCGACCCGCCCTCGATGGCCAGTCCCCATTCCCCGATCGGGCCGAGGGAGCTGACGAAGCCGAAGTTGACGATGACTTCGTCGACGTCCAGCGTCGTCTCGGCCTTCGTCTTCACGTCCGTCAGGGTGACGCGTTCGATCCGTTCCTCGCCGTGCAAGGCCGTAATCTCGGTCGGCACGACGACGTTCACCTTGGACTGCTTGAGCAGTTCGACGCTATGCTCGTGGGCCCGGAATTTGTCCCGCCGGTGGACGAGCGTGACCTGCTCGGCGATGGGCTCCAGCATGAGCGACCAATCGAGCGCCGAATCCCCGCCGCCGGAGATCAGAACTCTCTTGCCGCGGAACCGCTCCAGATCGCTGACGAAATAATGAAGGTTCGTCTTCTCGAACTTCGCCGCTTCCGGAAGCTCGAGCCTGCGGGGCTCGAACGCGCCGACTCCCGCCGTGATGATGACCGCCTTGGCGTAGTGGGTCGCCTTGTCCGTCACGATCTCGAACGAACGCTCCTCCAGCTTGCGAACCGAACGAACCTTCTCCTCCAGCCGCACGTCCGTCGAGAACAGCTCCATCTGCTTCTTGAGGTTGTCGACGAGCTCCTGGGCTTTGACCTTCGGGAAGCCCGCCACGTCGTAGATATATTTCTCCGGATACAGGGCGGCGAGTTGTCCGCCCAATTGGGGCATGCTCTCGATCAGAGTCACCTTCATCTGTCTCATGCCGCCGTAGAAGGCGGCGAACATGCCGGCCGGTCCTCCGCCGATGATGGCGACGTCCGCCGCCGCCGCTGGCTGGTTGCTCATGCGTTGCACCTCCGTCTATACGTTGCCGGCGCTCGGGCCGGTTGTTTTCGCCAATCTTTTCTTATTATAAGCTTGCGGTTCGGGCAACGGAATACCTGTCGCGGAAATGTCGAAAACTGTGAAAAGAATAGGGGCTTTCCTCCAGTCAATTTTGTGGAGATGTCCAAACAATTTCGTAAGTAATGAATCTTGAAAATGCCAAGGAAAGCCTATATGATTCAAGATGTATGGCAATCGGATGCACAGGTGTCGGAGCGCTATTGTGTCTTTTTTCACAAATATAGACATATAACACAACCTCGGATTGGATGGGATCAACCATGAGCAGCATTCCAAAAATCGTGATATTGGGCGCGGGATACGCGGGTGTCCTGACCTCCCTTCGTCTGCAAAAAGAGTTGAATTATAACGAAGCGGACGTAACCTTGGTGAACAAGCACGATTATCATTATATAACGACGCATCTCCATATGCCGGCGGCGGGTACCGACCATCCGGACAACGCCCGGGTGAACATCTCCAAGCTGATCGACGAATTCAAGATCGACTTCGTCAAGTCGACCGTCGTGCAGATCCGCCCGCAGGACCGCAAGGTCATCCTCGAGGACGGAACGCTCTCCTACGACTACCTGGTCATCGGCCTGGGCGGCGAATCGGAGACGTTCGGCATTCCGGGTCTCGCCGACAACGCGTTCACGATCCGAAGCATCAACTCGGTCCGTCTGATCCGCGAACATATCGAATATCAATTCGCCCGCTACAAGCGCGAGCCTCACCGCACCGACTATCTGACGTTCGTCGTCGGCGGGGCGGGCTTCACGGGCATCGAATTCATCGGCGAGCTGGCCGACCGCGTCCCCGACCTGTGCAAGCAGTTCGACGTGGAGCCGTCCCTCGTCAAGATCATCAACATCGAAGCGGCTCCGACCGCTCTGCCGGGCTTCGACCCGGAGCTGGTCGAATACGCGATGCAAGTTCTGCAGAAGAAGGGCGTCACGTTCCGCATCGGCACCGCGATCAAGGAATGCACGCCGGACGGCGTCATCGTCGGGGACGGCGAAGAGATCAAGTCCCAGACCGTCATCTGGACGGGCGGGGTGCGCGGCAACCGCCTGATCGAGGAAGCCGGCTTCGAGACGATGCGCGGACGGGTGAAGGTGGACGAGTTCTTACGCGCTCCGGGGCATGAGAACATCTACGTTCTGGGCGACAACTCGCTTATGTTCAACGAGGAAGGACGCCCCTATCCGCCGACGGCCCAGATCGCGATGCAGCAGGGCGTCAACTGCGCCCACAACCTCGTCGCTTCGATCCGCAACCAGTCGCCGAAGCCGTTCGTGTTCAGCAACAAGGGAACGGTGGCGTCGCTCGGCAAGGGAGAAGCGATCGGCATCGCCTTCGGCAAGAAGTACAAAGGCCGCGTCGCCGCTTGGCTGAAGAAGCTGATCGACCTGCGCTACCTGTTCATCATCGGCGGCATTCCGCTCGTGCTGCGCAAGGGCAAGTTCCTCTAATGCGGCATTGCAGCGTGCAGGTTAGAGGGCTTCTGACACGGGACGAACTCGACCGCTACAACGCGCTGATGGAAGTCGGAAGCTATCTGGAGTCGCAGAAGCGCTACGATCTGTCCGCGATCGTGCAAGCCGAGGTGGACCTGCTTATCCAGCCGGGCATCGAGAGGCTGAAGGAGAAGGGACGCCAGCGGGACCGGATGACGCAGGAGTATCTCGAGGAGCTGCGCCGGGCCGAATGGGAAGCGCAGATGAAGCGGATGGACGAGGACGAGGATTAAGCGAGGCAGGCTCGAATCGAATGAAGATAACGGGTGCGGCGGAGGCCGCGCCCGTTTTTTAATGTTCGGCGGGGCGCGGCGGAGCGCAAAACGATAAAACCTTCCTTCCGCCGGAACGAGCGCGCTCGAACCGTCCGGGAGAAAGGTTTCCTTTGCTCACCCTTAACCTTATTTAAGCAGCTCGGACAGACCGTCGCGCGTCAGCCGGATGCCGACGTAGAACGCTCCGAACTCGCCGTACCGCGCGCTCACCTCGTCGAAGCGCATCTCGTACACGAGCTTCTTGAATTGCAGCGAATCGTCCGAGAACAGCGTGACGCCCCATTCCCAATCGTCGAATCCGACCGAGCCGCTGATGATCTGCTTCACCTTGCCGGCGTAGCTGCGGCCGATCATGCCGTGGCTGCGCATCATCGCCTTGCGCTCTTCCATCGGAAGCATGTACCAGTTGTCGCCGAGCAGCCTTCTCTTGTTCATCGGGTAGAAGCAAATATGGTTCGTCTTCGGCAGAATCGGCTTCAGCCTCGCGGCGATCTCCGGCACCTGCATCGGGTCGACGCCGGGCTGCCCCATGTAGTTGCTCAGTTCCACGACGCTGACGTACGAGTACGCGGGCTTCGCGAACCGGGCGAACGCCGAGCGGTTGAACTTGTTCTCCACCGCGTTCAGCTCCTGCAGCGTCTCCCGCAGATGCATGAACACGAGATCGGCCTTCTGGCCTACGATCGAATAGAGAGCGAGGCTCCCTTCCTTGCGGCCTTCGACCTCTTCCCATTCGTTCACCAGTGCGAACAAGTCGCGGCGAGCCGCCTCCCTCTCCTCGGGAGTCGCGTCGTTCCAGGCCGTCCAATCGATCGTGCGAAAATCGTGAAGGACGTACCAGCCGTCCAAAGTTTGCGCTGCTTCGCTCATGATTCGTCTCGTCTCCTCGCCATGTATGCTTGTCTTTCTCGACATTTGCTTCCTATATTGTAGCGGAATCGGCCCCCTCGGGGCAAACGAGCATTCGAAGATTGACTCGGGCCGCAACGATTTGTAAACTGGAAAAGGAAACATTGTCGGGAGGAAGTCCACCATGAGAGAGATTATTCAAGAGATCGTCGGTACCGTCCTGTTCTTCGTGCTCTTCTTCGGGATCGGCTTCATTCTGAATATGCTAATCAAGACGACCTGGATGCCCACGTGGCTGTACGTCATCATCGTGCTGCCGCTCGGCGTCTGGTACTTCTGGAAGCCGGACCTGAGCCTGTTCTCGTTCCTCGGCGTATTCCTGCTGCCGTTCGCGGCGGGCATCGGCGGGGCGCTCACGAGCGGGTGGGCGATCAAGTCCTTGCGCAAGAACGGCTATCGAATGTTCTGACTTGGGAGGCCGGGAAGGCGGGGAAGCGGAATGAACGACCGGGAATGGCGGAAGATGGCGAAGTTCGCTCTCGTGGGCGCGATGAACACGGGCGTGGATTTCGCCGTTTTTGCGGCGTTGGTATACGGGCTGGAGGCCAAGGCGATCGCGGCGCAGCCCGTCTCTTATTTATGCGGGTTCCTGAACAGCTACTTGTGGAACCGGAGCTGGACGTTCAAGTCCGGCAAGCGGGCGAGCGCGTCGGAGCTGATCCGGTTCGGCGCCGTGAACCTGCTGTCGTTCGCGCTGGCGACCGCGGTCCTGCTCGGGCTGGAGCAGGGCCTCGGATGGAACGCGCTGGCGGGCAAAGCGGCTTCGATTCTGGCGTCGCTGGCGGCCAACTACGCCGGCAGCCGGCTGTGGGTGTTCCGGGAAGCGGGGGAGAGAGGCGAGCGGTCCCCGGATTCGGAAGCGGTATGAAATCGAGAGCGGGCAGGGAAGGCTAACCGGAGATACACAGCGATCCGGAGGGGATACCCGTGCCACTGCTCCACGTGAACGGCATCGAGCTTCATTATCACTTGCAGGGAAAAGGAACGGCTCTCGTCTTCATCCATCCTCCGACGATGGGGAGCCGGGTGTTCACGTATATGAGCAACGATCTGTCCCAGGACTATCGAACGCTGCTGTTCGACTTCCGAGGCCACGGGAGGAGCGCCTCCTCTTCGGCCGCCATTACGATCCCGCTGCTCGTCGAGGATACATGCAGGCTGATGGATGCGCTGGACATCCGATCGGCCTATTTGTGCGCGTATTCGATGGGGACGATGGTCGCTCTGGAAGCGCTGCTGACGCATCCCGACCGCTTCCTCGGGGCGGCGCTGCTGGCCGGCCTGCCCGAAGCGAGCGGGAAGGCGATCCGCTTCCTGGCCAGGGCGGGAATGGTCGCCTCCTCTCTGCGCGCCAAGGGCCTCGTCGCCTTCTCCGACAGCTGGGTTCACGCGGACAGCCCCGAGACGTTCCATCGGCTGCGGGCCGAGTCCGCCTCGGGAGACCCGGCCAAGTGGAGGGAATACATCGCCGCCGGGCTCTCCTATTCCGCGACGGACAGGCTAAAACGCATTCGCCGGCCGGTGCTGCTCCTCTACGGGCAGAAGGATCGTTACTTCCTTCCGTACTCGCGGGTGCTGCAGGAGAGATTGGCCAAAGTCTCGACCGCTTGGATTCCGGACGCTTGGCACACGCTTCCGATTCATTCCGCCGACTCGTGCTCCCGGTTCGTGCGGGGCTGGCTTCGCGCCCAGGGAGCCTCGGAGAAGATGACCGAGGCCGAGGAAGCTTACCGAGCCGAGGCGATTCCCGATCCGGGCGAGTTCGGGTACGGGGACCCGCTTCAGCCGTAACCGTTATAGGGAAGCGGAGAGCAGCCCGTTGAACCGCTCCAGGAACCGGGCGTCCTCTTCGCCGAACCGGCCCTTGAGCGGACTGTCGACGTCGAGAACGCCGACGAGCTCCCCTTGGGCGGAGAGCAGCGGGACGACGATCTCCGAATTCGATGCGGCGTCGCAGGCGATATGGCCGGGGAATTCGTGCACGTCCGGGACGACGATCGTCTCCCTTCGGAGAGCGGACGCGCCGCAGACGCCGCGCCCGAGCGGAATGCGGACGCAGGCGGGCAAGCCTTGGAACGGGCCGAGCACAAGCTCTTCGCCTTCGAGCAGGTAGAAGCCGACCCAGTTGATGTCGCGAAGGTACGTATTGAGCAGGGCCGATGCGTTGGCCAGGTTGGCGATGCGGTTCGTCTCGCCATCGAGCAGCGCGCGAAGCTGGTCGAGCAGCAGCCGTTCGTTCTCGATGCGGCTGCCGGAATAAGACGGGCGGGTGAAGGACATGGGATGCACCTCTCCTAACGTTGGATTCATGGATGCAAAAAAGAAGTTGACGGCGAAGACGATCGGCTGTTAATATCAATATAAATCCTATAGACATTATCGGAATAAATCAAGTCGGCCGATCAGACCACTGAAGGCGCCTTCCGGACGCGATTCTTCGCGCGCGGAGGCGCCTTTTTTGCCGCATTCGCCGGATGTCGAGACGGCCGCGGGCTCCGCGATGCCGCCAGGCCGCGCTTGAGACGCGCTTGAGATCGCGCTTGAGGCCGCCACTATAGGATAAACCAATCGGAGGCTGATGACCATGTCCGAAGAGAGACAACTTCAACCCGAGACGCTCGCCGTGCACGCCGGCCAGCAGATCGATCCTGCGACGCTGTCCCGCGCCGTGCCGATCTACCAGACGACTTCCTACGGCTTCCGCGACACCGAGCACGCGGCCAATCTGTTCGCGCTCAAGGAGTTCGGCAATATCTACACCCGCGTCATGAACCCGACCTCGGACGTGTTCGAGCAGCGCGTCGCCGCGCTGGAAGGCGGAGTCGGCGCGCTGGCCACCGCTTCGGGGCAAGCGGCGATCAGCTACGCGATCCTGAACATCGCCGGAAGCGGGGACGAGATCGTATCCGCGACGAGCCTGTACGGAGGCACGTACAATCTGTTCTCGACGACGCTGCCGAAGCTGGGCATCACGGTCCGCTTCGTCGATCCGAGCGACCCGGAGAACTTCCGCAAGGCGATCAACGGCAAGACGAAGGCCCTCTACGCCGAGACGATCGGCAACCCGAAGGGCGACGTGCTCGACGTCGAAGCGGTCGCCGCCATCGCCCACGAGAACGGCATCCCGCTCATCGTCGACAACACGTTCCCGAGTCCGTATCTGCTGCGCCCGATCGACTTCGGCGCCGACATCGTCGTCCACTCCGCGACGAAGTTCATCGGCGGCCACGGCACGTCGATCGGCGGCGTCATCGTGGACGGGGGCAAGTTCGACTGGACCGCGAACGACAAGTTCCCCGGCTTGACGCAGCCGGACCCGAGCTACCACGGCGTCGTCTACACCGAGGCGGTCGGACCGCTCGCCTACATTATCAAAGCCCGCGTGCAGCTGCTCCGCGATCTCGGCGCGGCGATCTCTCCTTTTAACTCGTTCCTGCTGCTGCAAGGTCTGGAGACGCTGCACCTTCGGCTGGAGCGGCACAGCCAGAACGCTCTCGCGGTCGCGAAGTTCCTGCGAGATCACCCGGCCGTCGAATGGGTCAACTACGCGGGGCTGGAGGATCATCCGTCCTACAAGCTCGCGCAGAAATACTTGCCGAAAGGACAGGGCGCGATTCTCACGTTCGGCATCAAGGGCGGGGCCGAAGCGGGCAAGAAGCTGATCCATTCGGTGAAGCTGTTCTCGCATCTGGCCAACGTCGGCGATTCCAAGTCGCTTATTATCCATCCGGCCAGCACGACGCACCAGCAGCTGTCCGAAGCCGAGCAGGAAGCGACCGGCGTATCTCCCGGGCTCATCCGGCTCTCCGTCGGCACGGAAGCGATCGCGGACATCGTGTACGACCTGGAGCAAGCCCTGGACGCCAGCCAGCAATCCTAATCTATCAACCTCTCAAGGGACTCCGTTCGCGGGGTCTCTTTTCCTGTCCAGATATGCCCCGCTTTGTGCTACAATATAGAGATCATTCTATGGAAAAGAGTTGTCGAGTTCCCCATGCGAGTGTCGAATCGATTGGAATTCACGGAGAATCACCGTTACGTGGCCTACCGCGACTTCGCGCTGAGCGGGCTCGAACGCCATCTTCTCAGCCGGCTCTATCAGCCGATGGTCGGAGCCTTCGCCGTCGGCCTCTATTTGACGCTCTATCATCATCTGCCGGACGACCGGACGGGCTATTCGGCTCCCGAGCCGCAGCGCAAGCTGTTCCTCGGACTCGACCTGGAGATGAACCCCTCCGGTCGCCAAGGGCTGATCGACCAGTTCTCCAAGCTGGAGGCGGTCGGCCTGCTGCAGTCGTTCCGCCAGCACGACCCGGCCACGGAGGAGACGCTGTACGAGTACGTGCTGCTCCGGCCGCTGACTCCGGGGGAGTTCTTCGCGAATCTCCATCTGTCGCTGCTGCTAAGGGACAAGATCGGGAAGATGGCCCTGCTCGAGCTGCGCGAGGAGCTGTCGCCCGCCAAGCCCGTCGGCTTGGCTAGGTTCATGAACCGGGAGGAAGTGACGGTTCCGTTCTACGAGCTGTTCCGGCTGAGTCCGGGACCGGTCGATCCGGAGCTGGAAGCAGCTCTGTCCGAGAGCGCCACGGCGCTCGAAGCGACGGCGGCCGGGCCGAGGACGCCCGAGCGGATCCGCCATAGCGAGATGCTGCTGCGCTTCCCGCGCGGGTCGGCGAACCGCGCTTACGTGGAGAGGCTGCACCGCCAGCCGGAGACGATGGCGCAGTTGAATTATTTGGCCTACAAATACGAGCTGGAGGTTCCGGAGATCTGCCGTCTGCTGGACGAGGACGGCATCTTCGAGGCCGATGGGACGCTGCGGTGGGAGGAGCTTCAGACCCGGGCCAACCTCGTGTACCGGCAGGAGCGGAAGCGGGACGAGCAGCGGGAACGCTTCCTGTCGCGGTTGGAGTCGTCTTCGGGGGAGGCGCCGGAGCCGGAGGAACGAGAGTACGAATCCGCCGCCTCGGACGCGGCCCTGCGCCCGGGTTCGGCGTCGCTGCCGCTTCTGGACATCCCGGAACGGTTCGGGGCGAAGGTGTCGATCGAAGGCTACAACCAGATGCTGCGGCGGGAGCCCTATACGCGGATGCTGGCCCGGTATTTTCCCGGGGCGGTTCCGGACGCTTTCGTCCGGATTTTCGAGCGGATCGACTTGAACTACAAGCTGCCGGAGCCCGTCATCAACGTGCTCATCCATTACGTGCTCGGCATGGACCACGCCCAGCGGCTGACGAAGAGCTTCATCGACTCGATCGCCTCCAACATGCTCGCCAAGGGCATCGATTCGTTCGAGAAGGCGATCGTGTACGTGCGCGAGCAGCGGAAGCTGAACGAGACGCTGGAGCGGCGCCGGCGGGGCGAGGACGACGGCGTATCCGGCGGCGCTTCGGCGCGGGGACAAGCTTCGTCGCGCGGACGGAAGGGCGGATCGGGCGGCGGAAGCCGGAAGCCGGCGATGCCGGTCGTCGGCGACCGCGGGCCGGCGCAGGAGCTGTCCGCGGAGGAGCGGGAGAGAATGCGTGAGCTGGCGCGGAAGCTGAAGGATAAAGGGTAATTTCCGAGATAGCCGAGGGGGAGGCAGTCCCCTTCATTCGATAAGCCTGATTACGGGAGGGAAGAGACATGGAATCGTTGGGAGAAGCGCTTCGGAGCTGGCAGCAGACGGCGGGCATGCGGGACGCCGCGAAGCTGGCGGAGAGAGTGCTCGGGGATCCGCTCGTGCGCAAGCTGCGCGAGCGCTATCCGGAGGTCACGGACCGCACGCTGCGGATCAATCTGAACAAGCTGTACCAGATGACGGTCGAGTATCGCAACTGCAAGGAATGCCCGGGACTGGAGCGGTGCCCGAACGACATGCAGGGACACTCCACCCGCATCACTTGCGAAGAGACGAACGGCGAATGGCAGCTGTTCGACATGAAGACTCCGTGCTCGAAGTGGACGGTTCACGAGCAGCGCGAGATGATTCGCCGCCGGATCACGAGCTATTACGCCGACGTCGATCTGACGGACGAGCCGTACGACGAAGAGCAGATGCTGGACATGGACCCGGAGCGGGAATGGGCCGTGAACCGCGTCATGGAATACGTCGCCGAGACGCGCGCCAACGGACTCGGCAAACGCGGCCTGTACCTGATGGGCAGCTTCGGCACGGGCAAAACCTACATGGCCGCTTACTTGCTGCATAAGCTGGCCAGAGAGGGCTTCTCCGGCGTCATCGTCTACATGCCGGAGTTCGTGGAAGACGCGAAGGCGCTTATGATGGAGCCGCAGAAGCTGAAGGAGACGCTCACGCTCATGAAGGAGTGCGATCTGCTCGTGTTCGACGACATCGGGGCGGAGAATTTAAGCCCTTGGGTGCGGGACCACGTGCTGGGCGCGATCCTGAACTATCGCATGAACCGCAAGCCGACTTTTTACACGTCCAACCACGATCTGGAATCGCTCGAGAAGCACTTCAGCTTCACGCACAAGGAAGGCGAAGAGCTGCACAAGGGCCAGCGGCTGATGGACCGCATCCGCCCGTTCGTCGACATCGTCCACGTGAGGGGCCGGAACCAGCGCGGCGGGGACGTGCTGAGCGGGTAACCCGGGTGCGGCGCGGAGCCGACGAATGCCGCCGCGTGATAAGGAAGAGGCGATTTTGTGCGGCATCATGCCTGTTCGCGCCCTGTCGGAGGCTTCGCTGCAACCTCCAAAATGGAGGTTGCAGAGGCGCCGCGAGACGGAGGCTGCGCTGTAACCGCCAAAATGGAGGTTACGGAGGCGCCGAAACACCAACATGGGATCGGGTGCTGCAACGGAAGAAACGTTAGTTAGAATGAGCCGGGTGCGGGAATTGGGTGCTGTAACGGAAGAATCGTTAGTTAGGCGCCACACTCCCTCTGAAGCTATGTTCATATATAGAAAACTCCAATCACGCGCCGGATCAGGTGCGACATTGGAGTTTTTTTGCGATGAACGCACACCCAGTCTGGCCGCTCCCCGTCTAAAACAAAACGAACCTCTCGCCGCAAGCTATCCTCCTGCCAGCCATCCTTCCCGCAGTCTAGCGCATCTTACACCCGCTCTAGCAACCGTTTCCCGCCGCCATAGCACCCCCTCCCGACCGTCCACTTATCAACTTTTTTTATAAGATTATTTATCGGAACTTATTGACAGTAAGCCTATCCGCCTGCTATGATTTCCCCAATACCAACTATACGGGTAGGAATTATCATTTTAAACGACCGGTTCACCGGAGAAGGGGTGTTGGAATCATGAAGGTTATCAAGTCTTCCCGATTGCTTCTCGTTGCGGCTTTGGCGGTGGGGGTTCTGTCCGCTTGCGGCTCCAACGGCAACAACAGTTCGAACGGTTCGGCCTCGCCGGACGGCTCCCCGTCGCCGAGCTCGAGCGCAAGCTCCAGCCCGAGCGCCAGCGCGAGCGAGCCGACGAAGAAGCCGGAGTCGGTGGAGCTGCTGAACGTCTCCTACGACCCGACGCGCGAGCTGTACGTCGCCTTCAACAAGAGCTTCGCCGACTACTGGAAGAAGGAGACCGGGCAGACGGTCAAGATCAATCAATCGCACGGCGGTTCCGGAGCGCAGAGCCGCAAGGTGCTGGACGGCCTCGAAGCCGACGTGGTCACGCTGGCGCTCGCTTACGACATCGACGCCCTGGCCGAGAAGGGGCTGCTCAAGACCGACTGGCAGAAGTCGTTCGAATCGAACAGTTCTCCCTACACGTCGACGATCGTCTTCCTCGTCCGCAAGGGCAACCCGAAGGGCATCAAGGACTGGAACGATCTGATCAAGGACGGCGTGCAAGTCATCACCCCGAACCCGAAGACGTCCGGCGGGGCCCGCTGGAACTACCTCGCGGCGTGGGGCTACGCCTCCAAGCAGGACGGCGGGGACGAAGCGAAGACGAAGGAATTCATGAAGAAGCTGTTCAACAACGTGCCGGTGCTCGATTCCGGCGCCCGCGGCGCGACGACGACGTTCGTCGAACGGAAGATCGGCGACGTGCTGCTCGCGTGGGAGAACGAAGCTTACCTCGCCAAGAAGGAGTACGGGGACGACTTCGAGATCGTGACGCCGTCGCTGAGCATTCTCGCGGAGCCTCCGGTCGCCGTCGTCGACAAGGTCGTCGACAAGAAGGGCACGCGCGAGGTCGCCGAAGCCTATCTGAAGTACCTGTACACGCCGGAGGGCCAAGAGATCGCCGCCCAGAACTTCTACCGTCCGCGCCTTCAGGAAGTGGCGGATAAGTACAAGGACCAATTCCCTCAGCTCAACCTGCTGACCATCGACCAAGACTTCGGCGGCTGGAAGGAAGCCCAGCAGAAGCACTTCGCCGACGGCGGCACGTTCGACGAGATTTATACCAAGGGTTCTTGATCGAATCCGTAGAGGGATGGGCGAGACATGGCTGCGAACCGCAAACGCAAAAGCGCTCTGCCGGGCTTCCGGTTCACAATGGGCTTCACGGTGTTGTACCTTAGCTTGATCGTGTTGATTCCGCTGGCGGGACTGGTCGTCAAGACGGCCGGTCTCACCCTCCCCCAGTTCTGGGATACGGTGACGAGCCAGCGGGTGCTCGCCTCTTACCGGGTGAGCCTGCTGACGGCGTTCTTCGCCGCCCTGGTCAACGTCGCGTTCGGACTGATCGTCGCCTGGGTGCTGGTGAGATATCGGTTTCCGGGGAAAAAAATCGTCGACGGCCTCGTCGACATCCCGTTCGCCCTGCCGACGGCCGTGGCCGGCATCGCGCTCACGTCGATCTACGCGCCGAACGGCTGGATCGGCAAGCTGCTCGATCCGCTCGGCATCAAGGTCGCTTACACGCCGCTCGGCATTACCGTCGCGCTGATCTTCATCGGCGTCCCGTTCGTCGTCCGAACGGTGCAGCCGGTGCTTCAGGAGCTGGAGAACGAGATGGAGGAATCGGCCGCGCTTCTCGGCGCTTACCGATGGCGGACGTTCCGCAAGGTGCTGCTGCCCGAACTCGTTCCGCCGCTCATCACCGGATTCGCCCTGGCATTCGCCCGGGGGATCGGGGAGTACGGCTCGGTCGTGTTCATCTCCGGGAACATGCCGCTGAAGACGGAGATTACGCCGCTGCTGATCATTACCAAGCTCGAACAGTACGAATACAGCCAAGCGACCGCCATCGCCTTGGTGCTGCTGCTCATCTCGTTCGCGCTGCTTCTCGTCATCAACACGCTGCAGCGGTGGACCAATCGCCGCCTGCGCTCGGCCTAAGGAGGAGGAAGCCCTATGGCTGGAGCCGTTACGACCGTCACGACTTTATCGAACGAAGCGCGTCCGAAGCACCTGACCGAGCCGAGGCCGGTCCGCTACCTTCTGATCGCCGTCGCCCTGCTGTTCATCGGGATCGTCGTCGTTCTTCCGATGCTTACCGTATTGCTCGAGGCCTTCCGCAAAGGCTGGAGCGCCTACATCGAAGCGCTCAAGGACCCCGACGCGATGGCCGCCCTTCGGCTGACGCTCATCACCGCGCTGATCGCCGTCCCGTTGAACACGATCTTCGGCGTCGCGGCCGCTTGGGCGATCACGAAGTTCAAGTTCCGCGGGAAGAACCTGCTCGTCACTTTGATCGACCTGCCGTTCGCCGTATCGCCGGTCATCTCCGGTCTCGTTTACATTTTGCTGTTCGGGGCCCAGGGCTTCTTCGGACCTTGGCTGATGGATCACGACATGAAGATCGTGTTCGCGACCCCGGGAATCGTGCTGGCGACGATGTTCGTCACGTTCCCGTTCGTCGCCCGAGAGCTGCTTCCGCTGATGGAAGCGCAAGGGGTCCAGGACGAAGAAGCGGCCGTCAGCCTCGGATCCAAGGGGTGGAGAACCTTCTTCAAGGTGACGCTGCCGAATATCAAATGGGGACTTCTCTACGGAATCATTCTGTGCAACGCGAGAGCCATGGGAGAATTCGGCGCCGTGTCCGTCGTCTCGGGCCATATCCGGGGCGAGACGAATACGCTGCCGCTGCATATCGAAATTCTCTATAACGAGTACCAGTACACTTCGTCGTTCGCGGTCGCCTCGCTGCTTATGCTTCTGGCCATCATTACGCTGGTGATCAAGGGATTGATCGAAGGCAAGCTGGCGCGAAGCCGGCATGGACAGTAAGGACATCCCGTAGAGACAACCGAAGCGATAAACGCTTCCGACACCATACTAGGGAGGAATGGGAGACATGGCGAAGCCGTTGGAGTTAAACGAGAGCTGGGTAGGCCGGATTACCGACGCGGTGAGCGGGCTGCAGTACGGCACCGTTCAGATCGTCGTCCACGACGGGCGAATCGTTCAGATCGAGAGGACGGAGCGACGCCGGTTCGACGAAGTGGCGGAGCGCCGGTCGCAGACGCGGGAGCATCCCGCCGGCGAAGCGGCCAGGAAGTAGATCCGGACGGAATGGGAAAAGCTGAAAGCGAAAAGAGGCAGACGGACCGCTCGCGCGGTTCCGGCTGCCTCTTCGTCTATCGCCGCCCGGAGAGCCTGGCTTCGAAGCCGTCCAGAAGAACGCCGAGACCGAAGGCGAATTCGCGGTCCCAGTCGGTCGATACGGTGTATGCCGCCAACCGGATCATATGCGGATACCGTTCGGGAGACAGAGCCCGGAATCGATCGGATTGTTCGGTCTCCAGCTCGCTCAAGGACGCCTCGTCCCCTCGGGCGCGTTCGGCGAGTCGGCGTTCCTCGTCCGCGAAGCCGAGGACGTAATTTTTGAGCATGGCGGCCAGCCAAGGGACGTCCGCATCCTCGAATCCGGCTTCGGAGAGCGTGCGGAACAGGAATTCGGCGTGCGTAAGCCGGCTCTCCCCCGAGACGAGCGTAGCGTTCATGACGGCCGCGGAATCCCGGTACCGGCCCAACGCTTCGCGGAACCGAACCGCCCACTGCCGCAGCGATTCGCGCCACGCCAGCCCTTCCTCCGGAAGCTCCGTCTCCGAACCGATCCGGTCCGCGAGCATGGCCAGCAGCTCGTCCTTGTCCTTCACGTGGTAATACAGGGCGGCGGCTTTGACCCCGAGAAGGTCGGCGATCTTGCGCATGCTGATCCCGTCCAAGCCCTCCGACTGCAGCAGGTCCAACGCCGTTCGCACGATCAGCGCTTTGTGCAGAGGCTCCGCCATCGGCCCGGCCATCTCTCCTCGAGGCGCGGCGGCGGGCGGAAGCACTTTTCTTCTGGCCATAATCTCCCTCCATCGGTTGTTGACAATTATAGCACAGCGGCGTTATTATAACAGTGTTCAATTAATTTAACAGTGTTAAAATTACCGAAAATAAAGGAGACATTCCTCATGACCGAGATGACGATCGAAGCGATTGTTCGCAAGGCAAGCAAAATCATGGACTCATCCTGGAGAACCGAATACGAGGAGAGGAGGGAAGAGCTTGAACGCATGTTCGCCGAATACGGCGATCGCGCGTACGGGGCGTGGATCCAGCGGTTCATGGTCCCCGTGTTCGCCCATTTGGCGGAAGAGGGGTATCAGGCGAAGGCGGGCTTCAACCGGTCCGACTCCGTCGAGAATTGGGGGCCGCCCGAAGAGCGGGAGCGCTGCGCCTGGTACGTCATCAAGGGGAGCGACGGAGAGCCGGTCGGATCGATGATCCTGCAGGTGTACCACTCCCACCGCTCCTTCCGCCTGCCGCGCGCGCCCCGTCTGTTCGCGCTGCCGGAGACGGACAAGGAAGCGATCGTCGCCGCCTTGTCCCGCGCCGGCACCCGCGTCCGCTGGGACCGGAAGGAGGAGCGGCTGACCGAGCTGGAGGAGAGCGGAATCGAAGCTCCCCGCTGGGAATACGCGACGGACGTCTCCCTCGGCGATTGCCTGCGCCCGGAAGACGACGCGCAGTTGCACAGCTGGTCGCTGGACGAGATGCTGTCCCATTGGGGCCGCTACGGCTGGGAGCTCGTGAACGTCGTCGCCCGCGCGGACGGACGTACGATCGCCTTCTTCAAACGTCCCGCTTAGTTCGCGGACAAACAAAACATCCCGGACCTTCTCCGAAGAGAGGATCCGGGATGATTCGCAGTCGGAATTAGGAGATCGCGAACTTGACGATAACCGCGATCGCGAACACGACGAACATGAAGCCGGCCATGCCGCCGAAGCCTACGACCAGATCGTGCAGGTCGTCGCGAGGTTCTTCGTTGATATGCTTCCGGGGATCCTGAATAACGTTCTCCATGATAGGCCTCCTGAGACGATCGTTATTCCTAGTATACCCAACTTCGCTTTTCGTTGTAAAGATCGCGTTATGACAAGTTTACGACAACTTGGCAACTTCCGGAACGGGCCGCGGCGAAATCTTCGGAATCCTCGCAACCGTTACCGTCGGCCGAAGGCTGCTTGATCGGTTATCGGAAAGAGGAACACCCATTCGCCTTCTCGCTGTGCTACAATGGAAGCATGCGCGGCTTAGGCCGCGATTTATCGGCAGAAGGAGGCGTTTGTCCCGTGGATGCTTCGCGTCCCGTCATTCATACATCCATTCATGCCTCGGAGGCTTCGGAGAACATCCGCAACAAGCTGGCGCTGCTGCCGGACAAACCGGGCTGTTACCTGATGAAGAACGCCGAAGGCACCATCATCTACGTCGGCAAGGCGAAGGTGCTCAAGAACCGGGTGCGCAGCTACTTCAACGGCAGCCATAACGGCAAGACCCAGCGTCTCGTCTCGGAGATCCGGGATTTCGAATATATCGTCACCGCGAGCAACATGGAGGCGCTCATTCTCGAGTGCAACCTGATCAAGCAGCATCACCCTCGTTACAACGTGCTGCTCAAGGACGACAAATCGTTTCCCTATCTGAAAATCACGAACGAAGCGCAGCCCCGGCTGGAGGTCACGAGGCGCGTGCTGAAGGATAAGGCGAAGTATTTCGGCCCGTACCCGAACGCGTTCGCCGCCCAGCAGACGAAGAAGCTGCTCGATCGGCTGTATCCGCTGCGCAAGTGCCGGACGCTGCCCGACAAGGTATGCCTCTATTACCACCTCGGCCAATGCCTCGCCCCGTGCGAGTTCCCCGTGCCCGCGTCCGAGAACGAGCGGATGGTGTCGGAGATCGCGCGGTTCCTGAACGGCGGCCACGGCGACATCAAGAAGGAGCTCCAGCGCAAGATGGAGGAAGCGGCCGAGGAGCTGGCGTTCGAGCGGGCGCGCGAGTACCGCGACCAGATCGTGGCGATCGAGGCGCTTATGGAGAAGCAGACGATCAACATGACCGACGCGATGGACCGCGACGTATTCGGCTACGCCGTCGACAAGGGCTGGATGTGCGTGCAGATTCTGTATATGCGGCAGGGGAAAATGATCCAGCGCCACGTGTCCGTGTTCCCCTTCTACGGAGAGCCGTACGCCGACTTCCTGACGTACGTGACGCAGTACTATAGCGACAATCCGGCGCTTCCGCGCGAGATTCTGCTTCCGGACGCGCCGGACGAAGAGGGCGCGTCCGCGGCGGCGGCCGCTGCGGAGACGGCGTTAGGAGCGGGGAGCCAAGGGGCGGCTTCGGAAGCGGCGGCCGGCCCGGCGGCGAGCGGCGCGGAAGCCTCGGAAGGCGAAGGTGCTGGCGGCTCGGAGACGGAGGCGGAGTTGGCCGCCAAGCTGGAGGCGCTGGACGAGGAGGATTCGTCCGACGCCGAGGCGGAAGCCGAGGGCCAGGAGACCGCGAAGGCCGGCAGCGAGGCGGCCGACTTCGGCGAATCGCTGCGGCGCTGGCTGCGCGTCAAGGTCACGGTGCCGAAGCGCGGCTCGAAGAGCAAGATGGTGTCGATGGCGTGCGACAACTCGAAGCGCGCGCTCGAGGAGAAGTTCCGCCTGATCGAGCGGGACCAGGACCGCAGCGTCCGCGCGGCCGAAGGGCTCGCCGAGTGGATCGGCATTCCTTCGGCGCGCCGCATCGAGGCGTTCGACAACTCGAACACGCAGGGGGCGAACCCCGTCTCGGCGATGGTCGTCTTCACCGACGGCAAGCCGGACCGCAAGGAATACCGCAAGTACAACGTCCGCACCGTGCAGGGACCGGACGATTACGAGACGATGCGGGAAGTGATCCGGCGCCGGTACGAGCGGGTGCTGAAGGAAGATTTGCCGCTGCCGGACCTGATCGTCGTGGACGGCGGCAAGGGGCAGATCGCCGCGGCCGTCGACGTGCTCGTCAACGAGCTGGGGCTCGATCTGCCGGTGTGCGGCCTCGCGAAGGACGCCAAGCACCGGACGGCCCAGCTGCTCGTCGGCGACCCGCCGGAGGAGGTGCCTCTGCCGCGCGACAGCCAGGAATTTTACCTGCTGCAGCGCATCCAGGACGAGGTGCACCGCTTCGCCATCACGTTCCACCGCGAGAAGCGGGCGAAGTCGATGGTCGCCTCGCGGCTGGACGCCATTCCCGGCATCGGCGAGAAGCGGCGGAAGCAGCTGCTGAAGCATTTCGGCTCGCTGAAGGCGATCAAGGAAGCGAGCGTCGAGGACTTCCGCGCCGTCTCCATCGGAGAAGCGCTGGCCCGACGCATCCTCGACGCGCTGAACGAGGAAGGCGAGCCCGCCAAGCCGGAGTAACCGGCTGCGGCGACATGGGTGCTGTTTGCTCAACGGATAAGTCGAACAAATCGACTTACAGGCTGCCGAGCGCGGCCTCGCAAGTCGATATCGCAAGGCGCCCGCCAACCGGGCGCCTTTATTAGTTGCCCGGCTGCGCCGTGCGGGCACGGCCGCCCCCGGCGGAGCCGCGATGCAGCAGCCAGATCGCGGCTCCCGCCAAGGCGGGCATGGCGAAGCTGAACAGGCCGCTGTAGGCGTCGTACGGAAGGCCGTCGAACAGCAGCTGGCTGCCGACCAGGACGGCATCCAGCGTCACGTGCGCGAAGATGGCGGTCATGAGGCCGAAGCGAAGCATGAACCATCCGAACAGGAGGCCGAGCACGGTCAGCTCGATCACGCGCGTGTACACCGGATAGATCGGATAGCCGACGTGCCCGAACGACCAGATGACGGATGGGGGAATCATCGCCGCGAAGGTGAGGATCGCCGCCGTCCGGCGGGACGGCTCCCGGCGCAGCAGCAGGCGGGCGGCTCCGGTCAGCCAGCGCCGGAACAGCCCGATGCCGAACAGCCGGTACAGCAGCTCCTCCGACAAGCCGGCGCACCAGGCGATGACCGGCATCAGCCAGGGATACGTCAAGTTGTACGACGATTGCGACGCGTCGGAGGAGACGAACGACCCGAGCAGCGGCTCGAGCGCGAGCAGGATCACCGATTGGGCGCCGAGTACGACGAACGCGAGCGCATATCCTTGGGTCATGCTGCGCACGACCTTGAAGCCGTAATCGGCCTCCTGCCATCTCGGCCATAGCTTGCGCCCCATCGAGCGCCATAGGCCGTCCCCTCCGACGGCGGCGAAGTAGGTAAGCAAGGCCGTCGCCCCCAGGATGACGGCATTGACGACGATCAGCGACTGCACGCCGTGCTCGTTGACGGGCAGTCCCGTCTCCGACTTGGAGCGGAAGCCCGCCTTCATGTTCAAGGTGAAGCAAACGTACAGAACGAAGAACAGCAGAGCGAGGAACCAGCCGCGTTTAAACGAAGTGTGCCTGCTGTACGAGGACGCGTAGACGATAGCCAGAACGAACAGGACGATCTCGGGCAGCACGTATCCGATCGTCGACATCCGCGTCGCCAGGCGTTGCTGATGCTCGATGTAGTCCGTGTACGCCTGCGGGAGCGAAAAGCGGTAGACGAGCTGCTCTCCCGGCTTGACGGCGAGCTGGAGGCGGGCTTCCCCGAGCGGGGGCTTCCGGGATTGGAACACGGTCGATCCGTCCGCCGCGGAGGGATCGGCGAGCTCCCAATCCGACTCCGAATAGCCCCATCGCCCGAGCTCCGCCCAGGCTTCCCGAACGCGGGACGCCTTATCCTTCGCCCCCGCCGCGACGCCGCCCGAGCTCTCCAGCCGCTTCCAGGCGACGAGCTTGCCCGACTTCATATGCAGCGACAGCTGCAGCCAATCGCCGGTGACGAGCTTGAGATCCGCCCGATAGACGTCGGTCGGGAAGCTCTCCTCCCAGCTGCGGTCGTATTCGTCCGACAGCTTCCGCTTGGAGAAGTACCCGACCGCGTCCCCGTCGCTGAAGTGGGTCAGGTCGAGCTTGACGACGTCCGTCGCCGCGACGTCGAACCGGTCCGCCGCCGCCGCGAGGGCGAGGTTGCGGGCGGACGCCCGGTCCAGCACGCGGGGATTCGCCGAAGGGTCGGCGACGGCGGCGATGCCGGGGAAGATCTGCGCCCAGAGGAACACGAGGAATCCGACACAAGAGATCACGAACCAGCGCATAGAGAACAAGATTTCCACTCCGTTCATCAGGCGAGTTTAAGTAAACGCATACATCCGACATCCCCGCGGCTTCTCTTCGAATTTCCGCGTTTTTTCTATCTAAACGGGCGCAGGAGCGAGATAAAACCGAAGAAACCCCGTAACGAGCCCGGTTTATCCCCTCAGCCCCGCCCATTAAGCCAATCCGGCGCTTAATCCGTCCAAATTCAAGCTTGTTCCCGACTCCGGGCGCGGACTATAATGCGATGTGAATGTTTGCAAGGCCTACCATCCATCATACTCTCCAGCCGAATTTCCGCAAGAAAACGGGGGAACCATTTGTTGCGTATGCTTGCCCGCAAGCATGCTCGACCGGGGTGAATTCCGAGCGCTTAGGCGCAGGATAGGGCAGCCTGTTCAGGCCCGAACCCGTCAGCTAACCTCGTAGGCTGCCCGAACAGGACTCGTGCGCGCTCAAGCACTGGAGTTCCAGTGCTTTTTGTTTTGCCTTCGAACGGACACAGAACATGGCGGGTCGGACCGTCGAATAACGATTGAGGTGAAGACGGTTGTACAAGAAAGCCAGGGCGTGGCTGAACGCCTCCCCGCCCCGAACGCTCGCCATCGGCTTCGCCTTGATCGTGCTGGCCGGAGCCGTCCTGCTCAAGCTGCCGGTATCGGTTCGGCCGGGCTATCGGCTCGGGTGGCTGGACGCCCTCTTCACGTCGGCATCCGCGACCTGCGTCACGGGGCTGACCGTCGTCGATACGGGGGTGCTGTTCTCGACGTTCGGCCATTGGGTCATCCTCGTACTCGTCCAAGTCGGAGGTCTCGGCTTCATGACGATGGGAACTCTCTTCGCGATTTTCCTGCGGAGGAAGGTGTCCCTGAAGGAGCGCCTCGTCCTGCAGGAATCGCTGAACCAGGGCAGCCTGGAGGGGATCGTCCGGCTGGTCCGGAAGGTCATCACTTACGCCCTGACGATCGAAGCGGTCGGCTCGCTGCTGTACACGCTCCGCTTCCTCTCGGATATGCCGGCCGGCAAGGCGTTTTACTTCGGTATTTTTCACGGAGTTTCGATATTCAATAACGCGGGGTTCGATCTGTTCGGGAATTACCGGAGCATGGCCGCCTACGTGTCCGATCCGTTCGTGAACCTCGTCTCCATCGCGCTTATCTTCCTCGGCGGCGTCGGCTTCGTCGTCCTCGCGGACCTGGTCGAATTCCCGAAGCGCCGGAAGCTGTCGCTGCATTCCAAGGTCGCGCTGAGCGTCACGGCCGCCCTGTTCGTCGCGGGAGCGGCGCTCATCCTGATCTTCGAGTACACGAACGGGAAGACGCTCGGTCCTCTAAGCTTCGGGGACAAGGCCGTCGCGGCGATGCTTCATTCGATCTCCCCGCGGTCGGCGGGCGTCTCCACGATCGATATCGCCTCGCTGCGCCAGGCGACCCAGTTCCTTATGGTATGGCTTATGTTCATCGGCGCCTCTCCCGGCTCGACGGGCGGCGGCATCAAGACGACGACGTTCGCCGTCCTGATCGTGGCCGTCCTCGCGGTCGTCCGCGGCCGGCAGGACGTCGTGCTGTTTCGGTACCGCCTCGAGCGGGAAAGAGTGTACAAAGCGATCACCGTCACGATCTTCTCGTTCGCTCTCGTCATGACGGCGACGATGATTCTATCCATTACGGAGAATCATATGTTCATGCCCGTCCTGTTCGAAGCGACGTCCGCCTTCGCCACGGTCGGCCTGTCGACGGGGATGACGCCCGAGCTGACGGACGCGGGCAAGCTTATCGTCATCGCGATGATGTTCATCGGCCGTCTCGGCCCGCTGACCTTGTTCTACGCGGTCGGCTCCAAGCCGGGACGGACGCTGTACCGCCACGCGGAAGGCAAGATCATAATCGGGTAGCGAGGTGACGAGCTTGTTCGGGAAAACGATAAAATGGCTGTACGCCTCTCCGCCAAGGCTTCTGGTCATCGGGTTCGCGCTGATCATCTTCATCGGCTCGCAGCTTCTCAGGCTGCCGGTCGCCTCGGCGACGGGGCAGCCGACGCCCTATATCGACGCGCTCTTCACCGCCACGACGGCGACGTGCGTCACCGGCCTCGTCACCGTGGATACGGGCACGCATTACTCGACGTTCGGCCAGATCGTCATTCTGCTGCTCATTCAGATCGGCGGCCTGGGGTTCATGACGATGGCGACGTTGTTCGCGTTCTTCCTCAAGCGCCGAATCTCTCTGAAGGAGAGACTGATTCTTCAGGAAGCGCTCAACCAGTCGAGCATCGAAGGCATCATCCGGCTCGTGCGCCGCGTCGTTCTCTACGCTCTGGCGATCGAAGCGACGGGAGCCCTGCTCTTCGCGATCCGCTTCTTATTCGATATGAGCCCGGGACGCGCCGTATACTACGGAATTTTCCATGCGGTCTCCTTCTTCAACAACGCCGGGATCGACATCATGGGCAACTTCCGCAGCTTGACCGATTACGTAGGGGATCCTCTCGTCAACATCGTGACGATGCTGCTCATCATCACGGGCGGGCTCGGCTTCGTCGTGCTGTCGGACTTGACCGATTTTCGCCGCAACAAGAAGCTGTCTCTGCATTCCAAGGTCGTGCTGAGCATGTCGGGCTTCCTCATCCTGTTCGGGGCCGTCGTCATCTTCGTCTTCGAATATTCCAACCCGGGCACGATGAAGCCGCTCCCGCTCGGCGAGAAGATCCTGTCCGCGTTCATGCAGTCGGTCTCCCCGCGGACGGCCGGCGTCAACACGCTCGATCTGGCGACGCTGCGCCAGGCGACCCAGTTCTTCATCGTCGTGCTCATGTTCATCGGCGCGTCTCCCGGCTCGACCGGGGGCGGGATCAAGACGACGACGTTCACGGCACTGATCGGGGCGGTGTACGCCATGATCCGGGGCAAGGAGGACGTCGTGCTGTTCCGGCACCGGCTCGCCCAGGAGCGCGTCTACAAGGCCCTGACCGTCACGCTGCTCTCGCTGACGCTCGTCATGGTCGCGACCATGATCCTGTCGACGACGGAAGACCATCATTTTCTGAAAATCCTGTTCGAGGTCACTTCCGCCTTCGGCACCGTCGGCCTCACGATGGGACTGACGACGCAGCTGACGCTCACCGGCAAGATCATTATTATTCTCATGATGTTCATCGGGCGGCTGGGACCGCTGACGCTCGGGTACGCGCTCGGGCCGAAGCCGGGCCGGGTTCTGTACCGCCACGCGGAAGGCAAGATTATTATCGGGTAGGAGAAGGTAGGTAGCGCTTATGAAGACGACGCAATTTGTCATCATCGGATTGGGACGATTCGGTTCCAGCATCGGCCGCGAGCTGATCGAGCTGGGCAACGAGGTGCTCGGCGTCGACCGGGACGAGGAGAAGGTACAGGAGCTGAGCACGGTGCTGACGCACACGGTCATCGCGGACGCGACGGAGGAGGAGGTGCTCCGTTCGATCGGCGCCCGCAACTTCGACTGCGGCGTCGTGGCCATCGGCGACGACATCCAGGCGAGCATTCTGGCGACGATCCTGCTGAAGGAGCTGGGCGTCAAGAAGGTGGTGGCGAAGGCGGTGTCCGAGCTGCACGGGCGCGTGCTGGAGCGGATCGGCGTCGACCGGGTCATCTACCCCGAACGGGATATGGGCATCCGGGTCGCGCATCAGCTCGTCTCTCCGAACCTGCTCGATTATATCGAGCTGTCGAAGCAATACACGATCGCGGAGCTCGCGGTGCCGGCTTGCCTGACGGGCAAGTCGCTCGCGGAGGTCAATCCGCGCGGCCGGTTCGGCTGCAGCGTCGTGGCGATCAACAAGCTCAAGGGGATCGTCATCGCCCCGACGGCCGACGACGTGTTGGCCGAGAAGGACGTCATGGTCGTCATCGGCACGAACGATCAGATCGAAGAGTTCCAGGAGTCGATCGGAAGCCGCTAGAGTCGGGAAAAGGAGGACGGCCCGGCCCAGACCGGGTCTCTCTCGCCCAATAGAAGGATGGTCATCATGCAAGAGCAGACGATGCACGCCGTACATGAATTGCTCCTTATGCTGCTGCTCGTTCTCGGAGCCGGCATGATCTCCGGGCGCATCGCCGCCTGGCTGCGCCTGCCGGACGTCGTGCTCTTCATCGCGGCGGGAATGCTGCTCGGAACCGGCATGCATTGGATATCGGAAGACGCCGGCTCGATCGCGAACCAGCTTATTCTGGCCGTCGGGTCGGCGCTGATCCTGTTCGACGGGGGACGCGGAATCCGCCTGCGCGGCCTGAAGCAGGTCGCGCTGACGGTCGGCCTGCTCAGCGTCGTCGGCGTGCTCGTGACGATGGGGGTCGCGGGAGCCGTCGCTCATCTGGCGTTCGGCCTCGACTGGACGACGTCGCTATTGATCGGGGCGGTCATCTCCAGTACCGATCCGGCGACGATCATCCCCGTGTTCCGGCAAGTCCGGGTGAAGGAGCGGCTGCGCGAGACCGTCGAGAGCGAATCCGCCTTCAACGACGCCACGGGGTCGATTCTGACCTTCGCCCTGCTCGCCGCCCTGACGGAAGGGAAGGCGCTGAACGCCGGCGCGTTAAGCCTGGAGTTCCTGACGACGGCCATCGGCGGCCTCGCCGTCGGGCTCGTCTTCTCGCTGGCCGCGGTCTGGCTCGTCGCCCACGATCGATGGGGCTTCCTGAAGGATTACGCGGCCATCGCGATGATCGCGGTGGCGCTCGGCGCCTATCTGCTCGGCGACCTGCTCCAGGTGAGCGGCCTGATGGCGACGTTCACCGCCGGGATCGTGTGGGGCAATTCGGCCAGCTTCCGACTGCCCATGCCGGAGAAGGAGCAGGAGATGGGGCACGTGGCGGAGAACGCGACGGTCATTCTGCGCATGCTGATCTTCGTGCTGCTCGGAAGCCAGGTCGACTTCAAGCTGCTCGGCGAGCACTTCTGGCCGGCGATCGCCGTCGTGCTCGCGCTCGTGTTCGCGGCGCGCCCGCTCGCCGTCCTGGCGTCGGCGCTGCCGGACGTCAGAGCCCGCTGGTCGCGGCGGGAGCTGCTGTTCATGTTCTGGGTGCGCGAGACCGGCGTCATCCCGGCCGCCTTGTCCGGCATGATCGCGGCGCGGGGCGTCGCGGGCGCGGACCGGTTGTCCGCGGTCGTGTTCATGGCGATCGTCTTCACGATCGTCGTCCAGGCGGGCACGACGGCGTGGTGGGTCCGCAAGCTCGGCCTGGAGGAGCGGGAGCCGGAAGCCGAAGCCTGAGCCGAAGCCTATGCTAAAGCTTAAGCGGGAACCGCGAACGGAATTGCGACGAATTACGGGAATTCCTGAATGAGATAGCTGCCATCCGCTCACGATAATGGAAGCGCCGGTTTCCAACAGGGAGTGGAGGTACGATATGAGACGACCTTGGTCATTAGGGGGACGGTGCATCTTCGCGTTGGGATGCGCCGTCCTTCTGCTGTTCGCCGAACGATCGGGCGGCCGGTCCGTCGCCGAGGCGGCGGCCTCGGAGGCGAAGACGGCGATCTCGGAGAAGGGGGCCGACTACGGAGCGGACCTGCTGCGGTCCGGCTTCGGCGCGTCCTTCGGCTTGGAGGCGGCCGGACGCCCCCGCGGGGGGAACTGGACGGAGATGCAGCGCAGGTTCCGGGGAGCCTTCGTGCTCTCGGCTCCGAGGAGAACCCGCCAAGTCGCGCTTACGTTCGACGACGTTCCCGACCCCCGGTATACGCCGCTCGTGCTCAACGCCCTGAGGCGCGAGAAGGTTCACGCGACGTTCTTCGTGGTGGGAAGCCGGGCGCGGAAGCACCCGGCCCTGGTGAGAAGAATCCGGAAGGAAGGGCACGCGATCGGCAACCACTCCTTCGATCACCCCGACTTCTCCCGGCTTACGCTGCGGGAGATGAAGGAACAGATCCGCCGGACGGAGTCGATCGTCGCGAGGGAGGTCGGCTTCGCTCCCCGCCTCATCCGCCCTCCGTACGGGGAGATCAAGCCTTCCCAACTGGCGTGGGCGAAGGCCGGCGGCTACACGGTCGTCAACTGGGACGTCGATTCGTCCGATTGGAGGCAATTGAGCGCCCAGACCGTCTTCCGGAACGTGACGCGTTCGGTGAAGCCCGGCTCCATTATTCTGCTGCACGCCGGAGGCGGATCGGGGCAGAACCTGTACGGCACGGTGCAGGCGATCCCGAAGCTCGTCCAATGGCTGCGCAGCCAGAATTACGAGCCCGTGACGCTGCCGGAGCTGCTCGGAATCCGAGAGACCAAAAACGGCTGACGCGAGGCGTCAGCCGTTGGTCGATCTCTGCCGCATCAACGCGGCGGATCGCGATTACTTCAGAACGTACAGCTTCACTTGCTGGAATCCGAACTTGGCGACCTGCTGGCGGGAGCCGGGGACGAAGATATCGACGCGGTTGCCGACGATGGCGCTGCCGGTATCCGAAGCCGTCGCGATCATGCCGCCCGCGGGAAGTCCGCCGAAGCTGTAACCGGTTAAGTATACCTTCGTGCCGAAGGGGATGACCTTGGGATCGACCGCGATGGTTCCGAGCTTAAGAGGATTGCCGAAGTAGTCGACGGGTCCCCAGCCGTTCTCCTCGTTCGAAGCGGAATAAGCGGTCGCCTTCATGTCGATAACCTTAGAATAGGCGAGTATGGAGCCGCTGGAGGTCGTCACCGACTTCGCCGCGACCGCGCTGGCCGTTACCTTGTTGGCCGCAACCTTGTTGGCCGCCGCCGCGGAGGCTGCCGCCTTGGCCGCCGCCGCGCCGGAGCCGGCCGGCTTGGCTTGGGCCGCGGAGGGGATCGTCAGCTTGAGGCCTTGGTAGATGTTGAGAGGGTTCACCTTCGGATTCGCTTGCATCAACGTCTGCAAGGGCACGCCGAACTTCTTGGACAGCTTCCAGAACGTGTCGTTGTCGGTAGCCGTATAAGATGCGGCGGCGAAAGCGTTCACAGCGGGAAGCAGAATGGTCCCGCCCAGGGCGAGAACGAGCGCCCGTCTTCCTAGCGACTTGCTGAACTTCATGCGGTAGAGTTCCTCCTCTGATGCCGGCGAGGTTAGTTGTCGGGTTCGGGCTGGGAGTTCACCCCTACGCGCCTTGGACGGCGCGATTCACCCCGAGCGCGGATCGGACCTGCCGGTTCGTCCGCGCGGGAATTCAAGTCCCCCGCACCTTAACGGTTTTGGCAAGATTGCCATGACCGCCCAACGGGAGGGCGATCACGCTTGTAGTGAGGATAACATAACTTTTCCCAAGGACGGAACCGGTAAGTATAACCAACCGCGCCGGCGGAGGCCCGGGCGGGCGCTGGACGCGGCCGTCAATCCCGCGCCTGGTGGGCGCTTCGCGCGAAGAAGCCGATCGTCTCCTCGATCAGGTAACGGGTCGAGGCGGGCAGCCAGCCGGGGTTGCCGTGGATGAGGGAGGTCGTCCGCTTGGCCAGCTCCAGCTCCTTGATCCGCACGACGTACAGCTCGTTGTCTTCCAGCAGCTGCGGGCGCAGGTACGACTTCGGAAGCAGCGTTCCGGCCCGGCAGGCGGAGAGCAGCCGCACGATGGCCTCGAACGAGTCGATCTCCATGCGGACGTCCGGCTTCAGGCCGTATTGGCGGAACAGCTCGTCGGTCATCGTCCGGTACCACGTGCCGGGGGCGAACAGGATCATCGGCAGGCCGTTCAGGTCGGCGACCTCCAGATGAGTTCTTTCTAATATATAATGGGTTCGCGGAAGCACGAGCATGAGACTGTCGTCGAACAGCGGGACGCTCGTGATCGCCGGATCGTCGTCCACCGAGGAAGCGACGATGCCGAAGTCGACCTTCCGCTCCTTGACGAGGGTGGCGATCTCATGAGATTTGCCGGTTACCGCCTTGATCTCGAGATTCGGGTGCTTCTCGGTCATCGCCGTGATCAGCCCCGGCAGCGTCGTCTGCAGCGTCGTCAGGCTCGCTCCGATGGTCGCGAGCTGGGCCTCTTCCGACTTGAAGGCGTTCAGCCGCTGCAGGTATTCTCCATGGAACCGCCGCAGCTCGAGCGCGAATTCGTACGTCAGCTGTCCGGCCGCCGTCAGCTCCAGCCTCTTCCCGATCCGCCGGAACAGATCGACGCCGAGCTCCCTCTCCAGGCGGGCGATTCTCCGGGACAGCGCCGGCTGGGTCACGTTGAGCCGCTCGGCCGCCCGGTTCAGGCTCGTATTCTCGACGACCGTCGCGAACAGCCTCATATCCTCCAACATGTTTTCGTACGCCCCTTCACATATGCGAATTCGTTATAAGTTTTAATAAAAAATAAGCAGTTCCATTATAAGCGAAAATAGAGTAACCTAGAAAGCGTGACGAAATGGTGACGCTTGGCAGCGCTATGCGCCAAGTCCTTGACGCGAACGGCGTCGAACCGTCAACCGAACGGATGCGAAAGGAGAACGCACATCGACATGAGTGGAAATTCGTACTATCCCCGCAAGCTTCATTCGTTGCTCGGAGTCATCCCGCTCGGGCTGTTCATCTTGGAACACGCCTTGACGAACTACTCCGCGTTTGAGGGAGGCAAGGAGGGGTTCCTGGACAGCGTGCACGGCTTGCACAGCCTGCCGCTCATCTTCTTCCTGGAACTGTTCGTCATCTGGCTTCCCATTCTGTTCCACGGGGTATACGGCTTGTACCTGGCATTCACGTCCGACCTGAACGTCGGCCGCTTCAACTACGGCCGCAACTGGGCGTTCGCGCTGCAGCGGATCACCGGCGTGATCACGTTTATCTTCGTCATCTGGCACTTCTGGCAGACGAGAATGCAGGTTGCCCTGGGCAACACGACCTACGACGATCTCGGCAACCACATGCACGACATCGTGACGCAGCCCGTCTACTTCATTATTTACTTCATCGCCGTGCTGGCCGCGGTCTTCCACTTCGCCAACGGCCTGTGGGCGTTCCTGGTCAGCTGGGGAATCACGGTCGGCCCGCGCGCGCAGCGCGTGTCGTCGCGAATCTGCATGGGGATCTTCGTCATCGTGTCCGTGCTGTTCCTGCTGTCGCTGTTCGCGTTCCGGGGCGATGAGTTCGCGTCGGCTTCGGCCGCGATCGACACGTTACGCTTGGGTTAAGAGGAGGAGCATCTATGGCTAATCAAAAAATCATCGTCGTCGGCGGAGGTCTGGCCGGCTTGATGGCAACGGTCAAGGCGGCGGAAGCCGGCGTGCGGGTCGACCTGTTCTCGCTCGTTCCGGTCAAGCGCTCGCACTCCGTGTGCGCCCAAGGCGGCATCAACGGAGCGGTCAATACGAAGGGCGAAGGAGACTCCCCGTGGGAGCACTTTGACGATACGATCTACGGCGGCGACTTCCTGGCGAACCAGCCGCAAGTCAAGGCGATGTGCGAGGCCGCGCCGGGCATCATCCACCTGATGGACCGGATGGGCGTCATGTTCAGCCGGACGCCGGAAGGCCTGCTCGACTTCCGCCGCTTCGGCGGCACGCAGTACCACCGCACCGCGTTCGCGGGAGCGACGACGGGCCAGCAGCTGCTGTACGCCCTGGACGAGCAAGTGCGCCGCTGGGAAGCGGCCGGCCTCGTGCAGAAGTTCGAGCACTGGGAATTCACGTCCGCGGTCATCGACGACGACGGCGTCTGCCGCGGCATCGTCGCGCAAGACCTGCGGTCGATGGAAGTGAAGGCGTTCCGCTCGGACGCCGTCATCCTGGCGACGGGCGGCCCCGGCATCATCTTCGGCAAGACGACGAACTCCGTCATCAACACCGGTACGGCGGCCAGCGCCGTCTACCAGCAGGGCGTCCATTACGCCAACGGCGAGTTCATCCAGATTCACCCGACCGCGATCCCGGGCGACGACAAGCTGCGTCTCATGAGCGAATCGGCGCGCGGCGAAGGCGGACGGATCTGGACGTACAAGGACGGCAAGCCTTGGTACTTCCTTGAAGAGAAGTATCCGGCCTACGGCAACCTCGTGCCCCGCGACATCGCGACGCGCGAGATCTTCCACGTGTGCGTGGATCTCAAGCTCGGCATCAACGGCGAGAACATGGTTTATCTCGATCTCTCGCACAAGGATCCGAAGGAGCTGGACGTCAAGCTCGGCGGCATCATCGAGATCTACGAGAAGTTCATGGGCGACGACCCTCGCAAGATTCCGATGAAGATCTTCCCGGCCGTCCACTATTCGATGGGCGGCATGTGGGTCGACATCAACCAGATGACCAACATCCCGGGCCTGTTCGCTTGCGGCGAGTGCGACTATCAGTACCACGGCGCGAACCGTCTCGGCGCGAACTCGCTGCTGTCCGCGATCTACGGCGGCATGGTCACCGGTCCGAAGGCGATCGAATATATCAAGGGCTTGAAGAAGTCGGCCGAAGACGTCTCCGAGAGCGCGTTCAGCCGCGAGACGAAGAAGCAGGCGGACAAGTACGAGTCCATCCTGAAGATGGACGGCACGGAGAACGCGTACGTCCTGCACAAGGAGCTCGGCGAATGGATGACGAACAACATGACCGTCGTCCGCTTCAACGACAAGCTCGAGCAGACGATCAACAAGATCAAGGAGCTCAAGCAGCGTTACGCGAAGATCAACATCAACGACACCGCCCGCTGGAACAACGCCGGCGTCGCCTTCACCCGCCAGCTGTGGAACATGCTCGAGCTGGCCGAAGCGATGACGAAGGGAGCGCTGCTGCGCAACGAGAGCCGCGGCGCGCACTACAAGCCGGACTTCCCGGAGCGCAACGACGAGGAGTTCCTCAAGACGACCATCGCCAAGTGGACGCCGGAGGGACCGGAGATCTCGTACGAGGATGTCGACATCTCCCTGATCAAGCCGCGCAAGCGCGACTATTCTACGAACAAGCACTAAGGAGGGATAAGCGATGGCTGACACGGCAACGGCTAAACGCACGGTCAAGTTTATCATCACCCGCCGGGAACGTCCCGATGCCTCCCCTTATACCGAGGAGTTCGACATCCCGTACCGGCCCAATATGAACGTCATCAGCGCTCTGATGGAGATCCAGCGCAATCCGGTCAAGTCGGACGGCACGAAGACGACTCCGGTCGTGTGGGAATCCAACTGCCTCGAGGAAGTGTGCGGCGCCTGCTCGATGGTCATCAACGGCAAGCCGCGCCAGGCTTGCTCCGCCCTGATCGACAAGCTGGAGCAGCCGATCCGGGTCGAACCGATGTCGACCTTCCCGGTCGTGCGCGACCTGGTCATCAACCGCGAGCGGATGTTCCAGGCGCTCAAGCGCGTCAAAGCCTGGATTCCGATCGACGGCACCTACGATCTCGGCCCGGGCCCGCGCATGGCCGAGACGAAGCGCCAATGGGCGTACGAGCTGTCCAAGTGCATGACGTGCGGCGTCTGCCTGGAAGCCTGCCCGAACGTCAACGACCGGTCCAGCTTCATCGGCCCGGCTCCGATCTCGCAGGTGCGTCTGTTCAACGCTCATCCGACGGGCGAGATGAACGCGCACGAGCGCCTGGAGGCTCTTATGACGGACGGCGGCATCGAGGGCTGCGGCAACTCGCAGAACTGCGTGCGCTCCTGTCCGAAGGGTATCCCGCTGACGACTTCGATCGCGGCGATCAACAAGGATACGACGAAGCATATGTTCAAGAGATGGCTGGGCATGTAAGGCCCGTCCGATCCGAACGATAGCGTAAGATTTCATCGGAACGCCTTCAAAGCGCGCTCCCGCGCCGCAAGACGCGGGGGGACGGCTTTGGAGGCGTTTCGACTGTCCGAACCGCATGAACGGCGGAAGCACCTGTCGAATCGGCGCGAATTTCGCTATAATAATGCTTATCCGCATTTCGTTGGAGGGAGCCAGGTTGGCGCAGCTTTACTATAAATACGGGACGATGAACAGCGGCAAGTCGTTCGAGATCATCAAGGTAGCCCACAATTACGAGGAGCAAGGCAAGCCGGTCATTCTCTTCTCGCCGGCGGTCGATACCCGCGACGGCACGGAGACGATCGGGTCGCGGGTCGGCTTGACCCGCAAGGCGATTCCCGTCGACGAGAATGCCGATATGTACGAGATCGTGAAGGGGAAGATCCGGCCTCCGGAGAGAATCTATTGCGTCCTCGTGGACGAGGCGCAGTTCCTGACGAAGGAGCACGTGCTGCAGCTGACCCGCATCGTCGACGAGCTGAACGTGCCCGTGATGGCGTTCGGGCTCAAGAACGATTTTCAGAACAACCTGTTCGAAGGCAGCTATCATCTGCTCGTCTACGCCGACAAGATCGAAGAGGTGAAGACGATCTGCTGGTATTGCGACCGCAAGGCGACGATGGTCATCCGCTACAAGGACGGGGTTCCGGTGAACGAGGGAGACCAGATCCAGCTCGGAGGCAACGAGGATTACAAGCCGGTCTGCCGCAAATGCTATACGGAAGCTTTCAAGCCCTCCGCGTCCTGACCTTGGGGTCGGGGCTTTTTTTGCGATGGGGCATTCAGACGCGCGGCAGAACGGCCGCCGTCCGATCCATCTCAATTTGAGATCATACTGATAGGAATTGATTATTTTTATCGCGGCGCAGGATATACTATAATTTCTAATTGACGAGTCCTTATTGGACACCTTTGATTCCTGACCACATCTTTTAACTAATCCGTAAACCGAGGGGTAGGACCATGCCGACAGAAGAGCAAATTTGGGAATCGTACTATGGGCACAACCTGGGTTATATCCAGGAGCAGTATGAACTCTATCTGCAGAACCCGGAATCGGTCGTCCAGGAATACCGCGATCTGTTCGCGGCCAAGGGCGCGCCTCCGCTGGAGGGACCCCGCGCGTCCGCGGCTCCGGCATCCGCTTCCCAATCCCGTCTCGACGCCAGCCAGCTGAAGCACGCGGTAGCCGCGGGCAAGCTGGTGTGGAATATTCGTACTTACGGCCATATGGCCGCCGATATCGATCCGCTCGGAATCGGCCCGGAAGCGAACGCGCGCGTTCTGGAGCCGGAGACCTACGGGCTGAAGCAGGCCGATCTCGCGGCTCTGCCCGCCGATCTCGTCTGGGAGGGCGCTCCGGAAGGCGTCCGCAACGGATGGGAAGCCATCCGGAAGCTGCGCGAGGTCTATACGGGGACGATCGCCTACGAATTCGGCCACGTTCACGACGAGAACGAACGGAAGTGGCTGAACGACTACGCGGAGAAGTATATTCCTTCGCAATCGCTGAACCCGGTGGAACGCCGCAAGCTGATGAAGCGGCTGCTCGAAGCCGAGCAGTTCGAAGACTTCCTTCAGCGCACGTTCGTCGGGGCGAAGCGGTTCTCGGTCGAAGGCAACGACGCCCTCGTCGCCCTGGTCGACGAGATCGTGCACGAATTGACGAACGCCGGGGTCGGCCACATTACGATGGGCATGGCGCACCGCGGCCGTCTTAACGTGCTCGCGCACGTGCTCGAGAAGCCGTACACGAAGATTTTCTCGGAATTCCACCATTCTACGAACAAGAGCGTCGCGCCGTCCGAAGGCTCGATCGGCATCAACTACGGATGGTCCGGCGACGTGAAGTACCATATGGGCGCGAACCGCTCGATCAAGTCGGGCGAGACGGTGGAGACGCGCCTGACGCTGGCGAACAACCCGAGCCACCTGGAATACGTCAACCCGGTCGTCCAGGGCTTCGCCCGCGCCGCCCAGGAGGACCGCAGCAAGCCGGGGTATCCGGAGCGCAACGAGGACTCCGCCGCTTCGATCGTCATTCACGGCGACGCCGCCTTCCCGGGCGAAGGCATCGTAGCCGAGACGATGAACCTTAGCCAGCTGAACGGCTACCGCATCGGCGGAACGATCCATATTATCGCGAACAACAAGATCGGCTTCACGACGGAGAGCGTCGACTCCCGCTCGACCCATTACGCGAGCGACGTCGCGAAGGGCTACGAGATTCCGGTCATTCACGTGAACGCGGACGACCCGGAAGCGTGCATCGCTGCCGCCCGCATGGCGAGCGAATACCGCCGCCTGTTCAAGAAGGACTTCCTGATCGACCTGATCGGCTACCGCAAGTACGGCCACAACGAGACGGACGATCCCGAGACGACCCAGCCGCTGATCTACAAGAAGGTCAAGGCTCACCCGACGGTCAGCCGGATCTACGCCGACAAGCTGATCTCCCAAGGAGCCTTCTCCGAGGACGAATACGCGAAGATCAAGGGCGAAGTCGTGGAGCGGCTCAAGGCGGCTTACGAAGAGATGAAGCAGCGCGAAGGCCAGGAAGCCGTCCATCAGACGCCGGCCTCGCTCGGAGAAGCGACGCCGAAGCCGACGGGCGTTCCGCTCGCCGCGCTTCGCGAGATCAACTCCGAGCTGCTGACGTGGCCGGTAGGCTTCAAGGTGTACCCGAAGCTGCAGCGCATTCTCGAGCGCCGCGCCGACGCCTTGAACGAAGGGGAGAAGGTCGATTGGGGCCACGCGGAGACGCTGGCGTTCGCTTCGATTCTCTCCGACGGCCGTCCGATCCGGATTACCGGCCAGGACGCCGAGCGCGCCACGTTCGCCTTCCGCAACCTGGTGCTGCACGATCCGGAGACGGGCGCGACGTTCTGCCCGCTGCACCGCCTGCCGCAGGCGAAGGCTTCGTTCGCCATCCATAACAGCGCGCTGTCGGAATCGGCGGTACTCGGCTTCGAATACGGCTACAACGTGTTCGCGCCGGAGACGATGGTCATCTGGGAAGCGCAGTACGGCGACTTCGCCAACGTCGCTCAGGTGCTGATCGATCAGTTCATCTCCTCGGGCCGTTCGAAGTGGTCCGAGAAGTCCGGCCTGATCATGCTGCTGCCGCACGGCTACGAAGGCGCCGGGCCGGAGCACTCCAGCGCCCGCTTGGAGCGCTACCTGCAGCTGTCCGCGGAAGAGAACTGGACGGTCGCGAACTTGACGAGCTCCGCCCAGTACTTCCACCTGCTGCGCCGCCAGGCGTCGCTGCTCGGAACGGACGACGTTCGCCCGCTCGTGATCATGACGCCGAAGAGCCTCGTGCGCAACCCGCGCGCCGCCTCTTCCCCGGAAGAGTTCGAGAAGGGCTCCTTCCGCCCGATTATCGAGCAGCCGGGACTCGGCCGCAAGGCCGATCGCGTGGAGCGTCTCGTGCTCTGCACCGGCAAGGTCGCGATCGATCTGGAGGACGCGCTCGACAAGGAGAAGCCGGACCATTGGGATTGGCTGCACATCGTTCGCGTCGAGCAGCTGTATCCGTTCCCGGCGCAGGAGATCGCCGCGGTGATCGCCCGCTTCCCGAACCTGAAGGAGATCGTCTGGGTTCAGGAAGAACCCCGCAACATGGGGGCATGGAGCTACGCCGAGCCGCGCATCCGCGAGATCGCGCCGGCCGGAGCGCCCGTGCGCTACATCGGGCGTCCGGAGCGTTCGAGTCCGGCGACCGGCTTCCAGCAAGTCCATGCCTTGGAGCAGCAGTTCATCGTATCTCAATCGTTAAAGCCGAGTCCGACGTTGACTCATAACCTGGGGAGGTAGCAACAGTGCAACAGATCACAGTACCGGCAATGGGCGAATCGATTACCGAAGGAACGATCGCGAGATGGGCCGTTAAAGTCGGGGACGCGGTGAAGCAGGGGGATCTGCTTCTCGAGCTCGAGACGGACAAAGTCAACCTGGAGATCAGCGCCGAAGCGGACGGCGTCATCCAAGAGATCACCCGCCAGGAAGGCGATACGGTCAAGATCGGCGAAGTCGTCGGCGTAATCGGCGCCGGCAGCGGCGCTCCGGCGGCCGCTCCGGCA
>NZ_JACJVR010000043.1 GCF_014212175.1 Cohnella xylanilytica | reverse complement strand
AATTCTATAATGTCAAAAAAACAACCCCGGTCTCCCGGGGTTGGTTCCTTAGCGCATCGGCTGCTCCTCGCCGCAAATGCGTTCGCTTCGTTCTTGTTCGCTTCGCGCGTCAGTCCACGATCAGATTGACGACCTGGGTGGCCGTCAGCCATTCCGCGGTCACCCCGAACGCGCCGACGACGGTCCGGACCGAAACGTAAGTCGTTCCGTTCTTCACGATCGGCTCCACGTCGCTCGTCGCGGCCTTGCCGTCGATCCAGATGCCGATGCGGCCGGCCGGACTCGGGTTCGCCTGCGAAGGGGACGTGCGGATAAGCACGTTCCGGCCCTTGGCGTCCCACTCCACCTTCCGCCCGACCAGCTTGGCGACCGAGCGAAGCGGCACCAGCGTCCGGTCGTTCGAGACGATCGGCTGCGCCGCGGCGTCCGTCGCCGGAATGCCGTTCACGGCCAGCAGAAGCTTCCCCGCCGGCTCGACGTTCATCTGCGGCATGGACATGGTCCACCCGGTGCTCACCGTCAGATAGCTCTTGCCTGCGGACACGGGCTTGCTCTTCCCGTCCCACCCCTTGCCCGCCGCCGGAAGCGTGAACGTGAAGTCGTAACGGCCGTACTTCGATTCTCCCACGTAGAGGAGAACGGCCGTCTTGCTCGGAAAATCGACGTTCAGCGCGGCGGAATGAACCGTCGATCCGGCGCCCGACGTCTCTTGGAACACGTACACCTTCCCCGCTTCCGTCCCGGCGTCGCTTCCTCTCAGCCTCAGCTGGCCGCCGACCCGGACGGAGGAGCGGTCGAAGCGCGTCGGCTCGGGCGCGACGAGCAAGCTCTCGAACGTCTGAACGGCGGCCTTGTCCGTCCATTCGGTCCGTTTGCCCTTCCGGTCGTAGGCGAGCGTATCCGGATCGGAGATAAACAAAGTAAGAGAACTGCCGTCGGCAAAAGTTACATCCATGCTCGTCCGGAAAAACGACAGCTCGGGATCCGCCGTCTCGGGAGCGTCCGATACTTTGCCCTTGGCGGCCATCGAGTTCAGAATGCCGACGACCTTGGCGATCGCGGCCTGGTCCTCCTTGCGGGAGGCGAACAGAGGAATGTAGACTTGGTCCGCTTGGGAAGCGTGAATCTCGGAGACGGACTCCGCCTTGAATTCGGCCGCTTCCGCGGAAGCTCCGCCGGCGCCGCCGATCAGCAGCCCGCCCAGCAGAACGATTCCCGCCGCGAACGTCGTGATTGTCTTGCGCAATCGGGCAGACACATTCGATCCCTCCTTCGGTTCTTAACTAGATTAGACTCCCGGCGCCCCCCGAAGGTTTCGCGATTCGACCGATTCCGCCGACATTTCTCGGGAAATAAAGCGTATTTTCCATTTTTTCTCGTAACTTTCTCGCGGATCTAACGTCTATTCATACGTACATAGGCCGGATGGAAGAATCCGGCGACTTCAACAGACCGCTGACGAGGTGACGCATGAGAATTTGGATGTCCGCGTTGTTCGCCGCAATCGTCGTTCTATGTTTGGCGGCCGGAGGAGCCTCCGCCGGAACGGTCACGCCCAAGCTGGTCATGGACGGGAAGCCGCTGGAACCGAAGGAGCCCCCGCAGGTGATCGGCAGCACGACGATGATCCCCGTGCGGGTCGTGACCGAGAACCTCGGCTACAAGGTCGATTACGACAGCAAGCAGAAGCGCGTCACCGTCCAGAACGGCCGGTCGGTCATCGTCATGACGCTGAACGACAGCACGGTGACGGTCGACGGGGAAGCGATGAAGCTGCCGGTCGCGCCGACCGCGATCTCGGACACCACGCTGATCCCGCTGAGGTTCACCGGGGAAGCCTTCGGCCTGAAGGTATATTGGGACAACCTGGCCAAGTCGGCGTTCCTGTACACCCCGCCGAAGTCGGGGGCGGAAGCGGCTTCGGATCGTCCGGGCGGCTCGGGCGAAGAAGGAGCCGGAGAGGACGAGCATCCGGCAGACCCGTCAAGCGGCGGAACGGGTTCGCAAGGCGAAGGCAAGCCCCCGGAACCGGCCGCCGGCAGTCCCGACGCGCCCTCCGTGTCCGGGCCCGCCGTCGTCCGCGAAGCGAAGTTCGAGAACGACTCGGTCGTCCTCTCGTACGAAGGCAAGGTTCAGCCCCGCGTCACGGTGATGACCGCCCCGGACCGGATCGTCGTCGATCTGCCGGATTCCGGCTTCTCGGGCCAGTTCGTTCCCGCGATGGACGGCTCCTCCCGGACGGGCAAGCTGGCCGTCGAGGGTCATCCGTCGCTTCAGGCGGTTCGGTATTCCGTTTTCTCGGACAAGCCGTCTTCGACGCTCCGGTTCGTGCTCGACCTGAACCAGCCGTGGAATTATCAAGTCTCGAACGATGCGGCGACGGGCCAGGTGCGCATCTGGCTTCCTCCGGATAACTCGGTGCCCGCCGAGACCGAGGAACCTTCCGTTCCGACGGAATCGCCGGACCCGGCCGATCCGACGGTTCCGACCGATCCCACGGTTCCGCCCGGCACTCCTCCCGATCCCGGGAAGTCGCTGTATACCGTCGTTCTCGACGCCGGACACGGAGGCAAGGATCCGGGCGTTATCAGCATCTCGAAGAAGTTCGAGAAGGACTTCACGCTGCCCGTCATCCTGAAGCTTCAGGCCATACTGGCGGCCGATCCCCGGCTCCACGTCGTCCTGACCCGCGATTCGGACGTTTATCCGACGCTCCGGGAACGGACCGACCTCGCCAACTCGCTTCAAGCGGATCTCTTCTTATCGGTGCACGGGAACAGCAACAAGAAGAGCTCGCCGAACGGCAGCGCCACGTATTACACGCGGGAAGCCAGCCGGCAGCTCGCGGAGACGATCCAGAAGTTCGCGGCCCCGTCGACCGGCTTGAAGGACAACGGCATCATCCAGGACAACCTGTTCGTCACCCGGGAGACGACGATGCCCGCCGTGCTGTACGAAGCCGGCTTCCTCTCGAACGCGTCGGACGAACCGCAGATGTATACCGATGCCTTCCAGGACAAGCTCGCCCAGGGACTGGCCGCGGGCATCAAAGCGTACTTGAACTTATCCTAGATAAACGTTCGGCCCAACGGCCGCGCCCCTCTGACGGGCGCGGTTTTTTGGCGCCGGCCGCGCCCGTCCGACGCCTGCAATCGCCCCATGGATGCCCCAGAATGCGCTCATCGGTTCGGGGCGATAATACCGGAATGGAACGGCGATCACCTATTCCCATGTCACCCTATCGCATATCGCCGAATCACGACATGGCCGCATCGGCCGATTGGCGGGGAGGGCGCAATCTCGAATGATTTACCGGCGGCGGTCCGGAAGAGGCCGAACAGCTTTTATCATCATCCGATGCCTGGTTGCGGCGGTCCTGCTCCTGTTCGCTTTATCGGCGCCCGAAGGGAGGCTCCGCGCCGCTCGGGCGGATCCCGACCTGCCGATCCTGTCGCAGCAGAGCCTCTACTCCATCGAAGTGTACCCGCAATACCACCAGCTGATCGTGAAGACGCAGGGGCATAAATTCAAGACGTATCCGGTCGCGGTCGGCAGCCCGTCCACTCCGACTCCGGTCGGCGAATACCGGATCGTCTACAAGGGCGAGAATTGGGGCCGTTCCTACGGCCCGCGTTGGCTCGGCCTGAACGTCCCCTGGGGAGTCTACGGCATTCATGGCACGAACAAAGCGTACTCGATCGGCCAGCATCTGAGCCACGGCTGCATCCGCATGCGCAACTCGGACGTTCTCGAATTGTACGAGCTGGTTCCGGTCGGCACGAAGGTGACGATCTTCGGCCACGTTCTGGGCGAAGCCGGAGAAGATCCCCGCAGCATCGCCGAAGGGGACGTCGGCGGGGACGTGCAGCTGATTCAATCGCGGCTACGCAGCGAGGGGTTTTACTCGGGCGTCTGCAACGGCAAATTCCGCGCGAGCACGACCGAGGCGGTCAAGAAGTACCAGCGGGCTCATCGAATGACGCCGGACGGCGTCGTGTCGAAGAGAATGTATATGGAGCTCGGCTTGCTGGAGTAGACGCCGAACGGTCTCGAATCGATCAAAGAGCCCCGTCGCATCGGGGCTCTTTGCCGTCTCTCCTCTTTTTCTTAATACACCTTCTTCTGCTCGCGGTCGGCCTTCAGAATCTCCACCGCTTCCCGGAATCGCAGCGAGTGCACGATCTCCCTCTCCCTCAGGAACTTCAGGCTGTCCTGAATGTCGACGTCGTCGGTCATATCGATCAGCCACTGGTAGGTGGCTCTCGCCTTCTCCTCCGCCGCGATATCCTCGTACAGATCCGCGATCGGATCGCCCTTGGCCTGAATATAGGTCGCGGTCCAGGGGTTGCCGGCGGCGTTCTCGTAGAAGAGCGCGTTGTCGTGGTTCACGAAGTGCGGGCCGAGTCCCGCCGCTTCCAGCATCTCCGGCGTCGCGTCCTTCGTCAGCTTGTAGACCATCGTCGCGATCATCTCGAGGTGGGCGAACTCCTCCGTGCCGATGTCGTTCAAGAGGCCGACGACTTTGTCCGGAATCGTATACCTCTGGTTCAGGTAGCGAAGGGCGGCCGACAGCTCCCCGTCCGCGCCTCCGTACTGCTCGATCAGGAACCGCGCCATCCGGGGATCGCACTTGCTTACGCGGACGGGATACTGCAGCTTTTTCTCATAGATCCACATGGACGCCCCTCCTCATACCTGCCACGGCCAAGGAGCCTGCGCCCACTGCCATGGATATCGGGTGAAGCTGTGACCGAATTGCATGAGCGGACCGTACTTCATCTCGAACGCATGCGCGATCTGCGCCCTTCTCTGCGCCAGCTGATTGAACTGCTGGATGGCTTGCATGTCGGTCGGATGGGTATCCAGGTACAGCGTCAGCTCGACGAGCGCGAAGTCGACCTTCTGCAGCTGCTCCAGCTCCGCCACGTACGCCGCGTCGCCCGGTTGCGACCGCTCGGGCTGTCCGGCCGGCTGGCTGCTCGCTTCCGCGCTCGCGTTCCCCGTGCTATCGTTGCGCTCCGCCATCGTCTTAACCTCCTTTGACCGCCCGCCGCGACGGATACGGACTGTACAGCGCCGGCCACAGCGTCCCTCTGCGCAGCGCCTCGTCGAGCGGGAATTGCGGAAGATTCATCGGCTGGAACGGGATATATTGATTCGGCGGCACCACGTACCATTTGACCCGGATGGGCGGGCATGGATCCCACGGGCTCACGTACGGCTTCCACTCTCTCCATTGGCCGTCGTACAAGCGTTTTTCCTCCTTCGCGCTTCCAGGATGGACGTTAACATTCGATCCTAGTGTATGAGCGGGTTCTGGGCGATTTGCCTGTATCGCAAAAATAAAGAAGCCCCTCCGAAGAGGGGCCGCCGCGGCGATTAACCGAGATCGTTCAGATGCGCAGAGCCTGCCGCGCCGCCTGCGCGTTCGCGACATTGCGTCTTATTGCAGCTTGATTTTGAAATCGAGCAGGCCGACCTTGCGCGCCGCCATGAACACGATGACGACGATCGGACCGAGGAACACGCCGACGAGCCCGACGAGCTCGTAGCCGACGTAGAGGCTGACCAGGGCCGACAAGGCGCCGATGCCGACGGCGTCGCCGAGCACCTTCGGTTCGACGACGCGCCGGACGACCGTGATGACGAGGAACAGGAGCAGCAGCCCGATCGCCGTGTACGCGTCCCCGGTCACGAACGAGTAGGCCGCCCACGGGACGAGGACGGAGCCGGTGCCGAGAATCGGAAGGATATCGACGACGACGATGAGCAGCGCGACCGCGAGCGGGTATCCGGTGCCGATGATGAGCAGCCCCAGGAACGACAGCACGTAAGTGAGCAGGCTCAGAATGAACTGGGCGCGCAGAAAACCGAACACCGACTTGCGCAGATTGATCATGATCTGCTCGACTTGAAGGCGCGACTTGTCCTCGAACAGCGACAGGAAGCTCGTCTTCATCGTCGGCAGGCTGTAGCCGAACAGGAAGACCGCGCACAAGAACACGATCAGGACGATGAAAAAGTTCGGGATGCCCTTCGCGAAGCCGTAGATGACGCCGGATACCGAAGCGGCCAGCCCCTGCAAGGCGTTCGTCAGGCTGCTGACCCAGCTCTCCAGCTTGATCGGCAAGTTGTCGTCGCCGCTTCCCGCGAAGGAGGTGTCCGCCCGGTCGATCAGATCCTTGACGTACGCGTTGGCGTTGTTCAGGTACTCCGGAACGTGCTCCCAGAAGCCGAGCAGCTCGTCGATCAGCTTAAGGCCGATCAGAACCATGAGCCCGACGAGCACGACCGTGAACAGGACGCTCGAGATCGTGGACGCGGCGAGCCGGTTCAGCTTGAGCCGGCTCATCAGGAAGCCGGTGAGCGGCTCGAGGAAGATAACCGCGATCAGCGCGAGCAGGAACGGAGCTCCGACCGTGAACAGCAGATAAAGAAACAGCAAGCCGAACGCCATCAGCAGAACGGATTTGAGCGGCATTGAACGCCTCCTTTATCCCCATCGGGTTACGCTTGGCTAGCCGGCCTTAGACGGGATTCTCCGTGCTGTCTTGGCCCGCCTTCGCTTCCGCCGGCTCCTTCGCGGACGCCGCGTCCTTGGCGGGATAGATGTGCACGCGCAGCACGCGCAGCCTCTCCGTCTGGGCGATCTCGAATACGTAGCCTTCGTAATACCACTTCTGTCCCTTGGCGATGTTGCCCTCCAGATTGCGGAACAGCCAGCCGCCGATCGAATCGACCTCCTCGTCGTCGATGTCGAGGCCGAACATGTCGTTGACGTCTTCGATCAGCATCCGTCCTTCGACGGACGTGACGTCGCCCTTCGTCACGACGCTCGGCGGCTCGTCGTCGAACTCGTCGTGAATCTCCCCGACGATCTCCTCGAGGATGGTCTCCGCGGTCAGCATGCCCGCCGTCCCGCCGTATTCGTCGATGACGACCGCGAGCTGCGACTTGCGCTTCTGCATCAGCTTCAGAACCTTGCTGATCTCCATCGATTCCGGAACGCTGAGGATCGGCCGAAGGAACTCGGTCAGATCGTGCTCCTCGTCCGGATCCGCGGTCAGCAGGTCCGTAATGTGCACGAAGCCGATAATCTGATCCTTGTCCTCGACCGCGACCGGATAGCGGGTATGCTTCGTCTCGTAGACGAGCTTCATGTTGTCCCGGAACGGGACGTTCGTGAACATGCAGTCCATGTCCGTTCGCGGAAGCATGACTTCGCGAGCGACGCGGTCGGAGAACTCGAACACGTTGTCGAACAGCTTCATCTCTTCCTTGTCGATAATGCCGCTCTTCGCGCTCTCGTTCATCAGGATGCGGATCTCTTCTTCGGTATGGGCCGCGTCGTGCTCGCTCGCCGGACGGACGCCGATCGACCGGAGCAGCAGGTTGGCCGAGCCGTTCAGCAGCCAGATCGCCGGCAGGAACAGCCGGTAGAACATGAGAAGCGGCCACGACAGCCAGAGGGAGACTCCCTCCGACTTCTGGATGGCGAGCGACTTCGGCGCCAGCTCCCCGAGGACGATGTGCATGAAGGTGATCACGAGGAAAGCGACGATCGAAGCGATCGTATGGATCAGCGTCTCGTCCGTCACGTCGAACCGGTATAGGAGGGGTTCCACGATCAAGTCCGCGATCGCGGGCTCCCCCGTCCAGCCGAGACCGAGCGAAGCGAGCGTAATGCCGAGCTGGGTGGCGGACAGATAGACGTCCAGCTTGCGGTTGACCTTGAGCGCGTAGCGGGCTCTGCCGTTCCCTTCGTTGACCAGCTGCGTCAGCCGGCTCTGCCGAACCTTGACCAAGGCGAATTCGGCCGCCACGAAGAACCCGTTCAGGAAGACCAATATTAGGACGACGATTAAGTTCCAGACGATGGAGCCCCATAAAAAGTCAGTATGCAAAGTCGCAAGCGCACCCCTTCATATCGCGAATCCCGGGCGCGGCCCAGCCTCATCGGTTCCTGTCAGATCAAGGCGCGGCGCCGGGTAAAATCAACGTCTTTGAAATACATGTCCGAGACGAGCAGGTTCGGGCCGCAGCAGCCCGCGGACGGGCAGTGACAGTCGACCCGCCGTTGGACCGGATGGGACTGCCACTTGGCGAAGACGTCGTCCAGCTTCTCGCTCTTCACGTTGCCGAAGGGCGGGATCGACGCGAAGTCGGTCACGTAGACGTCCCCGCTGAACAGGTTGACGTTGACGCGGTTGCGGCCGTCCGGATCGTTGCGGACGGTTACGTTGCGCTCGCCGGCCAATCGGCGGACGAGCTCCCGGTCTCTCGGATCGTCCCCGCACGCGAAGAACGGAAGCGTGCCGAACAGCATCCACACGTCCGGATCCCGGTTGTCGAGGAGCCCGGCGACGGCTTCCCTCATCTGGTCCCGCGACAGCATCGGCAGACCGGAAGCGAACGAGCTCGGGTACATCGGATGAACCTCGTGACGCTTGCATCCCATCTCCACGATAAGCCTATGTATATCGCTGATCTTGTTATACGTCCGGAAGTTGATCATGGATTCGGCCGAGACGAACAAGCCTTCTTCCGCCAGCCTGCGGGCGTTCTCGATCATCCGCTCGTACAGGCGAGCGGCGGAAGACTTGCCGACGGGACGGGACGAGCGGGCGAATCCGACTTCGTGGAAATCTTCCGCCCTCGTATAATTGAAGGAGATGTGCATGACGTCCAGATAAGGAGCGATGAGCTCGTAGCGTCCGTAATCCAGCGTGACGTTCGAGTTGAGCTGGGAACGGATGCCGCGGGAACGGGCGTACTTGAGCAGCGGAAGCAGAATGTTCCGGACCGTCTCCTCGCGGAACGTCGGTTCCCCCCCGGTTAAGCTGATCGTCTCCAGATGCTCGACCTCGTCGAGCCGCTTCAGGATGAGGTCGATCGGCAGATGGGGCGATTCGGTCATGGAGAGGCTGTCTCCGACCGCGCAATGCTCGCAGCGCATATTGCACAAGTGGGTCACGGTGAACTCTACGCTGGTCAGCGCATGGCGGCCGTACTGCCGCAGAGAGCGAATCGGGTCCCACGGGTCGTATTCGGGAGTGATCGGTGTCAGATCGGCGGGCGGGGCGAACCTCGGCGCCGCCGGCGGAACGGTAAAGCCGTGCATGGCAAGTACTCCTGTCGTGACTGAATTTATAGTTATTGTACTTGTCGGATAATTGGAAAGCAAACGAAAGCCCCCGGAACGATCCGTTCCAAGAGCTTCCCCGGCGCGGCTTCCGCCGACCGCGCCGACCGCTACCGTTCCGAAGGACCGGCTTCGATGCCCGTGATCATGACGGATAGCTGCTTGGACAAATCGATGTCGTACGGCGTCTTGAGATCCGCGTTCGCTTCGTCGGTCAGCACCCGAACGATGGGACGATGGGCGCTGGCCGAATTGATGTCGACGACGACGCCCGTCTGGCCGGTGTTCAGCCGGACCGTAATGCCGACGGGATAGATGGCCACCTTGTCGCGGAAGACGCGGAGCATGGCCGTGTCGTACAGCGTTCCGCTGCCGGCGTACAGCGTCTCGACGGCGCGGTGGGGCAGCATCGGGTCCCGGTAGACGCGGTGCGTCGTCATCGCGTCGTAGGAATCGACGATTCCGATCCATCTCGCGTACTCGTGGATCTCGTCGCCCTTCAGCCCGCGCGGATAACCCGAGCCGTCCAGCCTCTCGTGATGCTGCAGGGCGCAGTGGGCGGCGATCAGAGGGATATTCGGCTCGTCCTTGAGCAGATAGTAGCCCCTCTCGGCGTGCCTCTTCATCTCCTCGTATTCCGCCGACGACAACTGGCCCGGCTTGAGCAGCACCTGCATCGAGATCTGCGTCTTGCCGACGTCGTGAAGAAGAGCGCCGAGCCCGAGCGTCGCCAATTCGTCCGTCCCGTAGCCGTACGCCATTCCGAGCAAGGTCGTGTAGACGCATACGTTAAGAGAATGCATATAGAGGTAGTGATCCACGGTCTGAAGATTCATCAGCATGATCATCGCGTCGCGGTTGCGCTGCAGATCGTCCATGATGAGATGCATGACTTGGCGCAGGTTGCGGCCGACGTAAGGATAGGTACCGGTTCGTCTCTTGCCCGGCTGGTCCACGAAGTCCCGGAAGACGGAGCGAATCGTGTTGAGCGCTTGCCGATGCGTCTCTTCGCTCAGAATCTCGGGAACTTCGATTCCTTCCGTGCGCGGGTCCTGGATGTACAGATAGCTGATGCCGTTCTCCCCGAGCCTGCGCAGAAGCGGGGCGGTCAGTTCGACCCCTTCCGCCAACAGCACGATGCCATCATCCGAGAATATCCTTTTGCCCAATTTCATCCCTGGGCGGCACATTGAAATGGGCATCATGCGCATTCTTAACGGGTCCCCCTCTCTTGCGAACGTGATTCTTTAGACTCATTTTTTGCACCTACATTTTAATGTAAGAGATTTGCAAGATTAGGGCAAGAGGGTGCACCGAAATAAAACGACAAATTTCGCCAGAAAAAAGTAAAAAAATGGAGGGCGCTTCGACCCTCCATGCGTTCCCTTCGGCTTCATCGGCCGCCCGTTCGGGGCTGTTCGCCCCCCGGATTGCCCATCCGGCCGATTGTCCGAGCGGCCGCTTATTCGCCCGGCAGCCGGCTCGCTTATAAGCCCGGCTGTTGTTCGCTTGCTTGTCCGGCTGAGGTTCGCTTGTTCGTCAAGCTGCCGGCTCGCTTGTTGCCGGATCCGCTTAGCGGTCCGTTCCCTCCGCCGAACGCCGCCTCGGCCTCTCGCAATCGGCCACGGCGCTCTCGTCGTTCAGCGCCTCCGCCAGCACGTCCCGGATAAACTCCGGCAGCTGGTAGCGGACGACCGTTCCTTCCTTCAAGCCCTTGTAGCCGACGCCGAACGTGAACATGTCCAGCGTGCCGACGGCGTATTCGCGGTCGTCCTCCAGGGGGCGTCCGCCCGCCGTCGCCCCGACGACCCGTTCGTAGGGAGGCTTCGCCTCGTCCACCGTCCATTCGAGGCCGTCCGCGCACAGCGTCCCCAGCACGCGCCCGCGGAACCCGAAGCCTTGGAACTCCAGGCCGATGAATTCCGGCAGCAGACTCTCTTCGAGCGCCCGGCGCAGCTGGCTTCCCTTCAGCATCATCAGGCACGGGTTGATCGGAGACGGGCAGATCGCGTGCACGTCCCCGCGCGTCACCCGTCCGGCCGGCAACCCGCCGAGCAGCTGGCCGGCGTTCGCGAGACCGATCTCGGCTCCCGTCGTCCGCCGGATCGCGGCGGCGAGCAGCGTGCCGAGAGGGGACTCCCGGTCGGGATGCGACGGCAGCGGCTTCTTAAGCGTCGCGATCGCCACGTCCATACGGGAGACCGCTTCCTCCAGGCTGCTCTTCAGCAGGCGCTCGATCCCTTCGGCGGGAGCCATCCCTTCCGTAGACAGGCTGCCCCCCTCGACCGAGAGCCCGCCGCCGGCCGGCTTCTTCGAGATCTCGAGGACGCCCAGATGGCGGCCGAACTTGCCGGCGGCGCATAAGAGGGTGTCGCCCACGCGAAGCGGCGTCTCCAGCAAGTGGTGCGTGTGGGCGCCCAGAATCAGGTCGATGCCGCCGACCGTCTGCGCCAGCCGCTCGTCCTGCCTCAGGCCGAGGTGGGACAGCACGATGACGACGTCCGCTTCCCCCCTCAGCTTGGCGACCCATTCCTCCGCCGCCCGAATCGGATCCTCCGCCTTCCAGCCGAGCAGCCCGTAGAACTCCTCGTACGGGACGGTAAGCCCGACGAGTCCGAGCCGGAAGCCCGCTCTCTCGAGAACGACGGCCGGCTTCATCCAGTCCGGCCTCGAGCCGGTGTCGGAGCGCACCAGATTGGCGCATACGACCGGGAACGGCGCGTCTGCGAACAAGGCGTCCAATTCGGGCCCCGTGTAGGACAGGCCTTCGTTGTTGCCCATCGTCACGGCGTCGTACCCGATCGCGTCCAGCAGGCGCCGGTTGGCCATGCCTTCCGTCCCTTCCGTCTCCACGCGCGCCCGATCGAGGAAGTCCCCGATATCGAACAGGAGCATTCTCTCCCGCGGAACGGTCTTCCGCAGCTCCTCGACGTACCCGGCGATCCGCGCGGCTTCCTCCAGATGGCTGTGAATATCGTTCGTATGCAGCAATATCAGCGTCTCGGAACTCGCGTTCATCTTCTCCTCCTGCAACCGCGAACGGGCCCGAGGCCCGGCCGATAACGATCCGTCCTGTATCCCTGTTAACGTATCACGATTGGACGGGGACGCGCAACCGGAGGCGTTATCCGCCGATTTGCGACATTCTTCTCTCGGTCGGCGCTCTCGATTGCGCTTCTCCCGCCAGCAGCGCGGCCATCTCGTGGTTCTCCGGCTTGATGGCCATCGCCCGGTCGAACAAGGCGTTCAGCGCCTCCTTCGAGCCGAGAGCCGGGCGCACGTTCAGTTCGTCCATCCAGTAGAGGCAAGGCTTGATATGGCCGTCCGCCGTCAGCCGCAGCCGGTTGCAATTCTGGCAGAAGTGGTCGCTGATCGGATGGATCAGCCCGAACGAGCCGGCCCCGCCGCGGATGCGCCAGTCTTCCGAAGGCCCGCTCCCGCGCGGCGCTTCGGCCGCCCGCTCGAGCTCGTAGCCGGACTCCTTCGCCGTCTCCAGCACGCGGCTGAGCGGCAAGTAATGATTGCGCCAGCCGGCGTCGTCGTGCCCGATCGGCATATATTCGATGAAGCGGACGTGCAGCGGCTGCTCGAACGACATTCGAAGGAACGAAGCGATCTCGTCTTCGTTGATTCCCTTCAGAAGGACGCAATTCAGCTTGATGGGAGAGAGCCCCGCTTCGGCCGCGGCCGCCACTCCTTCCAACACCTTCTCCAGGTGGCCGCGCCGGGCGATGAACCGGAACCGGACCGGGTCGAGCGTGTCCAGGCTGATGTTGACCCGCTTCAGTCCGGCTTCCTTCAGCTTCTTCGCTTGCTGGGCGAGCAGCAGCCCGTTCGTCGTGAGCGCGATCTCTTCGATGCCGCGTATGGCGGAGAGCCGGGCGATCAGCCGATCGAGATCGGGACGGACGAGCGGCTCGCCCCCCGTGATCCGCAGCTTCGAGATGCCTCTCTCGGCCGCGGCTTCGACGACTTCGACGATCTCCGGATAGGACAGCAGCCTCTCCTGATCCATGAATGTAACGCCCTCTTCGGGCATGCAATATAAGCAGCGCAAGTTACAGCGGTCCGTCACGGATATCCGCAAGTACGTATGTTTCCTCCCGAATCGGTCCACCAGCTCCGGCATCCGTCGTACCTCCTCTATCTCCTGCGTCGGTTGATCCTCGCGTGTTTATAGCATAACATTTTCAAGGACGATATGGTATTCTTAAACAAAGGATATATTGAACATTAGATGGAAGGAATCAGGACATGAACAATCCATTCACTTGGCGAATCGCCCTGTTCGCGGGATTGGCCGAACGGCTCGGCACCCGAATGCTGACAATAGAATTCGAAGAAAGCTCCCTGTCCGTGGGAGAGATCAAGCAAAGATTGATGGAGCGGTACCCCGAAGAGTCGGAGCTGCTGTCCGTCTCCTTCATGGCGCGCAACCAGGCGTTCGCGGCCGACGACGCGGCGGTGTCGTCCGAGGACGAGCTCGCGCTTCTTCCTCCGGTATCCGGCGGCTCCGATGCGGAAGCGTCCGGTGCCGAAGCCCGGAGGCCCCGCTACGCCGTCGCGTCCGAACCGCTCCGCGCGGAAGCGGTTCAGGAGCTGGTCGCTCACCCCGATCACGGGGCGATTCTGCTCTTCGTCGGCACGACCCGGGAATGGACGGGCGGATCGCGCACCGTGCTGCTCGAATACGAAGCGTACGTCCCGATGGCGATCGGGGCTCTCGAGCGAATCGGCGAAGAGATCGCGGAGCGGTGGCCCGGTACGCTGTGCGCCATTCATCACCGGATCGGAACGGTCGGCGTCGGGGAAGCGAGCGTCGTCATCGCCGTCTCCTCCCCCCACCGGGCGGCCGCTTACGAGGCGAGCCGGTACGCCATCGAACGGTTGAAGCAGACGGTGCCGATCTGGAAAAAGGAAGTGTACGAGGACGGCTCGGAATGGAAGGGACACCAGCTCGGGCCGTGGAACCCGCTCGCTCCCGCTCCCGCGTCGCCGCAGGGAGGAGCCGGATCATGACGGACATCGCCCCGGATCAACGGTACGCCCGCCAGATCCGCTTCGCTCCGATCGGGCGGGAAGGACAGAGCAAGCTGGGCCAAGCCCGCGTCGCCGTCGTCGGGGCGGGCGCTCTCGGCTGCGTCATCGCGAACCATCTCGCGCGGGCCGGCGCGGGCTCGCTTCTCCTGATCGACCGGGATATCGTCGACTTCAGCAACCTGCAGCGCCAGCTGCTCTACGACGAAGCCGATGCCGCGTCCGGCGCCCCGAAGGCGTTCGCGGCCGCCAAGCGGCTCTCCGCCGTCAACGGGAGCATCGGGATCGAGCCCCGCGCGGTCGACTTGACGAGCGCCAACGCGGAGACGCTGCTCGCCGGAGTCGACCTGATCGTCGACGGCACCGACAACTTCGGCGTCCGCTATCTGATCAACGAAGTCGCCGTCAAGCACGGCATTCCCTGGATATACGGAGCCGCCGTCGGAGCTTCGGGCATGACGATGACGATTCGCCCGGGCGTCACCCCGTGCCTGCGCTGCCTGTTCCCATCGGCGCCTCCGGGCGGCTCGCTCGACACTTGCGAGACGGCCGGCGTCGTCGCGCCGATCGTCGACGCGATCGCTTCGATTCAGGCGATGGAAGCGATCAAGCTGCTCTCCGGCCATCCGGAGGCGCTTCACGGCTCGCTTCTGCAGGTCGACCTCTGGAACCATCACTGGCAGCCCTTGTCGGTGGCGGGAGCGCGCCGGGCGGATTGCCCGGTCTGCGCCGGACGCCGGTTCGAGGCGCTCGATTCGGCCTCCTCGGAGCCGATGGCGGTCTCCTTGTGCGGGCGGAACACGATCCAAGTCGCCCCGGCGGAACCGGTCGGCCTGGACCTCGACCGGCTCGCGAACCGTTGGAACGCTCAGGGCGTAGGGCAGGTCGAGCGAACCCCTTACCTGCTCCGGCTGCGGCTTCCCGAGCCCGACGGCGTCGTGCTCGCGGTATTCCCCGACGGGAGGGCCCTCGTTACCGGGACGGAAGAACCGGCCGTGGCGCGCAGAATCTATGCTTCTTTCCTAGGAGATTCCTAGAAAATAGGGTTGCGCGCCTCCCCAATTATTGGTAGCATGATGATAGATTATTCCTATACAAGTGGTTCCTTCCTACTAAAGATAGCGCTTTCAGAATCCTTGGCAGAGGTGCGTCATGAGAGTCCACTTAACCGATCTGCAGCCGGGCGACCGGCTGGCCGAAGACATTTTCACCGAGCAAGGACTGCACGTTCTATCCAGCGGAACCGTCTTGCAGGAGCGGGATTTGTCCCGTCTGGAGCTGCTTCGCATCGGTTACGTCGAGATCGAGCGGCGGTCGCCGGTCTACCGGACCGAATTCGCCACGGGAGAGCCGGAGCCCGAGGCCGCGCGTCAGCTCCGGCAGAGACTCCTGCCGTATTACGAAGATGCGGTCGCCGGATGCGAGCTTCTGTTCAAGAGAGCCGTCGAAGAGGGACGCATCCTGGAGAGCGAAGCCGAGGAGAGCTTCCGTCCTCTCGTCGACAACTTCAAGGCGGAGCGCGACGTCATCTCGCTCCTGCTCATGCTGAACAGCCAGGACGATTACACGTACCAGCACTCCGTCCAGGTCGGGATGCTCAGCTTCTATCTGGCCAAGTGGCTCGGATGGAGCGAAGAGGAGACGCTGCTGGCGGGCAAGGCCGGCTTCCTGCACGACATCGGGAAGTGCCGCATTCCGGATACGATTCTCGGGAAGCCCGGCAAGCTGACGGACGAGGAATTCGCCGAAGTTCGCCGGCATACCGTGTACGGACACGAGATCATTACCGCTTCCGGAGGCGATCCCGCCGTAGCCGTCGCGGCCTTGCAGCATCACGAGCGAAGCAACGGCTCGGGCTACCCGTCCGGCTTGGCGGGCGACAGCATTCACCCGATGGCCCGCGTCGTCGCCGTCGCCGACGTGTACAGCGCCATGATCTCGTCGCGCGCCTATCAGGAGAAGCAGGATCTGCTGGCCGTGCTCAAGGAGCTCCACCGCCTCAGCTTCAAGGAGCTCGACCCCCGGATGACCCAGACGTTCATCCGCCACATGCTTCCTAACTTCATCGGCAAGAAGGCGGAGCTGGCTAGCGGAGAAGTCGGGATCGTCGTCATGAATCACCCGACCGATCTGTTCCGTCCGCTCATTCGGATCGGAGAACGGTATGTCGATACGTCCTCCGACTCCTCCTGCGAGATCAAGCAGATCATCCTCTGACGGCTGGATTCCAGCTGCTGACGGGCCCTTGGCGCGCTCCCGCGCCAAGGGCTCTCTTCGTCTTGCAAAATTGATTCATTTGCTTCGCGTTGGTTGTCCAAGCTTCTTCTTGTTCGCTGCATAAGCTGTACTATCTTCATAGAAAAGAGGTGAACCGATATGCCCGTAGTACTCAACTACAACGCCACCGTCGTCACTCCTACCGTCAACGGAACGTCGATCCCGATCCCGCTCGCTCCCGGAGGAGTCGGCGTGGCCGCGGTCGTCGTCAACGTGCCGAACTCCAACCAACGCTTCGTCGAAATCAAGGCGACCGTCGGACTTCAAGGCACTTCCGGAATCGGCGGCGTCCTGTTCGTTCTGTTCCGCGACGGGGTCGAGATCTACCGCTTCCGCCAGGATTTGCTCAACGGCTTCAATCAGTATGCTCTCGTTACCTTGCAAGCCGTCGACGGCAACGCGACGGTAGGCCCGCACACGTACACGCTGGGGGCTCAGATTCAGACGCCGTCCAGCCTGGTCGCAGCCGCTGTAGGCCCGATCGACATCAGCGCGACGGTCATCGGCTAATGTATCGCTGCAGGACAAGCACCTTCTAGACGAATCAAGGGCAGCCCGCCTCCGGCGGAGCTGCCCTTGATTTTTTTGCCGTCTGCCGTCTTCCGACCTGTCGTTCTGCCGGCCAGCGTCCGTCAAGGAAGAACGCGCTTCGCGAACAGGAACGTTCTCTGCCAATACGGCTTGTTGATATCCGTGATCTGCACGCCGTCCTGCGGTTCGGGGCTCGAGTGAATCATGCTGCCGTTCCCCATGTAGATGCCCACGTGGCCGACGGTGGAATCGCTCTTGAATCGTCCCGGTACGGAGAAAAACAGCAGATCCCCGGTCTCGAGAGCATCCCTCGATACGGACGTGCCCATCCGGCCCTGTTCGTCGGCCGTTCTCGGCATTTGAACGCCGCGTTCGCCGAACAGCAGCTGGACGAACGAAGAGCAGTCGAACGTCTTCGACTTCTCGTACGGCTCCGCGCCGAAATTGTAGCGAACGCCGAGATACTTCTTGGCTTCTTCGATCAGATCGGCGTGCTTGCCCCCCGCCGATGCATCGGAAGCGCCTCCGTTCGCCCCTTGCGCGTCGAATCCGCCGATCCCGCCGGCGGAATGCGCTCGCAGCTTCCCTTCGCCGCGGGTCGGAACCGCGTCCCGGAACGGCGCCAGGCGATCGTCCGCGCCGACGTCGGAAGCCAATGGCTTCGGGATGAAGGACAGGCTGTTCCCCGTCATCCGGAACGACGTGACGTTCCCGAACAGCATCGGCAGTCCGCTCACCGGAGCGTACAATCGGTTGCTTCTCTTGACGGTCGGCGCGGGCAATCTCACCGTCTTCTCCCCGCTTCGCACGTCGCTCTCGCCGGGACGGAATACCCAACGCGCGTCGCGATCGCCGATCCCGTAATTCCCGTTCTCGAGCCATTGATCGTTGAATCCGATGGCGGTGGCCACGTCATCCAGCGCGACGTAATCGGTATTCTGGATCCGTTCGATCGGGACGATGCTCGCGGAAGTCGTCCCGTCTCCGCCGGTATCGTTCAGCGACTTCACCCGTACCGGACCCGAGTATTTGTTCAGATCCCCCTGCGTGTCGCCCGGATTGTTCACGCAGCCGGCCGCGATTGCGGCCGAGATCAGAATCGCGGCCGCCGCGCCTCCTGCTTTTCCTCTATATCGAGCCTTGCCCATCGGGAGCGAATCGCCTCCATAGCTGGAATGAATTCTCCCGTTAGGTTGCGCTTCGCTTGGATATTTATGCGGCGCGGCTGTCTACGGCTTCATTGGCGACGTGACATTAATGAAGGAGGCTCGCCCGTTAATCCGCCCACCGTACTCGTCGTCAATGACGAACAGGATATTCGCGATATCATCAAGGTCTATTTAACCAATGAAATATCCGGATTTTCGAAGCGGAGAACGGCGTAGAAGCGCTGGAGATCCTGAACAGGAGAACGTCGACCTGGTGGGATCCTTGACGTTATGATGCCCCTGCTGGATGGGATCAAGACTTGCATGCGGATCCGGGAGTTCTCCGAGGCCCAGGTTCTTATTCTCTCCGCTAAGCAGGAGGATCTCGACAAAATCACCGGGCTCACGCGACCTGGAGGTATGGATTGATCCCGACAAAATCATTCGAGCTCTAGATAATCTGTACTTGAACACGCTGAAATTCTCTTGTCGTCCCGGCGAAATTCGCATAGAATACTCCCTTATCCAAGATGGGCTGAGGATCGACATCGAGAACGAAGGGGAGCCATGAGGACGAAGCAGGAGGAACGGTTGTTCGAACGGTTGTTCGAACGGTTCTTCGGGCGTTGCCGGACTTGGCTCGGGTTCGGGGCTCGGGCTTGCCGTCGCCAGAAGCATCGAGCGGCTGCACGGGGGCGAGCTCGCTTTTAATCACTGGCAGGGCCGATACCGGTTCCGTCTGGAGCTTCCGAGGAGCCCTAATTGAAACAGGCATATAGATTCGGTACAAAAGAAAAGCGCGTCCGAGCGACCTGCGCACCGAAGTGCCGAGATCGCTGCGGACACGTAGTTGTTAAAAAATGATTTAACCGATGGACCCTTCCATCTCGAATTTATCTTTTCTACACTATACATGTAGGCTTAATGTTTGACGATTGCCGAAACGACGGTTTTATCATAGTTTTTCGGACGTCTCTGGGTGTTTTTTGGGTGCTCTGGATGATGTAAGATAGAGAAAAGCACCCTAATGAGCTTTTTCTTGCAGCTTTCGTTTCCTCCAACAACTTAAGTTACATCATTCCAAACTGCGAATGTATAGGGGGCTGTTCCAATATCAAGTGCTGTATGAGCGAACACTCGGAAGTATACGACATCTCCTGGCAAAGTTCTTAGATAAAGGAACTCGGTCCCACCTTTGCCCGCGTCGTTATCGGCTGAATTCTTGTTGATAATCCCTCCGCCGGAAGCAAGTTGGATAATCTGGTAATCAAGATTTTTGCCCATTGGACTTGTTAATTGCACTTCAAGATATTTCGCCTTGCCTGTATTATTTGTCCAAACAAACCAGTCGTTATCGTTTGTTGAATCAATATTATATGCAGTCGACATGAACTCTATCGCTGGAATTACATGCGCCTCTCCTGGTCTATCAATAACACCTATATTAGCAAAGGCTGATTGGGCGCCCATAATCGTCATTACGCTCACCGATGCAAGCAACGCAGCTTTGAACCTTTTCTTCATAAAGCACCTCTCTCAGTCTTTTTGTGGAAATCTGGCCAGATTTCTACTCTATTAGACAAACCATAATAGGTAATAGTTTCATGATATTTGTAAATTTTAGTTAAAATCTATCTAAAGATGAATAACCCAGATGATTATTGAATTACATGTGTATACGCATAAGTGCTACTGATGTCAGAGCTGTAATTCGGGAAAATTCTTAAGTACATCAATTGACCAGGAATATTAATCCTGAATTTCGAAAGT
>NZ_JACJVR010000042.1 GCF_014212175.1 Cohnella xylanilytica | reverse complement strand
TTTCTCTCTGCGAAAGTTGAGTTTGGAAGAAATCAAGTCGTACCTGAGTACGAACCGCTGCGTGACCGAACGCTCTTCGATGCGCGACGGAGACGAAGCCGTTCTCCGGGATCGGATCGGCTTGTTGACGGACCACTTGGCCCGCATGGAGACGCAGCGCCGCGAACTCGACGAGCTGATCGATCGGACGAGAGGCAACCTTCGCCTGTACAACGAGCTGTTGGACGGGACGCCGTAAATGGATTCGAAATCCGGCGTTCGAGCCTCCTAAATCATTGGCAGAGGAGAGGTAAACATGAACATGGCCATAATCGGGTCGGGACATATTGGCGGCACGTTAGGGAGAGCGTGGGCGAAGAAAGGGCATCGGGTGACGTTCGGTTCGCGGGACCCGCAAGGCGACCGGATGCGAGCGCTGCTCGAATCGATCGGCCCGAACGCCTCGGCGGCGTCCGTCCAGGAAGCGTCCTTATCCGGCGATCTGATCGTGCTGGCCGTTCCCGGCACGGAGATCGAGCGAGTGCTGGAGGAAGCGGGAGAGCTGCGAGGGAAAATCGTCGTCAATGCGACGATTTTGTTCGACGGGCGATCGGCGGACGCTGAAGTTCGGAGGCTTGCGGAGGGCGCACGCGTCGTGCGGGCGTTCCATACGTCGACGTGGGAGGCGCTCGCGAACCCGCGGTTCGGCGGGGGGAACGCCACGCTCTTCATGAGCGGCGAGGACGAAGATGCCAAGCGGACCGTCTATCGGCTCGGCGCGGAAGCGGGATTCGACATGGTCGACGCGGGCGGCGCCGAAGCGATGGCCGAGATCGAGAAGGCGCTCTTTACGTTCTGGACCGTGCTCTCGCCGAAGTTCGGCCGCGACTACGCAATCCGGGTGCTGAGAAGGGAAGAAGCGCAGCCGTATTAAACCGAGGCCTGCCGGGGAAGAGCCGCTCGCGGCCGAGAGGGGCTGACAGGTAAGCGAACCGACCTTCGGAAGGGCAAACCCACTAAGACCATCGAAGGGAACAGGGCGGAGAACGTGCAAACTCGAGAACAGATGAGCGACTATCGGACGACGGGCCAGATCGCGAAGGAAACCGGTCTTACGCTGAGAACGTTAAGATATTACGATCAGATCGGTCTGTTGAAGCCGTCGAGCTACGGCCAATCGTCGCAGCGGTTGTATAGCCGGTCGGACTTGGTTAAGCTTCAGCATATTCAAACCTTGAAGTATATCGGTTTATCGCTTAGCGAAATTAAACGAATCGTCGCCGCAAGCCGGATTCAGGAACAGGATCTGCGAAGTTCGTTAAACATGCAGAGAGAGATTCTTTTACAGAAGTCCGCGGATCTGCAATTCGTTCTGAAAGCGATCAATGAAGCGATAGAGAAGCTGATGCGCTCCGGCAAGGATGAAGAGGTCGATTGGAAGGCGTTGGCTGAACTTATTCATGCGGTCCATACGGAGAAGGATTGGGTCCAGCAATATCATCTCGCGAACCGACTCCAAACGAGAATCGAATTGTATGAGAAATGCGGAGTTAACAAGCAAGGGTGGCATCGTTGGTTCTTCGAGCATTTAGGCAGGGAGCCTAATCTCCGAATATTGGAGATCGGCTGCGGGGACGGAACTCTATGGGCGAAGAATGCGGATCGAATACCCGAATCGTGGAAAATTACGGTAACCGACCTGTCGCCCGGCATGCTCGAGGAAGCCCGAAGGAATATCCGCAATACGACGGGTTCATTCAAATTCATGCTCGTGGACGTTCAGTCGATTCCGTATCACGACGAAGAATTCGACATCGTGATCGCCAATCATATGCTCTATCACGTGCCTGACATTCCCAAGGCGCTTGCCGAAATCCGCCGGGTGATGAAGCCCGGAGCCCGGTTCTATACATCGACCATGAGCAAGCGCCACTTGCATGAGATCGATCGGCTGGCGCAGGCGTTCGATCCGGATATGAAGGTGCTGGATCCGATCATGGAGAGGTTCGAACTTGACCATGGAGGCGAGCTGCTCGCCAAGGAGTTCGCGGAAGCGAAGACCTTCCGTTACGAAGATCAATTAATCGTTCACGACGTACAGCCGCTGCTTCGCTATATGACCTCGACCCCCATGAACGCGAGAACTAAACTGGTCGGCGCGAGGCGGAAGCTGTTCGCTGCGTATTTGCAAAACGAACTGAATCTTGAAGGGAGCATTCGGATTACCACGGATTCCGGCTTTTTCCTCGCACGCAGATGACGCCATTTGAAGGGGGCTGTTCCTTTGGAACGCCCCTTTTTTTTCTTTTCGCCAAAATAGTGCTTGTAGGTGACGTTACGTAACCCAATATACTCAAAACCAATGAAAGGGAGGGAATGGAACATGAATCCGAAGATCCGAATCGTAAACGAAGAAATTTTATCCGACAACTGGTACCTGCTAAAGAAAATCACTTACATGAGCGAGGCGAAGGACGGCTCTTGGACGAGCCAGTCCAGGGAATCTTACGACCGCGGGAACGGAGCCACGATCCTGCTCTACAACCGAGAGCGGCAAACGGTGATATTAACGCGGCAATTTCGAATTCCCACCTACGTGAACGGGAACGAGACGGGCATGTTGATCGAAGCTTGCGCCGGCTTGTTGGACAAGGAGAGCCCGGAAGACAGCATCCGACGGGAGGCGGAAGAGGAGACCGGATACAGGATCGCCAATGTGCGGAAAATAGGCGAAGCCTACATGTCGCCGGGCTCCGTGACCGAAATATTGCATTTTTTTGTCGCGGAGTACACGCCGGCGATGAAAGTGGGGGAAGGCGGCGGGGTCGAGGAAGAGCAGGAGAATATCGAAGTACTGGAGTATCCCTTCCAGCGGGCGCTCGAAATGATCGAAGAGGGAGAGATCAGAGACGCGAAAACGATCATGCTTCTTCAATACGCGCAGATCAACCGGCTCCTGGAATCCCGGCCAAGACAGCTGCAGATCCTGATCGCCGGACCGTATCGTTCGGGGACGGGAGACGATCCGAATTTGATCCGGCGCAACATGGATTTCATGAACGAGATTGCGCTTAAAGTCTATGAGGCAGGCCATTTGCCTGTATTGGGCGAATGGTATGCGCTGCCGTTAATCGAGCAATCCGGATCGCAGAGGATTGGGGACGAGATTTTTGATCGCATTTTCCACCCGTCCTCGGTCAGGCTCTTGAAGCATTGCGACGCGGTGCTTCGGATTGGCGGACCCTCCCAAGGCGCGGATGAGATGGTGACGACGGCTATGGCAATGGGCAAGACGATTTATCGCGATCTTCAAGAGATCCCGCCTTGCCTTTCGAATCTTACAGTCCCTTCTGGGGAGACCGAACTTTAGGGGCCCGAGTAACACATCCGCTTCGCCTACATATGATGAGCCTAGAAATCAAAAGAGGTGAGCCGATGGCAGTCGTAAAAGCCAGGCAACAGGATATCGATATGTTGGCCAGGTTGCTTCGGGCCGAAGCCGAGACCGAAGGCGAAATGGGCATGCTCCTAGTTGGAAATGTAGGCATTAACCGTATAAGAGCGAATTGCTCCGATTTCAAGGGAATCCGGACCATTCCCCAAATGATCAACCAGGAGCATGCGTTCGAAGCGTTGCAACACGGTTTGTTCTATCAAAGCGCAAGAGATCGGGAACGCCGTCTGGCGCAACGGGTTGTGAACGGGGAGCGGAATTGGCCGGCCAAATTCTCCCTTTGGTATTTCCGTCCGGGTTCGTTCGAGAATCCCGGCCCCTGTCCGCCGACCTGGTATGATCAGCCGCTCGCAGGACGCTGGAAGAAGCACTGCTTTTTTGAACCGACTGCGGAAGAATGCGAAAATGTATATAATACGTTTTAGTTGACTAGAGCTTATCTCATGAGGCGCCGCGTAAAACGCGGCTTTTTTTTTGAGTTCGGCGGAATGTTGACACTCCAGCTACTGCGTGTTACTGTATAGCTGTAGTAAGTAATACTGCATACTGGTGATACAGAATAGCATGGGGTGATTGCGCTGGATAACCTTACGGAAATGCTCAAAGGGGTGCTTGAGGGCTGCGTCCTTGAAATTATCAGCCGCCGAGAAACGTACGGCTACGAAATCACGCGGCGGCTGAACGCCCTCGGCTTCTCGGATGTTGTAGAGGGAACGGTGTACACCATCTTGATCCGGCTTGAGAAAAACAAGTTGGTGGAGATCACCAAGAAGCCCTCCGACATGGGGCCGCCGCGCAAGTTTTTCGCGCTCAACGACGCGGGGCGCAAGGAACTGCAGAAGTTCTGGGACAAATGGGAGTTCTTATCGTCGAAGATTAACGAGTTAAGGGAGGACCATCCATGAATTTGTGGGAGAAAGTAACCGGAAGCGACATGACTAAGGAATATAAAGCCTTCGAATCGCGGGTCAGAAAGCTGCCGGCCGATTATCAAGCGGCCTGGGGAAAAATCAATGCCCATCTTTGGCCGCACTCCGATTTTACCGGTCGCAATCTTATGCCCATTCTTGACGGCGTACTTGGCCTGCTCGAAGAGACGGCGGCGGACGGTCAGAGCGTCCAGGAGGTATTGGGCGACGATATCGAAGGCTTCTGTTCGGCGCTGGCCGGCGAAGCGGGGGCAAAGACTTATCGGGACAAATGGCGCGAGCAGCTCAACCATACGATCGCGAAAAAATTAGGCAAATAGGAGGATCCTATGAGCATAAAAGACATCATCGAAGGCAAAAAAGAGTGGCGAGCGCACATAGCGCGCGTCAAAGCGCTCCCGAAAGATTATCAGATCGTTTATAAAGAGATTCAAAAGTATCTCTTTAAGGTCGGCCCTGTCGAGCTAACCGAAGGGACGGGGCTGCTCTCGGGGATCGTCGATCTATTCGAAGAAGGCGCGGCCTTGGGCAAAGGCGTGCTCGAAGTGACGGGCCGGGACGTAGCGGCTTTCTGCGACGATCTCGTCAAAGATTCTAAAACGTATGCGGACCTCTATCAAGAATCGGTTGCCCGAGAAAGCAACAAAGCCATAAATAAGGTTGCGGATAAAACCAAGAAAAAAGGGGGATAACGAAATGGCACCAGCCATTGAAGTGAGAAGTCTGCGCAAATCCTATAAAGACTTGGCCGTCCTAAAGGGCGTCGATTTTGAAGTGAAGCGAGGCGAGATATTCGCCCTGCTTGGCTCCAACGGAGCGGGCAAGACGACGATTGTCAGAATCCTCGCCACGCTGCTCAAACAGGATGGAGGCACCGCCGTCGTAAACGGCTTCGATGTCGCGTCGAAGCCGGACGGCGTCCGGCAGTCGATCAGCCTGACCGGGCAATTCGCGGCGGTGGATGAGGTATTGACCGGGCGGGAGAATCTGGTCATGCTCGCCAAGCTGCGTCACCTTCCCCATCCGCGTCAGGTTGCGGACGACATGCTTAAGCGCTTCGGTCTGACCGAGGCCGCCGACCGCAGGGCGTCCACATATTCGGGCGGCATGCGCCGCAGGCTCGACATCGCCTTGAGTCTCGTGGGCAAGCCGCAGATCCTCTTCCTCGACGAGCCGACTACCGGGCTGGACCCCGAGTCTCGCATCGAGGTGTGGAAGATCGTCAAGGAGCTTGCCGACGGAGGGACGACGATTTTTCTCACCACGCAGTATTTGGAAGAGGCCGAGCAGTTGGCGGACCGCATCGCCATTCTGCACGAAGGCCGAATTATCGCGAGCGGCACGCTCTCGGAGCTGAAGAAGCTGTTCCCGCAAGCGAAGGTCGAGTATGTGGAGAAGCAGCCGTCGCTCGAGGAGATCTTCCTCGCCATCGTCGGCAAGAAGGAGGCTATTTAAATGGAGACGGCCAAGAACCATTTTCTCAGCGATATGGGCGTTATGCTCGGGCGTTCCATGCGCCACATCTTCCGCAGCATGGACACCATCATCACGGTCTGCATCACTCCGATCGCGTTGATGCTGCTGTTCGTCTACGTGTTCGGCGGCGCCATTCAAGCCGGTACGGACAACTATGTGAACTACCTGCTGCCCGGCATCCTGCTGATCGCGATTGCAAGCGGCATCTCCTATACGGCGTACCGCCTGTACCTGGATAAGCAGCGGGGCATCATCGAACGGTTCCACTCCATGCCGATCGCGCGTTCCGCGGTGCTGTGGGGGCATGTGCTGACCTCGGTCGTATCCAACGTCATTACGGTCGTCATCATCGTTCTCATAGCGCTCGCGATGGGCTTCCGTTCGTCGGCGGGAATCCTGCCGTGGCTTGCCGTAGCCGGTATCCTCGTGCTGTTCACGCTGGCCTTGACCTGGGTCGCGGCGATCGCCGGACTGTCCGCCAAGTCGGTGGAAGGGGCAAGCGCGTTCTCCTATCCGCTCCTCTTCCTGCCGTTTATCAGCTCGGCGTTCGTGCCGACCGATTCGATGCCGCGCGTCGTTCGCGTCTTCGCCGAGAACCAGCCGGTCACCTCGATCGTGGAAGCGATCCGCGCGCTGCTGTCGGGGCAGCCGGTAGGCCACGACATCTGGGTCGCGCTGGCGTGGTGCGTCGGAATTATGCTGGTAGCTTATATTTTCGCGATTCGCGCGTACAAACGGAAAGGCGTATAGCTTAAGGATCATAAGAAGCCCTTGCATCCTGCCCTCATCCTAGTCACAATAAGGAAGGGGTTGAGTCATCAAAGGCGGAGGTATTTCCATGAGTCAGCGTTTTCGGATTACAAGATCCTTCCAGGAGAACAATCAGGACAAAGCGATCTCGTTAGAGGAGTGCAAACGTTATTTTGCATCCAAACCCGGTTTTACTTACTCGCCCGTATTCACCGTATCCGGTTCTTCAAGCACGATGACGATTGACGGGGATTTTTTCATGTGGAGCTTTGAAGAGAGATCCATTCCCTTTCGGCATTATGACGGGGATTTGTATGTAGCGGTTTCAAACGAAGAGGTTATTCCCAAGATGATTGAGATCGCCAGCGAGCTAAACGCAGATATTACAGAGGGGTAGCAGAGGGAAGCCCTCTGCGTTTGTCAGCTCCGTCCTTTGTTCGTATTGACGATGATCGGAAGCATCTTCACGCTTCTCACCATGGGGGACTGGCAAATCGAGCACACAGGCACGTCCGCAAACGAGAAATTGTCGCGGATCCACCCTTTGCAGTCCTTATGCGTACAGCTCCAGATGACCGTCTCTTCATGCGGGAGATCTTCTACCGGTTTGCCGCGATAAGCCAACATGAATCCCTCCTCTAATGTTAAAGCTGCCTTTAACGCGGTGTTAAGGGCAGCTTTATCGTCTTGGTTTGCAATTGGTTAACCTGATGTTCCCGGATAAACAAAAATCACATCTGGAAAAGGCGCTATCCGCAAAACGAGAACCCCTTCAACATGTGATTTATTGATTAATTAACGTTCAAATAATGATACCACAGTACAACACACAAATCAAGAAGTATGGTATCATGAAGGATAACCTGATTTAGGAGTGATCCGTCTGAAGAAAAGAAACAAGCCGATTTCCTTTGATGAATTGCTAAAAGAGCTTCAAGGCGCGAAATCGAATGAAGGCGCCCCAAATCACGTATCCTTAGATACGTTATTTCATGAGACCTTTATGAGCCGGTACTCTTCCTTCAACAGTTTTGCCGAATTTCTCCGCAAGGGGAACTTCGACGTCAAAACCATGGAAGACATCGATAACATCCCCGAAGAGCTGTTCGATCGGCATGTCGACCGGGAGACCGACTTCGGCAGCTGGAAGTCGATGCTGGACCGGGCTAATAAAGAATATGAGGCCGGCCATCGAGGATAGCGGCATCGGAGATGAACATAATGGACGATCCCGGCCTTTGGGGCGAGATCGTCTTTTTACTCTCCATCTTGAACGAATTTCTCTATACGGGATTTGATGGCGTCTCGAACATTGCGGAATTGGGCCATGATTGCTTCCTCGGTGCCGGTGGCTTTGGCGGGGTCGTCGAAGCCCCAATGCCGCTTGATTACGTTCGGGTTCATGATGACCGGGCAATGTTCATCGGCATGCCCGCAAAGGGTGATGACGTATGCCGCGCGATTGAGGATCTCCGGGTCGATGACGTCGGAGCTGTTGCCGCCGATGTCGACGCCATCTTCCTTCATGACTTGAACGGCGCGGGGATTGAGGCCATGCGCCTCAAGGCCTGCGCTTCTGACTTCATACCTCTCCCCGCCAAGCGCATTCAGATAGCCGTCGGCGATTTGGCTGCGGCAAGAGTTCCCCGTACATAGAAAGTAAACCAGCGGTTTATCGCTCATTTTTCAACTGCTCCTTTATAGGTTTGATGAGAAATCAATGAACGACTATCAGCCATAAGAACAAGCCGCAAAGCGTAATAAGCAGAACGGGAAGGGTAAGGATAATTCCCGTTCGGAAGTACGCTCCCCACGATATTTGGACGCCCTTGCCGGATAGAACGTGGAGCCAGAGAAGGGTAGCGAGCGAACCGATCGGAGTCAGCTTCGGCCCAAGATCCGAACCGATCACATTGGCGTAGACGAACGCTTCCCGCAGCATGCCGGTCGGGCTTGTCCCATCGATGGCAAGCGCATTGATCATAACCGTAGGCATGTTGTTCATGAGGGAGGAGAGGATGGCCGCGAGGAAGCCGGAGCCGACCGTCGCGACGAACAGTCCTTGGTCGCCTGCCCACTTAAAGACGCTCCCGAGCTCATCCGTCAGCCCCACGTTCCGGAGCCCATAGACGACGACATACATGCCGATCGAGAAAACGACGACGGCCCACGGCGCGCTTTTAACGAGCTTCCAGGTATGAATATCCGGGCTCTGCCTAGCCAGAACCAGAAAGACGACGGCCGCGGCGCCGGCAATAATCGACACGGGAACTTCGATAAACTCGCTGGTTAAATAGGCGGCAAGCAGGACGGCCAAGATGACCCAGGAGATCTTGAACAACCGCCTATCCCGGATGGCATCGCCCGGCTTCTTCAGCTGCGCCCATTCATATCGCTTCGGAATGCTCCGGCGGTAGAACCCGTACAGAACAAGCAAACTGGCCGCCACCGAGAAGAGCGTAGGTACGATCATGCGGCTCGCGTACTCCGCGAACCCGATGCCGAAGAAATCGGACGATACGATGTTCACCAGGTTGCTGACGACGAGCGGCAGCGACGCCGTATCGGAGATGAATCCGCTCGCCATAATGAAGGGGAGGATCATCCGTTCATCGAACTTCAGCGCCCGAACCATCGCGAGGACGATCGGCGTTAAGATGAGAGCGGCTCCATCGTTGGCGAAGAAGAAGGCGACCGCAGCTCCAAGCAAGATCACATAGACGAACATAAGGGTGCCGTTCCCACGGGCCGAACGCGCCATATGAAGCGCGGCCCACTCGAAAAATCCGATATCGTCCAAGATCAGGGAGATCAGAATGACCGCTACGAAGGCAAGCGTGGCATTCCAAACTATCCGCGTAACGTCCCAGACGTCTTGGAGATCGACGACTCCGCATAGAAGGGCGATCATAGCGCCTCCGCAAGCGGACCAACCTATGTTCAACCCCTTCGGCTGCCAAATGACAAATCCCAAGGTGACGAGGAAAATCACAGAAGCCAGAGCAAGCATAGAACCTCCAAGTTAACAGCAGCTATTGGGTTTATGGGCATCGATCTTATCCTTCATGGATGGGAGTTGATTCAGAAGGTCCCATAAATACGGCTTGTCTTCCACGTTTAACGAATAATATATCCATGGACTGCGACGGGATTCGTTTACGATTCCGCCGGCCTTGAGCTTCTTCAGATGCTGGCTGATATTCGGTTGAGTCGTCTCCAGAATATCCACGATATCGCAGACGCACATCTCGCGTTCTCTCAACAGGGCAACGATCGTCAATCGGGTTTTATCCGACAGCAGCTTTAGAGTCTCCGTCAAGGACGCGATGGAATCTTCAACGGTCATCAATGCGCACCTTCCTCATTCCCATTCATGTTCCTTCATACGGCCCATTATATAATCATACAATTATATAATCAATAACTTATATGCGTTTCCGTTTAAGCGAAGAACCCCCCACGATGGATACACTCCGCTTCGTTCCAACCAATTATTTCCTTTGCCTAAGCTCGAATCGAGGCGTATAATCCGTTCAGATATCGGAGCGCGAAGCGGAGGATATATATGAACAACGGGTTGGTCAACGCAATTATCGCGTATATCATGTGGGGAGTTCTCCCGCTCTATTGGAAGCTGTTTAACGACGTGCCGGCAGGCGAGATTCTGTCGCATAGAGTCGTCTGGTCGTTCGTCTTCATGAGCATTCTTGTCGCGGTCCAGCGCCGATGGGGCGACATGAAGCGGATTGCGGCTAGCCGCGCGCTCCTGCTGCCGCTCGTCGCCAGCGGACTGCTGATCGCGGCGAATTGGCTTATCTTCATCTGGGCGGTCAACAACGGTCATGTCGTCGAGACAAGTCTCGGCTATTATTTGAACCCGTTGCTGAACGTGCTGCTGGCGGTCGTCTTCCTTCGCGAGAAGCCAAACCGCGGCCAATGGCTCGCGATTGCCATCGCTGCCGCCGCGGTGCTCCTCATCGCCATCGACTACGGCCGGTTCCCGTGGGTCGCGATCTCGCTGGCAGCGTCGTTCGGCTTGTACGGCTTCGCGAAGAAGAAGATCGTGCAGGACGCATCTGCTGGCTTGCTGTCGGAGACGGCCGTCGTCTTGCCCGTCGCGCTCGGCTACTGGATCTACTTGGCCGCCGCGGGTAAGACGACGGCATGGACGCTGCCTGCGTCCGAGTTCGTCGAACTGCTTCTGTCCGGCGCGGTAACGGCGCTGCCGCTGCTCTTCTTCGCTCGGGCGGCAGCCCGGATGTCGCTGTCCACGCTCGGCTTCGTCCAATACATCGGGCCGACGATCATGCTGTGTCTGAGCGTATTCGCGTTCAAGGAATCGGTCTCGCCGGTTCTGCTCGTCGGCTTCGCGCTCATCTGGACGGCGCTCGTCGTATACGCTGTAGCTTCGGTTCGCGCCGCGAGACTCGCGAATTAGCCATGTGCCGCCGACGGCAAACCAAAGGTTCGTTCATCTTTTTTTGCTGTCTCTAAGGAAGCGAAGCAACTGGAAAAAGCGTTCGACGGCGCGTTTTGAAGCTAGAAGCCGCGCGCTCCGGATGTTAGCGAGGAAATCGGCTCTTACGCGCTTGATTCAGCCGAGGACTTTTTTGCCGGCGCTTTGAAGATCGGAGACATCTTCCTTGCTCTCCCTGGACAAGGATCGCCAGAGAGAATAGCCCAGCCAAACCTGGGCCAGCCCAACAGGCACCGCCAAAAAACGATCGTACGGATGATGGACCAGCGAAGACAAAGGAAGAGGCAGAAGCGTTCCTAAGGCAAGCAAACCGGCCGCCCCGCGCGACAGGATGCGGGCGCGAAACGATGCGATGCCAAATAACAGGCCGCCGAGCAAGTATAGAATTCCCGTCAACATGTAAGTGATTTCTAGGGTTCCGAAGTACTCGCCGGAAGATCCCCCGGCGATCGCCAAGATGCTCTCCTCAAGCTTCGGAGACTCGGTTACGAGCGTCGGAGAGATAAGGGCTTCGACGAATTGAAAAGCCATCGTGAGCGAATAGAAGAGGCTTAGCGTGAGATAGCCGATCAGACCGAGCCAGCCGGACTCTGCCGCTTGCCTGGCGTAGATCCCCGTCATGCCGAGCAGGCCGATGAAGCACATGGCGATGCCCAAAAAGTGAACGAGGGCCCACCGATCGGTATTGACGGATGAAAGAATGTCCAGCGGATGGATCGTTTGAATGACGACAAACAGGATCCCTGACAACATAGCAGCTATACTGGCGATGCGGAAAAGACGCGAAACTACTGTCATTTTACTCTCTTTGTTCATAGGTTCGTCTCCTTCTTTTTTTGAATGACCGATACTAATGCAAGGCCGAGATCCCGCGTTTTTCTCAGCATGCCATGCAAGGCGGCCTGGTCGGCCACCGGACCGTAAAGAACGGTCGTTCCGTCGCCCTCGCGCGTCAGGCTCATCCCTTCGAACCAATCAGCCCATCTGGCATCCAAGTGCCCCTTAATGCGAATCTCGTAATATTCGTCGTGCCGGCTTTCCGTTGACCTTTGCGTTTCACTCATGATTAGCCACCTACATCACCCTCCTGCGGATTCGACTCCTGTCTACTCGTGTTCTTGCTAGATCCAATGATACGTGTTCATGTAGGGAGACCGCATCACCACATGTGGTGATTGATGCGGTGAATTGTTATTGGGAAACGCAAAAAGCCCCGGTTATTTTGCCAGGGCAGGAGGGGGGAGGGGCCGATCTTACGTTATAACAAATCGAGTTCCTCGGACCGTCGGACGGCTGCCCGGCGGTTGTTCACCCCGAGCTTGTCGTAGATGCGTCTGGTGTGGGTTCGCAGGGTGTTCAGGGAAACCATCAGCTCGCGGGCAATATCTGGTCCGCTTAGTTCGGTTCTGAGCATCCGAAGTACGTCGCGTTCACGTTCGCTAAGCGGTTCAAGCAGCGAATGGTTTGCAGCCGGTTGGGCCGATGTTTTGCCCTCGATTCGGACAAAAGCTTCCAGGAGCCTGCCAACATATTCCTTGGGGGCGAGTCCTTTTTTCGAGGCGGCTCCCAGCAGAACCTCCATAGGTTGGCCTTCGTCTACGAATATACGGAAGTATCCCTCCGGTTCAGCCAAAGTCAAGGCGCGCTCCAACGATCCAAGCGCAGCAGGCGTGTCTCCGTTCATTTGATGCGCAAGAGCCGTCACGATCATGATTTCGATCGCGCTTCCCGTCCTTTCGCCTTCTTCCGCCGCTTGACGGAGACGCTCAAGAAGTCCAATGGCCTCCTGTAAAAAGCTGTGTTCACGATCGCTTCGAAACCGGGCAAGAAGCAATCTGGCTAAAGTAATGTGCTCGAATTCGCGCAGGTAACTCAGTTCGTCCCGGGCGGTCAGGCCATGTGCGCGTGCCCATTCGAGCGCTTCGCGCAGCTTCCCTTGCGCGATCAGCACCTTTGCTCTCATCGCCGCCACAGGACGCACATTCGGGAAAAGATCGCCGACATAGAAGCGCTCCGCCTCGTCGAGGTGGTCGAGCGCGCTTAGCAAGTCACCTTGCGCCTCGCGTATTCGAGCCATCGCGACGTGCCAGCGATACCGGTATTGCGGAAATCCGGTATGCTCGCCTTGTTCCTCGCTTTTCAGCAGAAGCTGCATAGCGGTCTGCAGATCGTTGCGCTCGCGATGGATTTCGCCCATTCCCACGTACATGTCCGCCGTTCCCCGCATGACCGGATCGCCATACTCGATCGAAAGCTGCAATCCCCGCTCGTATAGGCTCATCGCCTGACGGAGACGGCCTTGGACGATTCGGATATCGGCAAGGGCGTTCGTGCCCCCGATCGCGTCGGAGATGTACCCGCCTTGCTGCACGTCGGCCATGCCATCAGCGAACAGACGATAAGCTTCATCGAGGCTCCCGCTTGTCCAGGAGGTGAGTCCAAGGAGAGCGGAGGCCGCTCCGCGCTTGAGATAGGCCTCTTTCGGCATGAGGTTCAGCACCAGTCGGGCGTAATTCATTGCATCGATTACATGGCCCGTCATTAGGGCAAGCGCTGACCGATACATGGCGATCGATCCAGGGAGACGGCGATATTCGGCTTCGTCTACGAATATCTTCACAGCCGAAGCCGAGCGGATATCCGGTCGTTCGTGCAACTCTGCCGTCGACTCCAGCCCGCTTTCGGCGTCCCGAAGCCGTTCTTCTACACCCTCCGACTTGCCGAAGGTCAACAGCGCCCCGGCATACCAAACGCTGAGCACGGGCCGGCGGCGAACCAGCTCGTCAGGCAGCGCCTTTAGCCAGCGCAGCAACGTAGCTTCCTGTCGAAGCTTGGCCATCGTCGGACAGGCCTGCTCGATCAGGTCCGCCGCTCGCGTGAAATCCTTAGCTGCGAGAGCATGGCGGATCGCATCGTCCGCGGAGCCGTTCCTCTCGTACCATATGCTTGCACGCCGATGCAGCGAACCGATTTGATCGGGCTGCTCCGCCTTCAAATGAGCGGAGAGGACATCCGCGAAGAGGTGATGGTAGCGGTACCACTGACGTCTGTCGTCCAGCGGCACGATAAAGAAATTGCCCTTCTCCAAATCGGATAACCGTACGTTGCCTTCCGCTTGGCCGGTGACGGCGTCGCACAGCGGGCCATGCAAACGGTCGAGAATGGATGTCTGCAGCAAAAATCTTCGGATGGGCTCCGGTTGGCGCTGCAGAACCTCTTCGGCCAAGTAGTCCACAATGTATCGATTGTCTCCGGAGAATGCCCGAATGAATGCGGGAATGTCCTCGCGACCTTGCATCGAGAGAGCCGCCAGCTGGAGTCCCGCAATCCAGCCTTCGGTCCGGGATTCCAGCGCAACCCTTTCGTCGGCCGTCAGATCCACGCCTATCGCTTGATGGAGGAACGCCGCTGCTTCTTCGGGAGTAAATCGAAGGTCGATGTCGCGCAGCTCGGTCAAGTGTCCTCTGGCGCGCAATCTGCCCAGGGGCAGCTGCGGATCTTCGCGAGTGGCGATGACCAGGTGCATTTGCGGAGGGAGGTGCTCGAGCAGGAAGAGGAGGGCATCGTCGATCCGTTCCGAATCGATGAGATGGTAATCGTCCAGGACGAGGACGATTTTGAACTGGAGGGCCGAGATCTCATTAAGCAGAACCGTGAGAACCGATTCGATCGGCGGGGATTGAGACGATTCGAAAGCGGTGAACGCGCTTTTTCCGACGCTCTCCGCAATAGACTGCACGGCAGCGATGAGATGAAGGAAGAAGCGCGTGGAGTCGTTGTCCCTTTCGTCCAGCGACAGCCAGGCGACAGCCCGATCGCAACCGTCGGCCCATTGGCCGACCAGCGTTGTTTTGCCGAAGCCGGCGGAGGCGGAGACGAGGGTCAGCTTGCGTTCCAGCCCCTCGTTCATCCGCTCGATCAGACGCGGGCGGAAGACAACCTTCGTTCGGGGCACGGGGATATAAAGCTTGCTCGCTAAAACCGGAATATTCATAGATTGTCCCGTCCGATGTCATTATTTCTTTCATTAAATATCATAACTTCAAAGTCAGTTTTTCACCATCCACTTTAATAGTTTTCAGAGGAATATGTAAAGACGATGTTTCATGAGGCTGACGCATGGATACCGGTGTTCATCCGCATATTCTCATGGTGTTTGGATAATTTAACCGTGAGGTGATTGAAGTGCGAAGAAAGATATTGCTCATATTACTGCTTAATATTCTGTTTTTTGCTACGCTTTGTTCAAGCACATCCGCACAAAGCGCGATGCCAATCGGGACTGAGATAGCTTCCGCTAACAATGAAAGGCGGCCAGATCCGGCATACGAGTTTGCCAAGGCTATAGCACGAAAGGACCTTAATCTGGCGCAAAAATACGTGGAGGATTTCGTCCAGATCCCAGAAATTCGGGAGAGTTCCGGGATTCACAGGTGTCAACTTGTTTCCTCCCCAGAAGAGGGTGTAAAAATCATGGTGGCACACTTTAAGGATGAGGTACTAAAAGGCGAGCGGCTAGCTTTTATTTGGGAAATAACAGTTAAGTACGACCGCATCACGAGGATCCGGGTACTATTCGACGGGGCCAACCCGCTGGTCGACGAGGCAAGGTTGATTAGAGAATATCAAAACAGGTATCGGCGGGACGTTCTAGTGCCCACCGAATTCCCGTTCAAAAAGGTGACCCAGTTTAATGGCTACATCGAGGACGACAGTTCGCTGGTGCTGGTCTATCGAAACGATGAAATGAACGGCTTTTTCCGGGTCATTGCTTCTCCGATCACGTTAGAATTGGAGCGATACAAGGGAAGGGACGACGTATATTGCACTCTGAAAGATGGTACAAAGGCGCTTTTCAGGCTAAAGTTCGAATTGGGTTACGAACTGCGATTCCAGAAGAACGGGATGCACTATACGCTTGCGATCGGGAATAAGAAGTATCTGAAGGTCGAATTTACACCGGAAGTTCTGATAAAGACTGCGAATTCAATGATATAGCGCATTTGCAATAACGGAGACGATATCAATGTAGCATCATCGGTACAAATTTTTGTCATCCGACATTAAGCGAGTAGCGTATCAGACAGCAGTCGTATTAGCTACATATGTATAAAATACGGGTTTTGTGAAAATGTATTGCTGGGTTAAGCAGATTCTGCTGAATTTCTTTGGATTTCAACCATCAAGCTTACATCCGAACTAAACTTGATTACGGGCCTGCTTAAACTGGCATTTCGATTGTTTATACTTTTTTTTTCGTCGATTCTGAATCAGAATCGTTTTCGTTTGCTGCATTTCAGCTTCAATGAGTTTGCTGCAGTTGTTTTTGTTGTGTAATTGTTGTATGAGCTCCTTAATAAACGGCGTTCATTCAACCAGACCAATCCAAGCACATGACATGAATTGAGCATTTCCGATATTCAAGGTTTTTACGGGCTATGCCATCACGTCATAACTAAATTGCAACCACATTCCGGTTCCATTGATTAAATGTTATTAGCTTCGAATCGTCGCATGGTGTTTTGCTTAATCCTATCTTGCCCCTTTTCCCAAAATGTAAACGCTTACAGACTTAATGTCTATCTGATCTCCATCATTACTCAAAGAAAATAGCCGCGCCAAGCGCGGCAGCAGCCTTTCATTATCGGATGTGGAAAAGCAAGTATTTCGTGGTTTTGTCCCATCCCAGGTCGAACGGAACCCGGTACCGATCGGTCGTATGACAATTAACCAGCGGATAGCCGTTCTCGTCGAATCCGACGATGACGGCGAAATGGTCGACGTCGCCCTTCTTAAGCTCGTAGCCGATCAGATCTCCCGGCTGCATGTCGCCGATATATCCTCGAGGATGATCCGGAGTCGGCAAAGCGATTTTCTCGAACGTTCCCTTAACGACCAAGCGGCCGTACCCGGAATAGAGCAGGAAATTCTTGAAGCCGTCGGTTCGAACCCAGGCATCGCTCCCTCCCGACGAATTCGCGAACCATTGGCTCGTCATCGGGAGACCTCCCCCCTCCTTCGGATCCCCGAGCACCTGGGAGACGAAGTTGGTGCAATCCCCGCCGAAGCCGGTATAATCCCTATACTTCCGGTTATACCGGTTCTGATTGCCGGCTCCCCATGCCAACCCCGCGTATTTATTCGCGTATCGGACGGCTTTAACCCGATCGTACCTCGTTTTGCCCGATGCCTGTCGATCGGAAGCGTTCCATTGCTGGTTAGCGCCGGGCCGACTTGGAAAAGCATGATCGCTATCGGAGATCAAGTCGGGATTCTCCTCAAGGGGATCCAAGTACCACTCGCGTTTGATTTTCCAGCCCTGATCCGATTTATGAAGAGTCAATACGTGCCGGGTGCCGAGTCCGAACGATTGCAGCCGCTCGACGGGAGCATTCAAATATCCGTATTCCAACAGTTCTCGATGAACAAGCGTCACGCGTACGGTATCTTCCGAGGAATGCATTCGGACGATTCGAATTTCGCTCTTGCTGCCCGCCAAAAGGAGGCTTCTTTTAAGCGCCCATGCCTGGATATACTCGCGCCGCTTTTTCTCATGATCGAGGGCGACCCGACCCGACTTTTCCGTTGTCACATAATAAGGATCTAAGCTGTCGGGAGAGCCCCGAACGAGGATTCCCGTTCTAGCCCGGAACACCTGATCCAAGTAGGCTGTCAATTCCTGTTCGTTCGCCTTTGCAGCTTCCGAGCCGGCTTCCGGCGGGCGCCAACACATAATCGCGATTGCAGCGAAGGATATCCGTAGCCAGTTGTTCATGCGAGCTCCTTCTGAACGTACAAATGTCGTCGACGCCGATTGCCTTCATCTCCAAGCGCTATGGACTAATATATCCATTGTCGGTCATGAAATTCCCGAGCGGGATTTTTTCAACGTCAACCAAGAAGCTTGAAGGTCTTCCGGCACCGGACGTACAGATACAACGCGGAGAACGCGGCGAGGAGAAAGGCTCCGGGCAGCGGACTCAACGCCTGCATTCCGCTCTCGGCGGCCAAAGCGCGGGTTCCGTGCACCGCCAACGCGGCAAGAACGAACACGGGAACGTCCATCAGCAAGGGCCGCAACAACCGGCGGTGCCGGCCGAACGCCCGGAGCGCTTGAAGATTCCATAATGCGAGCACCGCTTCCGTCGAGACGATTCCGATGGAGATGCTTATGTAGCCGAAGTCCGGAATGGACGCCAGTCCGTATATAAGCGCGATATTGAAGACAATCCCGATCATTAATCCGTATAAGGGCGTCGCTTTGCGATTTTGAGCCCACAATAGGCTGGTGGATACTTCGCGGAATCCCACGAGCAACGGAAGAATCGCGAGATATTGGATCGGCCGCTCCGCTTCCGGCGTTCCGAAGATCAACCTGGACAGTTCCGGCGCGAAAAGAAATAGGAAAGAACCGGATGCCAATCCCCACAGCCATCCTGCCTTAAATGCGGCGAACATTCGGCGCCGGAACTCGGCGACCCGGCCTTGTTCCCAATCGACGGTGATGCTCATCGTCAACGTATGCGACAGGGACGCCGTGAAGATCGTCGGAACGTAGGCCAAGATAACCGCCATTCCCGTCATAACGCCGTAAATCTCGGTCGCTTCCGTCGTCGTATAGCCAGCCGCCTTCAACCGGCTCGGAATAATCAGCATGTCCGTAAAATCGGATAACGGAATGAGCAGCCGGGTCGCGACGATGGCCAGCGATGTCTTCAGCAATAACGATAACGCGCCGCGCCATTCGGTCTCGGGGTTCGAACCGAGGGCGTATCGCCGGCGGCCTCGTCGAGCTAGCGGAACCGCCAACAGCAGGAGGGCCGCGAACGCCCCCGCCGCCGTTCCCAGTACGCTCCCCCCAACCGCTCGTCCGAGCCCTCCCGAGGAGAACGCGGGAACCGCGATCAACAGCGCGGCCACTCGAACGAATTGTTCCATCACTTCGGAGACGGCAATTCCGCGGAATCGCTGCAGCCCTTGCAAGTAACCTCTTACGAGGCTGAGAGCCGGAACGATGAACAGGGCCGGCGACAAGCAGCGTATCGTAAAATCCAGCTCCGGATACCCGAGGGAATGTGCGATTGTGTCGGAATAGCGGAAGGTTAGTATGCCTAAGGAGCCGCCGATCAAGAGGAGGCCCGCGGTCACGATTTTGAACAGCTTCCGTCCTTGGTCCGCATTCTTGGCCGTCGCCAACGCGAGCGCCGTCGGCAATCCGCCGGTCAAGAAGACCACGACGAGCCCGTAAAACGAATAGGCCGCTTGATACAGCCCGACGCCTTCCGCTCCGACCAATCGGGTCAGCGAGAGACGTCCGATTAACCCGATGAGTTTGACGACGAGGATCGCCTTGAACCGGAATAAGGTCTGTTCCAACGATCGGCCACCCCAATGCGTTGCGCCTGCAGCCAGCCGTAAGCCGACAAGCCGTATGTCCCAGTATATGACAAGCCTTCTGCCTATATGAAGGAAGAGATCGTTCTCCGAGAAAAGGGGAAAAACAAAAAAGAGAAGATTCCGAAGGATCTCCTCTCCCGTCTTACCGACAACCGAATGAACGGCTGCTGCTTGCCGACAACCGACCGCGACGATCGTCGCTGGGGTACGGTTGCTGCTTGCGCCTTGATAACCGGATACGAAACGTTTATGCGCTTAGAATCATCTTACCTGTGTTAGCTCATTTGGATAAGCCCTCG
>NZ_JACJVR010000041.1 GCF_014212175.1 Cohnella xylanilytica | reverse complement strand
CATGCTGCGAAAGTTGAGTTAAAATGTTCAACCTTCTTTTTGAAGTAGACTCTTATAGTTCGCTTGGTCTCTTAGTTTGGGTACCATCTTGGAAGAAGCTCGGGACTTACGATATCGAACATGCATACTTTTCACCGATACCCGATGTCACTTGGAAAGACTTTTTAAACAGTCCATCTAAATTGATGGATCGGATCCTTGATTGGGAGTTTCATAACCAAGAACAGGAGTAGCCTCCATTTAACCCCTCACCTTCGATGTCAATCCTTCTCGTCATTTCGCTAAGCGAAGGAATTCACAACCCGTACAAGTTCATGCGTTACAATGTTAACCATAGCAGCAGGCACCTTGAACGAGGAGGACATTCGGTTGACGACGATAATGGTGGTTGACGACGAAGCGCGCATTCGCGAATTGGTTCGCTTCTATCTGGAGGACGAAGGGCTGGAGGTCGTGGAGCGGACGAACGGGGAGGAGGCCTGGCAATATTACCGGAACCATCCGGTCGATCTTGTCATCCTGGACGTTATGATGCCGAGGATGGACGGATGGGAGCTCTGCCGCCGCCTGCGAGAAGCCGGCGACAAGCCTCTGCTGATGATTACGGCCAAAGGCGAGCCGATGGATCGGATTCGAGGGCTCCAGCTTGGCACCGACGATTATTTGGTCAATCCCTTCGAGCCTATGGAGTTGGTCCTGCGCGTGAAGGCATTGCTCAAGCGGTATCGCATCTCGATCTCGCAGACCATTAAGCTCGGGAGCGTCACTTTGGACAAGACAAGCTATCAGATCCGTTACCGGGATTCGGGCATAAGCGAATCGATCCCGCTTAAGGAATTCGAGCTGCTCTTCGCGCTGGCGAGCCAGCCGGGCAAGCTGTATACGCGCGACGCGCTGATCGAGCAGATCTGGGGCTACGATTACGAGGGCGACGAACGAACGGTCGACACTCATATTAAACGTCTTCGGGAGCGGTTCGCCGATTACGAACAGGACTTCCGGATCGCGACGCTGCGCGGCCTGGGTTACCGGCTTGAGGTTTATCGTGATTTAGTCGCTGTACATCCGGTTGATCCTGACCTTCATCGGAGCGGTCCTCGTCAGCACGATCATCGGCTTTGCCATTACGATCCGACTATTTAACGACCAGCTGACGGCAATCGTCGAAGACAGCATGATCTCGGGCGGCAAAACGATTATTCAATCGTACCGGCAATCGTACCCCGATAATTTGGACGCCCTGATCCAAGGAATGCGGGCTCTTCCGGCCTACTCTATTCGGTTGTTCGGCCCGGAGGGCAAGCCGCTGCACGAGACGGAGAGTCAGGTCGATGAAGAGCTGCAGGTCGACGACGCCGTGCTTCGTTCGGTGTTGGACGGCGGCATCTACCGCGGCAAACCAGGGAAAGGATTCCGCCATATGGCGGTTGGGCTCCCTTTCTCCATCGAGGGGCGGCCCTATGCTTTGTTTCTCGCTCCTCACGTGGATAAGATCGCATTCGCGATTGGAGTGCTTTTTCGCACCGAAATTCTGATCGTCCTCTTCTTCGGCAGCGTATTCATCATGGTCTCGGCGATCTTCATCGTCCGGCCGCTGAAGCGTCTGACCAAGGCGACCCGCCGGATGGCGAGGGGAGACTTCAGCACCCGCTTGCATTCCAAAAGCAAGGACGAGATCGGTCAGCTAACGAGAAGCTTTAATCAAATGGCGCACGAGCTCGGGACCCTCGAGCAGATCCGGCGGCAATTCGTGTCCGACGTCTCGCACGAGATCCAGACGCCGCTGCAGTCCATCAAGGGATTCACGCAAGCGCTCAAGCAGAAGAAGCTGGACGAAGCCGGCCGGATGCGTCTGCTGACGATTATCGAGGAGGAGAGCAACCGGCTGTCGCGAATGACGACGGATCTTCTGCAGCTCTCTTCGCTCGAGATCGATCATCCATCCATGGACTTCCGCAAGTATCGGCTGGACAAACAGCTGCGGAACGTGATGAGCGTGCTGGAGCCGCAATGGTCCTCCAAACAGCTGGACGTCGAGTTCGATATGGAGGACGTCTCGATTGTGGCGGATCCCGACAAGCTGAATCAGCTGTGGACGAATTTGCTCGGCAACGCCATTAAATTCACGGGAGAGCAGGGCCGAATTCGAGTATCCGCCGAAGTTCGTCATGGGTGCGTCGAGGTCTCGATCGCGGATAACGGAAGGGGGATCCCCGAAGAGGAGCTCCAACATATTTTCAAACCCTTCTACAAGGTAGACAAGGCCAGAGACCGCTCCGTTCCCGGCAACGGCATCGGTCTATCCATCGTGAAGCGGATCGTCGATTTGCACGAAGGCGACATTCGGATCACGAGCCAGGAAGGCGCGGGGACGACAGTCAAAGTTATTTTGCCGCAAGATCGTTCCCGTACACAGTGAGTACAAACTCCGCTCCTATAATTCAGCTCAGATAGGAGAGAGGAGAGGTTCAAATTGAGCGGATTGACTAAATTAAGCTTGAAAAACGGCATCGCAGTCGTCATTCTTTGCGTTCTCGTATTGGGGTACGGTCTGTACTCGGCTACGCAAATCAAGCAGCAAACGTTCCCGGATCTGGAGTTCCCGGCCGTATTCGTCCAGGCGGTGCAGCCGGGCGCCTCGTCCGAGGAGATCGAGAGCGGCGTAACCAAATCTGTGGAGGATGCGTTGAAAAGCATCAAGGGCTACGACTCGCTCACCAGCACTTCTTCCGAGAATGCCGCCAGCATCTTCATCCAGTTCCCCTTCGGAACGGACATGGACAAACGGTATAGCGAAGTCGAATCGGCGATCGCCAAAGCGAATTTGCCCGACAAGGCTAACGTGACGGTTCAGCGGTTGTCCGCGAATAGCCAGCCGATCTATCAAGCGGCGATCTTCTCGGATAAGCTGGATTCGCAAGCGCTCGCGTCCAAGCTGGAGGACGAGGTCGTTCCGAAGCTGAAGAAGCTGGACGGGGTCAATTCCGTCAAGCTCAAAGGGACAAGTTCCGATAAGCTGAATATCGTCGTGGACAAGGAGAAAGCCGCCCAGAGGGGGATCACCTTAAGCGCGATCCAAAGCGCTCTGCAATCGCTCGACTACGCCCTGCCCCTCGGCAACGTCGCCCGGGACGAGACGACGATTCCGATTACGCTGAGCGGCAAGGTCGATTCCTTGCGGCAGATCGAGGAGCTTAAGCTAGGGGCGGCTGCGCCGCAGGGAGCCGGACCTTCCGGCGCGTCCCGGCAGCCAGCCGGCGAAGCAACGGGAACGGCCGGGGCCAACATCACGTTGCTGAAGGACATCGCCGAGATCAAGACGGTCTCGGAACAGGACGAGAGTACCCGTTATAACGGCGAGCCGAGCTACCTCCTGGAAGTGGTCAAGAGCCAGGAGGCGAACACGGCGGACGTGTCCGACGAAGTCAAAGCGACGCTCGCTTCGTATGAGGAACAAGGCGAGATCAGCCTTCATGTCGTGACGGACCAAGGGGAAGAGATCAAAGAGTCCGTGGCGGGGCTCGTACGCGAAGGCCTGTTCGGCGTTCTGTTCTGCGTCCTTATCATCTTCCTGTTCTTGCGGAACGTAAGGGCGACGCTCATCTCGATCGTCTCCCTGCCGATCTCGATCTTCGCGACCATCGCCTTGCTCGATCAAATGGGCTATACGCTCAATATTATGACGCTCGGAGGAATTGCCGTCTCGATCGGGCGGATTGTCGACGACAGCATCGTCGTCATCGAGAATATCTACCGTTGGCGGCAAGAGAAGGGCAGCGACGTCAAAGGGAAGGAGCTGGCCTACAAGGCCACGAAGGAAGTCATCGGGGCGGTCGCTTCGTCCACGATCGCGACGGTTGTCGTATTCGCGCCGCTCGCCTTCGTAAGCGGAATTATCGGCCAATTTTTCCGGCCGTTCTCGATCGCCGTCGTCGTCTCCATCCTCGCATCGCTGCTCGTGTCCATGATGCTCATTCCGGTGCTCGGCAGCCGGTTCTTCAAGAACGTCAAGCCGCACAAGCAAGGCGGCAAGCTGACGGACGGATTCGAGAAGATCGTTCGCGGAGCGTTAAGGCGCAAAGGGATGGTTATCGGGGCGGCCGTTCTGCTGCTGGCAGGTTCGCTAAGTCTCATTCCGCTGCTCGGGTTCGCGTTCCTTCCCGCGGGATCGGCGCCGGCGGCATCCATCGAGATTACGCTGCCGTCGAAGAGCGGCATCGACCAGACGAATCAAGTCGGCGGCAAGGTCGAACAGTATCTCAAGAGCTTGCCCGGCGTGGATAACTATGAGATTACGATCGGCGGCTCCGGGGATAACCCTCTAAGATCCTCCGGAGGCAAGAACAAAGCGACGGCAACGGTTCAATTCGGCGAAGGCACGGACCTCGACCAGACGATAAATAAGCTAAACGCGGATTTGCCGGCTATCGTAACGGCGGAAGTCGAGGGCACGACGATTGACGTCAAGGAGAGCCAGCAGCAAGGGCCGCCTTCCGGCGACGGCATCGACGTGAGCATCTATGCCGAGGACGGAGACAAGCTGGCCCAAGCGGCCAAGCAAGTCGAAGATCTGATGAAGCAAAGCCCCGATCTGAAGAACGTCGCGAACAATATGAACGACGTCACGCCGAAGTGGGTGCTTACGCTTAATCAGCAAGGCATCGATGCCAACGTGAGTCCTTATCTCGTCATGCAGCTCGTAGGCGAGCAATTGCGTCCGGTGGATGCGGGCAAGTATTCGATCGACAAAAAGGAACAAGAGGTTACTCTGTCTTATCTGCAACCGATCGCCTCCCGGGAGGAATTGGAGAACATCCAGGTGCCGACCTCGAACGGCGTGAAGAAGCTGGGGGACGTCGCGGATCTCGCCGAGCGCAACGCTTGGGTCAAGATCAATCACGACGACGGTAAACTGTATGCGCAGGTCAGCGGCACGGTCAAGAATGCCGATTCGGTATCCTCGGTCACGAAGCAGGTAGAAGCAGACATCAAGAGCTTGTCGCTGCCGAGCGGCGTCGAAGTATCCATCGGCGGCGGGCAGCAGATGATATCCGAAGGCTTCTCCAGCATCGGCATCGCGATGGCGTCTGCCGTCGGACTTGTCTTCCTCGTCATGAGCATGACGTTCGGAGGGCTGCGGACGCCGCTCATTATCTTGAGCTCGCTCATCTTCATTCCGATCGGCTCGCTCGGAGCGTTGCTGATCGCAGGAGAAGCGCTGTCCATGAGCGGCATGATCGGCATGCTGATGCTCGTCGGCATCGTCGTCACGAACGCGGTCGTGCTGCTCGACCGGGTCGAGAAGAACCGCAAGTCGGGACTGACGGTGACCGAAGCGATCGTAGAAGCGTCCAAGACCCGTCTTCGTCCGATTCTGATGACCGCCTTCGCGACGATGCTGGCGCTCTTGCCTCTGGCGTTATCCGGCTCGAGCACGAGTCTGATCTCCGGCGGACTTGCGATCACGGTTATCGGCGGCTTGTTCTCCTCGACGCTCCTGACGCTTATCGTGGTGCCGGTTATCTACGAGCTGGCTTGGAAGAAGCGGAAGGCGGAGGCGGAGGAAGAATTCATAGCGGCGTAGTCAATCTCTTAATAATGGCGGTACACTTCGGTTGCGAAGTGTACCGTCCTTTCATCAAGCGGCTTCATAGATTTTGCATCTTTGACTTCCAGTCACACTGTTTTAAAGCCAATCCTCAAATACCCTTTAGTTAATTACAAACCTATGTTTGTTTTCCTCCACCCACTCTGCAAATGATGTAAGGGCAACGCCATGCTGCCTTGTATCCTCAAGATCGAAACCATAGCCGGGGACTTCCTCCAGCCATTCCATAAAATAAACCGTTCCCTCCAGCATGCCCCGCTTCCGGGCTTCCTCGCTGCCGACGGTCTCGAATACCACTTTCTTATCCAGAACGCGACTCAGCGTCTCGGCAATCTCCGTCATGGACAGCTCGTCGCTTGCGACATTAATATCCTTGGCGTGGAACTGCTGCGGATTCTCAAAAGCCGCGCGGGCGAATTTGGCCGTATCCTCCCCGGAATTCAGCTTTAAGGGGGTGTTCCCTTGCATCGTGCCCAACAATACTCCGTTTTTCAATTCCGGCGCCATGATGGCCGAAAGAGGCTCCACAAAGTTCTCCATAAACCAGCACGGGTGCAAAATCGTCCAATGCCGGAAACCGCCATTGCGGATGCGCTCTTCGACTTCATATTTATTATCCCAAGTCTGGACCAGGTATTTGTATTTGTCCCACCGCGGAAACAAATTGCTTCCGGCGACCGAGGTGTGCACGACTTGTTCGATTCCGGCCTTCTTTGCAGCTAGCACCATGTTTGCGGCATTCCGCGGTTCAACCGTCTGATCGTAGGGGTCGGCGTACTGCACCGAGAATATCGCCGATACATTCTGCATGGCCGGTTCCAACGATGCCGGATCGGCCAAGTCTCCCCGGATCAGCTCCGCACCTTTGGCAGCCATCGCTTTGGCAGCCGCCGACTCCGGGTTTCGGGTCAGGATCCGCACGCGATGACCGTGCTCCAACAGCTCGCGGGCTACGTTGCCGCCCTGCGTACCTGTTCCGCCTAAAACCAATATCGTTCCTGCTTGATCAAGTTCCATATTCGACCACTCCAATCTTAATGAAGGAATAATCGTATTATATTACCGTGGTAAAGATAAAACAATACCATAGTAAATATAATCATTTTGATTGGCCTGAAACCGGAAATAAGGCAAACAAAAAACGCCCCTTCTTTTGAACGGAGCGCTCTATTTTTCAACAATCAATCTCATTTTACGACCAGCAAAATTCCAAACCGCTTCCTGGTTTCCTCCAGAACATCGAAGCTGCCTCCCATGATCGCCCAATTCAGAATGACTCCATTGGCGATATTGCACATCGAATCGAGCAAATCTTCGGCACTCGCCGGATTTTGGATTTGACCCGCGTCCTTGGCCCGTTGGATCAAAGTGGGAATAATGCTGCCGAGTAACGACGATTTACTCTTATCGAGGGGAGGGATTTCGTTGCGAAGGTGGATTCTGTAATTTTCCTTGGTCATTTCGACTCCCAAACGAACCATGTGCTTCACCAATATTTCCATGGCCTTCATGGCTTGATCGGCAAAATCGGTAACAGATAGAATGTCCAGCAAATCGTCATTGGATATCATATTGTCAAATGAGAATAATTCGGAAATCAGCTCGTCCTTGGATTTGAAATGGTAGTAGAACGCGGTTTTGGTCACATTGATTTCATTGCAAATCTGATTGATCGTAACCTGATCGAATCCGTATTTATTAAATAAATTTAGGCTTGTAGACAAAATGGCTTCTTTGGTTGCGCCTCTCGTGCTCATATCCTGCTCCCAACTCCTTTGGCATTATTATAAATCATTTAACGGAGAGCATCATAACATTACTTGAGTAAAGTTTTATACGATTACAGTATTGACTTTAATCCCCCTTCGACTGGACGATTTCAGAGTATACAAGAAGCGGTCGACCGCAGCAGCTTCAGTGAAAAGAAAGTTGCTTTTATATACAAAGTGTAATAATATAACTACAATACCGACTAAACTGATGTGAATTACTGAGAAAGGAGCGAGATTGAACTGAGGCAAGAAACGGTCTTGGAAGCGACGGGATTGAGCAAGCGTTTCACACATAAAGGAAGAACGGAGCCGGTGCTGAACGACGTTTCTTTTCAGGTAGGACAGAACGAGATCATCTCCATTCTGGGAAAAAGCGGCTGCGGCAAAAGCACGCTGCTCCATCTGCTGGGCGGCTTCGAGCGTCCGGACGAGGGAACGGTTCGGATAAACGGGCAGCCGGTGACCGGGCCGAGCCGCAACTGCATCATGCTGTTCCAGCATTACGGCTTGCTGCCTTGGCGCACCGTGCTCGGAAACGTGGAGCTCGGCCTCGAAAATGAACGGCTGCCGGCCTCGGAGCGCAAGGAGAGGGCGATGCGCTACTTGCGCAAGGTCGGCCTGGAGGACAAGGCGGGCGCGTTCCCTCGCCAGCTGTCAGGCGGCATGCAGCAACGGGTCGCGCTGGCCCGGGCGCTGGCCGTGCAGCCGAAGCTGCTGTTGATGGACGAGCCGTTCGCGGCGGTCGACACGTTCACCCGCTACCAGCTGCAGGACGAGCTGCTGCGCATTCAGCGCGAGGAGCGCACGACGATCATTCTGGTCACGCACGATATCGACGAGGCGGTTTACTTGTCCGACCGGGTGCTGCTCATGGGCGCGAATCCGGGCACGATTCGCACGGAGCTCGCCGTCCCCGCCGCCAAGCCGCGGGACCGCGGGCACGAAGATTTCTTGCACGTTCGCCGGACGGTGCTCGAGCGGTTCGAGCTGACCCGCGCCGCGCCGGCGCCAGAGTTTTCCATCTAGCTATTATTTTCCGAAAATGAGGGATCGATCTTGGAAAAACGCGCTTCATTCGTTCGCTTCATCCGACTTGCCGCAACTTCGCTTCTCGCCCTTGTCTTGTTTTCGCTGGCTGCTTGCGGCTCCCGCTCCTCCGACTCGTCGGCGGAAGACAAGCCGGTCATCAAAATCGGCTATCTGCCCATAACCCACGCCGGTCCCTTATACATAGAAGAGGAAACGAAAGGCGGCGATTACGACGGCTTCCGGCTCCAGCTTATCAAGTTCGGCTCGTGGCCCGACCTGATGGACGCCTTGAACGCCGGGAAGATCGACGGGGCGTCCGTGCTGATGGAGCTGGCGATGAGGGCAAAGGAGCAAGGGATCGACCTGAAAGCGGTCGCGCTCGGCCACAAGGACGGCAACGTCGTCGTCGTCGCCAACGACATCGGGAAAGTGCAGGATCTGAAGGGCAAGTCGTTCGCGATTCCGAGCGCCTTTTCCACGCATAACATTTTGCTCTACCAGATGCTAAAGAAAGCCGGCATGGCATACGGAGACGTTAAAGCGGTGGAACTCGCGCCCGCGGAGATGCCAGCGGCGCTGGCAAGCGGCCGGATAGCGGGTTACGTCGTGGCGGAGCCGTTCGGCGCGAAGTCGGTCGTCATTCACAAGGGTAAGGTGCTGTACCAATCGCAGGACCTGTGGGACGATTCGGTCGACTGCGGTCTCGTGCTGCGCGGGGATCTGATCCGTAAGCAGCCGGAAGCCGTGCAAGCGTTTGTCGCGGCGTACGCCGAAGCGGGACAAAAGGCGGAGACGAAGGACGCGGAGGTTAAACAAAATTTCAAAAAGTACATGAACCTGAATGACGACGAACTGAACCTGTCGCTGCAATGGATCAAATACGACGATCTGAAGATCGGGAAGGAGCCTTACGAGCAGCTTCGCAGCTATTTGAAAGAGATGGGACTGTCGGACAACCCGCCCGCCTACGAGGATTTCGTGGACCCGTCGTTTATGGACAAGGTGAAGTGAAATGAGGCCCCTCTCCAAAACGGCCGCTACAGCGTTCGCTCTTCTGCTGCTGGTCGCCGCCTGGCAAGCCGTTGTCCAAATCGGCCATTACGACCGCTCGCTGCTTCCTTCTCCGCTGCACGTGGCCCAAGGCATCGTCGAGCTGGCGAGAAGCGGCGTGCTATTCGAGGATTTGCAGGTCAGCCTGCTGCGGTTCGCCGCCGGCTACTTCAGCGCTTCCGTCTGTGCGATCCTGCTCGGCCTGACGCTGGGGCGAATTCGCCCGCTGTGGACGCTTGTCGATCCGATCGTGCAGGTGCTGCGACCGGTCTCGCCGATCGCCTGGTCCCCGTTCATCGTGCTCTGGTTCGGCATCGGCAACGCGCCCGCGATCGTCATCATTTTCCTGGCGGCGTTCTTCCCGGTACTGCTGTCGACGGTGAAGGCGGTACGGAGCGTCGACGCGACCTACCTGAAGGTGGCGCAAAACTTCGAGCTGCCGCCGCTGCGCCTTCTGACGAGGATCGTCTTCCCGTCGGCTTTTCCGCAGATCGCGCACGGACTGCACCTGGCGATCGGAACTTCATGGATTTTCCTCGTCTCCGGCGAGATGGTCGGCTCGCAGTCCGGTCTCGGCTTCCTGATTGTCGACAGCCGGAACGTGCTGCGGCTCGACCTCGTCATGGCCGGCATCGTGTTGATCGGCGTGTTCGGCTTGCTGCTGGACCGCACGGTCGGCCTGTTGGAGCGCTGGGTCGGGAGGCAGTGGGGAATGGAGAAGTGACGTGCGCTTAGGCTCAGGCGTTCTTCAGCTCGGATTCCAGCACGACGACTTGCAGGTCGTCTACGTTTTGGCCGCAATGCTCGCAATAGTAAGCCGGCCGAACTTCGTGGCCGCAGTCCTTGTGGACGAGCTTTTTATAGCACTTTTTTAAATGGCGGGCGCCCCACATGAGCATGGAGTTGAACACGGGCTCCAGGTCGCGGCCGCTATCGGTCAGATCGTAGCGGTAGCGGGGCGGATGTTCGGAGTACAGCACCGCCGTCACGAGGCCGCTTTCTTCCAAGTACTTCAGTCGTTCGGACAGCAGCTTGGAGGAGATGCCGGTCAGCGCTTTTTTGATCTGGTTGAACGTGGTTTGTCCGATTAATATTTCGTGCAGCACGAGCAGCGTCCAGCGGTCGCCGATGATGTTAAGCGTCTGGGCGATATTGCACGGCAAATCGTATCTTTCCTTCATGGAAATGAAGCCTCCTGTTCGGAACGTATCGCTCTGGTGTTCATTATAGCATACGTCCGGTAACTGTGTAGTGTTCGTACATTTAGTTTATTTAATATAGTTAGTTGATTTTATTAACCTACTGATCTACACTACGGGTATCCCCGTCCGTCGGAGTTCATGTCGGGGAAAATCATCCAATTGCGTATGGAGAGGGAGAGTAGGAAGATGACACTTTATTTGGTCGAATCTCCGCTTAATGAAACGGTGCGGGATCGGGCGGAGCTGGAACGGAAGCTAGAGCTGGCCGCGCAAGGAGGGGCTAGCCTGATCGAGGTTCAGGTGGCGGGCGATTTTTCCAAGGCATTCTTTATTTTCGAAAGCGAAGGACAAGAGCAGGTGGCGGGCAGCCTGGGAGCTGCCGATCTTCCTGCCGCCTTGATCAAGGAAGTTCGGCTGGTCGGGAAGGAGCTGGACGAGGTGAAGCGCCGATCCGGCACGGTCAACTACCTGGTTGAATGGAACTTTCCCGAAGGACTTACGATGGAGCAGTACCTGGAACGTAAGCGGCAGAACTCGGTTCACTATGCGGAAGTGCCTGAAGTGTCATTCGCCCGCACGTACGTATGCGAGGACATGACGAAGTGCCTCTGCTTCTACCAGGCGCCGGATGAAGCGGCCGTCCTCCGGGCGAGGCAGGCGGTACAGACGCCGGTCGATTCGATCACTTCGATATTGCAGCGGGAGTAAGAAGCTGAAGGACGGGCGGGAGAAGGAGAGGAAATGGGATGGAAACGGAAACGGAGCTTGGGCGGCTCATTCGCAAGCATTTGCGGCCGTTCGTCAAGCGGATCGACGCGGAGGCCTATTATCCCGATAGCTATCTGCGGGAGGTCGGCCGCAGCGGCAGACTGTCGTCGCAGGGCAAGACGGAGCGAGAAGTGCGCGTCTCCGACGTCCGGCTGATCGAGCGGACGGCAGAAGCGTGCATGACGACGGGCTTCAACTTCTGGTGCCATCTAGCGGCGGCGACGTACTTGCGCCACACTGCGAACCGTTATCTGCGCGAGACGGTCCTGTCGCAACTGGAGGGAGGCGAACTGCTCGGCGGTACGGGGCTGTCCAATCCGCTCAAATTTTACGCTGGTCTGGACACGCTTTATTTGCAGGCGGAGCCGGCCGACGGCGGGTACCGGATTCGCGGCAAGCTGCCAATGGTGTCCAATCTGGGCGAGAAGCACGGGTTCGGCGTAATCGCATCCTTGAATGAGGAAGAGCGCATTATGGCGTTCGTGCCTTGTTCGGCAGACGGGTTGACATTGCGCGAACGGAACGGCTATTTGGGGCTGAACGGGAGCGCGACGTATGCATGCGAATTCGACGGGGTGTTCGCGCCGCAAGAGTGGATCGTCGCCGAGCGGGTCGATTCGTTCGTCGAGAAGATCCGGCCAACGTTCGTCCTCTATCAAATCCCGCTCGGACTTGGCGTCGGAGCGGCCGCGATCGACTCGATCCACAAGGCGAAGGATCGGCAGGGCGGGTGCAACCGTTATTTGCCGATGCAGGCGGAAGAATTAGCGGCCAAGCTGGAATCGTTGCGGGAGCGGGCTTATTTGCTGGCAGGAACCGACGATTTGGCCGGTCGCTGGCCGGAACTGCTGCGACTTCGGCTCGCCGTCGTCTACTTCGCGCTCGAGGCCGTGCAGGCAGATATGCTGCACTGGGGCAGCGCCGGCTATGTTCGGGACAGCGCGCCCTCGCGTCGGCTAAGGGAAGCGTACTTTCTCGCCAGCCTTACTCCGACCGTCCGGCATCTGGAGAAGCTGACACGTTAGGCTGGGCGGGCAGTTTCGGCGGTGGCCGGACCTCCGGACGTTTAAAAAGGTTGTGTCCGTCACTCCCTCCGAGTTTCGGGCGAGACACGGGAACCAGAGATAACAATTGCGCTAAAAAAGGCAGGATTGGGGATTCCCCTTATCCTGCCTCCTTGCGTTCGATAGGCTTTTTACTGTGCGAATGGCTCCATTTCCGGCTGCAATTTGTTTCGCAGAACGTACAGCATGGCGGCGCCGACCAGGAAGGCGACGGCATCCGCAATGACGAGCGACCAGACGACCCCGTGGAAGCCGTTCATTCGATTGGCGATATACAACACGGGAATTTGGCGGGCTCGGGCATATGGCCGTGAAGCTCGCCCATGCCATGGGAGCGGAGGTTACCGTTCTATCGCAAACGCTGAGCAAGAAAGAAGACGGCTTGCGTCTTGGCGCGGACCGCTATTACGCTACGAGCGATCCGGAGACGTTCAAGAAGCTGGCCGGTTCGTTCGATCTTATCGTGAACACGGTGAGCGCGGCCATCGATATGAGCGCCTACCTGTCGCTGCTCGCGCTGGACGGAACGCTGGTCAACGTCGGCGCGCCGGCGGAGCCGCTGTCCGTGAACGTATTCTCGCTTATCGGCCATCGCCGGTCGTTCGCCGGCTCGATGATCGGCGGCATTCGCGAGACGCAGGAAATGCTCGACTTCTGCGCCGAACACCGCATCGCGCCCGAGATCGAGCTCATCTCCGCCGACCGGATCGACGAGGCTTGGGAACGCGTCCTCGCTTCCGACGTTCGCTATCGATTCGTTATCGACATTAGCACGTTGGGGAATGTATAATAAGTAAACTATTGGGGCACGCCTTCACGGCGCGCCTTTTGCTTGAAGAGGGAGATTCTCCGACATCATGAAGAAGAAGAACAACAATCCGAGCGTGTTCAGACAAGCATTGCTGCTAGGTTTATTCTCGACGCTGGGGCCGTTTACGATCGATATGTACCTTCCGGCATTCCCGGAGATCGTGAAGCAATTCGATTCGACGGCTTCGCTCGTTCAGTTCAGTCTCACCGCCTGCTTGCTCGGACTCGGCATCGGCCAGCTTGTGATGGGTTCGCTGAGCGACGTCCACGGCAGACGCAATCCGTTGCTCATCTCGATGGCCGTCTATGTCGTCTCTTCGCTCGCATGCGCCTTCTCGCCGAATATCGGGCTTCTTATCGTATTCCGGTTCGTGCAAGGGTTTGCCGCTTCGGCGGGCATCGTCATCTCGCGCGCGATCGCACGCGACCTATACAGCGGTCACGAGCTCACCAAGTTTTTCTCTCTGCTCCTGCTGGTAGGCAATTTGGGACCTCTCGCGGCACCGGTCGCCGGCAGCGGCATCCTGTCGTTCACGACCTGGATCGGCGTCTTTATCGCGCTGACCGTGCTCGGAGCGTACTTATGGACGATGACCAAGTGGCGTCTGCCGGAGACGCTGCCGCCCGATCGCCGCAAGCCGAGCAACTTCGCGCAGCAGGTCCGCAACTACGGAATGCTGCTGCGAGACCGCCAATTTGTCGGCTACATGCTGGCGCAGGGCATTATGATCGCGGGGGTCTTCGCGTACGTATCGGGAACGCCCTTTATCTATCAGAATATTTACGGAGCCTCTCCGACCGTATTCGCTCTACTGTTCGGCTCGAACGGGATCAGCCTGATTATCGGGTCCCAGCTCGTCGGACGGATGGCGCATCGCGTATCCGAGCAAGCCTTTCTCTTATTCGGCCTGTGGATGGCCTTATTGGCGAGCATCGCCGTCTTAATCGTGGCGATCGCCCACGGACCGCTCTACGCGTTGGTGATACCGCTATTCTTGTTCGTAGCGTCGATCGGCATTACGTCGACCGCCGCCTTCCCTCTGGCCATGGAGAGCCAGGCCCATATGGCGGGCAGCGCGGCCGCGCTGCTGGGCGTCATTCCCTTCCTGCTGGGCGCGGTCGTTGCGCCGCTGGTCGGCATTGCGGGAGAAGACACGGCCGTTCCGCTGGGGGTTATCATTCTAGCGACGAGCACCGCCGCGATGCTCGCCAACTTCTTGCTTGTAAGAAGGGGCAGAGGTCCTCGCAGAACCATTCAGCACGAAATGTGATCGTATTGCAGGCACTCCGCCGATAGGGGAGTGCCTGTTCTTTTTTACGGAGCCGCGTATCCTTAGCACTCGGTTTGAAACTTCGCTTTACCTTCCAGGACCGCATTCAAGAATGTCTTCGACTTTCTCAAGCGCTTCTGGATCTCATCTAGTTCCGCGATTTTTTGTTCGACGATCTCTTTCTTTGCCTCGTACGGTAATTCATCGATTAGCAAACTTATCTCCTCTATAGAGAAATTTACGGATAAAAGCGACTTTACATCCTCCAGAAATTCGACGATCTCTTCGGAATAAACCCGATAATTGTTGCCGTCTCTTTGAACGAATCGGTCCGGAATCAGGTTCTTGCGCTCATAGAATCTCAAGGTCGATATGGGCAGACCGGTTACTTTCGACACTTCATTTATTCTCATCTTGGACCTCATCTATCGTTGTTGCTATAAACCTAGGTTTATAGTTCATAATGCGATTAGGATAACGAACAGACAGATCCCCTGTCAATAAAATCAACGTTATCAAAAGGAGAGATTCTATGTTTAACCAAATTTCCAATAACGATTTTGCCGAGATCGTCAAGGGGCGTCGTTCCGTCCGTCATTATGACGAGAACGTTAAAATATCGAGAGAAGAGATTAGCGAGATGATCTCGGAAGCCAGTCTGGCTCCATCCTCCGCCAATATGCAGCCTTGGCGCGTAGTCGTGGCGGATACTCCGGAGGGCAAAGAGAAATTAAGGCCTCTGGTTCGGTTCAATACGGCGCAAAATGATACTTCTTCCGCCATGCTGATCGTTTTCGGCGATACTCAATGTTATTTATATGCGGAGGAAATTTACAATACGGCCGTGGAACAAGGGAAGATGCCGGCCGAAGTGCGAGACCGTCAGCTCGGAACCATTCTGTCGATGTATCCGACTCTGCCCCAAGAGCTGAAAGTCGAAGTCGCCAAAATCGATAGCAGCCTGTTTGCCATGCAGTTCATGTTAGTCGCGCGCGCGCACGGGTACGATACGAATCCGATGGCAGGCTTCGAGACCGACCAGGTAGCGCAAGCATTCGGCTTGGACGAAGAACGCTATGCTCCGGTAATGATGATCTCGATAGGAAAAGCGAAAGAAGAGGGGCACGAGTCGGTTCGATTAAGCGCCGATAAGATTACGTTTTGGAGATAACCATCTTATCCGAGATTATAAATAACATGGAAGCGATGGAGCCGATCCATCGCTTTTTTGCATTCTAGCGGCCAACAAACTTGGCCATCGTTCTCTTCTCGAACTCGTCCCAATGGGGAGTTGCGACATTCGTTTGCTTTTTCAGCTTCCCGAACGAATCGTACAGAGCGGCGATTTCGCTGAACGATCCGTCGATCAACTTCATAAACGGCAATTTATGAATGATTTTGAGGCCATGGTAGAAGATCCGTCTATACTTCCGAACGAAGGCGGCTTGACTGGCGGGAGTGATCGCGTAATTCAGGCTCTCGAGTACCCGGAACCCTTCGTCCATCACGTCAATGGCTTGCTGCAAGAGTTTATTGTCCTTCGAGGCTCGAGCTAAATCGCCGTCGTGAAGGTAACTCACCGAGTTCAAGGCGACGATCAAGACGATGTGGCTTTTAAGCCAGGCGTCGATATCCTCATGATAGACCAACTTGTACTTCGTTTTGCGAAAAGCGTTCTCCAGAATCGGCTTGATGGAGATCTCGCCGTCCAGGCTGCCTGCTACCATTTGTCCGCCTCCGCGGATGCAGACGATGCGTCCGCTCTCTTCGCGGGTTCCAGCGCTGATCTGGAAGCCGAAGACGATGTTTTTCTTCCCCTTGCTCTGTTCCTGAAGAACATTCTGCATCCCCCGCGCATCCGCATTATTGCCCACGAGAACGATATTAGAAGACGGATTCTCCGCTAGTATAGGCAGGATGGCCGGGAAATCATTGTACTTCATTACGACAAAAATAAGATCGTAGAGATCGTCGGGCGCAAGCTCGCGAATGACCTTCACTTCATCGACCGTATTGCGACGCTGGAAGTAATGGCGAATGACAAGTCCGTTCGTCGTAAGCTGCTCCGCCCTCTTGCCTCTTGCCAGTACGGCAACCTCATTCCCTCCGCGCGCCAATACATGAGCCAGATAGCTGCCTAGAACGCCCGCTCCGTAAACCAATATCCTCATCGTTGAATCCCCTTTTTTCAACAATCGTTGTTTTTCGATCGTTCATTGAATAAAATCAGATTAGCAATCCCTCCGACAAGCGGCAATCGCTAGATGCAACGGTTTTGTCGGTTTTTCAACAGACTGCATCGGATTGATTAAAAAAGGAGATCTCTCCGTGGACCGAAGAGTTAAAAAAAACCAAACCGCGATCATGAATGCCCTGATGCATCTGATCGCCGAGAAGGAATTCGATAAAATAACGATCAACGACATCGCGGAGCGCGCCGATGTCAATCGAGGCACCGTGTATTCGCATTACGCGGACAAATACGATTTGTTGGACAAGTGCATCGAGAATCAATTGATCCATTTGGTGGAAATGTGCTACTCCGCGGACGCGACGGGTCCATTTCCGACGAAAACGCCTTTGCTTCGCACGATTCAAGAAATCGAAAAAAACGCTTTATTGTATAAGGCTCTGTTAAGCATAAAAGACGTTCCTTCGTTCCGGGTTCATCTGAGCAGAATGGTTAGCAAACAGTTCATGGCGTATATGACGGAATATAATGTAGGCTTAGACGATCTAGGCCAATCGATATTCGCGCAATTCATGAGTTCGGCGATCGTCGGAGTGATCGAATGGTGGTTCGCCCAATCCATGCCCTGTTCCGCGGAAGAATTGACGGAGCGGCTATGGTCCCTTCTGGAGATGAATCGGATAATCCTCGCGGGGTCGGCAGACCGCGTATAAGAAGAAGAGAATGAAGGGAAGGGAGGCTGCAACATTCAGAAGGCGCAATCCGTCTGCATAATCAACTAAGAGATGGATTCCTTTGAAAGGAATGGATTCATGAGGAGAACGGAGATCGTTGTTATAGGTTTGACAATCGCCGTATCGATGCTGTTCTTTTTCACCGCTTTTGATTCGTCCGCTTCGTCCATGAAGCCATCCGGCTACTATCATTCGGAGCCTGTCGCGAAGAGCTTCAAACGAGTGGAACCCAAAGCCGAACCGTTGAACATTACAGTAGGCGGTCCGCCGATCCTTGTCGAAGAGCAGGCCAAGTAACCGCAAAAGCCGGAGAAGTCCGATCGCCCGATCGAGGCTTTTAGGCTTTTGCGGATCCTGTCTTTTTGCGGTACTCCCGTGGAGACATACCCGTTAGCTTGCCGAAGATCTTGCTGAAATATCTCGCGTCCTGATAACCGACCATCTCCGCGACGGAGGAGATCGAATACTGCATATTGGAGAGCAAAGCCTTGGCGTGTTCGATGCGGACTCGCTCTAGGTAATCAGAGATATTCTCGTTGAACTCTTGCTTGAACTTGCGGGATACGTACTCGCGGCTAACGAAGAACTGCCCGGCGACTTCCTGCAGCAATAGATTCTCCCGGTAATTCGCATCAATATACTGCTTCACGGCATAAATAACGTTGTTCTCCTTCGGCCGAACCTTTCTCAACCAATTCCCCATTTGTCCGAACGTTTCGGTCCATTCGCGATGCATATCCGCAAGGGACAATCTTCCTTCCGAATCGATCGGGAATATGGATGGGGAGATGAATAGGGGATTTTCGGTTGAGGTCGGCTCCATGTTCGCTTCCCGCAGGATGCGGTCCCGCAACAGCTCGTACTCGTACTGCCAGTACTTTAGATGCTCAAGAGTAACCCCCTGCATCTGCTCGATCGCTTTGATCCACTGGGCAACGGCATGTTCGATTTTATTTAGGTCTCCGCTATAGACGGCGACGGCTATTCGACTGCCATAATCGGCCAGAACGACGCGTTTTCCTAATTGGGCCGAGGCCGTCTCGCCGGAATAAATCCACTTGGCATCCTGAAGGAAGGAGATGGATCGAGCCGCCTGCATCGCTTGAAGAAATCCCAAATGCATCGCTTCCGCGACGAACGTCTTTCTATTGTAGGCAAAGCGAAAACGAGTGCCGAGAATGCGAGCGAAGGCGTCGTTCATCTCGACCAGCTTCGTGTCCAGCTCGTTAAGATCGCCGGTATACAGCAGTACGATGCCATGGTTCGGATCGGTATGCTTAAAGGCGAATCCGGACCGGACGGAACCCAGAATCTCATTGCAGATGTTCGTCATTAGGAAGTGCAAAAGATCCAGGTTCCGGCCGAACTTTCGAAGAACGATACGAGGAAGAGGATCCATTGGCAAAAGAACGACTTGGAATTCCTGCTCGCCGGACCATTCGAAAGCGGCGCTTAACTCGGCAGCGACGGACCGGAAATAGCCTGGCTGGGAGACGACGCTCGACAGCACTTTGTCCCAATACGCCGGCATGGTCTGGTTGATCTCTACGTTCTTCTTCAAGGACAATCTTCGTTCCTCTTCCTCCTTGCGCCAGGAGTTCACCGCGTTGCGCAGGGCATCAAGCAATTCGCCGCGGTTGATCGGCTTCAGCAGATAATCCAGCCCTCCGTGTTTTATCGTTCGACGCATATAGGTATAGTCGTCATAACCGCTAATGACGATCCGTTTGGAACCGGGACATTCGCCTTCGATCCACTGAAGCAGCTCCAAGCCGTCTACGCCCGGCATTTTCATATCGGTAAAGACGATCTCCGGTCTCTCTTCGCGGATAAGCTCCATCGCGGCGCCCCCATTGGACGCTTCCAGAATGTCCGTTATGCCGTACGCCTCCCAATCCACCAGCATCCGGATCGAGTCGCGCACATCCTCTTCGTCGTCAACGATTAGCGCTTTCATATCGGATTACACCGCCTTTCGCCAAGGAATACGGATGACGACCGCGAATCCGTTCGGCTCCGCAGGGCCGACGGATACTTGTATCGATTCGTCATAATACAAACGCAGGCGGGATACGACATTCATCAAGCCGATACCGCTGCCGCCGCCCCGTATGTCTGCGGAAGCTTCCTGTTCAATCTGGCTTCGAAGCTCCTGCAGGCGTCCGGGAGAGACGCCCGAACCGTTATCCTCGACGAAGAGGAGAAGACGATCCTCTTCCGGTCTCGCAAGGATTCGAATTTCGGCGGCGTCCATGCTCTCCCCGAAGCCGTGTTTGAAGCAGTTTTCCACGATGGGCTGCAAGGTCATCTTGGGCACAAGGGCGCCGAGGATGGATTCTTCCGCCTCGATTCGGAAGACGAGTCGCTCTTTGAATCTTTGCTTCTGCAGCTCCAAATAGGCTTCCGTATGGGCGATTTCCTTGGACAAGGGCACAATCGATTCTTCCGTGTTCATATGATAGCGCATCATCAAACCCAGCGAGGCGGTCAGCTCATAAATTTTGGGAACTCGATGATGCAGGGCGACGGAACCGATGGATTGCAGCGTATTGTTAATAAAATGCGGATTGATCTGGGCCTGAAGCGCCTTGAGCTGATTATCCTTGTTGGCCAGCTCCAGCCGAAGCTCCCGCATGATCAGATTATCGATCGTATCGACCATGTTTTTGATCGCATGCCCGAGCACGCCAACCTCGTCGCTTCGTTCCCAATCGATATCCAGCCGCATTTTTCCCAGCTTGATTTTGCGAATCGATTCCGTTAGCTTCTTGATCGGCGTCGTCAGTTTGACGGAGATGAACAAAGTCGCGGCGACGGCCACGAAGAGGAACGTGACCAGAACGAGCATGTTGATACGCAGGACGCGGGAAGCGTTCGTATATAAGTACCGGTTCGGAATTTCCTTGGCGACCATCCACGTTCGGCCGATCAGCTCGAACTTCTCGTAGACGACGATGCCGTCGAAGGACGAATCCCGCCAGTCGAAATGGCCGGACTTGTAGAAGCTGTAGCGGGCATGCTGCAGCCAAGCGTAAGCTGGCTTGCGGCCGATCAGATCTTCCTCGGACGAATACAGCACCGTTCCCGTATCGTCCAGCAAGTACAGCTCCTCATTCCCTCGATCGTATAGCATATTGCCGATATTGCGAAGACCGTCGAGTTTGAAGTCGATGGACAGAATTCCGATTCGTTCCTTGAGCGGGGCGCGGTACACCGGTCGATGGATGGTAAGAACGGTATTGGTCGGGCTGTACGGGAATTCCTCCATGCCGTAATTGTGGGAAGGATGGGGAGGTTCGAAATAAGGGTCGTCCTTGTTCGAAGGCTGCGCATAATGACCGTCTAGCCCCGCATGTCCCGCTTCCCGCTTCAGATAGCCGTCGATGAGCAGGTAGGATTGATCGGCCAGATCGGAATATAGATAAACTTGCTGGATATCCTTGGCTGATTGAGCGATCCCATGAAGGCCGGAATAGAGATTGTTCTCCACGATGAAGTCTCTCCTTCCCCGCTCCAGAATGTTGTACAAGCTGTTCGTCTCTTGGATGTTGTTGTAGGCATACAGAGAGATGGAGTTCATCTGGCTTAGAAGGTTCATGACGCTCGTCGCGCCTTGGCGCACCGTGTTCGAATTCTCCCGAACGGCTTCATCCTTGAGAGAGTGCTTGGTATAAAAATAGGAGATGAGAATGGAGGCGGCGATAGGAACCAGGATGGCGATAAGCAGAAATAAACTCAGTTTATTCCGTATGCTGCTGGGATACTTCATGGCGTATACTCCTCGCTCCCGGAATTGGTAATCAGTCTACCACGCGATTCGAAGGGAGTTCAATAGTTTGTTGGCGGCATTAGCTTGCACCCCGGCGCGATCACAAATTTACACCTTTTTGTTCAAAGCCGTTCGTATTTCGAGGCCTAAGGATGCGGGTATACTGAACCTGTTCGAACGATAGCGCTTACAAAAACAGGGAGGGTTACGAGTGAGAAAATCAGGCGCATTACTGTTCGCGTCCGCTTTGGCTGTCACCGCTATGCTGGCAGGCTGCTCCGGTTCAAACGGGAACGGAGCGGCTCCTGCCGGGTCCTCTTCGACCGGTACAAGCGGTTCCGGAGGGCAGGATGAAATTACGCTCTATACGATCCAATCTACCAATCCCAAGTTTGAGGAATGGCTTAACGAAGCGCAGGAGAAGAGCGGCGTAAAGATCAAATGGGTTGCGGCTCCGACGGATTCGGACACCCGCCAGCAGAAGGTATCGACGATCCTCTCCTCCGGCGACAGCTCGGTCGACGTGCTCGAGATCAACGACGAGATGGCGACGTCCTTCAAGAACGCGGGGTGGCTGGAGCCGTTGCAGAATTCGGTATTGACGGAAGACATCATGAAGCAGCTGCCGCAAGGGTACATGAAGGATATGCTGACTTCAACCAAGGGCGACGTCATCGGAGTGCCCAGCTATTCCGGCTATCTCGCCTTATGGGTGGACCAGAAGAAGCTCGATGCGGCCGGGATGACTTCGATCGACAACGAAGAGGACTTCGTGAAGTTCCTGAAGGCGTCCACGAAAGACGGCCAATACGGTTATGGCGGATCCTGGGAGAAAACCTACGTCTTCAATGAGATCGCCACCTTTGTCAATCTGTTCGGCGGCGACTACTTCGATTGGACGAACGAAGGCAGCCGGAAGGCCGTTAAGTTTATGTACGACATGGCCAATACCTGGAAGGTAACGCCAGTCGATCAAATCGCGGACAAGTACGAGCAGATGAACCAGAAGTTTATTGACGGCAAGTATGCCATGGTGTTCATGTGGGGGACGGGCACGGACTACAAGAAGGCGAATCGATACGGCAAGGATCAGATTCATATGATCAATATGCCGATGTTCGCGAAGCGGAGCATCTTCACCGATTCCTGGAGCTATGTGCTCAACTCGGCATCCAAGAACAAGGAAGCGGCGATCAAGTTCCTGAAATACGCGGCCAGCGAAGACGGCGAGCTTAACGGGTGGAACAACTTCGACCGTTATCCTGCGAGAGCCGACGTCGCGGCCAGCGACGCGGTTGCCGGCGATATTAAAGACGTATACGCCGAGATCCAGAAGACGAACGAGATCCATGGCCGTCCGATGCTTCCCCAGACCATGGAGTTCATCTCCGAGATGGGAACGCAGTTCCAGAACTACATTCAGGACAAAATCACGCTGGACGAGTTCTGCAAGAAGGCGCAGGAGGCCGTCGACCGGTATAAATAATCGCTGGCTGGCAAGCCGGTCTTTACACTTCACAAGAAAGGCGCGTTCCCATGTATGCAAGCAAAAAATATTTGACCATCGCGTGGATCCTTGTGCTGCCGGCCCTGCTCATTCGAATTTTCACGACCCTGTACCCGATCGCGGAGACGTTCCGCATCAGCTTCTTCGAAGTCAAACTGCTGCAGGGCATTCACCGGTTCGTCGGGTTCCGGAATTACGTCGACATGTTCCACGACTCCAAGATGATCGCGTCCATCTCGTTCACTGTCCTGTTCGTGGTCGGCTCCATGGCCGGCCACCTCATTCTCGGCATCGCCCTGGCGCTTATTCTCAACATGAAGTTCGCCGGGCAGAAGGTGCTTCGCACGATCGTTCTGCTTCCGTGGGCGATGCCGATGGTAGTCATCGCGATGGCATCGAAGTGGGCGTTCAACAACGACTACGGGCTCGTCAACAACTTCATCCGGTGGTTTGATCCTTCGTTCCAGCTGAACTGGCTCATTCATACGGGTACTGCCCGCAATGCCGTCATCGCCGTCGATTTGTGGAAGGACCTTCCCTTCTTTGCGATTCTCGTGTTAGCCGGGCTGCAATTCATCTCTTCGGACATGTACGAAGCAGCCAAGATCGATGGAGCAGGGAGCGTTCAATCCTTCTTTGCCATCACGCTGCCGCTGCTCTCGAAGAACATTCTGGTTCTCTGCATCTTCTTCACGATGTGGAGAATGACGTCCTTCGATGTCGTCTACGCGATGACGAGCGGGGGACCCGGCGAGAGTACGGCTTTGGTCGCTTATCGGGTGACGACCGAAGCATTCACGAATCTGAACACCGGGTATGCCGCTTCCATCGCTATCGTGCTGTTTCTGGTTATGGCCTCGCTTAGCGGCCTCAGCATGTCCGCAGCCAAGCGTGTAGACTACTAAGGAGCGATCGTTATGGTTTCCAACCGCTCGAGACGACTGTTCCCCGTACTTCTGATGTGGGGACTGGCCGCCATTGTAGCGTTTCTCATCCTTTTCCCGCTATGGTGGATCTTCATCTCGTCCATTACTCCGGCAGGAGAACTGTTCGCCAAGCCGTTGAAATATTGGCCGGCTCACCCGACGCTTGACAGCTACCGATTCCTGATCGAGAACGTCGGGCTGTTAGCCAAAATCAGAGATACCCTCATTATCGTCGGATTATCCATCCTAATCGGCATGATCGTGTCCGTGATGGCGGCCTTCAGCTTCTCGAGATTTCGCAGCAAGGGCTTATCCTTGGCCGTCGCCTTCCTGTTGGCCTCCATGCTTATTCCCGATGTCGTAACGGCACGGCCGCTTTATGATTTTCTGCGATACGTTCATCTGTACGACACGTACGCCGGACTAATCGTCTTGTACATCAGCGGCATTCTTCCGTTCTCGATTCTCATTCTGCAGAATTACTTGAACGACATCCCGGTCTCCATAGAAGAATCCGCGTCTATCGACGGCTGCGGCTTTCTTCAGTCGATGTACTATGTGACGCTGCCGCTGCTAAGGCCGGCGCTCGCTACGGTCTGTATTGTCAATTTTATTACATGTCTGAACAACTTCTTCACGCCGCTATTTTACTCGAACGGCATCTCGGTGTTGTCTACCGCCATCACCCAGCTTCCTTTGCGGGACAATATGTATGCCGTGCCTTGGGACCTGGTCAGCGCCATGGGGTGGATCATCATTTTGCCGATCATCGTTTTCGTCGCTTTCTTCCAGAGGCAGATTATGGAGGGCATCATGGCGGGCGGCGTGAAAGGTTAAGCGAATAACGAGTTCATGGAGAGGAGACATTCGGATGTACGGAAATCCATTCTTGGGAGGGCTATCGTCGCTCCCGCTCATTAAGCCGGGTCGGAGCCGTGCCATTAACGCTGAGAATCCGACGGGGGAGAAAGGCATGGGAGGGATGGCGGCCAGCCATCTCGGCCCTTCCCGCAAAGGCTCGCCCTGCATTCGCGATGTAGCGCCCGGCGCTACGGCGACTTTAGCGGAGATCGCAGGACCCGGAATCATCGAGCATATCTGGATCACCGTAACCGATCGCACCGAGGCCGACACTTTCGTGCTGCGCGATCTGGTACTGCGCATGTACTGGGACGACGAGACGGTCCCTTCCGTAGAAAGTCCCTTGGGCGATTTCTTTTGCAACGGCTTCGGCAGAGGCTGCGTCGTCAATTCCATGCCGATCGTCGTCAATCCGACGAGAGGCTTCAATAGCTATTTCCCGATGCCGTTTCGCAGCAAAGCGAGAATTACGATCGAAAACCAACATGAAGCTCCGATCCCCGCCTTGTTTTATCAAATCGACTATTGCTTGCATGACGAACTGCCGGAGGAGACGGCGTACTTCCACGCGCAGTGGAGAAGACAGCCGATCACGACCAAAGGGGAAGATTACGTCATTCTGGACCAAGTCAGAGGGGCCGGGCAATATGTCGGTACGTATCTTGCGCTTACGGCGCTTGAGCGTTATTGGTGGGGAGAAGGCGAGATCAAAATGTACATCGACGGCGACGAGGAATATCCGACCATCTGCGGTACCGGGACCGAGGATTATTTCGGCGGGGCATGGAGCTTTGCGACGCAGCAGAACGGGAAGACCGTCGAGAACACGTACAACACGCCGTTTATGGGATACCCTTATTACTCCAGTCACGACGATTCCGTCCACAATCCGTATCACAACGACGACACCCCCCCGATGAGGGGCTTCTACCGTTGGCATATTCCCGATCCCATTCGCTTCCGCCAAGATCTGAAGGTGACGATACAGCAGATCGGGGTGTACAAAAAGGGATTGTTCGAGCGGCAAGACGATGTGGCGTCGGTCGCGTATTGGTACCAGACGGAGCCGCACCAGCCGTTCGGACCGTTGCCGGGCAAGGAGGAGCGTTGGCCGAGATAATCGGTCCTTGAGGGCAAGAGCGGAGAATGGACAGCGCCTATCTTATTCTTCATGCGAACGTTATACTTGTTGTACGTCTTACTTGAAGAAGAACGAAGGGAATGCCGACATGATTCGACGTATAGAGGGATATCGGTTCCAGCTCGTCGTCTTGCTCCTTCTAGCCCTTCTCGCGGGCGGATGCGGGATCTCCGGGAACGGCGCCTCGAATGAAGCGGGGGAGATCGCGACCGCCGACATGCCCGATCGAACGGTCCATGTATTCAACTTCAAGGTCGAAATGGCCGAGCAACTTAATGCGCTGGCCAAGCAATACGAGAAGGAAACAGGCGTCCGCATCTCCATCGACACTTGCGGGGGCGGCTGCGATTACAGCGCGGCGTTGAAAACGCGATTCAATTCCGGCGACAAGCCGGATCTTTTCTTCGTTGCCGGATATACCGATCTCGATCTCTGGCAGGAGTATCTGGAGGATCTGTCCGATCAGCCGTGGGTAAGCGATTTGGTCGATTTGACGAAGCCGGGGATTATGGCAGACGGCAAGGTGTACGGCATGCCCCTTGTGGTTGAAGGGTGGGGCTTTATTTATAACAAGGAGCTCTTCCGTAAAGCGGGCATCGTCCACCTTCCGACTACATTGGCCGAGTTGCGGGAAGCGGCTATGAAGCTGCGGGCTGCGAGCATCCAGCCATTCGAAAACGGCTATGCGGAATGGTGGATCATAGGCAACCATCTGCTTAACTTGGCGTTCGCCGCCCAGCCGAACCCGTTCGATTTCGTCGAAGAGGTGAAGAGCGGGCATGCGAAGCTGACGGATAACTCCATTTTGAAGCAGTGGACGAATCTGGTCGACTTGACGGTAGAGTACGGACAGCCCAATTCGCTTCAGACGGATTATAACACGCAGATGGCGAATTTCGCGGCCGGCCGAGCGGCCATGATGCAGCAGGGAATATGGACGCAGCTGCAGCTTGACAAGATGAATCCGAACCTCGACATCGGCTTTCTTCCAATGCCGATCAATAACGACGCCTCGGCAATGGACAAACTTCAGGTCGGCGTTCCTAACTACTGGGTCATCTACAAGAATTCCGGCGTGATAGAGGAGTCCAAAGCCTTCTTGAACTGGATAGCGACTTCCGCGGAAGGACGGCAATTTTTTGTGGACGCCAAGCTCATTCCGCCTTTCCGAAGCATGCCGATCCGCCAAGGGGAACTCGGTTCTCTGGCCGACGACGTCATGAAGTATCTAAAGGCGGGGAAGACGCTTCCGTGGATGTGGCAGCGATACCCCGGCTATGAAGCCAACACTTCCCAGATGGCTGTCCAGATACAGGCTTATATCGGCAAGCAGATGAATAAAGAACGCATGCTGCAGGAATTTCAGAGAATTTGGGACGAGTTCTCAAGCTGAGCGACAAAGAGCAGGCCAAATAACCGCAAAAGCCGGAGAAGCCCGATCGCCCGATCGAGGCTTCTCCGGTCTTTTTTCGATAAGCGCAGTCTATTCTTTTCTAGCAACTACCGGAATCCAAATCTCGCTGCGGTACGTCGGCGAGGTCACGTCGCTGTGCTCGTTCCACAGCATCTCCGGGCCCTCCGCCAGCTCGTAATTCGAAGACGGGAACCACTCGGAGTAGATGCGCCCCCATACGTTCTGCAGCGTCTCCGGGAACGGGCCGACCGCTTCGAACACGGCCCAGGTCGAGGCGGCCGCCTCCAGCTTCGCCAGATCGTCCGGCGCCTCCTTCGACGTCGCGACTCCGATATAGTGGTCGAGCTCGCCCCGTTCCTCCATCCGGCCCTCGGAGAAGTTCGTCGACGCGCTCACGAATCCCCTCGGCTCGACGTCGGACATGGCCTTGAGCCGGGCGATCTTGCCTGGATCCAGACTTTCCCACATGGCGGCGATCGCCGGGTTCACCCCGCCAAACTGGATGGGAACCCTTTTGTACAACCCGACGATGCGAAAAGCTTCTTTGTCTAAAATACGAACCTTCATCTCGCTTCCTCCCTGAATCGTCAATTGGAAGGTCATCCGCGAATAGGCCGTGAGAGCATGGTCGCTCGACCGGACTTCGGACGGCGTCATTCCGTGCATCTGCTGGAACGCCCTCGCGAACGAATCCGCCGAGTTGTAGCCGTACTTGACCGCGACGTCGAGCACCTTGGCGCCGCCGTCCCTCAGCTCGAAGGCGGCGAGGGTGAGACGCCTGCGTCGGACGTATTCGGACAGCGATACGCCGGCGAGGAACGAGAACATTCTTTTGAAGTGATGCTCGGAGCAGTGAGCCCGTCTCGCCGCTTCCTTGTAGTCGATCTCGTGCTCCAGGTTGTCTTCGATATACTTCATCGCCTCGTTCAAGCTCTTCAGCCCATCCACAAGATCACCTCCTTGCCTTCAAGATTAGCAGGAACCGGATGCAGCCATCCGACATTTCGGGTTCCGATATTGCAGGTGCTTGAGTCTCTGGAAATATTTTATAATGGAAGCGCCGAGACTTATACGATTTAAGGAGGTGAACGGCGTGGGAACGAACAGCGCCTATATCGAGATCTCGAGAACGTCGCAATACGTCAACAAAATCAGAAGCTACGAAGTGATCGTCGACGATATCGAGAGAGGAACGATTCAGGACGGCGGAACGATGAAGATCGAATTGGAGCCGGGCGAACACGAGATCCGCTTGAAAATCGATTGGTGCGGAAGCAACCGGCTCGCGTTCCGCTTGCAAGACAATGAAGTCCGCAAATTCCGTTGCGGCTCTCCGATTAAGGGATGGCGCTATTTGAGTCCCTTTATGATGCCCTACTCTATTTTTTTCAACAAGGATAAGTACTTGTACATAGAAGCGATTGATGGCTAGTCGCGTATGTTCATTTGTTTGATCTCGGATACCGAGTAGAGGTTCGCTCCGCGCTCGTTATTTAGAACCATTCGAACGACTTGATGATGGCGGACGGCTCTAACCACAACGATTATTTGAAAGACCTTGGCGCCGCCCAATGCCGAAGCCTGCCGGTCCGGTCGAAAACCCGTTAAATACGAAGCTATCCGAACGATCCGTTCATGATCCATAGCCGGGTATTTCTCGTGATACAAGATCTGCAAGGTGGAGTAAATAACCGGATGAAGCTGCTGCAAGAGAGCATCTTCCAATAACTCTTCCTTCGAGACCGGCCGAGCCGTTGCAGTCTGATTCACCCCTCGCCTATTCTCTCCCCCGACGAGGTTCATTAATCAGTGGAATGTAACCTCTACATCGACATCGTCTCCCGGACCTTCTTGTAATACTGGGTGGGCGAGAGGCCGACGAACTTCTTGAACACCTTGCTGAAGTAGAACGGATCGTTCAGGCCGGTCAAGTACGCGATCTCGTTCATGCTCAGATGTGTAGCCTCGATCAGCTCCTTGGCGTGGTTGATCCGCACCAGGTTCGCGTACCGGCTGATCGTGTGGCCCGTCGCCTCCTGGAACACCCGATTGATGTAGTCGTAGCTGCAGTCGAATTCCTTCTCGATGATCTCGCCCGTGATCCGCTCCGTGTAGTGCGTATGAAGGTAATCGAGCAGCGCGTTCACCTTCCGGTAAGACCGGGACGGACGCTTGTCGTGGCTCTGCAGCTCGGACATCCAATACTCGCGGGACGTCTCGATCATCCACTCGGCCCACTTGAGCGCCGTCAAGGAGCGGTTGTAGCGCTTGCGCCGGTGCAGGGCCAGAATCTCGTTCATCTCGCGTTGCGCCCGGTGGAAGGCATTGCGGTCTTCGAACGTGAAGCGTTTCGGAAAAAAACAAAGCTCGGACCCCTCGGAGGAATCGTCGTCCTCCAGCAGCACCCTCTTCGCCAGCGCCAGCTTGTCTTCCTCCGGCCACGGGCGGATATCGCGATGCTCGAAGTGAACGAAGTAGTAATCGCATAGATGCTTCTCCAAGCCTTCGTGCTCCAGATGAGGCTCGAGCAGCAGAACGTCGCCTCTCCGCAGAATGTGAGGCGTGCCGTTCTCTTGAAGATGCAGCTCCCCGCTCTTGATGAAGTAGAGGATATGCTCGTCGGTCGTCCGGCGGAAGTGAATCCACGGCGCCTTGTACGACACGAAGCCCATCAGTTTGATCCGGGGAACGTATTCCGTGTTCATCGCCAGCATGCCGGATTCCAGCTCCCTATCCCGTAGAAGTCGGTTTTGTACAAATAGAGTCTCGATCTTCCATTCTCGCTTAGTGTACCACGAACTATACTGGGGGAGACAGTCGGACGGCGATTCGTCGTCGAAGATCCCTGTTCTATCGGGGTTTCGCCGATCCGAACGAACCGGATTCCGGGAATGGATGGTGGGCTATGAAGAAGCTGAAAATAGGGGTAATCGGACTTGGAGGCATCGCGAATTTCCATATCGGGGGCATTCTCGCGAGCGACGACGCCGAGCTCTGGTCGCTGTGCGACAACAACGAGGAGACGTTGAGCCGGAGGGCTCGGGAGCTGGGTCTGCCGGCGGCGCGGCTCTATACGGACCACGAGGAGATGCTGCGGGACCCCGAGCTTGATGCGGTCATGATCGGCACCCCGAACTTCAGCCATGTCGAAGTGGCGTCCGCCGCCATTCGGCACCGCAAGCCGTTCGCGCTGGAGAAGCCGGTCTCGATCGACACCCGGGAAGCGGAGCGGCTCCGGGATCTGCTGGCGGCCGATCCGCTGCCCCATATGGTGTGCTTCTCGTACCGCTACAAAAGCGCGGTCCGCTATGCGAAGCGGCTGATCGAGGAAGGCAAGCTGGGGACGATTCGCCACGTGTATGCCCAGTACCTCCAAGGCTGGGCCGACGACGAGGAGCTTCCGCTCGTCTGGCGGTTCCGGAAGTCGCTGTCGGGTTCGGGCGCTCTCGGCGATCTCGGCTCGCATATCTTCGATCTGGAGCGGTTCCTGGTCGGCGATATCCGGCGCGTGGTCGCCGACGCGGACACGATCATCCGGCGGCGGAAGACGACGGACGGCGAAGGCTTCGGGGAGGTCGACGTCGACGATTATTGCCACGTGCTCGCGCGGATGGAAGGGGGAGTCTCCTCCTCCATGACGATCAGCCGGTTCGCCTACGGGCGCGGCAATTACCAGCGAATCGAGATTTACGGCTCGAAGGGAGCTCTGGTTTACGGGCTGGAAGACGAGGAGACGCTTCATGTGCGGCTCGGGGACCCTGGCGACGAGACGTTCCGCCGGGTCGACGTTCCGGCCGATTGCCGGGCGGATCAGATGCAGTCGTTTTTCAACCTGCTGAATGGGAAGGGAGACGGCCTCGACGCGACTCTCGCGGACGGCTGCGTCAACCAGGCGACGATCGACGCGGTTATCGAGTCGTTCGAGAAGGGGCGCTGGATCGACGTGAAGAAGGAGGAGGAAGGCGGCCATGGCTGATATACGGGTGACGGTATGGAACGAATTCCGGCACGAGAGGCGGAGCGCGGAGGTCGCGGCGATCTACCCGGACGGCATTCATCAAGCGATCGCGAACGGGCTGCGGGCGGAGCCGGGCTTCCTCGTCAGAACGGCGACGCTCGACGAGCCGGAGCACGGGCTCACGCAGGAAGCGCTGGCGTCGACCGACGTCCTCCTCTGGTGGGGGCATCTGGCGCATGGAGAGGTTCGGGACGAAGTCGTCGAGCGAGTGCGGGACCGGGTGCTGGAAGGAATGGGGCTGATCGTTCTGCATTCGGGCCACGGGTCGAAAATTTTCGAGAGGCTGCTCGGCACCCGGACGGGGGCGCTCAAGTGGCGCGACGACGGGGAGAAGGAGCGGATCTGGGTCATCGAGCACGGGCACCCGATCGCGGAAGGGCTTGGCGAGTACATCGAGATACCGAAGGAAGAGATGTACGGCGAGCGCTTCGAGATCCCGGCCCCGGATGAGCTGGTGTTCGTCTCCTGGTTCGAGGGCGGCGAAGTGTTCCGCAGCGGCTGCTGCTACCGGCGGGGGAAGGGCAAGCTGTTCTACTTCCGGCCGGGGCACGAGACGTTCCCGGTGTACCATCACCCGGACGTGCTCCGGGTTATCCGCAACGCGGCCCGCTGGGCCGCGCCGACCGTCGGCGCGCATGTCTCGTACGGCCGGGTAGAGCCGCTCGAGAGCTTGAAGGGATGAGGCAAGAGGGGAGGGCGTTCCTGCGAACGTCCTTCTTTTTATTTGATCGAGATTTCCGCACATCTCCCGGAGATCCCCGGGATCGGGCAAAGAGAGTAACCGGCTTCCTCGCATTCGTCCACCACGCTGTCCTGCCTCCACGCCCGAGAAGGTGTCCTTTATTACGCTCAAGGAGCGGCGACCGGAACATTTCCCTCCCTTCGAGGCCGCCCTTTGCCTCCCCCTAGCTCCCGAAGATCGGAAAATAGAACGCCGAACAGCGGAATGTAAACGGTTACGATGCGAGGCCGAACGAAGCATAATGAGCCATGTGGATGCCGGGGTGCGGCGGAACGGAGAGGAATGGGGCGGAACCGTGCGCTCCATGAGGTACTTCTGCTGAACGAACGGTACCGTGAGGAGCGGAACGGGGCGGCGCCATGCGGCGCCGTGCACCATGCGGCACCTCCGCGGAACGGAGATGCCGTGCCCGACCGTGCCAAGCCGCTCGCTCGCCAACAGCCAACCGCGCCCGGCCATCCGATCCGAACACCAATCGAGAGGGGACTTACCGCAATGAAGACAAAGATGCTAAGCACGGCAGGAACGCTGATCCTCGCAAGCGCGCTCGGGCTGACCGCGTGCGGAGGCGGAGGCAACGACGGCGGCGCATCCGGCAGCGCGGCGTCCGGAGGCTCCTCCGCGAGCCCGTCCGCAAGCGCTTCCGGCGACGGATCCGCGGCTCCCGCCGGCGGCAAGAAGGTCGAGATCACCTTCTGGAACACGTACAACCAGACGTCCGCCGAGACGAAGCAGCTGACGGAGGTCGTCATTCCCGCGTTCGAGAAGGCGCATCCGAACATCAAGGTCAAGAACGTGGCGATGCCGACGGACAGCTTCAACCAGAAGCTGCTCGTCTCCGCGGCCGGCGCCCAGCTGCCCGACGCGGCGCGGATCGACATCGTCATGACGCCGCAGCTCGCCAAGCTCGGCACGCTCGTGGAGCAGGATTCCCTCGAAGGCTTCGACGAACTGAAGGCCAAGGTGTTCCCGGGCCCGCTCACTACGAACTTGTACAACGGCAAATATTACGGCATTCCGCTCGACACGAACACGAAGGTGCTGCTGTACAACCCGGAGCTGCTGGCCAAAGCCGGCCTCTCCGGCCCGCCGAAGACGATGGACGAATTCGTCGAAGCGATGGGCAAGCTGTCCGGCGGCCAAGGCAACTCCGCGACGTACGGCTACCAGTTCGGCGTCGACCTGTGGTGGCTCGGTCCCTGGCTGTGGAGCAACGGCGCGGACGTGCTGAGCCCGGACCTGACGAAGGCGACCGGCTACATGAACGGCGACAAGACCATCGCGTTGATCGAGAAGCTGCAGGAGCTGGGCAAGGCGGGGCACGTGACCGGCTTCCACAACGGCGACCTGGGGGGAACCGACGGCCTCGCCAAAGGCAAGTACGCGATGATCGACGACGGCCCTTGGGCGTTCGACGTCCTGAAGAAGCAGTACCCGAGCTTCAAGTTCGAAGCGGCGCAATACCCGGCGGGCGAAGGCGGATCGGCCCAAGTCGTCGGCGGCGAGAACTTCGTCCTCTTCAAGTCCTCGGACGCGGAGCATCAAGCGGCGGCGTACGAATTCGAGAAGTTCATGCTGTCCGACGAAGCGCAGATCGCGATGGCGAAGGTCGGCCAGATGCCGGTCGTCGCCAGCCTGACGGATCATCCCGACATCAAGGCCATCGAATACTTCGCGCCGTACATGGAGCAGATGAAGACGGCCAAAGCCCGTCCGTCCGTGCCCGCTTACGCCCAGATCGACAAGCTGTTCTCCGACGCGGTCAGTCAAGTGCTGCTCGGCAAGGCTTCGGCGAAGGACGCCCTGGACAAGGCGGCGAAGCAGGCGGACGCGCTGCTGGCCCCATAAGCCGATCATTCGAGACACGAGCACACGTCGAAAAACAAGACGCCAATCGCCCGAGCGGAGCCCCCGGCTTCCGCTTCGGGCGGCGCGTCCGTTTTTCCGATCGAGGAGGCCTTCCGATTGTTGAACCAGACCGCCGCTCCGGCCGCCGGCCCCAAGAAGAGAAGCTGGCTTCGCCGCCACTACGGCATCTATCTGTTCGTCCTGCCCGCGATCGGGCTCTACTTGACCTTCTCCGTCTACCCGATCCTGTTCTCGTTCGTGAAGAGCTTCACGGACTGGCAGCTGATCGGCGAGAGCCCCTTCGTGGGACTCGCCAATTACCGAACCGTGCTGAACGACCCTCACGTCGGCATCGCGTTCAAGAACGCCCTGCTCAACTTCGTCGTGTCCATGCCGATCCAGATCGTGTTCGGGCTGTTGCTGGCCGTCGTGCTGGATCGTCCGCTCCGGGGAAGAAGCTTCTTCCGGGCGTTATTCTATATTCCGGTTCTCGTCACCTGGATCGTCATCATCCAGCTCTATCTGTACATGTTCAACAAAGACTACGGGCTGATCAACTACCTTCTGCTCAAGACGCATCTGGTCGACGAAGGCATCGACTGGCTCGGCAGCCCGACGCGCACGCTCGTATCCGTCTTCGCCGTCGGCGGCTGGAAGGGGATCGGCTGGAGCATGCTTATTTTCCTCGCGGGCTTGCAGTCGATCCCGACCGATCTGTACGAAGCGTCCGGCCTCGACGGCGCCAGCCGGTGGCAGCAATTCCGCTATATCACGCTGCCGGGTCTGCGCAACACGACCGTGTTCGTCGTCGTCCTGCTGACGATCGGGGCGTTCAACGTGTTCGACCAGGTGTTCCTGCTGTTCACCGGCACCGCGCCGTTCGAATACGACGTTCCTCTAAGCATGATCTACAACAAGGCGTTCACGGACCTGAACTTCGGCTATTCCGCCGCGCTGTCCTACGTGGTCGCCATCGTCATCGTCGTCGTCAGTCTGCTGCAATACAAATTCATGCCTAAGAATGCCGGATCGGAGGGCTGACCGTGGGACTTCGAAGCCGCAAGCTCGCGGCCCAAACCGTTCGTTACCTCATCCTGATCGCCTTCGCGGTCGTCACGTTCCTGCCGTTCTGGAACATGATCGTCGTCTCGTTCAAGCCATTCCAGTTCGCCATGGAATATCCGCCGAAGCTGATTCCGACGGGGCTTACGCTCGCCAACTACAAGGAAGCGTGGACGACGGGCAGCTTCGGCCATTACTTCAAGAACAGCTTTGTCATCTCGATCATCGCCACCGTCGGCGGCACTCTCGTCGCCTGCATGCTGGCCTTCGCCGTCTCCCGCTACCGCTTCGCGGGGCGCGGCTTCATCTTCGCCGTCTTCATCGGCTCGATGATGATTCCCGGCATTACCTTTATCATCCCGCAATACTTGCTGCTCAAGAACCTGCACCTGCTGAACAGCTATTCCGGGCTGATCCTGCTGTACGTGACCGGGGCGGTGCCGTTCCATATGTTCCTGTTCAAAGGCTTCTTCGACGAGATCCCGAAGGAGATGGAAGAGGCCGTCATCGTCGACGGAGGCAACCGCTGGACCTTCTTCAGCCGCGTCGCGCTCCAGCTGTCCGCCCCGGCGATCGCCACCTCGGTCATCATGAACTTCAACGGCAACTGGGGCGAGTTCCTCGGCGCGTTGACGTTCATGAGCGAGCCCGAGAAGTGGACGCTGCCCGTCGCGATCCGGATGCTGCAGGGGGCGCACGCCACGTCGTACGGCCTCGTGTTCGCGGCTTCGATCATCTCGATGCTGCCGATTCTCGTCCTGTTCGTCTCGTTCCAGCGGTTCATCATCAAGGGCATCGCGGCGGGAGCCGTCAAGGGATAACGCGCTAAGCTACGGAGGATTGTTATGACAAGAAGATTTGCGCCATGGGCCGCCGCCGGCGTCGGCCTCGGCCTGCTGCTGTGCGCGGCTTGCGAGAGCCGCCCGGGGAACGAAGCCGTGCCGGCTCCGGTCGCCGCCGCGGCGAAGCGGTCCGTGCTGGCGGAGTTGTACGCGGACAAGTCGCGGTACGATCCGGGCGAACCGGTGCGCCTGACCTTGCAGCTCGACAACGCGTCCGGGGAGAGGCTGGAAGACGGCCGTCTGCTCGTCCAGTACCGGCATCTCGGCCGGCTCGTCGAGAGCAAGACGTTCAAGAAGCTGAAGCTGGATCCGGGAGAAGCCCGGACGCTGAGCTGGGAGTGGAAGCCGCCGCAGGACGACTTCGCCGGCTATTCCGTCGAGGCCTGGATGGAGAATAAGGACGGCCGGACGATCGATCATCGGAACGCGGCGGTGGACGTCTCGTCCGACTGGACGCGCTTCCCGCGTTACGGCTACCTGTCCAGGTTCCCGAAGCAGGACGGGAAGACGACGGAATCGAACGTCGAATCGCTAAGCCGCTACCAGATCAACGCGCTGCAGTTCTACGACTGGCAGTTCAAGCACCACGCGCCTCTGGCCGGCACGCCGGAGAACCCCGCGGCGGAGTGGACGGATATCGGGAACCGCGTCACCTCGGGCGATACGATCCGCGCCTACATCGGCGCGGCGCACAAGCGCGGCATGGCGGCCATGAATTACAACCTGCTGTACGGCGCCTATGGCGATTACGAGACGGACGGCAGCGGCGTCAAGAAGGAATGGGGCCTGTACGCGGCGCCGGGCGGGGAATCGCAGGATTCGATTCCGCTGCCGGACGGATGGGCGACGCCCAAGCTCGACTTGTTCGACCCGGGGAATCCGGATTGGCAGAAGTATCTCCTTGAGCGGGAGCGGGACGCGTTCGCCGCCTATCCGTTCGACGGCTGGCACGTCGACCAGCTCGGCTTCCGCGGCATGATGTACACGTACGAAGGGAAGGAGATCGAGCCGTCCGCCGGCTTCGCGCCCTTCCTGAACCGGGCCCGGACGGAGCTGGGCAAGACGATCGTGTTCAACAACGTCGGAACGTACGGGGTATCCGGCACGGCGGACGCAGGTACCGCCTTCCTATACGAAGAGATGTGGGAGAACAGCGGACAGACGACCTACAACGACCTGAAGAAGGTGCTGGACGAAGCGGCCGGGCTGACCGAAGGCAAGAAGGCGACAGTCCTCGCCGCGTACATGAATTACAATTACGGCAACTCGTTCACGGACGACAACCCGGGCGAGTTCAACGAACCGGGGGTGCTGCTAACCGAAGCGACGATCTTCGCGAACGGCGGCTCCCATATCGAGCTGGGCGACGACCTTCGGATGCTGAGCAACGAATATTTTCCGAACCGACACCTCCGGATGAGCGATTCGCTGAAGAGCAAGCTGCTCTCTTATTATCGCTTCCTCGTCGCTTACCAGAACGTCCTGCGGGACGGGCAGATGCCGGTCGACCGGAAGATCGCCGTCGAAGGGGCGGAGGTCAGCGCGGACGGCCGCCCGGGGACGGTGTGGGCGTTCTCGCGCGCGGGCGGGAAGTTCGAGACGCTCCAGCTTATCAACCTGACGGGCGTCCAATCCGATCAATGGCGGGACGCCGACGCTTCGGCGAAGGAGCCGGAGACCCGGCGCGATCTGGCCGTGAAGCTGTATGCCGGCGGGAAGAAGATCAAGCGGGCGTTCCTCGCGTCGCCGGACCTCGAGGAAGGAACCGGCCGTCCGTTGGCGTATGAGACGGGACGCGATTCGAACGGAGATTACGTGGCGTTCGCGGTTCCGGAGCTCCGGTATTGGGATATGGTCGCGCTGGAGTACGAATAATACGAATAAACTTCAAGCGATCATTCAAGCGGCGGACGCCGAAGACAATCGCATATCTTCATGGGAATCCGCGCTCTGCGCGTTTATTTTTCCATGAGGGGAACGGGTACCTGTCCTATGACGGACAGGTATTTTTGTTTGACAACGTATTTTGTTGGAAATACTACCTTGACAGTCACAGTAGTTTGTCGTATTATACAGACATGGAGGTAATCGTTATGAGCGAGAACAAAATCACATCCGATCTGCTGCGAGGACATACGGATACGATCATTTTGCGGCTCTTGTCCGAAGCGGACCGCTACGGCTACGAGATCGTCAAGCTGATCGCCGAGCGCTCGGACGGCGAGTATGAATTGAAGGAAGCCACGATGTATTCCAGCGTCCGGCGGCTTGAAGCGGACGGCGACATCGAATGGTATTGGGGAGACGAATCGCAAGGCGGAAGACGCAAGTACTTCCGGATTACCGAGAAGGGCAAGGATACCTACGCCCGCAACAAGAGCAATTGGGAGTATGCCAAGCGCGTCATCGACAACTTACTATGAGGAGATGGATGGTATGAATACGAAATTAACGAATTTTTTGAACGGTGTGTTCGCGCCCTACGACGGGGTCAAGAGCGTCACGGAGTTGAAGGCCGACCTGCTCTCCGATTTGCAGGAGCGTTACCGCGAACTCAAGGAGGAGGGCATGGACGATGAGACGGCGTTCAAGAGAACGGTCGAGAGCATCGGCGATATCGAGCAAACGATCCTGGAGGTCGCCAATCTCTCCCGCTCGCTGGAACGGCAAGTGCTGACGAACTTTAACGCAAGCAACCTGGCTCAGAGCGACTTTGCGGGCGTGACGGCTCATAAAGGGCAGTTCAAGGGCAGCGCGCTGCACGGCTCCGACTTTTCGGGCGCCGATTTGACGGGGAGTTCGTTTAAAGGCAGCGACGTGCGAGAAGCCAATTTCGAAGGCGCGAATCTGACGGACTGCAGCCTATCCGCGCTCGATCTGTCGAACGCAAGCTTCAACAAGACGATCCTTGTCCGGACCAACTTCAGCAAGTCGGGGCTTGATGGCGCCAAATTCACGGGAGTAAGGCTGACCGACGTGACGTTAACGTTGACCGATCTTAGAAAAACGGTGTTCGAAGGTTGCTTATTCGAGGGGGTCGACTTTAAGTACTCCGATCTGAGCGGGCAGAACTTCGACGGACAGACGTTTATCGGCGTCAAGTTCGAGAAGGCGGCATTAACCGAAGCTTCGTTCAAGGGCGCTACTCTCAAAAGCGTTTCTTTCCAGCCCGGATTTACGTTGACCAAGAAGTACTATCGCATGATCAAAACCATCTGCTTCGACGGCGCGACGATGGATAAACTGACCTACGCTCTGCTCAAAGGCATGGAGGCCGATCTGTCCAAAGTAACGGTCGTTTAATTAAAGGGGAGGGATTCCGATGTCAATCGCGACAACCAAGTCCATTCAAGTCAAAGGGCTGCGCAAATCCTACAAGCAGCATCAAGTGCTGAAGGGCGTCGATTTCGAGGTGGAAAAGGGCAGCATCTTCGCCCTGCTCGGCTCCAACGGAGCGGGCAAGACGACGGTTGTGAAGATCCTCGCTACGCTGCTTAAGCAGGATGGAGGCACCGCTGTCGTAAACGGCTTCGATGTCGCGTCGAAGCCGGACGGCGTCCGGCAGTCGATCAGCCTGACCGGGCAATTCGCGGCGGTGGATGAGGTATTGACCGGGCGGGAGAATCTGGTCATGCTCGCCAAGCTGCGGCACCTTCCCCATCCGCGTCAGGTAGCGGACGACATGCTTAAGCGCTTCGGCCTGACCGAGGCCGCCGACCGCAGGGCGTCCACGTATTCGGGCGGCATGCGCCGCAGGCTCGACATCGCCTTGAGTCTCGTGGGCAAGCCGCAGATCGTCTTCCTCGACGAACCGACTACCGGGCTGGACCCCGAGTCGCGCATCGAGGTATGGAAGATCGTCAAGGAGCTTGCCGACGGAGGGACGACGATTTTTCTCACCACGCAGTATTTGGAAGAGGCCGAGCAGCTGGCGGACCGCATCGCCATTCTGCACGAAGGCCGAATTATCGCGAGCGGCACGCTCTCGGAACTGAAGAAGCTGTTCCCGCAAGCGAAGGTCGAGTATGTGGAGAAGCAGCCGTCGCTCGAGGAGATCTTCCTCGCCATCGTCGGCAAGAAGGAGGCTATTTAAATGGAGACGGCCAAGAACCATTTTCTCAGCGATATGGGCGTTATGCTCGGGCGTTCCATGCGCCACATCTTCCGCAGCATGGACACCATCATTACGGTCTGCATCACTCCGATCGCCTTGATGCTGCTGTTCGTCTACGTATTCGGCGGCGCCATTCAAGCCGATACGGACAACTATGTGAACTACCTGCTGCCCGGCATCCTGCTGATCGCGATTGCAAGCGGCATCTCCTATACGGCGTACCGCCTGTTCCTGGATAAGCAGCGGGGCATCATCGAACGGTTCCACTCCATGCCGATCGCGCGTTCCGCGGTGCTGTGGGGGCATGTGCTGACTTCGGTCGTATCCAACGTCATTACGGTCGTCATCATCGTTCTCGTAGCGCTCGCGATGGGCTTCCGTTCGTCGGCGGGAATCCTGCCGTGGCTTGCCGTAGCCGGTATCCTCGTGCTGTTCACGCTGGCCTTGACCTGGGTCGCGGCGATCGCCGGACTGTCCGCCAAGTCGGTGGAAGGGGCAAGCGCGTTCTCCTATCCGCTCCTCTTCCTGCCGTTTATCAGCTCGGCGTTCGTGCCGACCGATTCGATGCCGCGCGTCGTTCGCGCCTTCGCCGAGAACCAGCCGGTCACCTCGATCGTGGAAGCGATCCGCGCGCTGCTGTCGGGGCAGCCGGTAGGCCACGACATCTGGGTCGCGCTGGCGTGGTGCGTCGGAATTATGCTGGCAGCTTACCTCTTCGCGATGCGGGCCTATAAGAAGCGGGCGTGATAAACAAGAGGGATTCGCGGCGAAGCGGATCCGCGAAGGGGAGAGACGGCGTCTCTCTCTTTTTTGCGTTCCGCGAAAGGTGTAATATATTCCACTATCGGTATTTATTCCGCCTTTACGCTCCCGGAGAAGCGTTTACAATGAGAAGAGACACGAGCGAAGGGGAGCAGGTGAGGCGAACCGCCATGATCCGGATCAGGCTGACGAATCGAATCGCGACGAAGCTGATCGCGGCGCTGGCGGCGGTCATTATTATCCCTACCTTCTGCATCGGCTTCTTCTTCTATCGGACCTCGTCCGAACTCGTGAAGAACAACGTCAGGCAGTCCACCGTCCAGATCGCGGAACAGGCGGCCGATTCCTTGTCCAACATTCTGAACGTCGGCAGCGACACCTCGGATCTAGTCTACGGCCAGGCGAAGATCCAGCAGATGGTGCTGCAGGATTCCGAAGGCGTCTCCGACGACGTGAAGGTGGAGAACCGCGATTTTATCGCTAATCTTCTGAACAATATCATCTATTCCAACTCCTTCGTCAAAATCATCTATATCCTGAAGGGCGAAGGATCGAGCTGGGGGAGCGGCGTCTTCAACCAGGCCAAGGTCGACCGCTACCGGATCCGGGACTTCCCCTGGATTCGGGAGGCCGAGCGGCTGGACGGACGGCTGGCGTGGACGCAGCTTCAGTACGACAAGTTCAGCGGCGGGGGAGACAATACGGACCTCGTCATTCCGGCGGCGCGGGTGCTCAAGAATTTCAAAACGATGGAGAACATCGGCTACGTCGTCATCAACGTCGACGGGCGGGCCGTGCTGGACAAGCTCCGCCAGCTTCGGCTGGGGAAGACGGGGGCGTTCTTCGTCGCCGATTCGCAAGGGCGCGTCATGATCGACCCGAACGAGTCGCGGATCGGCCGCGAGGTCGGGAACGCGGCGCTCAAGGCGCGCATCGCGGACGCTTCCGCGCGGGAGTTCGAATACGAAGAGGACGGCGTGCGCTTCTACGGCGTGAAGGAGCCGCTCTCCAACGGATGGAGCATCGTCGGCGTCGTGCCGCTGTCCGAGATTACCGGCCAGCTCGACGAGCTTCACGACACGGTGTTCGTCCTGAGCGGCGGCTTCGCTCTCTTGGCGGTGCTCGTCGGCCTCGTGTTCGCGCGGCGCATCACCCGGCCGATCCATAAGCTGGTCCGGCAGATGAAGTTGGCGGGGGAAGGCGATCTGAACGCCCGGGCGAGCGTCGAGTCGTCGGACGAGATCGGGCTTATGAGCAACCAGTTCAACCGGATGCTCCACCGGCTCGACCGCACGATGGCGCAGGTGCGGGAGGAGAGGGACAAGAAGCAGCGCGCGGAGATGAGGGCCGTCATGCACCGGATCAACCCTCACTTCATGTTCAATACGCTGAGCACGATCAAGTGGCTCGTCAAATTCGGCGATACCGCCAAGGCGTACGAAGGGCTCGCCGCCTTCACGCGGCTGCTCGAAGCGAACATGGGCAAGAAGGGCCACATGGTATCGCTGGACGAGGAGCTCGAGATCATCGCCAAGTACCTGGAGATATTGCAGCTTCGCTATACGCTGACCTTCGACCTGAAGGCGGAGATGGACCGGGAGCTGGGCTCCTTCCGCGTTCCTCGCATGCTTATTCAGCCGATCGTGGAGAACGCGATTTTCCACGGGTTCGTGCCCGAGAACCGGAACGGCGCGATCGCGATCGCCGCCGTCGACGAGGGACAGGCGGTGCGGATCCGGATCGAGGACGACGGCGTGGGCATCGAGGCATCGAGGCTCGAGAGGATTCTGCGGGACGATGGGGAGTACGGTCGACCCGGCCGGAAGGAAGGGGCCGTCGAGACCGGCGGGACCGGAATCGGCCTGCGCCACGTCAAGGAGTGCATCCAGCTCTATTATCCGTTCGGTTCGAGGCTGGAGATCGAGAGCGAGCCCGGCCGGGGAACCGTCGTCCAGTTGATCCTGATCAAGCCGAAGCCGGAGGCCGAATGACCGCGCGAACGGGAGGGAGCTATCATGTTGAGCGTCGTCATCGTCGACGACGAGCCGATCATCCGCTTGGGCGTCAAGGCGTCGATCCAATGGCGGGAGCTGGGCTTGGCGTTCGCCGGGGAATATTCGAACGGAGCCGACGCCCTGCTCGCCCTGGAGCGGGAGCCGGCCGACATCGTCATCACGGACATCAAGATGCCGGTCATGGGCGGGCTTGAGCTGACGGAGCGGGTGCGGTCGCTCCGGCCGTCCGCGAAGGTTATCCTGATCAGCAGCTATAACGACTTCGAATACGCGAAGAAGGGGATCGTTCTCGGGGCTTCCGATTATATCCTGAAGCCGACCATGGAGCCGGAAGAGCTGAACGAGGTTCTCGGTCGATGCGCGGAGGAGATCCGGCGCGAACGGGAGATCGGCCGGCGGCTGGACGGCTACGAGTCCGGCGTCCGCGAGCGGGAGCGCCGCGGGCTGGAGCAGGAGGCGAAGAAGCTGTTCACGCAGGAGCGCGACGGCGAGGAGATCGGCGAGGGGATCGGCGAGGAATTCGCCGCGCGGTTCCCCGAGGGCTGCGTGCTCGCCCGCGCGGCGTTGAACGAGGCCGAAGCGATCCGGCAGAAGAACGGCCCTCTGTACGTCGGCATCCTGCTGGACGAGTGGAAGGACCGGTTCTATGCCGTGCACGAGCGGGGAATCGCCTTCGCCGCCGGAGAGGAGGAGCTCGTCATGCTGATTCCCCGCCCCGAAGCGAATCCGCCGCGGCTCATGGAGGAGCTGACGCGCGGGCAGGAGGCGGATCTGACGCTCGGGTATGCCGAAGCGGAGGAGCCCGGAGAGTGGCGAAGCCGCTACCGGTGGACGGAGCAGATCTACGGCCGCCGCTTCTTCGACGGACCGGGAGGGCCTTATCACTGCCGGCCGAAGCCGGATGCGGACGCGGGCGTTGGCGCGGGCGTTGAAGCGGCCGTCGCCTCTTCCATGGAACCGTACGGCCCTATTCGCGAGCGGCTGAAGCGTTGGGAGAAGTATCGGTACGACGCCGGCCGGGTGAAGCGGGAAGCGTGCGACCTGTTCTCGCGGATGTTCGTCCGCCGCATGGAACCGGCTCTCCTGCTGGAGTATTACCGCCAGTTCATGGGGGCGGAGACGCTCGCGGACCTCGCGCGGGCGCTCGAATCCGCCATCCGGGAAGGCGAAGCCCAGCGGCAGGACGAAGAGAGAGCGCAGCCGAATACGGGCATCGTCGCGAAGGCGATGGACTTCATCCACGAGAGGTACGCCCAGGAGATCACCCTGCAGACGGTCGCCGACCATGTCCACGTCAGCAAGAACTATTTTAGCGTCCTGTTCAAGAAGCGAACGAACCAGAACTTCATCGACTACCTCATCCAGCTTCGGATCGAGAAGGCGAAGTCGCTGCTACCGAACAAGTCGCTCAAGATTTACGAAGTCGCCGAGCGGGCCGGCTTCAACGACGTCAAATATTTCAGCAAGCTGTTCAAAAAAGTCGTCGGAAGCACTCCCGCGGAATACCGGGAGCTCGTCTGACCGACCGGGAAGGGGGCCGACACGAATGGCGCCATGGATCCGAACGAGACATCTCCCGACCGCCGCCGCCGTCGCCTGCGCGGTTCTCCTGCTCGGAGGCTGCGGTTCTTCCCGCTTCATCGACGGCCCGCTGAACCGGGAATCCCCGCCTCCGGAGAAGGAGGAGATCGTCGTCTGGCATACGTACAGCGACGAAGAGACCCGCGTGTTCGAGAACGAGGTCGTCCCGGCCTTCGAGCGGCGATATCCGGACATCCGCGTCGTTCCGGTCCGCCAGCCCTACAGCACCGAGCTGAAGTCGACGATTATCTCGCGCGCCTCCTCGGGCAAGATTCCGGACGTCGTGCGCATGGACGTCACCTGGGTGCCCAACCTGTCGAGCCTCGGGCTTCTGTACCCGATCGGCGACCTGCCGGACTTCGCGGAAGCCGTCCGGCCGCTGCAATCGGTCACGATGGAGACGAACTCGTATCAAGGACGCTACTACGGCTTGCCGCTTGACGTGAACACGAAGATCGCCATCTATAATAAGAAGCAGCTGGCCAGAGCGGGGCTGAAGAAGGCGCCGGACAGCTTCGAGGAGCTCGTCCGGGCGGCGGAGGCGGTCCGCGAGCCTCTCGGGCTCGACGGCCTCAGCACCTGGTCGCTTATGCCGTATTTCCTCGGGCTCGGCGGCCGGCTGCTGGACGATTCCAACCGGCACGCGGAGGGGGTTCTGAACAGCCCGGAGAGCGTGCGGGCGCTCGACCGGCTTATGGAACTGACGAGGCAAGGCGTGTTCGGCAGGAACTATATTTTGGGCAAAGGGGATCGCTGGACCGACATGCTGCGGGGACGGACGCTGATGGTCGACGAAGGGCCCTGGTTCTACACGATTCTGTCGGGCTCCAAGGACAACCGCTACGATCTGCTCGCCGATACGGTGGCGGCGCCATTCCCCGGACGGTCCATCATCGGGGGCGAGAATCTCGTCATCCTGAAGGAGACGAAGCATCTGGAGGCTTCCTGGACGTTCGTCAAATGGATGACCGGCAAGGAAGCCCAGGAGACGATGTTCAAGGTCGGGCAGATCCCGACGAACCGGACGGCGGAGATGCCGGAAGCGCTGCGCAGCAACCCTTTTTTCAAGGCGACGATGGAGGGGATCCGGAACCCGTATTTGCGGCCGCCGATCCCGAGGCTCTACGACATCGAGGAGAGCTTCGCCGACAACATGCTGCTCGTCTTCGCCGGCAAGCTGACGGCCAAGGAAGGGCTCGACCGGGCGGCCGCGGAGATCGAGGCGATCATTCAATCGAACGGATAGGGGAAAAGGAGGAAAAGCATGCTGTCGGAAATCGCGAGATTCCGCCGCTTCGGGCGTCCGGAAGAGGCGCTGGAGATCGAGCGGGAGGAGCCGGCGCCTCCGGGCCCCGGGCAGCTGCTCGCGCGGATGCTGCAAGCGCCGATCAACCCGTCGGACCTCATTCCGATCGGAGGCGCGTACCGCCATCGCATCGCCTTGCCGGGCATCGCCGGGTACGAAGGCGTCGGCGTCGTGGAAGCCGTCGGGCCGGGGGCGCCGCCGTCGCTTCTCGGCCGGCGGGTGCTGCCGCTGCGCGGGGAAGGGACTTGGCAGACGTACGTCAAGGCGCCCGCCGAGCTGGCCGTTCCGGTCCCGGACTTCCTGGAGGACGACGCGGCTTGCCAGCTGTACATCAATCCGCTCACGGCGTGGCTCGCCTGCCGGGAAGCGCTCGGGCTGCGGCCGGGCGACGCGTTCGCCGTCAACGCCTGCGGCTCGGCGCTCGGCCGCGTCTTCGCTCAGCTGTCGGCCGTGTTCGGCTATCGCCTGATCGCGATCGCGAGGGACTCCCGCCATGCGGAGGAGCTGCTCTCCCTCGGGGCTTGGCGAACGGTCGATACGTCGCCGCGCGGCTTCTCGCTTCGCGAAGCCGTGCTGGATCTGACGGGCGGCAGGGGCGTCGAAGCCGCCGTCGATTCGATCGGAGGGGAGGACGGGACGGAGCTCGCCCTCTGCGTGCGGCCGGGAGGCGTCCTGCTTCGCATCGGCCTCCTCTCGGGCATTCCCGCGGACGAGTCCGTCGCCCGCGAGCGGGGAGTGAACGCCCGGCCGTTCTGGCTGCGGCAATGGGCGGGCGGCGCTTCGGCGGAGCGGTGGCACGCGGCGTTCCGCGAGCTGATCGGCTTGGCCGGGCAAGGCCGGCTCCGAATGGCGCCGATCGCGGCGCGGTTCCCTCTGCGCGACGTGAAGGAGGCGGTCCGCCTGGCGCCCTGCCCCGGGAGAAGCGGGAAGGTGCTGCTGGACATGCGCCTCCCGTAGCCAGCCCCGCTCCGCGAGGCGGGGGAGGACGTCGGTTGCGCCTCCCGCAGGCAAACCCGCGCTCGGCCCGGCGGCTCGGTTCCCGTCTCGTTGGGGGGAGGCGGCTAACGAACCCAGGGAGCGGCCGTGGCGATCGGGAGCTGTTTTTACTGTGGTCGGTATTCAGTTAACTCCGCCTCTTACGCTCCCGCAATTCCCCTCACACGACCGCCGAAGGCCGGCCCGCGTGCGTCTCCAGCAGCGCCTCCCACCAGATCGCGCCGCCGACCTTCCGGTCGTCCCCGACCGGGAGCACGGTCAGCCGTTCGGAGCCGTGCAGCCGCAGCCGCCCTTGGTAGTGCCGCTTCAAGGCCGATTCGCCCCCTGAGCCGTAGTGCAGGATCACGATAGGCTTGCCGGCGGAAGCCAGCTCCCGGATCAGCCCGTTGATATGGCCGTCGTCCCCGTTGAAGCCGTAGCCGACGATGCAGACGACGTCCGATTCGAGGAAGCGGTCGTACAGCTCGACGTACCGCTTGGACATCTTGATCGAGGTGAGCGGCTTGATTCCGCTCTGCGTGAAGATGAACGGGACGGTCAAGCCGTCGCGGCGGAGCTCCCCCGGTCCCCCATCTCCGTCCCGTTCCCCATGCCCGTTCTTGCCCCGGACGCGCTCTCCATTCCCGTCCCGCTCTCCATCCCCGTGCCCGTACCCGTCCAGAATAACGTTGCGGTAAGGATCGTAGAACTCGCCCACGCTTCCGTTCAGATGGAACACGGGAACGTTCGGCATCGCGCTCCGAACGATCTCCTCGGCGAAATAATGATAGTTCGTCGTCCCGATGGCTTGAACGTCCGCCCGTCCGGCCAGCCCGGCGAGGTCGTGATAGTACCCGGGCCCGTTCGCAAGCGCTTCCCGCCGGTCCTCGCCGCAGTTCATCATGTACCTTCGAACGGTATGAAGGAACACGGCGATTCTCGTGAATTTGGCCCATTGGGCTCTCGGATTATAAAGATAGCGATAATGGCTGTCGATGAGAGCCTGATAATCGAGCGTGCAAGCATAGATATCTTCCAGAAGCAGACGCGCGAGACCCGCCATCATATCGGGCAGCGGGCTGTCCAGCGTAATCTCGGCCGGCGTCTCCGTCAGCACGATCTCCATCCCCGTCTGGCCGACGTGATGGTAATTCAAGCTGAAGATGCCGGAGAGCTCGTCGAAGACGGACAGCTTGTCCGGCGCGCTCTCGAACAGCTCCTCGTTCAGCTTGGCGATCAGCCGTTGGCCGCACGAGCCGACGAGCAGCTCCAGAATCGCCCGCACGTGGCGCGCGAGCTCCCGATGCCCGGGATGAAGCTCGAGAAGGTGCAGGAACGCGGAGAAAAATTCGGACTGAAACAGCGGCACGCTCTCCGCCAGCCGCGGGTTCAGCTTGACGGCCTGTCCGTACAGAACCTGGCCGACGGAGGTGCCGATCTCGTGCGCGTACAGGTCGCGGAGCCGATCCTCGCCGATGCTCCAGCCGCGCAGCAGCCGGGAGGCGTGCTCGTCGAAGCGGTCCAGGTACGCGAGAATGTCGTCCTTGCGGTATTCCAGGCTGGAGGTCATCAAGCTCTCGAAGTCGGTCCGGCCGAAGACGTGGATTCTCTTCTTGAGATAATCGTCCGGCAGCCACTTCGCCGCGTAGGCCGACGTCCGGTCGATCGCCGCCAGCCGTTCCCGGAACAGAGCCTTGTCTTCCTGAGCCGGCGTCCGAAACAGGTCGAGCGCGAACCGGCCTCCCGAAGGAAGCCCGTAACCGACCTCGGCTCCGGCGCCGAAGAATAGAGACACCTTGGGTTTGCGCACGGTCGCACCTCGTTCTCCCGAAGGGTGGTTAGATGCCTATACCGGAATTGTAACATAAAAGGCGCGCCGTACGGCACAAAGAAGAGGCGCGGCCGCCCGCGCCTCCCCTCGGCAGACATTTATCTCGTCCGCGTGTAACACGGCCAAGCGTTAACCCATATACTGGTCATCACAAAGACTTCTTCCTCGCGCTCAAGTATCTGGCGTACTGGATCGGCCGCTCATAGACCGCGGAACGGTTCGGAATCCCGCGATACAGATCCTTCGCCGGCTTGCCGTTGAGCTCGATGATCCACGGATGGGCGTTATCGTCGAGCGCGAAGTCGACGCTGAATTCGCCAAGATGATAATCGGTGTCCATGTCGATGATCTCCGCCGTTCTCAGGCTGACGTTATAGATCGAAGTCATGATCTCTTCGACTCTGGCGGGAGAATACAGCTTGCCGAGCGCCTCGCGCGATAAACATACTTTTACGAAGATGCTCGTATTATAGCTTCCCTTGTAGGCGATCCGGCTCACGAGGTTCGTGACGGACCATAAGCCCTTGTCGTTCTTCTGCACGAGCGAACGGATATCGAAGACGTGGCCGTCGATCTGCCGGATCGGGATCCCTCGCTGAACGATATAGGGGGTGGAGCCGATCAGCTTCTGCGCGTTCTCCAGGAATTCGGCTGGGGTCTTGACGACCGTCTTGGGATTGAAGTAGTGGTGCCCGATGTGGATTTCCCCCGAAGCCTTTAATTCCGCCCGGTACACCCTTTTGCCCTGATACCCGTAGAAGGGCTTCAAATAGATGACGCGATGCCGTTCCAGCATCCGCAAGGCGTTCTCCGGACTGTAAGGAACGGTCTCCGGCAAGTAGTCGTCGAGCCATCTGCTCAGGCTGTTGTAGATATCCAGCTTGTTGAGTTGATTGATCTGATTGAACAGCTTGTCGTCGCCGATCGCCGCCCCTAGCCGTCCGATCAGCTTCGGGTCGGTGCCGTAGCAACGATTGTACACGACTTGGGGAAAAGGAAATCTCTTGATCGCCCACTTCCCGCCCGAGCGATGGAGTCCGACGACGGTTCTGCGCTTCCAGTCGATGGACGAGGGGGTGAAGCTGAACAGCTTCATCCCCGATTTGCCGTGCCGAAGATATTGGTTCAGAACGTATTTCCTCTGCGCGGGGTTCGCGACCAGAATGCCGACCAGACCGTTAGTGAAGTTCATGGCTTGCCTCCGTCGTAAGATTGAAGAGATTCGCAAAATTAGAGTATGTACCCATTCCGGAAGCCGTATGGACAACAATACAACGGCATGCAAATAAATCGCGCCCAAATATGGCACGAAGAGGCGATGGCTGGAATAATGTAACATCGGGCTAAGCACAGGGTCGACTGACCTGCGATCCCAATCCTAACTTCCTTAAGGAGCGTGCACGCAAAAGATGGGTAGACTACCAGGTCCTCCTGGCCCCCCCGGTCCACAAGGTCCTGCCGGCCCTCAAGGCCCGCAAGGCCCCCAAGGTCCTCAAGGTCCTCAAGGCGCTGCCGGCCCCGCCGGCCCGCAAGGTCCTGCCGGCCCTGCCGGCCCGCAAGGTCCTGCCGGCCCTGCCGGCCCGCAAGGTCCTGCCGGCCCCGTCGGTCCTCAAGGCCCTGCCGGACCCCAAGGCCCGCAAGGTCCCGTCGGACCTACCGCGCCGCCTTCGTTCGCCTTCCTGTGCAGCACGGTCGATCAGACGGTAGCCGCGGCGCCTACTCCGGGCGGGCAAGGCGGAGCCGTCACGTTCAACAACGCTGTCATCGATTCGCCGGACGTCTCGTTTACTTCTCCTTCGACCGTGAATATTTCGACGACCGGGTTCTATCACATCAACTGGGAAGTGTTCCCGACGGCCGGCAACTCCGCCTTCGGCCTGTTCTTCGATCCGGACGGCGCCGGACCTCTCCCGGCTGCTCTCGTTCCTTGCAGCAACTACGGTTCGGGAGCGGGCAACAACCCCTATCCCGGCCAAGTCGTCGCCCGTTTGACGGCAGGGGGAACGCTGACGCTCAACCGGATCGACAATACGGGAACTCAGACGCTGCAAGCGACCATCGGCGGCGGCACCCCCGTCACCAGCGCGTCGCTCTTTATCCAACGCTTAGGGTAACAAAAAGAGAATGGGGCTTTTCCGCGGATCGGCGAGGATCCTCGGAGAAGCTTCTTTTTATATATCTATGATCGTCAGGGACGAGTCGACAGAGACAAGGGTCACGCTCGTTCGCGATTGAGGCGGATGCCGTCGCTCGTTCTCCGCCGGTACAGGCATCCGCTTCCGAATCTCCTTCGGACCATATTGTATAGAGAAAGCGTCGGTCACACCTTCGGGCGCGACCGGAGCGGAACGAATCGAAGGGAGAGCGAGATGACTTATCCTCTATTTATCGTGACGGGATATAGCGGTTCCGGCAAGTCGACGACGTCGCGCGTGCTGGGAAGACTGATGCCCGACTTCGACGTTTTCGACATGGATATGATCGTGCATGAGCAGGATTTCCAGACGGCCTGCAATCATTGGATCCGAATCGCTTACTCCGTCGCCCTGTGCGGCCGGGGGACGATCTTGTTCGGTCCGGTGCCCTCGCCGTACAACGTGGCCGCCTGCGACCGCATCCGGCATTTCGATCCGATCCATTACTTGATTCTGAATTGCAGCGACGAGGCGAGAACCCGGCGGCTGACGGAGCGGGGAGGCTGGACGCCGGCCGGCATCCATCACACCAACCTGGCGGCAGCCGAGATGATCCGGGCCGCGCGGCATTCCGTCCCGCCGATTCCCGTCGTCGACACGACGAATACGCCGCCCCAGCTAGCCGCCGAGGCGATCCGGGAGTGGGCGCTCGCCCGTTGGCAGGGGCGGCTTGTCTGATCGAGCGGAGGGAGCGGCCCTGGCAGCGCTTCTTTCGTTATCTTGCCTTTTCATTCGGGCGCACTTCCGTTCGGGGGGCGGCGAGGAGTAAGATAGGGGAAGACCTGTACCCGGCAAGGAGCGGACCTTATGGAGCAATCGATCAAGCAGCAACTTATCGCCATGGCGGAAGAGCCGTACCGCAAGTTCGCCTCGTCCCTCATTCCGAACGTCGACAACGTGCTCGGAGTCCGGCTGCCCGCCCTGCGCAAGCTGGCCCGGACGATCGCGAAGGGGGATTGGCGCGATTACGTCCGAAGCGCGGGCACCGATACGTTCGAGGAGGTCATGCTGCACGGCATGGTCATCGGGTGCGTCCGGGCGGACGTCGAAGAGCTGCTGGAGCTGATCGCCGCCTTCGTTCCCCGCATCGACAACTGGTCGGTGTGCGACAGCTTCTGCAACGGACTCAAGTTCGCGAAGAAGCACAGGGAGCGGGTGTGGGAATTTCTCCAGCCCTACTTCGCGTCCCCGAACGAATACGACGTCCGCTTCGCGGTCGTCATGCTGCTTCAATATTACGCGGACGAGGAGTATATCGAGAGAACGCTCGGGCTGCTGGACGGAGTCCGCCACGAAGGCTACTACGCGAAGATGGCGGTGGCTTGGGCGGTGTCGATCTGCTACGTGAAGCTTCCCGAGCCGACGATGGCGTATCTGCGAAGCAGCGGGCTGGACGATTTTACCTACAACAAGGCGTTGCAGAAAATCGTCGAATCCCTCGCCGTCAGCGCCGACGACAAGAGCCGGATCCGCGCCATGAAGCGGCGCGCGTAGAGCGGAGCCTCCCTTCCGGGGCGGCTCCGCTCTCTTCGTTACTTGGCGTCGTGGAAAATGACGCCCAGACTGTAGCGGGTTCCGGCCGTTACCGTGCCGACCCCGTGGCGGAGCGTCGCCCGGTAGTAGCCGCGGGCGCCCGGGACCGGGCGATGCCGGGTCGGGAAGATGAGCCCTTCGCCGCGTTCCAGCGAGACGGCGTGGCCCCGGCTCTGCGCGCGGGGGCGCTGCTCCACGAGCAGGAATTCGCCGCCGCGATAATCTTCCTCTCGGCGGTTTAAGACGAACACGACCTGGAACGGGAAGAAGACGTCGCCGTACAGATCCTGGTGCAGGCAGTTGTAGCCTCCGGCTTCGTACTTGAGGATAAGCGGGGTTGGACGGGTCTGCTCGGCCGCGCGGCATCGGTCGAGAAATTCCGCAAGCGCATCGGGGTAGTCCGCCGGCTGGCCGAGCCGCTCCAGCCAGCGGTTCGCCGCGCGCGACAGCTCCGGGTAGAAGCCTTCGCGGAGCTGCCGCAGCCAATCCGGGAGCGGCGCGCCGAAGTACTTGTACTCTCCGCTCCCGAACCGGTAGCGCGCCATGTCGATGGTGCGCCGGAACCGGTCCTCCTCGCCGTAGGTGCCGACGATCGCTTCGCATTCCGCCTCGCTCAGCAGGGAGGGGAGCTTGGCGAACCCGTCGTCGTCGAGGGCTCGCTGCAGCTTGTCCCAGTCGAGCTCCCGGATTCGTTCCGGAATCGGCTTAAGCATGCCGGACCGCTTCCCCGGCCGGCGAGCCGGTCCGCTCCAGCCCGAGAAGCGCCGTCTTCATGTCGAGTCCTCCGCGATAGCCGGTTAGCGTTCCGCCCTTCCCGACGACCCGGTGGCAGGGCACCGCGATCAGCACGGGGTTGGCGCCGATCGCGGCTCCCGCCGCGCGGGCCGCGGCCGGCTTGCCGACGCGCCGGGCGATGTCCGAATACGACCTCGTCTCCCCGTAGGGAATCTCCCGAAGCGCGCGCCAGACCTCCTCTTGGAACGTTGTTCCGCGGAGATCGAGCGGAACGGCGAATTCGCGCCGTTCCCCGCTCAGGTACCCTCTTAATTCGTCCGCGTACGGGCGCAGCCGGTCGTCGTCCCGGACGAGCTCGGCGCCCGGCACCCGCGCTCTCGCCCAATCGGACAACTCCTCGTAGGGCTTCCCGGCCGAGCCGACGAAGACGAGGCCCTTCTCCGTGGCGGCTGCGTATAGGCTCCAGGCATCGCCGGACAGCCGCGTCCAATAGATCGTTTCGTTAATTCGATTCTCCATAATTCGAGACCTCCTTCGGTTGGCGCGAGACGTGCCGTTCCCGGTAAGCCGCCGGCGTCAGGCCCGTTCGCTTCTTGAACAGCGTAATGAAGTAAGGCAAGCTCGGCAGCCCTACGGCGGGGCCGATCTCGTTCACGGCCCGATCCGTCCCGGCCAGGAGCTCCCGGGCCCGCTCGATTCTCCGGCGCTGGACGTATTCGACCGGCGTGACGCCCTTCACCTTTTTGAACGTCCGGTGCAGATGATAGGGGCTGCCGTGGCTCATCTCGGCCAGAGCGTCCAGCGTGAGGGATTCTTCGTAATGGCGGTCGATATATTCCGTGACGAGGGAGATCCACTCTTCGTCCGGAAGCCTCCGGCCCGTCGGCTTGCAGCGCTTGCAGGGGCGGAACCGGGCGGCCAGCGCTTCCTCCGCCTTGCCGAACAGCACGACGTTCCCGGGCTTCGGCGGCTTCGACTTGCAGGACGGCCGGCAGAAGATGCCCGTCGTCTTCACCGCGTAGAAGAACCGGCCGTCGGCGGAAGCGTCATTCGCGACGATGGCCCTCCACTTTTCCTCCGTCATCGTCTCCGTTCCTTCGATGCTCTCTCGATCCGTCACCGTCGTTCACCTCCACGAACAGTATAACCCCTGCGGGGGGCGTTTGGACGATTTTCGGAATGAAGCCGCAAGATAACGAAACTCTCCTGCATTCGGCGCTCCGCCGCGGGGCTTCCTTCGGATAGCGCGAGGGTTTACAATGGATAAGCCGGAATCGCCGGCTAGGATCGGCTATTATACTTATGAAGCGGAGTGCGTCCGATGTCCGCGTTAATCGATTCGTTGACCTCCTTGACCGAAGAGGACGTGAGAAGCTTCCTCGACCAATACCGCTCGTTCGGGCCACTTCCCGGCATCGCCCTGACCTTCCTCAAGTCGTTCGTGCCGCCGCTGCCGACGATCGTCATCGTGGGCGTCAACGCCGCCGTGTACGGGCTGTGGCTCGGCTTCCTGTACTCCTGGATCGGCATGATCCTCGGGTGTCTGACGACGTTCCTGATCTTCCGCCGGATCGGCGAGCACCCGTACGCGAGGAAGTGGGAGAACAAGCCGCGGGTTCAGAGGAGCATGAGGTGGATCCGCCGGAACGCGTTCAGCTACGTCTTCCTGCTCAGCCTGTTCCCGGTCGGCCCGTTCGTCGTCATCAACATCGCGGCCGCCCTTGCGCGGATGCCGCTGCGTTCGTTCCTGATCGCCATTCTGTTCGGCAAGGCGGTCATGGTGCTGTCCGTCTCGTACATCGGCCACGATCTCGGCCGGTTCGTGCGCGAGCCTCTGGAGCTCGTCTACGTCATTCTGTTCGTCGCCGCTTCGTTCGTCGTCAGCAAGAAGCTGGAGGCGAAGTTTACGAAATAGAGGAGGGGCGCGGGCGATAATTAGACGTTTTTCTCCCCGGGGAACTTCTTGTGATCGGTCCGCCTTCCCCCTATAATGAAGGAGCAATCGCTTACAGAACAGGGAAGAGAGGTGCCCGGGATGGAACTGGTCATATCGCCGGCCGCCTTGTCGTGCTTCCGGCACGACTGGGGGTTCAAGGGAGGAGATTCCGTCCGGATCTTCGTCCGCTACGTCAGCGGAGGCTCGGAGCCTTACGGCTTCGGCATCATGAAGGACGAACCGATGGACCCCGCCGCCGTCGTGGAGAACGACAAGCTTACCTTTTACATGGAGAGCAAGGACGTATGGTTTCTGGAGCGGAAGAAGCTGACGGTCGATTGTCTGAGGGGCGACATCGTCTTCCTGGTCGGGTAGCGCCCGGCCTCGTTATAAGCTCGAACGGCACCGCCGGCTGCGGCGCTCCCGTTCGAGTTTTTTTGTTGCGCGGCGGGCGGCTCAACCGGCCCTCGTCCAGCGGCCCCGCATACGCGCGCGCCTTGAACGAACGATCCATCCGTTGCGGCCCCCAATCCCCGCGCCATCACCGTCTCACGGCCCCCAATCCCGCACAACTCCCACGCTATCCGTTCGCAGGACCGCAACAAGCGGAAAAAACCGTCTTGTTGGAGGCGAGAAGCCCCGCGCAGGACCGCAACAAGCGGAAAAAACCGTCTTGTTGGAGGCGAGAAGCCCCAATAAAGCCCAGCCCCCGGTCCAGCTCCAAAACCGCCGCCGGCGCATAGCGGGCGCAGGCCGGGCCCGGCGCGCGAATGCAAGGCCTGTCCGCGAATTTTCCGTGTTGACAGCTGCCCGTTTATCCCCTATATTAATAGTAAGTTAAATATAATTTTGTAAGCAAATTTTAATTTGTAAGTAACAATAAGGAGGAATTCCACATGGCCAAATCCAATTGGGCGGTAGACGTCTCCCACAGCGCGATCGACTTCTCCGTCAAGCACATGATGATCGCCAAGGTCAAAGGCTCGTTCCACAGCTTCGAAGCCCAGATCTCGGCCGACCCGGCCGATCTGACGACGGCGGACATCGCGTTCCAGATCGACCTGTCCAGCGTCGACACCCGCAACGGCGACCGCGACGCGCATCTGAAGTCCGCCGACTTCTTCGACGTCGAGAACCATCCGAAGCTGCTGTTCAAGGCAACCAAGATCGTCTCCAAGGGCGAGGGCGAATACGAAGTGACCGGCGACGTGACGCTGCACGGCGTGACCCGTCCGGAGACGTTCGCCGTCACTTACGAAGGAGCGGGCAAGGACCCGTGGGGCAACGAGAAGGCCGGCTTCAGCGCGACGGGTAGCCTGAAGCGCAGCGACTACGGGTTGACGTACAACGCCGTGCTCGAGACGGGCGGCGTGCTGATCGGCGACGAAGTGAAGGTGTCGATCGAGATCGAAGCCGCGAAGGCCTGATCCGTTCCTTCTATAATAACGAAGAAGAACCTCCAACCCGCGCGAGACCGCGCGAACCGGAGGTTCTTTCGATTTGCCGACCGGGATGTTCATGGCCGCTTCCGATGGGCCGGCTTGGACGTTTTTTCGTTTCTTTTCTCGCCGAATCAGACGCTCTGGCCGCTCCGCTTCTCCTAAGCCGCCTAAGCCGCCTAAGCCGCCTAAGACGCCTAAGACGCCTAAGCCGCTTAAGAAGCCCCCTGCCACTTCGTGGAGTTCCGATACTCCTTCGCCGTCATGCCCATGGACCGCTTGAACATGCTGCAGAACTGCACGTCGCTGGCGAACCCGGACTGCAGCGCGATGTCCGAGATCGAGATCCGCGTCTCGGACAGCAGCATCTTCGCGTACTCGATGCGTTTGGCGAACAAATACTGCAGCGGCGCCTCGCCGTACTTCTCCTTGAACAGATGCCGGAACCGGTCGTAGCTGTAGCCCGACATCTGCGCGAGCGTCTCGACCGCGATTTTCTGCCGATAATGCTCGTCCATGTAATTGCGAACGTACTGCAGCTGGTCGGCGGAACGCGGAGGCAGCTTGTCGGTGTCGATGAGCCGCTGGATCTGGATGATCAGCCGGCCCGCCAGCAGGTTCAGCATGTCGCCGTACCCCGGCCGCTGCTCCAGGAACTCGTCCTTCATCTGGAACATCGTGTGCAGAATCGTCAGGGCGGAGTCGTCTTCGAAAATCCCGTTTAAACCCCTGAGCGCTTCGTGACCGCTGTGGAAGCCGATGAATAAGACCTCCCCGCCCGTCGCATGCTTCTCTTCATGAACGACGTTAGGCGAGATGACGGCGAACATGTTGCTCCGAAAAGCATAATTGCGGGATGCGATCGTAGACTCGCCCGACCCGCCCAAATAATAAACCAGCTCATAACAGCCGTGGACATGCGGCGGTATATATTTATCCTTGTCTCGACGAGAGAAAAAAAGGAAATCCAGGCGGTTCATGTCCTTCTCCCCCCTTCCGAACTATAGCCAAATCATATAATAAAACTGGCCGGATTTGAATAAAATATCGCCTTTATTTTTGGTAGGATTAGATTACGGCACAGCCGAATCCGTAAATTCGGAGCTCAGGAGAGCAACGGGAATTCCGAAGCGCGCGGGCGGCGGCCGAACTATCGCAAGAGAAGGGGTCGTCATCATGAAGCAAAAATGGGTACTCGTCGTTCTTTTGTTGGCGCTTACACTAACCGCATGCTCCAAAGCCGGCTCGAACGGCGGCGAAGCTTCTTCCGGAAGTTCTCCTAGCGCAGGCAATAGCGCAAGCGCATCGAATTCCGGCGCGCTGAAGGTCGTTCTCCTCATCCCCGGAACGCTGGGGGACAAGTCGTTCTTCGACGCGGCCAACGCCGGCCTGACCAAGGTGAAGCAGGAGCTCGGAGCCGAGACCAAAGTGATCGAGATGGGCACCGACCAGACGAAGTGGGAGCCGACGTTCAACGACGTGGCCGGCCAAGACTGGGATGTCATCATCTCCGGCGGCTCGCAGATCACCGAGCTGCTGAACGCGACGGCGGAGCAGCATCCGGACAAAACCTTCATTAACTACGACACCGACATCCAAGAGACGGCGGCCAACGTGCACGCCTACTCCTACGCGACCAACGAGGTGTCCTTCCTGACCGGCGCGGTCGCCGCGCTGACCTCGACCTCCGGCATGCCGAACGCGAATCCGGACAAGCTGATCGGCTTCGTCGGCGGGATGGACATTCCGGGCATCAACGCGTTCCTGGTCGGCTATATCGAAGGGGCCAAATACGCGGTTCCCGACATCAAGGTCGCGATCTCCTACGCCGGCGACTTCGCGAACCCGGGCAAGGGCAAGGAGCTGTCGCTGCTGCAGTACAATTCCGGCGCCGACTTGATCTTCAACGTGGCGGGCGGCACGGGGCTCGGCGTCTTCGAAGCGGCGAAGGAGAAGAAGCGCTACGCCATCGGCGTCGACTCCGACCAGGCGGCGATGATGACGGGAACGGACGCGGACAAGGCCTCCCTGATCGTCACCTCCGCCATCAAGAAGATCGACGAAGTCATCCTGAGCGCGGTGACGAAGGTCAAGGACGGTTCGCTCGAGATGGGCAAACTGGAAGTGGTCGGCATCAAGGAGAACGGCGTCGGTCTGGCGGAGAACAGCATTTATTCGAACGTCGTGCCGGAGGACATCCGCGCGAAGGTCGAAGAGATCAAGACGAAGCTGACGAGCGGCGAGATCAAGGTCGACAACGCGATGGGCATGGATACGGCCCAGATCGACGAGATTCGCAATTCGGTCAAGCCGTAATCGCGATCGGCCGCGATCGAATCCGACCGTTATCGTTCCGCCGAGCGGAACCCTAATCGAATAGATGCGGCGTCCGGGGATATCGTTCATCGATGTCCCCGGTCTTCTGCGGGGCCCTTCGGCGATAGGCCATTCGAAGGAAGGAGAGAGGGCGAATGAGCGAGAGCTTGCTGGAGATGCGCGGCATCTCCAAGGTATACCCGAACGGCGTCGTCGCGAACGCGGGCGTGAACTTCTCGCTTCGGGAAGGCGAGATCCACGCGGTCGTCGGCGAGAACGGAGCGGGCAAGTCGACGCTGATGAAGATGATGTTCGGGATGGAAGAGCCGAGCGAAGGCGAGATGCTGCTGCGAGGCGAGAAAGTCCGCTTCCGCAGCCCGCAGGACGCGATCGACAGCGGAGTCGGCATGGTGCACCAGCACTTCATGCTCGTCCCGTCGTTCACGGTCGTGGAGAACATGATTCTCGGCATGGAGCCGCGGAAGGGGCTCGGCATCAACCGGGCGGAGGCCGAGCGGGTCACCCGAGAGTTGTCCGCGAAGTACAATCTGCACGTCGATCCGAACGCGCGGGTCGAGGATCTGTCGGTCGGGATGAAGCAGAAGGTGGAAATATTGAAAGCGCTGTTGCGCGGCGCGCAAATTCTCATCTTGGACGAGCCGACCGCCGTGCTCACCCCGCAGGAGACGGAGGAGCTGTTCCGCGAGCTGAAGCTGCTGAAGCAGGCCGGGCACACGATCGTCTTCATCTCGCACAAGCTGAAGGAAGTGAAGACGCTGTGCGATCGGATCACGATCATGCGCGCCGGCCGGACCGAAGGCGTGTTCGAGACGGCGTCCGTCACGGAGCAGGAGATCTCGAGGCTGATGGTCGGGCGCGACGTCGTGCTCAAGTACGACAAGGAGAAGAAGGCGAAGGGGAAGCCCGTGCTCGCCGTCCGGGACCTCGCCTATACGAACGCCGCCGGCAAAAAAACGCTCGACCGCGTCCGCTTCGCCGTCCGCGAAGGCCATATTCTCGGCATCGCCGGCGTCGAAGGGAACGGCCAGGCCGAGCTCGTGAAGGCGCTGACGGGCCATCTGCCCGGCGCGACGGGAACGATCGACGTGGCGGGCAGCGTCGTGGCCGGCCAAGGCATCAAGGCCGTCCGCGGCCTCGGCGTCGCCTACATTCCGGAGGACCGGATGCGGCAGGGCGCGGCCAAGGAAGCGAGCATCGCCGACAACCTGATCTCGACGCGGTACGCGAAGAAGGAGTGGAACCGCGGGCCGTTCCTCGACCGGCGCCGGATCGCGCAGATGTCGAAGGACATGATCGAGCGGTTCAAAATCCGCTGCAAGGGCCCCGAGCAGGAGATCGGCATGCTGTCCGGAGGCAACATGCAGAAGGTCATCGTCGCCCGGGAGAGCTCGGCGTCGCCGCGCCTGCTGATCGCGGAGCAGCCGACCCGGGGCGTCGACGTCGGAGCGGCCCAGCTCATCCACCAGCGGCTGCTGGAGCTCAGGGAGCAAGGCTGCGCGATCGTGCTGCTGTCGGCCGACCTGAACGAGGTGCTCGAGCTGAGCGACAGCCTGATCGTCCTGTACAACGGGGGCGTCGCCGCGTACTTCGACGATCCATCCGGCGTGTCCGAGGAGAAGCTCGGCCTGTACATGCTCGGGCTCGAGCAACAAAGCGAGGAGGAAGCGGGGAAGGCTTATGATCTTTAACACGCGCAATTTCGAGAAAATCCGGACGCTCGCCGTCGTTCTCATCTCGCTTCTGATCGCGTTCCTGGTCATCTCGATCATTAGCGAACATCCTCTCAAGACGATCGGGATCTTCCTGTTCGAACCGATCCGCACCGTCTCCCATATCGGGAACGTGGTCGAGATGTCGATCCCGCTTATGTTCACGGGTTTGTCCGTCGTGCTGCTGTTCCGGACGAACCTGTTCAACCTCGGCGCCGAAGGCATCTTCTACTTCGCCGCGGTCGTCGCTTCGAGCGTCGCGATCCACTTCGCGGCGAACGCCTTCTTCCATCCCGTCGTCGCGGTGCTGGCGGGAGCGGTCGTCGGCGCCTTGTTGTCGGCCATTCCCGGCATCCTGAAGGCCAAGTGGAACGTGAACGAGCTCGTGTCGTCGCTTATGTTCAACAGCATTCTTTTCGGAGTCGGGCTCTACCTGCTCAACTACTACCTGCGCGATCCGCAGAGCTTCTCGAACTCCTCGTACAAGTTCCGGCCGTCCGCGATGCTGGACGTCATCGTCCCCGGCACCCGCATCCACAGCGGCTTGATCGTCGCGCTTCTGTGCGTCGCCGCCGGACACTACTTCATGTACCGGACGAAGTGGGGCTACGAGCTGCGGATGACCGGCGCGAATCGGGAGTTCGCCGAATTCTCCGGCATCAACACGACGAAGGTCATCATTATGGTGCACCTGATCGCCGGATTCCTCGCCGGCATGGGCGGCTCGATCGAGGTGCTAGGCATGTACAACCGCCTCCAATGGGCGTCCTTGCCGGGCTACGGGATGGACGGCGCGCTCGTCGCCCTGCTCGCGAAGAACAATCCGGCGTCCGTCATCGGGGCCGCCTTGTTCCTCGCTTATATCCGGATCGGGGCGGATCAGATGGCGCGCATGTCGGACGTGCCGGCGGAGATGATCTCGATCATCCAGGCGGTCATTATTCTGCTGATCTCGGCCGAGCAATTCCTGAAGTTCTGGAAAAACCGGATGCTCTTGAAGGAGGCGGGCGTGCGTGAATGAGCTGTTAAACATCGTCTTCTCCACCGACTTCGCCTTCTCCATCCTTCGCGTGGCGACGCCGATCCTGTTCGCCGCGCTGGGCGCCCTGATCTCGAACAAGGCGGGTATCGTCAACATCGGACTCGAAGGCATCATGCTCGTCTCGGCTTTGACGGGCGTCGTCGTCAGCGCCCAGACGGGCAGCGCGTGGGTCGGACTCGCCGGAGCCGTGCTGGCCGGACTGCTGATCGCGGCGATACTCGGGTTCTTCACCTTGAAGTTCCGAACGCACATCATCCTGGGCGGCGTCGCCGTCAACATGTTCGCTTCGGGCGGCACCGTCTTCATCCTGTACCTGGTCAGCGGGGACAAAGGGGCTTCCACGTCGCTGAAGAGCGAAGTGCTGCCGAACGTCCGCCTCCCGCTCGTGGAGGACATTCCGGTGCTCGGGCCCATCCTGTCCGGCCATCATCTGCTGACCTATGTCGCCCTGCTGTCGGTCGTCGCGATGTATTATCTGCTCAAAAGAATGCCGCTCGGACTTCGCATCCGCTCCGTCGGCGAGAATCCGCACGCGGCCCAGTCGGTCGGCGTGCGCGTGAACCGCGTGCAATTCACCGCCTTGCTGCTGAGCGGCCTGTTCGCCTCGTTGGGCGGCGCGTACATGTCGATGGGCTATCTCTCCCTGTTCTCGCGCGACATGACGGCGGGCAGAGGCTGGATCGGCATCGCGGCGGAGGCCGTCGGCCGCAGCACGACCGTCGGCACGTTCCTCTCGTCCCTCGTGTTCGGGGCGGCGGACGCGCTGGCGAACGCGCTGCAGATTCTCAAGATCCCGTCCGAGCTCGTGGCGACGACGCCTTACGTGACGACGGTCGTCGGCTTGACCGTGTACGCGATCGCGGAAACCCGTCTCAAGAAGCGCAAGGCCCGGCGTCATTCGCCGTCCGACAGCTAGCGGATATTAGATTTTAGACTATCGATCATAGACCAACGGATCCGGCCGGGCGTATCGCCCGGCGGACGGCGGAAAGGACATTGTTATGAACCGTGTAATCATCGATACCGATATCGGAAGCGACATCGACGACGCGATGGCGATCTCGCTCGCCCTGCGAGCGCCGGAGATTCGGCTGGAAGGCATCACGACCGTATACGGGGACGCGGATCTGCGCGCCCGGATCGTCCGGAAGGTGCTTCAGCTCGGACGGAGGGAGGACGTGAAGGTGTACGCCGGCATCGACCAGCCGCTTCTGCACAACCGCGAAGTCTGGATGGCCGGCCACGAAGGCCAGGATCTGCTCGTGGAAGGCGAGAAGCTCGAATACGAGAGCAAGCACGCCGTCGACTTCATCATCGAGACCGTCATGAACCATCCGGGCGAGATTACGCTCATCCCGATCGGCCCGCTGACGAATATCGCGGCCAGCATCATCCGCGAACCGGCCGTCGCCAAGAACGTCAAGGAGATCGTCATGATGGGAGGCGTCACGCGCCTCGGCGGCAACGGCATCGACATGCGGACCGTCGAGCACAACATCGTCTGCGATCCGGAAGCGGCCTCGCTCGTCTTCCGAAGCGGCGCGCCGATCGTCATGGCCGGCCTGGACGTCACGCTCCAGGTGGAGATTACCGACGAGGAGAGAAGGCGGCTGGTCGAGTCGGGCGATCCGCTGAACGCGGCGCTCGCCGCCATGATGCAGCGGTGGTTCGACTTCGTGAACGAGAAGAAGACGTTCATGCACGATCCGCTGACCGTGTCGATCCTGATCGACCGCAGCCTCGTCCAGACCCGGAAGATGAAGATCCAGGTCGAGTACGACCATCGCCCGAAGACGGGCCAGACGATCGCGACGCTGGCCGAGGACGCCAACGTCGAGGTGTGCCTCGAGGTGGACCGGAAGCGGATGATCGACCTGCTCATGAGCCGCCTGCTCGGCGGAGGGAAGGCATGAAGCCGGGACCGATCCTCGTCGTCGGGAGCCTCAACATGGACATCGTCACCCGAGCGCCCAAGTTCCCGCTGAGGGGGGAGACGATTCTGGGCGAAGAGGTCCGCTTCGTCCCCGGAGGCAAGGGAGCGAACCAGGCCGTCGCCGCGGCCCGGCTCGGAGCCGACGCCGTCATGCTCGGCGCCGTCGGCGACGACCGGTTCGGCGAGGAGCTGACGGCCTCGCTCGAGGGCAGCGGCGTGCGGACTAGCCGGCTGCTGGTCAAGCCCGGGACGGCGACCGGCATCGCGTCCATCACGCTGACTCCCTTCGACAACAACATCGTCGTCGTCCCGGGCGCCAACGGACGGCTCGCCCCGCGGGACATCGAAGCCGCCAAGGACGAATTCGCGGCCGCCGCCGTCGTGCTGCTGCAGCTGGAGATTCCGCTGGACGCGGCCGTGCGGGCGTCCGAGCTGGCGAGAGAGCAAGGGGTGCCGGTCGTCCTGAACCCGGCCCCCGCGCGCGAGCTCCCGCCGGAGCTGCTGGCCGGCGCGACGTATATGACGCCGAACCGGACCGAGCTCGCGGCGCTGACGGGCGAAGAGGAGCTCGAGCCGGCCGTCGACAAGCTGCTCGCGATGGGGCCGGAGTACGCGATCGTCACGCTCGGCTCCGAAGGGGCGGCTTGGAAGCGCCGGGGCGAGCCGCTGCGCCGGGCGGAGGCGTATCGCGTTCCCGTCGTCGACACGACGGGGGCGGGCGACGCCTTCAACGGCGGGCTCGCTTCGGCGCTCGTGCGGGGCCTCTCCGTCGAGGAGAGCGTGCGCTTCGCCATGAAGACGGCGGCGCTGGCCGTCACGCGCTTCGGGGCGCAGGCCGGCATGCCGGCGTTCGAGGAGGTCGAGCGCTTCCCGCGGGAGGCTCCTAAGGCCGGCGCGGCGAACGCGGCAAGGGAGGGCGAGGAGGCTTGAGCTTGAACGAGAACGCGAATCCGAACGAGGTTCCGAACGCGAACGCGGGCGCCGGCGCCCATCCGAAGCCGGACGCCGTCCGCATGATCATCGACGCCGATACCGGCATCGACGACGCGATGGCGATTCTGTACGCCTTGAAGCATCCGGGTATCCGGGCGGAAGGCATCACGACCGTCTTCGGCAACATCCCGGTCGAGCGGGCGACGGACAACTCGCTGCGCATCGTCCGGCTCGCGAACGCGCCCTACGAAGTGCCCGTTCACCCGGGCGCGTCCGCCCCGCTGGTCCGGGAGCCGACCGGCTTCGCCGCCGAGGTGCACGGGACCAACGGAATCGGCGACGTAGAGCTGCCCGCTTCCGAGGCGAAGGCTCAGGCGGAACCCGCCGCGGACTTCCTGATCCGCAAGGCGAACGAGCTGGAAGGCCGGTTGACGCTATGCGCGCTCGGCCGGCTGACGAACGTGGCGGACGCGCTCGTCCGCGACCCGTCGCTGGCCGGCAAGCTCGAGCGAATCTACGTCATGGGCGGGGCCGTACGCGTCCCCGGCAACGTCACCCCGGTCGCCGAAGCGAACATCTGGGGCGATCCGGAAGCGGCGGACATCGTGTTCCGCTCGGGAGCGCCCATCACGATGGTCGGTCTCGACGTCACGATGAAGACGCTGCTGCGCCAGACCGACCTGGACCTGCTGCTGCGCCTCTGCAAGCCGGAGAACCGGGACATCGCGCGGTTCCTGAACGACTCCATGCGGTTCTACTTCGACTTCTACCGCGAGAGCAACTCGTTCTTCGCGTGCGCTCCGCTGCACGATCCGCTGACCGTCCTGGCCGCCGTCGAGCCCGGCGTCCTGCGGACGGAGGAGATGCGGATCGCCGTCGAATGCGAGAGCCGGCTGTGCGCCGGCATGACCGTCGCGGACCTTCGCCGCCGCCCGCAAGCGGGAAGCCCGGTCCAAGTCGCAGCGGACGTGGACGCCGAGCTGGCCGTCGCCAAGCTGCTGAACGTATTCCTGTAGCCGTGATCCGACTCCCTCCCGATCCCGGGGAGGAAGCCGCAAGAACCTCCGAACCGCGCGAAGCGGACCCGGAGGTTCTTGTTTATTTTCGCTAACAGACTACTTGCATAATGGGAGACATGGAAGTCTCGTTCATGGGAATAGCGCTTATACGATTCGTTAGCCGCGTTCCCCCGTCGAGACTGGAGCCGGGCACTCGCAAATTATAGAAGCTCTGCGCGACGCGCGATTCGGCTTTCTTCGCCCGCCGAGCAGGCGCGCAAAGGCGGAACCCCGCAAGGTTCCGCCCCCTATCCCGTCTTAATAATGTCTTGCGGTAATGTAACGGCTCGCCCAGTAGCCCGAATTGAGGCTGGACACGGCGACGCCCTTGCTCGGCATGTTGCTGATGAATTGCCCGTTGCCTATGTAGATGCCGACGTGATTGATCTGGCCCGGCGTGTTGACGCTGAAGAAGACGAGGTCGCCGATTGCGAGCCGCGACTTGCTCGGGACGGGGATGCCGAACCGCGTCTGGGCTTTGGAACCCCAAGGGATCTTTACCCCGTGCTTGGCGAAGACGAACTGGGTGAACGCGGAGCAGTCGAAGATCAGTCTGGAAGGATTCCGGACGCCGAATTGATAGCTTACTTTTCCCATATAGGACTTCGCCGTGTTCACGAACAGGTGCCCGTTGGTCGCGTAAATCTCCTGGGCGGAGGCAGGGGCCGGCATTGCGATGACGGTGGCCGAGCACAGAACCGACAGAGCGATGGACGACGCAGCGATTAATTTCTTCATGGCAATTGCACATCCTTGTACCAGTATTAGGCTTCCACTGGTAACTCTACACGAATCCCGAGGGGAAAATCGTTAGGGGACCGCTGGGCGAACTGTCAATTCGTTCCCATTTTTTGAGCGGGATGGGTATTTGGTTCTGCATTGGGACCTTGATCCTATAATGGCGCTCCGGCCTTGCCCGGCGGACGCGTTCTTCCCATAATAAGGCGAATGCGCCTCGAATCGGTCTCGGGACGGCCGGATCGAATTTGATTCTTAGGACTCAACGCGGCGAGAATTAGCCCCTCGTTCCTATAAGAGGGTTGTCCGTTTTTGCAATCTAAGCCCTAGTCCCTTCCGCGGAAAAACTTGGTAACATTAAGGATAGCAATGTCAGGACAAGTCGAAAGTCTGGGAGGGCGGGGTATGGAGCACTATCTGGGCAAGAGAGCGAAGGAGGATATCGTCAACTCCTACGGCGTGACGATCGTTCCCGCGAATACGACCATCGACGGCGATGCGCTCGAGTTGATTATCAAGCATCGCGTTAACGCAGATACGATCGTCCTGGAGTCGGACGAAGCGGCGCCGGCCGCGGCTCCGCTGGAGGACGCGGAGATCAGCCGGAGCGTGCAGCACCTGAAGGAGCTGTACCAGAGCATCCGGCTGTCGCGCAAAGTCCCGATCTGGGAGATTCGCAACGAAGTGCTTCCCGACGTCATGGGAGCGGCGGAGACATCGGACGTGTTCCAGCTGCTCGAGAAGATCAAGGGCAAGGACGACTACACGTACGAGCATCATATCGGGGTCGCGGCGTTGTCTTCGCTGATCGGCCGGTGGATGAACCTGAGCGAGCCGGAGCTGTCGTCGCTCACCCTGGCCGCCCTTCTTCACGATATCGGGAAAATCAAAGTGCCGGACGAGCTGCTGATGAAGCCCGGGAAGCTGACGGAGGAGGAGATGCGGCTCGTCCGCAAGCATACCGTCTACGGCTACGAGCTGCTCCGGGAGACGAAGGGCATCAACCACCGGATCGCCCTCGTGGCCCTCCAGCATCATGAGAGGGAAGGAGGCGGCGGCTATCCGTTCGGTCTGAAGCAGGACAAGATCGATCCGTTCAGCTCGATCGTGGCGGTGGCGGACGTGTTCCACGCCATGTCGTCCAAGCGGCCGTACCGCGAGCCTTATCCGTTCAACGAGCTGCTGCGCCAGATGGGCCAGGAGAAGTTCGGCGGCCTCAACCCGCAGGTCGTGTCGGTGTTCCTTCGGAATCTGTCCAACAAGCTCGTCGGCCAGCAGGTAAGGCTCACCGACGGGCGCGCGGGCGAGGTCGTCTACGTGAACCCGAACCAGCCCGAGTATCCGCTCGTCAAGACGGCCGACGAAGGCTTCGTCGACCTGAGCCGCGAGCGGGAAGCGGGAATCCGCGAGATTACGTTCAACGAATAGAAGCGAGCGATTGAGAGCGGCGCCCTTGGGGGCGCCTTCTTTTTTGTCCCATCTCCGCATAAGTTGGGAGGAGGGCTCGGCACGCCCGGGCCCGGAACTTGCGAACGATCGACGGGGAGGGACGGACATGAGACGCAGATGGGGAAGGCCGCTCGCGCTCCGCTGGAAGTGGAACCCGCCTCCGAGGAACAGGAGGTTCCGCGCTTCCCGCCGGCTCGCGCCCCGGCTGCAGGCGCCGGCGCCCCGAAGCGGCGGCTTCGTCGCCCGGAAGCGAAGGCCGGCCCGGCGCCAGACGGCGAACCCGAACGGCCAAGGCTGGATTACCCGGCCGCGCAAGCGGATGAAGCGCCGGCACTTCTGGATCATCATGGCGCTGCTTTTCGTGTTCGCCATGTTTCAATCTTTGCTTTTCCTCGACCGGTACTTGCGGGATCCGCTTATGTTCCTCGCGAAGGTTCGCATCACGCAGATCGCGACCGAAGCGGTGAACCAGGCGATGATGGACAATATCGCAAGCGGGGCGGACAGCAGCAAGATGATTCAATGGAAGACGAACGAAGCGGGGAAGATCACGGGGTTCCTGATCGATTACAAGGAGCAGATGAGCATTACGGCGCAGACGATCCAGGTCGTGGAGAGAACGCTGAAGGAGCAGGCGAGCTTGTACGAGAAAATCCCGCTCGGCCACGCCCTGAACAGCCCGTTCATCTCTTCGATCGGCCCGAGCGTATCGGTGCGGTTCCATCCGGCCAGCGCCGTTCAGGCGGAGGTGCGCACGCGCCAGACAAGCGCGGGCATCAATATGCTGCAGGTCGAGATTTACGTTCACATCAAGACGCAGATCGCCGTCGTCATCCCGTTCGACCGGGAGCCGGCCACGCTCGAGACGGACATCCCGCTCTCTTATATGATGGTCGTCGGCGACGTGCCGATGTACTACTACGACGGCCGGGGCAACCCGGTCGGCAGCGGCGCCGCGCAGGCTCCCGCGCTCTCTCTGCCGCCGGCATCGCAGCCGTCGGCCGCCGCTCCCGGGCCGGAATCGGCTCATGGCTAGGCCATCCGTCGCAACAAGCGGAAAAAACCGTCTTGTTGAGCGGGTCTGCACCGCCAACCGCCGCAACAAGCGGAAAAAACCGTCTTATCGAGCCAAACGAATCGCGCGGCCCATGCAAGCGTCCCGCTCTCTCTTCGGAGGAGCGGGGCGCTGTTTTTTTGGTTCCAGAGGCGAGAGAGGGAGCGGCGTTGCGACACGGGTGTGTTATGTATAATGACATCAAACACAGGCCATCCATCCTCGGTTTTGTGAAAGAGACAGCGGAAAGCGTTTCTTCATGTGTGTTTTTACAAGAAACCGCCAAATGAATGTCATGTATGTTGACGCTGTCGATCCCTTCCATTACGATCGGGGTGTATCGGACCTCAACTCAATACCCAATCCAAACAGGAGAATCCAGTCGATGGCTCACGATAACGAGACGGAGATCTACCGGGCAATCAAGCAAGCGATCATCGAGCAGAAGCTGCGGCCCAACGTGCAGCTGGTCGAGGAAGTCATCGCCGAATCGTTCGGCGTCAGCCGCACGCCCGTCCGCAACGTCGTCCGCAGGCTCGCGAACGAGAAGCTGGTCGTGATCATTCCGTACCGGGGAGCGTTCGTGGCTTGCCCGACCGTCGTCGAAGCGAAGGAAGTGTTCGAGATGCGCCGGGTGATCGAAGCCGCCGCCGTCCGCAACGTCTGCCGCACGCTCACGGATGCGCAGTACCGCGAGCTGAAGCGGCTGCTGGCCGAAGAGCACGAGGCCCAGCATCGCGGCGACAAGCTCGGGGCGATCCAGGTGACGGGAGACTTCCACCTGCGCCTCGCCGAGTTCTCGGGCAACTCCTATTACTCCCGGTACCTGGAGGAGCTGCTGTCCCTCACTTACGTCATCATGGCGCTGTACGGCGAACAGAGGATGAAGTGCTGCCAGGATCACGAGCATATTCTGGACGCGATCCGGGAGCGGGACTCCGCGGAGGCCGAGAGACTTATGGAGGAGCACCTCCGGGAGCTGGAGGGGACGCTGGACTTCAAGGAGGCGGAAGACAGCCCCCGGTCGCTCGCCGACATCTTCAAGAACGAGCGGCTCGTGTCCGCCCGCAAGTAAGACCGCTTTTTTTGCGCTCGGGATTGTATCCAATCTTGTATCTCAAATCAGGCGATATGGGATGCAATCGTCGCGTCCCGCCATTCCAAGAAGAGAAACGAGGCGATGTCCATGAAGCTGACCGTGGACGGGGTGAGCAAAAGCTTCGGCGGAAGATCGATTCTGAGAGAGGTCGATCTGACCGTCGGCGAGAACGAGTTCGTCTGCATTCTGGGGCACAGCGGCTGCGGCAAGTCGACGCTTCTGAACATGGTCGCCGGCTACCTGTTCCCCGACGAAGGGGAGATCCAGGCGGACGGCGAGACGATCCGGGGGCCTTCCAAGTCCCGGGGCATGGTGTTCCAGGATCACGCGCTGTTCCCGTGGTGCACCGTGCTGCAGAACGTATCCTTCGGTCCGGAGGTGCAGGGGGTGCCGAAGAAGCAGGCGAGGGAGACGGCGGCCCGCTTCCTGTCGCTGGTCGGGCTGGAGGCTTACGCGAATCACTATCCGGGAGAGCTGTCGGGCGGAATGAAGCAGAGGGTCGGCATCGCCAGGGCGCTCGCGAGCAGCCCGGACATCCTGCTGATGGACGAACCGTTCGGCGCGCTCGACATTTTGACCCGGGACATGATGCAGCGAGAGTTGAGGCGGATCTATGAAAAGCTGAGGCCGACGATCCTGTTCGTGACGCACAGCATCAGCGAGGCCGTCTACCTGGCGGACCGGCTCGTCGTGATGAAGCGCGGGATTATCGCCGATATTTTCGAGATCGGCCTCGAGCATCCCCGCTCGTACGAATCGCCCGGCTTCGGGGAAGCGATGGCGCGCATCGAGCGGCTGCTGATGGAAGACGAAGAGAGCAGCGGTGCTATGTCAAGACCATAAATCAGACGAATTTGAATGAACCGCACTCTTTTCAGGGGGTGACCCGGAAAAAGACAAACCCAAACTAAACCTGCCCTACCCGGATTTTCAGATATTTCCTTATGTACCGGGAAATAGGTGGCTCGTTTATGGACCTATGTCACCCGTGTTGTCGGTTCACCTCTCTGG
>NZ_JACJVR010000040.1 GCF_014212175.1 Cohnella xylanilytica | reverse complement strand
GGCGGCGCAGACGGCCGCGCCGGACGACGCCGCGCCACCCGCCCCCGCCGCCGCCCCGGCCAAGGGCCAGCCCGCCAAGACGCCTGGCCGGCAGGCGTCCAAGCTCGCCTCCGTCGCCGGAGCGGCCGATCCGGAAGCGGACGGCCCCGCCGTGCTCGGAAGGATGCTGTCGAAGCCGGCCGTTCCGGGCTCGTCCTTGCTCGTCCAGACGCCTGTCCTGGACAAGAAATGGACAGACTGGGTAAAGAGCGGCAAACCGCTCGCGGAAGTCGCCGCTTCGCCCGGCCAAGCGACGGCTTCGGTCGGCTGGCTCGACCCGCAGTGGTGCGACTGCCGGCCGGGCAAGGATTCGGCCTCGCCGCGCAAGGCTATCGAGGCATGGAAGCCGCTCCAGGAAGGCAAGCTGGCGCTTCGCTCGGCGATGATCAATTACCATGCCAGGACGGGCAAGTGGCCGGCCTCCAAGGACCAGCTCGCCGGCGCCTACCCGGCGAATACGATGGCGGGCTGGAACGAGGAGATGACGGCCTGGCTGGGCGAATTGCGGAAGGAGCTCGCCAAGGTGGACGGCAAGGCAGCCGCCGCTCCCGCTTGGCCGGACGCCAGCGGGCCGGCGGAAGGATTCGGAACGCCCGCGGGCAAGCTGGAGCCGCTCGCGGAGCAGCCGCTCGAGATCGTGGTCGACAAAAAGCATCATCGGCTCGCCGTTCTGAGCGGCAACGTTTTGCTGAGGAATTACGAGGTCGGGCTCGGCGGAGATCTGACTCCCGAAGGAACGTTCGCGATTACGGAGAAGGTGCGCGACCCGAACGGCAGCTCGACCGGCACGTTCGGCAGCCGGGGAATGACGCTGTCGGACACGCTGTACGCGATCCACGGAACGGACGAGCCGGACAGCATCGGCAAGGACGAGTCTCACGGCTGCATCCGCATGAACAAGAAGGACGTCGAGGAGCTGTACGATCTCGTCTCCATCGGAACGAAGGTCACGATCGCCAAAGAGGGTCTGCCGACCGAACTGCGCGCCCCCGCGGAGCGGTTCCGGCTGACGCCGGCGCAGAACGAGACAAACCCTCATAAGAAATATAATTGGTTAAACTAGGGCGAGAGGTTCCGCTTCCAGGTTAGATGTTCAGGATGAGCAGGGTGCCCACGGCCGCGACGATAACGGCGAAGGCCGCGCCGATCCAGATCAGCGCCCGCTTGTTCACTTCTTCCTTCGGCTTGGACTGGGGAATCGCGGGAGGTCTCTTCTTGGCAGAGCTCACGTCCATCAACCTTTCTATCGTTAAATAAAGAAGATATGCCCCTATTGTAAACGGTTGCTACCCAAAAAGCCAGACGTTCGGCGCGCGCGGATGGGCGGTTCATCCCTTTTCTTTTGCCCGAGAAAAGGCTAAACTGTTACCCGAAAGGTTTTTGTCAAAGAAAGGATGTCTGTCGGTCGGATGTATAAGCTGGTCAAACCGTTATTTTTCAAAATGGACCCCGAAGCGGCCCATCACCTGGTCGTGGACGGACTCGGAACGGCGGCCCGGATCCCTCTCGTTCCTTCGCTGCTCTCGGGCCTGTGGGGCGTCGGCTCCACGCCGGAGCTGGCCGTCGACCTGTTCGGCTTGCGCTTCTCCCATCCGGTAGGCTTGGCCGCCGGACTCGATAAGAACGCCAAGGCGGTCGCGGGCTTCTCCCGGATCGGCCTGAGCTTCATGGAGGTCGGCACGGTGACGCCGCTGGGGCAGCCCGGCAACGAGTTGCCGCGCCTGTTCCGCCTGCCTTCGGACGAAGCCCTGATCAACCGGATGGGCTTCAACAACGAAGGGGCGGACGCGATGGCCTCGCGCCTCGCCAAGCTCGGACGGCACCGCATCCCGATCGCCGTCAACGTCGGCAAGAACAAGGCCACGCCGAACGAGAAGGCGGCGGACGACTACCGCGAATGCTTGCGGCGCCTGTACGCGCACGGCGACTTCTTCGTCGTGAACATCAGCTCGCCGAACACGCCGGACCTTCGGAAGCTGCAGCACGGAGACGAGCTGAAGACGCTGCTGGACGCGGTCCGCGACGAGATGGACCTGCAGGCGAAGAAGCACGGCGGGACGGCGAAGCCGATTCTCGTCAAGATCGCCCCCGACAACGACGAGGAACAGCTGGGCTACATGGCGGAAGCGATCCGGCTCAGCGGGATGTCGGGCATCATCGCCACGAACACGACGATCGGCCGGGACGGACTGTCCCATCCGCACAAGGACGAGACGGGCGGACTGAGCGGTCGCCCGCTGACGAAGCGATCCACGGAGATAATCCGTTCGATCTACAAGCTGACGGAGGGCCGGCTGCCGATCATCGGTTCCGGCGGCATCTTCTCCGCTCAGGACGCTTACGACAAGATTCGCGCGGGAGCTTCCCTCGTCGAAGTGTATACGTCCCTTATTTACAAAGGTCCCGTCGTCATGCGAGAGATCGTCGCGGGGCTTAAGACTCTGCTGCGCAAGGACGGCTACGAGCGCATAACCGACGCGGTCGGGGCGGATCACAAGTAGCCAGCAGCCGGCGGCGCCGCCGGGGCGGCACCTTCTCGTCCGGTCGCGCCGGGCGCGATCGAACTTCTTTTGGGACGCGGCAGAAAGGAGTTTCCGCATATGGACGGTAGAGATTGGAACAAGTTTTTGCTTCCCTATCAGCAGGCGGTCGAAGAGCTGAAGGTGAAGCTTAAAGGGCTGCGTACGGAATTGAAAGCCCGCGACGAGTACGCGCCCATCGAATTCGTGACCGGAAGGGTCAAGCGCATCTCGAGCATCCTGGAGAAGGCGAAGAGGCTGAACGTGCCGATGGACCGGATCGAGACGGGGATCGAGGATATCGCGGGCATTCGCATCATGTGCCAGTTCGTGGACGATATCCATCGGGTCGCGGACCTCGTCCGGATGCGCCAGGATATGAAGGTCGTCTACGAGAAGGATTACATCACCCATTACAAGGACAGCGGCTACCGGAGCTATCATATTATCGTGGAATATCCGATCCAGACGTCGATCGGCTCGATGCCGGTGCTGGCGGAGATCCAGATCCGCACGCTGGCGATGAACTTCTGGGCGACGATCGAGCATTCCCTGAACTACAAGTACAAGGAGCAGCTCCCGGAGCATGTCCGCGAGAGGCTGTTCAAGGCGGCCGAAGCCGCGTTCCAGCTCGATACCGAGATGTCGAACATCCGGCAGGAGATCGTGGACGCCCAGCAGGACTTCGAAGGCAAGTCGGGCATCGTCCGCAAGGTGCTGAACGACATCCAGAGCCTGTACTTCTTCCGCCGGGTGCGGGAAGCCGCGCAGTTCCAGCTGAGGTTCAACGAGCTGTGGGAGCAGGAAGACATGTGGGGCCTGGCCGAGCTGTCCGCGGAGATTCAGGAGGCGCTGTCCCGGGCGGGCAAGAGCGGAACGACATGAACGGGGGAAAAGGGGAAGACCGAATGAACCGGACGAATCTGCGTTCCGGTTCTTTGTTTTTGGCCGGAGGCGCAGGCTTGGACATCATTGGATAGCCCTTCGCCGTCGTTTTTTCCGGACAAGGGATGGACAAGACCGCCGGACTCCCTTAAATTATACCTGATAGAGGTAGCCGGATGATGTGGGGGGCAACGAACGACGGGATGAGGCTGCCGGACAAATTCGAGAGCTCGATGCGGGCTCTGCTGGGCGAGGAAGCCGACGCTTTCTTCGCCACTTACGCGATGCCGAGAACGACGGGGCTTCGCCTGAACGGCTTGAAGCTGGGCCGCGCCGAATACGAAGCGCGGTTCGGCGCCGCGGGTCTGCCGATCCCTTGGGCGGACGGCGGCCTGTATACGGACGAGGACGATCGTCCGGGCAAGCATCTGCATTATTATCTGGGACTGTATTATATCCAGGAGCCGAGCGCGATGCTGCCGGCGGAGCTGCTGGACGTGCGGCCGGGTCACCGCGTGCTGGACCTGTGCGCCGCGCCGGGGGGCAAGTCGACGCAGCTGGCGTCCAAGCTGCAAGGCCGGGGGCTGCTGGTCGCGAACGACAACGCCGCGGAGAGAACGAAGGCGCTCGCGAAGAACGTGGAGAGAGCCTGCGCGGCGGGCGTCGTCGTGACGAACGAGGAGCCCTCGCGCCTGGCGGACGCGTTCGGCGCGTTCTTCGACCGGGTGCTGGTGGACGCGCCGTGCTCGGGGGAAGGGATGTTCCGCAAGGACGAGGACATGATCCGCGAGTGGGAGCGCCATTCGGTGGAGCGCTGCTCGGGCATGCAGCGGGACATTCTGCGCGAGGCGGCGAGGCTCGTCGCGCCGGGGGGCAAGCTGCTCTATTCGACGTGCACGTTCTCGCCGCTGGAGAACGAAGGCAGTATCGCCCGGTTCCTGGCGGAGCATCCGGAGTTCGACGTGGAGCGGATCGACGCTCCCGCGGAATGGGGGCTCGGCCCGGGGCGCCCCGACTGGCTGGCCGGGGACGAGACGGCGGGGCTGGCCGGCGAGCGGCTGGCGTCGCTGGCCGGAGCGGCTCGCGTATGGCCGCACCGCAGCCGGGGCGAAGGGCATTTCGCCGCGCTGCTCGTGCGGCGCGAGGGGGCCGGCGGGACGCCGGGGCCGCGGGCTTCGGAGCTGGCGGCATCGTCTGGTACGCAGGCAGCTGGTACGCCGGCAGCCGAACGCGCTGCAGCGGCCATGACGCCGCCGGGGGCGGTTAGGAGCCTCGCCGAGCGGGACGGCTCGGACGACGAACCGTGGAGCTTCCCGGCGATGGCGGAGCCGGAAGCGGGCGCGGCGACGGCTGCGTCGGCTGCCGGCGCCAAACGGGGGGCGAGGCCGGAGCCGTCGCCGCGAGGCCGCCGCGGAGCGGCCGATTCCGGCTCCCGGGCGCGCGGGAAGAACGCAGCCTCGCCGGAAGCCGACATGCGCGACAAGCTGCTGGCGTTCGTCCGGGACCACCTCCCCGATTGGAAGCCTCGCGGGAAGCTGTACGCCCGCGGCGAGCAGCTGTATCTGCAGCCGGAGGAGCTCCCGGCGCTCGGCCGGCTCCGCCTGGTCCGTCCCGGCTGGCTGCTCGGCTCGGCGACGAAGCATCGCTTCGAGCCGTCGCAGGCGCTCGCGATGGGGCTCAAGATGACCGACGCCGCCCGGACGCTGCGGCTCGCCGCCGGCGAAGCCGACGCGTCGAGGTACATGAAGGGCGAGACGCTCCAGCCCGATCCCGGCCGCATCGTCGGCCGGGACGGCAGCCCGGAGTCCGGCAGAGGCTGGACGCTCGTGTGCATTGACGGTTTTCCCGCCGGGTGGGGCCGTTGGGACGGTCATCTGCTGAAGAACGAACTGCTGCCGGGTTGGCGCTGGCTGTAGCGCGGGACGTCCGTCCGGCGCGGGCAATCGATGGATGAAGGAAGCGGGGCCGGAATGAAGAAGACGATCAGATTGGACAAGATGCTCGGGAACCTCGGCTACGGGACGAGAAGCGGCATCAAGGCGCTCGTCCGGCAAGGGGCGGTGACGGTCAACGGCGCGGCGGCGAAGGATCCGGGCATGCAGATCGATCCGGAGAAGGACGAGGTCGTGCTGGACGGGGAACGCATCGCCTATCGGGATACGGTCTACGTGCTGCTGCACAAGCCGGCCGGCTACGTCTCCGCGACGGAGGACAACCGGGACCGGACGGTGCTGGAGCTGCTGGACGAGGAGACGAACGTATTCTCCCCATTCCCCGTGGGGCGGCTGGACAAGGATACCGAGGGCTTGCTGCTGCTGACGAACGACGGCAAGCTGTCGCACGAGCTGCTGTCGCCGCGGAAGCACGTGCCGAAGACGTATCGGGCGTTGGTCGCGGGCGAAGTCGGGCAGGAGGACGTCGAGCGGTTCGCGGGCGGCGTCGCCCTGGACGACGGCTACGTCACGCTGCCGGCCGAGCTGAAGGTGCTCGCGGTCGCGCGGGCGGGGGAGAGCCTCCGGCACCCGGAGATGGCGCAAGCGGCGGATCGAACGTCGCGCGTTCCGGGGCTGCGGGGGGCCGAGTTGGCCGAGGCGCGGCGGCAGGGCCTGGCGCTCAGCTGGATCGAGCTGACGATCCATGAGGGCAAGTACCATCAGGTCAAGCGAATGTTCCAGGCGGTGGAGAAGGAAGTCGTCTATTTGAGAAGGGTTGCCATGGGGCCGCTCGGGCTGGACCCGGCGCTCGCTCCGGGCGAATGGCGGGAACTGACGGAAGAGGAACTCGCGGCATTGCGGGATTATCGGAAGGGGCAGCCGGAATGAACTATCGCATCATCGCATTGGACGTCGACGGAACGCTCATCAACGACGACCACGAATTGACTCCCCGCGTGCGGGGGGCGGTCCGGGCGGCGGCGGCGAGAGGGGCGGAGATCGTGCTGTGCACGGGCCGGGGCTCGACGAGCGCCCTTCCCGTGCTGGAGGAGCTCGGCTTGTCCGGCACGATGATTACCCATAACGGGGCGTCCACCGTGGACAGCGGGACGCGTCGGATCTTGCACGAGACGGTCATCGAGGCGGAGGCGGCTTCCCGGTACTTGGCGTACTGCCGGGAGCGGGGCATCCACTTCGACATGAACACGGCGTTCGATCTGTACGTGGAGAAGCTCACCGAGGAGAGCGAGAAGATGTACGGGCGCATGTTCGCCCGGCCGATCGTCCGGGAAGCGGAGAGAGGGCTGCCGGAGCAGACGGTGAAGCTCTCGATCTTCGCCGCCAAGGAAGCTCTCGACGCCGTCCAGCGGGATTGGGCGGCTTGGGAGGACGGGCTTCAGGTCGTTCGAAGCGGGGATTTCTTCATCGACGTGCAGCCTCATCATGCCTCCAAGGGAGCCGCTCTCGAGCGGCTGGCGGGGCTGCGCGGCGTCCCGCGCGAGCAAGTGCTCGCCATCGGCAATTATTATAACGACATCGGCATGCTGGAATTCGCGGGCTTCGGGGTGGCGATGGCCAACTCGCCGGAAGAGGTGAAGCGGGCCGCCGACGCGGTGACCGTCTCGAACAACGAGGACGGCGTCGCGGTCGTGCTCGAAGAGCTGCTGGCGGTCGCCAAGTAAAACAACGCCGGCGGAATGCCGGCGTTGCTCGGGTGGTGCGGAGTCTCGCGAGACTCCGGAGCTTCGCGGGATCGTTCAGGGAGCCGATCCGCGAACTCAGTAACCAGCTTTCAGGATGATGACAAGCAGGATGAACAGAACCAGCACGAAAGCTGCGGAAGAGTAGTAGCCGCCCACAACACCGGACATGCAAATTCCTCCTTCATCAAAGTGTTGTTGGTTGCCGACTTGGGATCAGCGCGTGAGACTGTCCCGTCGTTCGGTCTACACTATACTATGAAGGAGGCGCGTGACGGACTGGACATTTACCCCGGGGCAAACGATTTTGGATACATGCCCAGCTGGGGGAATGCACCCGAGCTTCATTCGTCCGGCGGAGGCATCCGCCGGACGGGCGGGAGGAGCGAACGCAGCCGCAAGCGATCGTCGGTTGCGGGGCGGGCGAAGCGCCGAGCCGCCCGGAATCGGAGCACGGCATAAAGTCGCGGAGAGCCTGCATCGGAGCTTCCTCGGAGCCTGCCTCGGTGCTTACGCTCGAGAAGGATCGGAGAACAGCCGCAGCCCTTTGGGGAGGCGGTTTTTGTGTTGGCCGTCGCTCGTCTTGAACCAGCCGAGAGGGTAGCCGTCCGCGGTGAACAGCCCCCAGCCCTTCGGCGAGCCCTCCCGGGCCGGCAGGCTCTCTCCGCGCAGATAGGCGGCCGTCTCCGGGCCGTCGGCCGGATAATCGCAGGCGTTGGCGGCAGCCGAGGCCTTGGCGGCCATGGCGAGAGCGTGTCCGGGCTCGAAGCGGCCTTTGCGCACGTCGCCCAAGTGCAGGCCGGGACGCGGCAGCTTGAGCCCCTTCATCGAGGAGGCCGACAGCGGCGAGCCTTCCGGGCTCGGCAGCCAATAGAGCGCGTCGCCGAACAGCAGCGGCTCGCCTTCGGCGGGCAGCTCGAAGCCCGGCAGCGCATCGGCGGCGAATTCGCGGAAGAGCCGGGCCGCGGCGACGGCTGGGGACGCCGGTCTGCCGGCGTCCCGGGATTTGCTTCTGCCGCGGGGAGGGGAAGCGGGCGCCGGGACGGCAGAGGCATCCGCGGACTTCTCGAGCACGGCGGCGTAATGGCCCTCGCCCTCGTTCCGGTGCGGCCACATTCTCTCCTCGCGGATCAGCGTATATTCCGGATGGCGGCTCAGGAACCAGGCGATCGTCTCCTCGTTCTCCTCGCGATTGAACGTGCACGTCGAGTAGACGAGCCGGCCGCCGGGCTTCAGCATCCGGGCGGCGTCCGGCAGGATGGAGCGCTGGCGGGCGGCGCACGTCTCCACCGCTTCGGGCGACCACTCTCCCATGGCGTCCGGGTCCTTGCGGAACATGCCTTCGCCCGAGCACGGCGCGTCCAGCATGATCCGGTCGAACGCCTCGGGCCAGCGGGCGGACAGCTCGTCCGGCGCCGCGTTCGCGACGACCGCGTTCGGAATGCCCATTCGCTCCACGTTCTCCGCCAATATCTTGGCGCGACCGGCGTGAATCTCGTTCGCGACCAGCAAGCCCCGCCCGGCCATCCGCCCCGCGATCTGAGTCGTCTTGCCCCCGGGGGCGGCGGCCAGGTCGAGGACGATCTCGCCCGGGCGGGGATCGAGCAGCTCCGCCGCGATCATGGCGGACGGCTCCTGTATATAGTAGAGACCGGCCGCATGCCAAGGGTGGCGGCCCGGCCTTGTCGCTTCTTCGTAGAAGTAACCGTGTTCGCACCATGGGACCGGCTCCAGCGAGAAGCGCTCCCGCATGGCCGCGAACAGGGGGGCTTCCGCCTCGATCTTGAGCGGATTGAGCCGCAGCCCGTAAGCTCGCGGCTTCTCGTAGCTGGCCAGGAACGCGTCGGCCTCCCCGCCAAGCTGCTGGCGGATCCGTTCGGCGTAAGCGGCAGGCAATTGTACCATCGAATCTATACTCCTTCGGCAGACGATGACGAATAATCGTTACCAGTATACACGACCTCGCAAACGGTGCAAACTCCGAAGAACGGCCGCCAGACCCGGGAGAGGAAGACCGTCTCGGCCTGTCCTAACGGCCGCCTCTTCTTGCGCCGCGGCTCCGCAATGATCCATAAAACCGGCAAAACCAAAACGCCGTCCGAGCGAAATTCCTTCCGCATCGAACGGCGCGCGCTTCGCGACTAAGCGAACCCAACAATACCTCGATACCTTGATCGAAAAATGGAAGAGCTCAAGAGGCCGACCGCAGATGCCTCTCCCCTTACACCGCGTTGTTCATCCAGTGCGCGTAGTCGGTCACCCGGTTTTTGCCCGACTTCTTGGAATGGTACATCGCCTCGTCCGCCTGCTTCATCAGCTTGTCCGCGGCGATGCCCTTCCCGGCGGCGCAGTGCCCGACGCTGGCCGTCACGATCGTCTCCTTCTCGATGCGCGCCCGAATCTTCTCCGCCACCGCGAGCGAAGAAGAAGCCGGTCCCGTGACGAACGCGACGAGCTCCTCGCCGCCGTACCGCCCGGGAAGCCCGATCCCGTCCGTCTCCTCCGTCAGAATCTGCGCGACCTGCTTCAGCACGACGTCCGCCTGCTGGTGGCCCTGGGTGTCGTTCAGCTTCTTGAAGTTGTCGATGTCGCAGAAGATGGCGCCGACCTCCCGGCCGGAACGGAGCGCATGCTCCAGCTGGTTCATGAAGAAGCGCCGGTTGTACAGGTTGGTGAGCCCGTCCGTGATCGAAGACCGGTAAGCCGACTGGAGAAGCTCGACGACCCGCTCGAACAGCACCATGAACAGCAAAATATAATACGCGATCGGCAATAGCGCCGCGATCGTCTCATAAAATGCATTGTCGGGGTACCCGTAGCGGTCGATGATCGTGACGAGCTGCAGCGCGAACGAGATGGAGAGCGCGAACACGTAGCGCTTCGGCTGGCCGATATGCGGCGCGAACATGAGAGCGAACAAGGGACTTAACGCCAGCATGAAGCCGTCCAGAACGGGGGAGTGGATGACCCCGACCTCCCAGATCTGGCGAAGCGATTCCCGCCCCGAGAAAATGACGCTTACGGAGATCGCGACGCAGATTCCGAGCAGGGAATAGTACCACGCTCTCGTCCGCGGACGCTTCTTATGGTACAGCTCGAACACGGCGAAGTTCAGCAATATAAAGGAAATCACCTGCAGCGTGCTGCCAAGGAACGTAAGCAGCGACTTCTGCGGGGCCAGCTTCAGCAGCAGCGCCAACTGGAACAGCTGGTGCGCGAGATCCAGCCCGAGCGAGTAGATCAGCGTGCGGTAGGTCGCCCTCCGGTTATGTACGTAAAGACGATAGGCCATGAAAAGCATCAATCCAAGAAGAATGACGACGATTCCCGAGGAGAAGGCGTACAGATGCTCGTCGTTCATCGGCCATACGGATGTGTTCATCATAGAGGCTCCTCGCATTTCTTTACAGAAACATATGTTCTAATATATCATAAACTTGATAGTCTAATATATCACAATTCACTAGGACCGAGAAAGCAGGACAAAAGGAGGGGATGACCATGAACGTATTGCAGGCGCTGTTTTTCCCCCCGGAGCAGCCGGGAGGCGTCTCTTCCATGGTGCCCTATATCAGGGAACGGTTCCGCAAACTCGGTTGGGAAATGGAGCTATTCTCTCTCCCGAAGCGCATCCGCAACAAGGGACAGGAAGACGTCGAATTCGAGACGTTCGACTGGCGGCAGTACGCCGGCCACGCCATCGTCGATAAATACATTCAGACGCTCAAGGATTACATCTGGTGGACGAAGCTCCGCCTGAAGGACAACAAGTACGACATCATCCACGCCCACCATCCGGTGGCGGCTCTCGCGATGAAGCGCATTTATCCGGACGTCCCGGTGATCATGACCGTTCACTCCAGCTTCGAGCGGGAGCTCATTCTGAACGGACGCATCGCCGCGGGCGGGCCCGAGCATCAATTTTTGACGAGAATCTACGGGGAACTGGAGAAGAAGACGGACCGTCTTCTGACCGTCTCCCATTCGTTCGCGGGTTATCTCGGCCCCTATCTGGAGCGGCCGGAGAAGGTCGGCGTCATTCCGAACGGCTACGACGAGAGAAGGTTCAAGCCGATCTCCCACGACAACGAAGTCGCGCAGCTGGTCACGGTATGCCGGCTCGTCCCCGCGAAGGGGATCGACATTCTGCTGAAGGCTTGCGCCGAGCTTCAGCGCCGGGGCCGCAAGTTCGTCCTCCATATTATTGGGGACGGACCGATCCGAGAAGAGCTGGAGAGCTTGTCGCAGCGGCTCGGGATTTACGAGGATACGATTTTCTACGGATATATGCTGCACCCGGAAGAGCTGATGCCGTTCTTCGACGTGTTCGTGCTGCCGTCGCGCGCGGAGTCGTTCGGTTCGGTGTTCGCCGAGGCGGCTCTATGCCTGCTGTCTCTCGTCGGCACTAACGTCGGGGGCATCGCGGAGCAGATCGAGAACGGCGTCAACGGCCTGCTCGTCCCGGAGGAAGATCCGGTCGCCCTCGCCGAAGCGCTCGAACAGCTGATCGTCGATCCGCATTACCGGTACGAGCTCGCCCGCGCCGCTTGGAACAAGGCGAAGAAGACGTATTCGCTCAACCGGGTCATCTCCGAATTGAAGAAGGTGTACACCGATATCGGACCGATGGGACCTGAGATGCAGCCGGAACCGGCCGAATAACATGCGCTGGGGATGAGAGAGAGAGAGAGGAGGGAGCGCATGGGAGTGCCGTTCGCTTTCCTTCATGCCGCGGATCTTCACCTGGACAGTCCGTTCCGCGGCTTGACCCGAGTTCCGCCCGCCGTCCGGGAACGGCTCAAGGAGTCGACCTTCGCGTCCTTCCAGCGGCTCGCGCTGCTGGCGAGACGCGAGAAGGTCGACTTCGTCGTGCTCGCGGGGGATTTGTACGACGCCGCCGACCGGTCGCTGCGCGCCCAGCTTCGCATGCAGCGGACGCTGGCGGAATTGGCGGAGGACGGCATCCGGACGTTCGTCGTCCACGGCAACCACGATCCCGCGAACGGGTGGCAGGCGAAGCTCGAATGGCCGAAGCTGGTGCATTTCTTCGGCTCGGGCGAAGTGGAGGCCGTGCCGGCTTACCGCCGGGACGGGGAGCTGGCCGCTTACGTGTACGGCATCTCCTACCCGGAGGCCAACGTCACGGACAACCTGGCGGCGCGTTACCGGGCACGGCCCGGCGCGCCTTTTCATTTGGCGGTGCTGCACGCCAACGTCGACGGCAGCGCCGGGCATGACGATTACGCCCCTTGCAAGCTGGCCGAGCTGGCTTCGGGGGACTTCCAGTATTGGGCGCTCGGGCATATTCACGATCGGCGCGTTCTGAACGAATATCCGCACGTCGTCTACCCCGGCAACATCCAGGGACGCAGCGTCCGCGAGACCGGCCCCAAGGGGGCCTACGTCGTCCGGGTGGACGAGGCGGGACGGATCGAGATGGCGTTCCGCGACACGGCCGACGTGCTCTGGAGCGAGAAGACGGTCTCGATCGAAGGCGCGGAGCGGGAGCAGGATTTGAAGGCGAGGCTGCTCGAGGCGATCGAGCAGGCGCGGGGCGAGGCGGACCATAGGCCGGTCGTCCTTCGAATTCGCGTCGAAGGCCGCGGCGCGCTCCACGACCGGCTGCAGCGGGAGACGGCGGCGGCCGAATGGCTGGAGGAGCTGCGGGAATGGTGCGGCTCTCCCGAGGAGCGGGACGATTGGGTGTGGGCGGACAGCTTGGTTATCCGCACTCGCGCCCCCGCTTCGGAGGACGGCCGAGAGGACGAGGACGGCTTCCTGGGCGTGCTGGCGCGAGCGGGACGAGAGGCGGCCGCCGACCCGGAGCGGTCGCGCGAGCTGCTGGACGGCGCGCTGGAGCAGGTCCGGCGCCACCCGAAGCTGCGCGAGTGGAGCGCCGCCCGGTCCGCCGAGGAGCGGGAGGAGCTGATCGGCCGCGCGGTGGAGCTGGCCGCCTGGCTGCTGCGGGACCGGGAGGAGCGCTGAACCGTACGGCTACGGGTTGAAGCGTGCCTGTACGCTGAACCGTACGGCTGTACGCTGAACCGTGCCTGTACGTTGAACGTACGGCTGTGGGTTGAACCGTTCGGGCGCGGTTGGGGCGGGCTGCGGTTGGCCGGCTCGGCTCGGCGCCATCGATTCGAGAAGCTTGCTTCTCGCGCTTCCGAAGCGGCCGGTTAGGGAGAGTTCGCAGCGGCTGAGATAGATTCGAGGGTAAGCGGCGATAAGCGCCGAAGTGTCTTAGCGGCTGAGATGCATATGAGGGAGAAGTCGCGATAGGGGCTTAAGCGTGTCATCGGCTGAGTGGGATGGTTTAAAGCAAGTGCGGAGCCGAAGAGCGGAAGCGGAAGGGGCGAAGGACGTGTACATACGAGAGGCGCATATCGACGGGTTCGGCGCGTTGAACGGCCGGACGTGCTCGTTCGACGCGCCGGTGACGGTCGTGTACGGGCCGAACGAAGCCGGGAAAAGCACCTTGCTGCGCTTCATCCGGAGTCTGCTCTACGGCTTCGCGAATCGCGGCCAGCCGGCGGAGCGGGCGGAGCCGGTGTACGGCGGGCGCCACGGCGGCAGGCTCGTGCTGCTCGAGGAGGGGCGGGAGCTCGTGCTCGAGCGGTATGCCGACATCCCGGTCCGCCGAGGCGGAGCCGTCGCGATTCTGCGCGACGAGAGCGGAACCGAGCTGCCGGTCACCCAAGCGGAGCTGGAGCGCCGCCTGCTCGGCGGCGTCTCCGAGAGGCTGTTCCGGCAGCTGTTCGCGGTGACGCTGGACGAGCTGCAGGAGCTGCGGTCGATCGCCGGCGAGGAGGTCGGCAACTACCTGTACCACGCCGGCATGGCGGGCGGAGCGGCTCTGACGGCGGCGAGCAAGACGCTCGAGGCGGAGATGGACAAGCTATTCAAGCCGAAGGGAGCCTTGCCGGGCCTGAACCGCGTCATGGCGGACATCCGGGAGCTGGAGACGGCCATCCGTCGCAGCCGCGCCGGCGAGGGCCCTTATAATGAAGCGGTTCTCGAGATGGAGGCGCTGGAGAAGGAACGGCTCGAGATCGAGAGGCGGCTTCCGGAGCGAAGGCGGGAAGCGGCGGCCGTGCGTGGAGCGATCGAGGCGAGGGAGACGTGGCTGCGGCTACGGGAGATTCGGATAGAGGAGGCCGAGCTCGAAGCCAGGCTGCCGGGCTCTCCGTCCGCTCCGACGGAAGAGGAGGCGGCCTTGCGGTGGGAGCTTCTCGTGCGCGAGCGCGGCCAGGCCGCGGAGCGGCTTCGCGAAGCGAAGGAGGAAGCGGATGCCGTCCGCCGGCAGCGGGAAGCGCTCGAATGGGACGAGCGGCTTCTGGAGCGGCTGCCGGTTCTCGAAGCGCTCGAAGCGAAGCGGGAAGCGGCGTCGGCGAGACGGGAGGAGCTCGCGGAGCTGGCTTCCGACCTGAAGCTGCAGGACGAGCTATTGACGGCGCAGCTGGCTCGGCTGTCTCCGGATTGGGGCGAGGACGAGCTCAAGGCGTTCGCCGCCCTGTCGGAGAAGGAAGCGACGCGGGCGCTGCAAGCCGGCCTCGCCGGCCGGGAGCGCGAATTGGAGCGTCTCGAAGCGGAGCTTCGCAGGCTCGCCAGGCAGAAGGCTTCACTTCAAGAGGAGAGCCTCGGAACGGAAGCGGAGCGGATACGGGGAGCAGGCCGGGAAGGAACGACGCCCGGCGCGCCGGCATCGCTTCCGTTCGGGGAGTTCGCGCCCCGGGAGCGGGACGAGCTGCTTCAAGCGTGGCATCGTCTGGAGGACGAGCTGCGGCAGTGGGAGCGGGCGAGGCTGGCGGCCGCCTTCGCGGAAGCGGAGGCGGCAGACGCGGCGGAGCCGCCCGACGCGGGAGACTCCGCGTATGATGCCGTCGGCTCGTCGCAAAGCTGGAGCCGGAGCAGGAGCCGGAACGGCCCGTCCGGCAGAGCCCGCAGCCCCGGCGGCATCGCCTCGGCAGGCGACCGGCGGCAGGAGAGCCGGCAAGCGCGGAAGGCGGCCGCGCTTCTGGCCGCGCTGGCGGCGGTCGCGGCGCTGGCGCCGATCGCGGCGGGGTTGAAGGGAGCCGCGCTCGCGGGGTTCGAATCGCTGGCGGCGTTCTTGCTCGCGGGCGCGGCGTACTTCTGGCGCCGAGCGAGGAACGGCGGCGCGGGAGATGGGTCCACGACAGTTACGCTCCCGGACCGGGATCCAGGCGGCGAACAGAAGCTGGCGAGGGCCCGGCAGGCCCGAGCCGACCTGGCGGCCGCCGAGCGGAACGTCGCCGCGGCTCTGAAGCGGCTGCTGAGGCGGCCGGACGAAGCGGCGGCGGCTTTGCTGCGCGGCGACGAGGCGGAGCCAGGGTCGCGGGCCCTAAGCGATGAGGGAGGCGGTCCCGGCTCCGGCGATCGGACCTTGCCGGACGCCTATCGGGAAGCGGCCGAGGCGGCCCGCCAGACGCTCCGGGAAGCGGTGCACGACGAGCTCGCCCGGCTGGACGGAGCGGAGCGGGAGCGGTCGCTTCGCCTGGAGCGGGAGAGGCGTCTGGCGGAAGGGGAGCGGGAGCGCGAGCATCTGGAGCGGGAGCGGCGCGCCGCCGCCGAGGAGCTCGACCGGCTTCGGCGGCAATGGCAGGCCTGGCTCGCGGAGCGCAAGCTGCCGCCCGGCCTCCCGCCGGAGCTGCTGCCCGAGCTGTTCCAGCTCGCGGAGCAGGCGCTGCAGACGCAGCGCCAACGCGCCCGCCTCGCCGAGCGGGCAGCGTCGCTGCGCGCCGGCCTCGCGG